>DDET01000049.1:8275-8606 GCA_002336915.1 Bacteroidetes bacterium UBA1947 | reverse complement strand
ATTTTGCCATGGTGGATGAAGTGGACTCCGTATTAATTGATGATGCAAGAACACCCCTGATCATCTCCGGCCCCGTTGCCAAAGGGGATGATCAGCAATTCCATGTACACAAACCGAGGATACAGGTGCTGGTACAGGAACAGGAAAAAATTGTACGCCATTGTCTTAATGAAGCCAAAAAGGCATTTGAAAAAGGAGAAGATGACCCGAAAACAGGCGGCCTGCATTTATTCAGGGCATACCGTGGATTACCCAAATATGGCCCGACCATCAAATTCCTGAGTGAGCCCGGCATCAAAGTAAAAATGCAGAAAGCAGAAAACTATTACCT
>DDET01000049.1:0-8270 GCA_002336915.1 Bacteroidetes bacterium UBA1947 | reverse complement strand
AAAAAAACAATTCCGTAGAACTGACTGAGAAAGGATTAAATGCTATCACTAAGTCGGGAGAAGATCCTGAGTTCTTCATACTACCTGACATTGGCGTGAAACTGGCTGAAATCGAAAAACAGGAAGGGCCTGCCGAAGAGAAATTGCAGCTGAAAGAAACAGTGCTGAATGATTATGCGCAGAAAGCAGACCGCATTCATACTGTACAACAATTATTGAAAGCCTATACCCTGTTCGCCAAAGATGTGGAATATGTGATTATAGATGGAGCTATTAAGATCGTGGATGAGCAAACCGGTCGTATTATGGAAGGCCGCCGCTACAGCGATGGGTTGCACCAGGCGCTGGAAGCAAAAGAAAATGTAAAGATCGAAGCGGCCACCCAAACATACGCAACGGTTACCTTACAGAACTATTTCCGGATGTACCATAAACTGGCGGGTATGACGGGTACAGCCGAAACAGAAGCTGCGGAACTGTGGAGCATTTATAAACTGGACGTGGTTACTATTCCCACCAATGTAAAAATGATCCGTGATGATAAACAGGACCTTGTTTACAAAACAAAAAGAGAGAAATACAAAGCGGTTATTGATGATATTGAAGCACTGAGAAATGCAGGCCGCCCCGTGCTGGTTGGTACCACTTCTGTTGAGATCAGTGAATTACTGGGCAGAATGCTGCAGCAGAAAAAAATTCCGCATAATGTATTGAACGCTAAACAACATGCCCGTGAAGCGCAGGTAGTGGCAGAAGCTGGGTTAGCCGGCGCCGTTACCATCGCTACCAACATGGCTGGTCGTGGTACGGATATCAAACTGGGACCGGGTGTTAAAGAAGCCGGTGGTTTGGCCATTATAGGTACAGAACGCCATGAAAGCCGTCGTGTCGATCGCCAGTTGCGTGGTCGTGCAGGTCGCCAGGGCGATCCCGGTAGCTCACAGTTCTTCGTTTCACTCGAGGATGACCTGATGCGTCTTTTCGGTTCTGAGCGTATCGCCTCTCTTATGGACAAGATGGGCCATAAAGAAGGTGAAGTGCTGCAGCACAGCATGATCTCAAAATCTATTGAGCGTGCACAGAAAAAAGTGGAAGAGAACAACTTCGGCATACGTAAGCGCCTGCTGGAGTATGATGACGTAATGAATGCACAGCGCGATGTTATTTACAAGCGCCGTAACCACGCATTATTCGGCGATCGTCTTACCATCGATTTCGACAACGCGATCTTCGATGTATGTGCCGATCTTGCAAAACAGTTCGAAGACAATCGCGATTATGCAGCCTTCCGTATCGAAGTGATCAAACACCTTGCACTGGAAACTGCAGTAACCGAAGACGAATTTGTGAAAGGCGACCTTGGCGCTATAGGCGACCGGTTATACCACGAGGCCAAAGACTTTTACAACCGTAAAATGACCGGGATGCGTGAGCAAATGACCCCAACGCTTGCACAAATACTTACCGACAACGGTGACAAGGTTGAAAATATAGTGATACCGTTTACGGACGGACAGCGTGGCCTGCAGATATATGCCAACCTGAAAGAATCGGTAGCACAGCATGCACTACCGGTACAGCAGGAACTGGAAAAGAACATGACCCTGGCAATGATCGACGAGTCATGGAAGAATCACCTGCGTGTAATGGACGATCTGCGCAACTCAGTGCAGATGGCATCTTACGAGCAGAAAGACCCGCTGTTGATCTATAAGTTCGAAGCATTCAAGCTCTTTAGCGAGATGCTGCTGGAAACCAACAGGAATATCGTTTCATTCCTGCTGCGTGCAGGCATTCCGGTACAAGAAGCGCCACAGCAGGCGCAGCGCCTGCCGGAGCAGCACACCGACATGAGCAAGATGCGCGTGAACAAAGCGGAGATAGATGCTGCGGGGCAAGACTATGCTGCCGACGAGAACGACTATTATACCGAGCCAACAGATACAGTTGTAAAACGCACCCCCGTACAAGCAGGTCCCAAAATAGGCCGAAACGACCCCTGCCCGTGCGGTAGCGGCAAGAAATACAAGAATTGTCACGGCAAAGGCCTCTGATAAATAAAGAAAACACATCAGAAAAGCACCCCGCTAAAACGGGGTGCTTTTCTTTTTACTATTTACCATAACTTTGCATTATGATAACCACTTATCATTTAAACGTAAACGAATTATCGATGGAATTGCTAAATTCCATCAAAGCTGCATTTAAGGATAAGACTATAGAAATTACTGTTTCCGAAGTAATGGACGAGACAGACTACTTACTATCTTCCGAAGCCAATAAAAAACACTTGGCTGAATCTATTCAAAAGTTAGAGGAAGGGAAGGGTACTATATTTACTGTACAGGAATTACAGGAAAAGTATAACAAATAAGGAAGACGGTTACATTCAGCCCGTCCGCTCTTCACGATCTCGAAGAATGGAAAAATTCCGACCCGAAAGTATTGTCAAAGATCATTTCACTTATCACGGAAATTGCATCTACTCCATTTACCGGAACGGGCAAACCGGAACCACTTAAGCATGACCTCAAAGGGAAATGGTCACGACGCATCAACCAGGAGCACAGGCTGGTATACGAAGTGCTTGATACCACGATTCTTATTGTCTCATGCCGCTTTCATTATTAGGTATAGCGATCTCTACAGCCTGAACGACAATATATTCTTCTCCAGCGGTTTGTTCTTATAATAGATAAGCACCAGCGCCAGCCCATAGAAGGGCAAACAAGGTATACGGTATCGCGACAGGGCACCAAAGTTGCCCGATGACAGACCTACCGCAAAAGCAAAGATGATCGTAAAAATGAGGCAGAATTGTATGGTAGGGTCGCCTACGATTGTCCTCCATGCCCTGCGGGGCCCCACCGTGATGAGTATTTTTATCGTCACCCACATAAAGAGCATGGCCTCAACTGCGTTCAGTAATTGCATCACCTTTCTCGTCTCCCATATATATGGGCGGAACAGCGTCACATTAACAGCGGGCAGGAACTTCTTTGCCATTCCTCCAAGTGATACATCATCACCGCCCGCAAGTGTATAGGCCGATCCTCCGTCGCCCGATGAGCCCCTGATATACGTGCTCGTTATAACAGAGGTCTTCGCCACATTTTCCAGCGAATATTTACCCAGCTCCTTTGCAAAATATTGCGAGAAATAAACAAAGCCGCCAAGCGCCGCACCTATTACCATCACTTTCAGCATCAGCCTGCCTACATAACTACCGATGCGGTGCGAATAGCTGAACAGTATCCAAAGCGCCAGCGCAGGCAAAAAGGCAAGCAATATGTATATCTTGATCTTAGCTATCAGGTAGAAGCTCAGTATGGTTAGTATGATCACCTGCGGGCTTCGGTCCCTGTTGATGAGTATTCTGAACGCCCCGTTCACCATCCAGCCCAGGCCAAACATACAGATCGTATCCTTAAAGATGCCCGAGCCCCACATAATGGTACTGGGTATGAACAGGATACACCAGGCTACATATTTTGTATAGTTCCGGTACAGCGTAGCAAAGGTCCGGAACATGGCCCACATACCTGTGAACGATAGCACCGCAAAGAATATAGAGGTGGGCAGGTACGTAGTGAAGGTCACAAGGCCTATAACCGCCGCTATTTGCCCTATAATATATTCCGAGGGCGAATCATACCAGAACAGCTTATCTACCGCTATATACTTGCTGTATTCGCCGTCATACCAATTGGGTATATGGAACAGCAGGTCGAACCACTTCCCAACCGACTCGTCAAGCGCACTATTCAGTACCTGTGCATGGTAAAAGTACAATGATGTATCACCGCCGCCGCCATAGTAATACTGATATATCATCCCTATTAATATCGCTCCTATTATCTTGGCCGTGAGTGCCGGCATAAAGTAGGGCCGCCATGCATGACCGGGTGGATAGCGCTTATTCCTGAAATTATTGGCTATCATGTAAATGATCACTAAATAAAATGGAAGCAGTAAATAATCAAGTATCGTTATAAATTCCATTTACTTTACATTTACAGCGCTAAATGCTGATTCATTATTTCCATTTCTTTGATCCATGTGTGGTATAACCGGCTACTACGCCTTAAGCACTAATGCTGCGGCCAACTTAACAAAAGTAACACAATCAAGCCAAAAACTTTTTAAGCGCGGGCCTGATGCCGGGAACACCTTTACCGATGGCAAAATAGCCCTCGGGCACCGTCGTTTGTCCATTATAGATACCTCTCATGGTGCCGATCAGCCCATGACCGATGCCTCTGGTCGCTATGTGATCATTTTCAACGGCGAGATCTTCAATTTCCAGGCGCTCGCCCAACAGCACCTGCAAGCCGTTTGGCAGCGCATAGGCGGCCCCAAGACCAGTTCCGATACCGAAGTACTCCTTTACTTGCTTATAGAGCATGGCCCTGCTTGTCTCAGCTGGCTCGATGGTTTCTTTGCTTTTTCCTTCTACGATAAGGAGACCGGCAAGATGATTCTAGCCCGCGACCGCTATGGCAAGAAACCTCTGCTCTACTATATGGGCCGCGATTACCTCGCCTTCTCTTCGGAGATGAAATCCCTGCTGGAATGGGGCATACCCAAAGAGCTCGATTATTCCGTAGTACACCAATACTTCCAGCTCAACTATATTCCCCAGCCCCAGAGCATGCTGAAAGGTGTGGCCAAACTGCGCCCCGCCCACTACATGATCTACGATAAGGACGGCATGCAGGACTATGCCCCCTACTACGAGCTGAAAGTAAACAAAGAAGGCTACAACAAATACACCTACGAGCAGGCCCAGGCCGAGCTCATCACCCGCATGGACACAGCCGTGCAGGAGCGCATGATATCCGATGTACCCCTCGGTGCATTCCTGAGTGGCGGCATCGACTCCTCCGTTATCGTCGCACTGGCCAGCAGGCATACCGCTAAGCTCAATACCTTTTCCGTAGGCTATAAAGACAATGCCTTCTTCGACGAAACAAAATATGCTAAAGCAGTAGCCAAAAAATACAATACCGATCACACCGTTTTCTCCCTCACCAACAATGACTTCCTTGAGCATGTTTACGATGTGCTCGACTATATAGACGAACCCTTTGCCGATTCATCGGCCATACCCGAGTACATACTCTGTATGCAGACCCGCAAGCATGTTACCGTAGCCCTCAGTGGTGATGGTGGCGATGAAGTGTTTGCAGGTTACAACAAGCACGGTGCCGAATGGAAAATTCGCCAGCACTCCTTTGCCAACAACCTGGTACGCGCAGGCCTGCCCATATGGAACGCAATGCCCCGCAGCCGCAACGGAAAGTTCTCCAACCTCTTCCGCCAGCTCCACCGTTTTGCCGAAGGCGCTAACCTTACCGTGCAGGACAGGTACTGGCGCTGGGCCACTTTTATAAAACCCCATGAGGCATCTGCCCTCATCAGCAAAGACCTGCAGCGCGATGTGGACCTCAAGCTCATAGAGCGCGAAAGGCAGGCGCTATTAGCCACACTGCAGTACGGCGACATCAACGAAGTCCTCCTTACCGACATGAACCTCGTCCTCCTCAGCGACATGCTCGTAAAGGTCGACCTCATGAGCATGGCCAACAGCCTGGAGGTACGCAGCCCCTTCCTCGATCATAAAGTGGTCGATTTTGCCTTCTCCATCCCCGAAGCCTACAAGGTGGACGGCAAGATGAAAAAAAGAATTGTACAGGATGCATTCCGCTCCATGCTGCCCGCCGAGATATACAACCGCCCCAAACACGGCTTCGAGATACCATTACTCGGTTGGTTCCGCAAAGAGCTTTGGGGATTGATAGACGAAGACCTCCTCAGCAAAAAATTTGTGCAGGAGCAAGGCATCTTCAACGTGAACGTAACCGAAGCCCTCAAGCGCAAGCTCCACAGCAACAACCCCGAAGATACGCATGCCACCATCTGGGCGCTTATTGTGTTCCAGTATTGGTGGAAGAAGTATTATGCCTAGAGACCTAGTTGCTGAGCATTTCCGATCTCTGCAATTTTTTAAAACCGGAAGGGGGATATCCACAATTTTTTATTCAACATTTTTGTTGTCAATGTTTTATAAAGGTTAGCTGATGTGGATAGCACTTCCGATTTGCTTCCGGTTTTTGCCAGTTTACTTCCGAACCGGAAATTATGAATTTCAGTTATTTCTCTTTTGCCGGTAGGAAATCATTATTTCCTCTTTTCCTATGACAATCGGCGGAAAGGCTTGCTGGTGTTGCCATATGCGTGGGAATAATTATTTCTCGTTATTTCCCCTTATTACCTAATTGCCTGAAAAAGGGAAATAATTATTTTTCATAATGTTATCCCGTCGAGCAAAATGGTTAGGCATTTCTCTCACATTATCCTACCAAATATGGCGAGATTCATTACAGTCCTTCAAAGAACTTATGCCAATAATTTAAAAATTATTGGCAACAAAGCAAGTTACGAAATGGGGAGGGGGTGCTCCAAATTTTGTGGATAAAATGACATAAAATTGAAATTGTTTATGTGAGTTCCTGTGTGAGGCATTGTGTATAAATGCAAAAAATATTCGACAAAGTCAACCGTTAAAAAACGGTTTTTTACACGAATTTTTTACTATATTATTGTTGTGGATTTTAACTATAGCCACGTATCACTATTATCATTTCGAGCAGACAGGATCTTTTCAATCAATCTTAAGGAACCCTATATTTTAATTCTGCTTTCAGAGCTAAAATCTTTTTTACGTAACGGTAATCCGTTAGCTACAAAAGAAAATAGCAGAGACCGCCTTGTGTATTGTTGCTAACCTATCACTAGTATTTCTTAACCTAAAAATACAAGCACATGAGACTACGAACGCTCTATTGGCTGCTAAGCACAGCCCTGATGCTCTGCCTGAGCCCACTGGCAAGAGGGATCACAATCAACGGGCCCACAACCGTATGCCAGGGGAATACCGAAACTTACTGGGCTACCTATGACCCCACAATGATCTATAACTGGACCGTAACTGCGGGGGGTACCGTGACAGGCGTAGTGAATACACTGGTGCCCCTACGCTCGACCTCCGCCGTGATGTGGGTGAACAGTGGCGCTGCAACGGTAACGCTAACCCGTGTAGACCCAAACACCGGTGGCATTATAGATGTGAGTACGCTGGCGGTAACGGTTATACAACCACCCAGCATCTATATAACCAGCGACAGTGTGGCCGCATGTATGGCCTATATACCGCCCGGCACTGCACTAACCGACCATGACCTGTGCTACAAATACTGCGAAGACAGCCGCGTTACCTACACGGTGAACGGCAACCTGGCCAGCTGCACCTTTACATGGGATGTAACCGGCGGAACCGTAATAACTAATACCGGCACCAGTATAGTAGTAGACTGGGGCCCTGTAGGCTACGGCGTGGTAAGTGTAACGGCAACAACCCCCTGGGGCTGCACAACTATAGAACGAGTATGTATAGAGATAGTAGAGAAACCGCACTCGCATATAAAGACGCAGCAAAACCTGGACACCGTACGGATATGTGACAGTACAAGTGTGACCTTTTTAGATCAATCTACCTTTTCACCAGGCTCGCCTATCATAAGTTGGTACTGGATATTCGGCGACGGGTTTACCAGCGGCACACCCGGTGGGCCAAGTGTATTAGTTACACACCAATACAACACGCCGGGGACATACACAGCACAATTGGTAGTGACCAACGAGTGCGGCTGCCACGATACCTCGCACGTGACCGTTATAGTGAACGACTCGACCGGGGTGAAAATAGTGTGCCCTTCGGTAGTGTGCGAAAAGGATACGGCAACATACAGCGTGGACGTTACCTGCCTTACCTATGGCTGGAGCGTAACGGGAGGCACAATAGTAACCACACCGCCTTATGGCAATACGATACGAGTGGTATGGAACAATCCTGACCCGGCAACAGGCATGGGCACGGTGACCTTTACGCCGGATACCAGCTGCCACCTGCCTTGCCCTGAGCCGGTAACGATAAACGTGCCGATAGTGATGGTGCACGGGCAAATATCGGGGCCGCTGATCATATGCCCCGGAGAGCAAAACCTGTACAGCCTGCCGCAATGGCCAAGCACTGAGTACAACTGGTATATAACCACTACTACAGGCGCAACCATTGTAGCGACAGACCAGCCCAACGTAATAGCGGTAAACACGCTGAACCCGGGGCTGATACTGCTGCGGGTGAATTACCACAATACCTTATGGGGATGCGGAGGTACGGACACGATGAAAATAAACGTGATGCCGAA
>DDET01000046.1 GCA_002336915.1 Bacteroidetes bacterium UBA1947 | reverse complement strand
CTACAGAAGAAAAATTGCTCAGAGCAGTTTTGAACTCTTTTGAATATTCCATTCAATAAAATTAATTAAAAATTTTCGAATATTTCAAAAATCCGTTGAATGCCCAGTTTGCGGTATAGTATAAAGATTTAACCGTAGAAAATCCCATGAAGTCTTTGTACACCAGATATTGATCTCTGATGATGTTTTTTTTCTTTCTGGAAACACTGTTTTCGCGCATCCTGTATTTAGCAAGTGTTTTATTCAGCGGATAGCCTTTCGGGATTTTTTTCAGAAGATTCAGCCACATCACATGATCTTCGCGTTTGCTTTTCACGGGGAAGAAGAATTTTCCCACTCTTTTGGTATCGTACATCGTAGAAACCGGAGCCAGTCTGCAGGTTTTAAGCAGGTTGGAAAAGGTGACAATTGTATCGGCTTCAAAATCTTTTAAAACAGGTTCCATCGTATGTTCATCACATCTGGAATAATTGCAGTACACCAATTCTGCATTGTTTTTATCCATAAACCCGATCATCTCTTCAAGATATTCAGGATACCAGAAATCATCGGAATCCAGAAAGGCGATGTAACGACCTTCCGCTCTTTCGAGGCTTTTGTTTCGGGCATTTCCTGCGCCGCCGTTTTTTTCAAGAACGTGTAATTTTATTCTGGGATCATTGTACTTTCGGATCAGCTCAACCGTATTATCTTTGGAACGATCATCCGAGATCAGCCATTCCCAGTTTTCATACGTCTGGCTGAGTACAGACTGTATGGTTTCCTCTATAAATTCTGCCGAATTGTAGGAGGGGGTGATTATCGAAACTAATTCTTTCATCTGTTGTGTTTTATAAAAATTTTTTCTCGTAAAAATGCCAGGAACTGATTCCTACTGCAATAACTACCATCATGCATACAAAAGCCATCATGTAAGGATTATAATCTTTAAACAATCCCAGTGTGGTAAAAGTTCTGATGATCGGGAAATGGAAGATATAAATTCCATAGGTAAAATCGCCATATTTTCCGAAATTATTTAAAAACTTAAAAGAATATGCGATGTACAGGACAATGATCCCGATCATCATCGGAGAAAAAAGCTGAATATCTGTAAATAAATCGATCCAGACTGTTGCTAATGCGACAACAAAAAGAATGTTTTTATATTTGATGAATTTGTCGAAATTAAAATAAATCAACATTCCCGGTATGAAATAAGACAAGGTTCCCGGAAGCTGTTTCGCCATTGAAATTTTTCCCTGAAGCTCAAAATAATTAAGATAAACGAGCGACAGAAAATACAGGATCATTAAACTGATGTTCCTATGCTTGTTGTTTTTTCCGAACAGTAAAAACATCAGCGGAACAGCAAAATAATAGCACATTTCTATCTTTAGTGTCCAAAGAGCTCCGTTGACTGCCTGATTTCCGAAAACTCCGGGAAGCCACGGTGCTTTAAAATTTAAAAAAATGGAATTCCAGAAAAGATATTTGTAGACCTGCGTATTACTAAAATATTCCCTGAACGAATAAGTGCTTACAAGACTGAGTAAAATGGCACAGAGAAAAACAACCAATAAATAAGCGGGAACAATTCTCCTGATTCTTTTGCTAATATAGCTTTTAAGACTGGAAGAACGCTCATAGCTTCTGGCGATGAGAAATCCGCTCACCACAAAAAAACCGAAAACGGCAATTTCGATAGGGCTGTGTTCCAGAAATTTCAGCTCCGGAGAAACGCTTAAAGCCCCAAGATGCCCTAAAAAAACGATGAAAGCGAGGAGAACACGGATAAAATCAAAATTATTTTTCGTAAGGTCTTGCATTTGCATTTGTTTGTTACAAAAATAGTTTTTTTCGCAGAAAAGATCATATTTCCGGTAATGAATGTTTGCTGAATAAAGGAAAAACAACACTTTTGAAATGCCGATACACAGAAAATAATAAATTTTAACAATATTTTTTTAAAAAAATTGTATAATAATATAAATAAATCATAATTTTAGCGCTTGAAAAAATTGATATATGAAGAAATTAGCATTATTATTTGCAGGTTTATCATTATTTGTAGCAACAGGATGTAATAACGACGACGAAGTGGTACAGGAAGCTCCATTAGTGGGAGTTTGGCAGCCCGTGAAAAAAGTAGTAACCGTAGTTGCAATAGGAGAAGTTCCTGTTTCGGACGGTATTTCTTTTGACACCACTTGTCAGCAGACTTCAAGATGGACGTTCGCTTCCGGAAATGCAGGAAAAAGAAAAGATATGGGAGACAGTGCAACCCCGGGAACCTGTACACCTACTTTCGACAGAACATTTACTTATACTTATGATAAAGACAGTAAAGCTATTCAGATAAAATATCAGGGAATTGTGCAGCCGGATCAGGGAAGAATCATCAGCATCAGCGATACTGCTTTAAACATCATGTTTGAAGACAAATCAGATCCTACCGAATTCCATTCTGAAACCTATAATTTTAAGAGAATACCTCAGTAATAGTCTGAATTATCAATATAAAATACAAATCTCATCTGCGGATGAGATTTTTTTATGCATTATTTCGTCAAATTTAAATTTCCATTTCTTTTAAAATCATTATTTTTGTGCATCTTGATTTTGGAATTAATAATGAAAATTAAATCTGATCTCTAAAGTCTAACATCTAACATCTATTATAAAAAGTGTTTTACGATCATCAGCAGATAGAAAAAAAGTGGCAGAAGTATTGGGAAGAAAATCAGACCTATAAAACTTCCGACAACACAGACAAACCTAAATTTTATGTTCTCGATATGTTTCCGTATCCATCCGGAGCAGGACTTCACGTAGGTCATCCGCTTGGATATATCGCATCCGACATTTACGCGAGGTACAAAAGACATCAGGGTTTTAATGTTCTCCATCCGGTTGGCTACGACAGCTTCGGGCTTCCTGCTGAACAGTACGCTATTCAGACAGGGCAGCATCCTGCGATTACGACAGAGCAAAACATTACAAGATACGAAGAGCAGTTAAGAAAAATTGGCTTTTCTTTCGACTGGAGCAGAGAAGTGAGAACTTCCGATACTTCTTATTATAAATGGACACAGTGGATTTTTATTGAGCTGTTCCATTCGTGGTATAATAAAGATACTGATAAAGCGGAGCCTATTTCATCTTTGGTTAAACGTTTTGAAGAAAAAGGAACGGAAGGGTTAAATGCCAATCAGAACGATGAATTAAATTTCACGGCGGAAGAATGGAAAGAAGCATCGGAAATTGATAAAGAAGACATTTTATTAAATTACCGTTTGGCTTACAGAGCGGAAACCACTGTAAACTGGTGTCCTGCTTTAGGAACCGTTCTGGCAAATGATGAAGTGAAAGACGGAAAATCCGAAAGAGGAGGTTTCCCTGTTTTCCAAAAGAAAANNAGAAAATGATGCAGTGGAGCATGAGGATTTCTGCGTACTCTGAAAGATTATTGCAGGGATTAAAAACTCTGGACTGGCCACAACCTTTGAAAGATTCTCAGGAATACTGGATCGGAAAATCTCAGGGAGCGCAGGTGAGATTCAATGTGGAAGGACATGACGAAATCGTTGAAGTGTTTACTACAAGACCGGATACTATTTTCGGAGCGACTTTTATGGTTCTGGCTCCCGAAAATCCTTTGGTGGAAACCATCACAACCGCAGAGCAAAAAGCTGAGGTAGATTCTTATATTGAAGAAACTTCCAAGAAAACGGAACGTGACAGAATGGCGGACGTGAAAAATGTTTCAGGTGCTTTCACGGGAAGTTATGCTTTAAATCCTTTCAGTGGGGAAAAAATGCCGATCTATATTTCAGATTATGTTTTGATGGGTTACGGAACGGGTGCTGTAATGGCAGTTCCTGCACATGACGAGCGCGATCACAGATTTGCAAAGAAATTTAATTTAGAAATTAAAAAAGTAGTGGAAACGGACGAAGATGTTCAGGAAGCTTCTTTCGATTCTAAAGATTCGGTTTGCGTAAATTCTGATTTCTTAAATGGACTAAATTATAACGATGCAAAAGCATTGATTATTTCTGCTATTGAGAAAAAAGGGATCGGACACGGAACAACGAACTACAGACAGCGTGATGCGATTTTCTCAAGACAAAGATATTGGGGAGAACCGGTTCCTATCTATTATAAGGATGGAATGCCTTATACATTGCCGACTTCCGCTTTGCCTTTGGAACTTCCGGAAGTTGAAAAATATCTGCCGACTGAAGACGGAGATCCGCCATTGGGAAATGCAAAAGTTTTTGCATGGGATGAAGCGAACCAAAAAGTTGTGGATACCAATTTAATCGACGAAAAAACTGTTTTTCCTTTAGAATTATCCACAATGCCGGGTTGGGCGGGAAGCTCATGGTATTTCCTAAGATATATGGATCCTAAAAATGATGAGGTTTTTGCTAAAAAAGAACTTTCAGATTATTGGGGACAGGTGGATTTGTACATCGGAGGAAGTGAACACGCAACCGGACATTTATTATATTCCCGTTTCTGGAATATGTTCTTAAAAGACAGAGGATATATTAATCAGGATGAGCCTTTCCAAAAATTGATTAACCAAGGAATGATTTTGGGGATGAGTGCTTTTGTAACTCGTTATGGAGTTTCTTATAAAGCTGTAAGTGAAGATGGCTTAGATTTCATTACAGTACCTGTTACTTTTTATGTTTCAAAAAATAGATTGAATAATTTTAGTGATATTCAGAATATTTATTTAGAAAAAGCTAAACAGAACTTACTTGTTCATAATGGCTATAATAAGGATAAAAAATATAGTATCGAAATTATTATCGAAACATCTAATACCCAAAATATTCATGTTGATATATCCTTATTAAAAGGAACTTCTGATGAATTGGATACAGAAGCATTCAAAGCCTGGAGACCGGATTATGCAGATGCTGAATTTATTTTAGAAGACGGAAAATATATCACAGGTCGTGAAGTAGAAAAAATGTCCAAGTCAAAATACAATGTGGTCAATCCTGATGATATTGTAGCACAATTTGGTGCCGATACTTTCCGCATGTACGAGATGTTCCTTGGGCCTATAGAAATGAGCAAGCCTTGGGATACCAAGGGCATAGAAGGTGTGCACCGTTTCCTGAAGAAGATGTGGCGCCTGTACTTTGATGAGCAGCGCGGCTGGATTGTAACAGATGATACAGCAACAGAACCTGAGCTGCGCGCCCTGCATAAGACCATTAAAAAGATAACAGAAGACATAGAGCGTTTCTCCTTCAATACTTGTGTAAGCCAGTTCATGATATGCGTGAACGAGCTGGCAACGCTCAACTGCCACAAGCGCGAGATACTGGAAAAACTGGCTGTGCTTATCTGCCCCTTCGCCCCGCACTTTGCTGAGGAGCTTTGGCATCAGTTCGGTCACAGTAGCAGCGTGGTCGCTGCCGACTTCCCTCGGTACGAGGAAAAATACGTGGTGGAGAACAGCAAGATGTACCCTGTTGCCGTAAATGGTAAAACACGGGTAGAACTTGAGTTCCCGCTGGATATGGAGCAGGCATCAATCGAAAAAGAGGTACTCGCCGACCCTACCATCATCAAATGGCTGGAAGGTAAAGCACCTAAAAAAGTGATATATGTGAAAGGCAAGATGATAAATGTGGTGGTGTAATATCCCCTACCCCCCTGAAGGGGGAATCATATAGTAACAACAGTTTCCCCTTTAGGGGACGGAAGGGGTCGGTTTTGGCCTTACCTTTGCGGCGAAAATTGAAATAATTATGGCTAGCACATCAGGCAAAAAGACGGGGATATTTTTATTGATTTTCTTTCTCATACTGGGAGGGGCTTTCCTTGGCTACCACATATACGAGATAAAGCAACAACCGCGCAGCTTACCGGTGTTTGGTAATCCAGGTCACAAAGTGGGTGCATTCTCCTTCGTCAACCAGGATGGTAAGACCATAACCGATAAAGACGTAGCAGGCAAGATCAGGGTGATAGAATATTTCTTCACCACCTGCAAAGGCATATGCCCTAAGCTGAACGAGAACCTGAGCAAAGTATACACTGCGTACAAAGGCAATGATGATGTGATGTTCCTCTCCCACTCTGTCGACCCGACAAGGGACACAGTAGCAGCACTGAAAGAATACAGCCGCCGCTTTGATGCAGATGCAAAGCAATGGATGTTCCTCACAGGTAGCAAGCAGGACCTCTACAACATGGCCCGCTACGAGTACCTCATCAGCGCCCAGGACGACACAACGGGTGTATCCATCGACAAAGACTTCATCCACGACAATCACTACTCCCTCATAGACCGCGATGGCCGTGTACGCGGCTTCTACGACGGCTTAAAAACTGATGATGTGAAGAAGCTGATAGATGATATCGGGGTGTTGTTAAAGGAGAAATAAGAGAAAAATCCTACCTTACCTTGGAGGAGTAAATATTTTTTTCGCTATCTTTAGATCACTATCAAATCGCTATACAATGTCGCTAAAAGTTATCCTATTCATTTCGATATTCACAGCAACCGGCAGTACTTTCTTCATTCATCTTGCGCACGCTGCTGGCAGGCCGGCCACTATGCCAAACATCGCATTGGAGATAGGCATAAAAATAGTCTTGATGTTCTTCGGTCAATGGGGAATGGAAAAACTTGTGTCCCGGTATCTTAAGAAAAAGCCGGCCAACTAAGAGCTAAACATTCATCGCCAATCCCATCAACAGCCAGCCCAGCACTATTAGTGGTGCAGGCACCTTGGAGAAATAGAGCAGGCAAAAGGTAATGACCACTACCAGCAGGTTGGTCCACTCGAAGGGCATGGTCTCAAAGAGGATAAAGCCCGAGGCCCAGATGATGCCAACTATAGCTGCATTGATACCCTCCAGCGCCCGGAAGATGACCACGTGCTGCTTCAGGTTCTGGTAAATGGGGAAGAAGAAGAAGAGCAGCAAAGTACTGGGCAGGAAAACCCCCACCGATGCCACAATACAACCTATCAACTGCCACATAGGCCCAAACTGGCTCATAGCCAGTCCACCAGTATAAGTGCAAACTGAGAATACCGGCCCCGGCACTGCCTGCACGATACCGAAGCCTGTCAACAGCTCGGATGATGTAATTACTGCAGGGTGGCCCATCGCCACGGGATGCTGCACGAACTGGTAGAACATCATGGGCAGCAGGGCCTGTCCGCCGCCAAAAACGATGCTGCCGAAACGATAAAAGTTCTCAAAAAGGTTGAAGGCGCGCCTGTGTTCCCACTGCCCTGTACGTGCCGCCTCGCTGAAGATGATAGCCACTACGTAGATGGCCACGAACAGCCAAAGGTTCACCCAGCTTATCTTCTGCGGCTTTTCCTGCACACCGGGTATACGGTTGTTACTAAAGTTGCTAATGGTACCAGATACCAGCAGCAGCGCAGGGAATACCCAGGGCGACTGGAAATACCAGGTGGCCAGCAGGCTGCCTATCATAATACCCCAGGTAGCAGGGTGATTCACACTCTTGCGCATCATGCGCACAGCCGCATAGGCCACAAAGCCCACCGACATGGGCTTTACATACACAAACAGGTTCTGCTGTATATCCTTTGTATTGAAATAATATACGATAAATGACACGATCGTCATGATCAGGGTGGCGGGGAACATCCAAAGCAGCAGTGTAACAAGCGCCAGCGGTATCCCTCCCCGCTTGTATGCTATGAGCGTTACCGTTTGGGTGGATGATGGGCCGGGAAGCATCTGGCAGAAGGAATTATATTCAACTAATTCCTCTTCCGTCAGGTCGTGGCGCTTTTGCACAAAGGTCTTCATCATCATGCCCAGATGCCCCTGGGGCCCGCCAAAAGCGGTAAAAGCGTATAAAAATACAGCTTTCAGGAACGGTGTATGCCGGAGTAACATAAGCTTTTAACCAGGCGAGGCGCGTAGTGAAAATACAGACAAAAATGGAAATCACAGCATAGGTGAATTTTTAAAAGGTTGTTTGTATCTTGCAGCCATAAAACCAGTCAGGTAATGAATCATTTAATACTCGGAGCATTTTACGATACGGTAAATACAAGTGTAGGCCCTACTTTGGCATGGGTATTCCTTTTACTTATGTTCATAGAGCTCATCTATGTGATGGCCAAATACCTCAATTCTTCCGATACTAAATAAGCGGTCTTTTGTCACAAAAGGCGTCACATATTTCGGATATACGCCGCGACTACCGCATGGCCGCCCTTGATGAGGCTATGGCAGGTGACGACCCTTTGACTTTTTTCTCTACATGGTTTGCCGAGGCCCGGGCATCTGAAATAGACGAGGTTAATGCCATGGTGCTCGCTACCGCCGATGCCGAAGGCAAAGCCCACGCCCGTATAGTACTGCTAAAAGGCCTGGATGCGAACGGTTTTGTATTCTTCACCAATTACAGCAGCGCCAAGGGGCAGGAAATTGAAGCCAATCCTAATGCCGCCCTTGTCTTTTTCTGGAAGGAACTGGAACGGCAGGTACGCATTGAAGGCAGGATAGAAAAGGTATCTGAGGCAGAAAGCGATGCCTATTTCCAATCGAGACCGGCAGAGAGCCGGCTGGGCGCCTGGGCCTCGGAGCAGAGCAGCCCTATCCCCGACAGGCAGGTGCTGGACGACAATTACAACAAATACAAGCAACAATTTGGCGAAAACATACCACGCCCGGAGCACTGGGGTGGCTACAGGCTCATACCCCATAGCATAGAATTCTGGCAGGGCCGCAGCAGCCGCATGCACGACCGTATCCGTTTTAGTCAAAACGGTGCGGGCTGGGCGAAAGAGCGCCTTGCGCCCTAGCAAAGCAGGGGATATAACGGTGAGCAGATAAGAGCGGATAACCGGCAAATTTCGACTGCTTAAACAACTGAAAATCAGGGTAACATACATGCAGGTAACACATTAGCTTCCCCATTAACTTGTAAATAACATCGAAAGAGTTCTCCATTAAATATTTCCGCCTTATCTTCGTATTCGATCGCTACCCGGGAAAAGAAATTCTCCCAGAAAAAATCATCTTACTGATGGTACCGATCTTTATTTTGCAGATAGTTTTTTATGGCATCCAGCCATAGGGGAAACAAACAAAAGTTTTGTTTTTCGCCAATTCCCAAAAAACTGACATAGCAGAGCAAGAGAGGTAAATCCTTTAATAGGGTTATGCAGGGAGAATTATGTGTTTAACCATAGAACAAAAGTTTACATTATATTTGTAATGCCATAATATGAACCGTTTATTACATGTTATCGCCATAGCGTTCGTTTTGCTTTTCGCAGCCTGCGCTGCGCCACAGAAAACGATCTATTTCGCTGAGAACACCCCGAACGATGTATCGGTGCAGGTGCAGCGTATCGAGCGACTGAAAGAGATAACGGTACAGCCCGAGGACATCCTTGCCATCCACGTAACTACCATAAGCAGCCTGGCTGAAAAAACACCTGTCAGTATATTTAACGACGGTGGCACTTCATTTAATATAACCGCATCAGCAGGTGCCGGCGGCGCAGCAGGCGGATCTCAGAACACAGGCTACCTTGTGGATCCCAATGGTTTAATAGATTTTCCTGTAGTGGGTAAAATAAAAGTAGAAGGCCTGAACCTGAGGCAGGTAAAAGACCTGATAGCACAGAAACTTAAGGAATATGTTAAAGACCCCGTGGTAGAGGCTGTGATACTGAACTATAAGGTAACCGTGTTGGGTGAGGTAAGCCATCCCGGCAGTGTAACAGCACCTAACCATAAATTGAGTGTAATAGATGCCATAGCAGCGGCCGGCGATATACCAATCACCGGGCGCAAAGACAATGTACTCATAGTAAGAGAAAATGAAGGTACCAGGGAGTTTGCCCGCCTGAACCTGAATAGCAAAAACGTGTTTATGAGCCCGTACTATTATTTAAAACAAAATGACATAGTGTATATAGAACCGGCACGTATACGCCGCCAGCAATCCAATGAATTCCTGCAGTTCTACCTGCCTACTATAACGGCATTAGTATCAACAGTATTAGCAGTTTACGGAATAGTACAGATAAGTAAATAAACAAAAAACGAGATAGAGCCAACGCTCCATGGAAAACAATAACCAGCAACAATTTTCAGAAAGGATATTAAAGCAATTTAATTCATCCTTTGATTTCAAGCGCCTGCTTGGATCGATACTGAGCAATTGGTATTGGTTTGTACTGTCGATAACCATTACGCTTACCGCGGGCTTTCTATACCTGCGTTACACCACACCCCAGTACTCGGTAAAAAGCTCGGTGCTTATTGATGAGAACCCGGAAACAGGCGCCAGCAGCGTATTGAGTAAACTGGACCCTGACAAAGGCAATGGTGCCGCTTCTACCAACCTGTATAATGAAATGTTCATCCTGCAATCGCAGGATCTTATAGCGAGAGTAGTTGACTCACTGGACCTGAATATACGTTACTGGGCCGTGGGCCGTGTAAAGGAAACGGAAGTATATAACGAGTGCCCCATCAGGGTAGTATTTGACTCGGGCGGATTTAAAGGGAACAAATCCGAATTTATTATTAAGCAGGTAGTGGAAGGGCAGTTTGAAATGAAGCATGATAATGTGAGCGAGCGTATACTATATGATTCATGGACAAAAAGATCTTTCGGACGCTTTAAGATATTATACAGGACAGGGCCTCTTGTTAACAGAGGTTACCTGCAGGGTACGGAATTCATAGTAAAAATAGAGAACCCTGCGGTTACGAATGCGCGGGTATTGCACGGATTCAATGTGTACCCAAGCGATGGCCGCACCAGCTTGCTGGACCTGGCATACGTCGACAACATACCTCAGCGTGGTGTCGACTTTCTAAACGTGCTTATCTCCTTTTACCAGAAAAAAGAACTGGAGAATATAAACTACGCTGCGCAAAAAACACGTGAATTCATCAACGAACGTAAGGCCACAATGATACAGGACCTTAAGTCGATGGACTCGATAGAAGAAGGCATAAAGCTGGATAATGATATAGTAGAGCCACTGGAACAGACCAGTGCTTACCTGAGTGAACGTAGTACCTCGGAACAGAAACTGAACCAACTGCTGACCCAAAAACAATCGCTTGCAAACCTGAAGCACAGCATTATGCTGAACCAGAATACAGTGGTAGCGGGCATAGGCGTGGAAGATCCCTTCCTGGCAGAGCTGATAGGCAAATACAATACCGGTGTACAACAGCTGGAGAGCCAGCAAAAGAACCTGGGGCCATCGAACCCATACCTGCTGCAGACGCAAAGTGAACTGGCCTCTTTAAGAAAACGCATATCGGATGCATGTGACAGGGTAATAAGCTCCCTGAACATCAGTATGGAGAATACATCGCGCAACGCGGCGGAATTCACCAGCAAGATTAGGAATGTGCCCACCGTGGACCGTAACATCAAAGACGTAAAACGCGGCTATGATGTAGTACAAAGCATATACCTGCTGCTGTACCAAAAAGGTGTGGAAAATGAAATTTCGGTATTTGCCGCTACCAACAAATCGAAAGTGGTTGTAGTGCCGTTTTCATCAGGTGCGCCGATAAGCCCTATAAGAAAGAACGTGTATGCGATAGCTTTCCTTTTAGGCCTGCTGATACCATCCAGCATACTAATAACAAGAGAACTACTGAACAATAAAGTGATCAATGAGAACGATATAGAATCATTGACTACGATACCTGTGGTCGGCACCATAAGCCGCGTGGAGGGAACTGAGAACAGGGAAAACACGATTGTAGTAGGGCCTCATGTACGCACAGGCGTTGCGGAACAGTTCCGCCTGGTACGCGCTAACCTCGAATTCATGTCGGCGGCACAGAACAGCAGGGTATTCATGATCACATCGAGCACCAGCGGCGAGGGTAAATCGTTTATATCCATCAACCTGGGCATAACCATGACACTTGCCAAAAAGCGCGTGATCATCATGGAGTTTGACCTTCGTAAACCTAAGATATCAGCATACCTGGGCCTGAGCAATGAAGGCGGCATAAGCGGCTACCTCGCGGGCATGGTAGAGCTGGATGGTGTAATTAAATCATCGGGCGTACACGAGAACCTTTATATAGCCAATTGCGGGCCGATACCGCCTAACCCCGGTGAATTACTTGTGCTTCCCACTACGCGAAAACTGCTGAATGAACTGCAGGAAATGTTTGACGTAGTGATCATAGATACTGCGCCTATCGGCATGGTCTCGGATGCGCTTATACTTTCGCAGTATGCGGGCATTAACCTGTTCGTGGTGCGCCAGTCGTACACCATTAAAGACCAGGTGCGCATGTTTGATGTATTGCACAAAGACGGTAAGATCCAGAACCCGGCAATACTATTCAACGGAGTTGAATACCTGAAAAAATATGGTTATGGCTATGGCCAGGGTTATGGCTACGGCTACAGCTATGGACAGGGCTATGGAAATACAGGCTCCGGCTACTATGAAGAAAACCCGAAAGCAAAGAAGAAAAAGAAAAAATCTCTTGCCGGTTTCTTCATGAAATGACCTTATTTTACTAGTGTTTATAAGTTTTAGATTTACAAATCAATAACAGGGGATATATCCATTTATTAAGAGGATTTGGATAGTTTTACATTTTAATATTTTATTGAATTGATGAAATTCAGAGGGACAACAGCGTTATCTACAATTAATAAACTCTATAACATCTTCAACCGGAAACAAAAAAAGTCTTTCGGCTGGCTTGTCTTCTTTACTTTTTTAAGTTCCATCTCTGATCTGCTTGGCCTTACGGCAGTAATACCTGTAGTGAGCCTTGTGCTTTCGGAAAAGTCGTACAATACGATCATACGCCTGGTGCCATTTCTTGCGGGCTTCAACAAAGAGCAACTATTGCTTATTTCTGCAGGTGCATTTTTTGTGCTCATCATAGCAAAGAATTTATTCGGCCTGTATATCAACTACCTGCAGGTAAAGTTTGTAGAGAACCTGTACGTAAGCTCCTCGATGAACGTGCTGGAAAAAGTGTACAGCCGTTCGTTGCTGGACCTGCAAAAGAACACATCAAATGAGCTGGTGAGCAAACTTACCGGCCTGCAGGTGAGCCTGTGCAGCAATGCGACCATCTCCACCATAATCCTGATAAACGAATCTATAGTCTTTACGCTTATTACCATCCTGGTATGTATGGCGAACTGGCAATTGTTCATGATACTAATAGGTGTACTGTTGCCTACAATGGGCTACTTCTATGCGCGGGTAAAGAACATGATAAAAACAGCCGGCACTGAAAAGAACACCAATGGGATAAACCTGTATGCCAGCGCGCAGGAAATGATCTTTGGCTACACGGATATCAAAATAGCCGGAACCGAAAACACCTTCAAGAACCGGTTTAAAGAATTTGCCAAAAAATTCAGCGTACAGCAGGGCAAGATGGATTTCATGCTGTTCATACCTACCCGTGTAATTGAAGTGGCCACTTTTTTAGGTATTATAGTGATATTGCTGTACGGTGTCTATGTACTGAAGGATACCGAAAAGCTCGTGAGCATTATCAGCTTGTTCGCCATCGTTGCCTATCGTTGTATACCGTCTGTGAACAGGTTCGTGATCGCTATAAACAATCTTAACTCTACTGAGTTTATCTTCCAGGATCCGGATTTTATGAATGTTGAAGGCGATGAAAAGGAGAAGTCGGCGCGCGTGCCTTTACACTTCAATGATAAAATAGTATTTGACAATGTATCGTACCGCTACCCTGACGCAACAAAATATGTAGTAGAGAACTGCAGGCTCGAGATAAAGAAGGGAGATAAAATAGGTATAATTGGCAAATCGGGTGCCGGGAAATCTACACTTATCAATAACATATTGGGCTTCCTGCAGCCGACGGAAGGCAGGATACTTATAGACAATAAAGAACTGAACAGGGAGAATGTAAGCGACTGGTGGAAGATAATAGGTTATGTTCGGCAGGAGGTATTCATTATGAATACTACCCTGCTTGAAAACATAGCGCTGGGTGAAACCAACGAAAGCATAGACCTTGAAAAGGCGAAAAGGGCTGTACAACTTGCCAGCCTGGACGAGCTGGTGAAAGAGCTACCTGAGGGCTTATACACAAAACTGAATGAACGCGGCAATAACCTCTCGGGCGGGCAGAAGCAGCGAATAGCAATAGCGCGCGCTATATATAAGGGAGCGGCATTGCTGATATTTGACGAGGCAACATCTTCGCTGGATTCGAAAACGGAAGAAGACATCACGAATGCCATCCAGCAACTGGGGCACGCCCACCTTACTATCGTGATCATTGCACACAGGTATACATCATTAAAATATTGCGACAAGATATATGAACTGGACAAAGGCCAAATCAAAGCCAGCCTTTCGTATGAGGACCTCGTAGCACAAACCAACCAGTAAAAGCAGCTCTATTGTGACAGACCCTCAAAGGCATAGCATGAAAGTAAGCATTATGATGTGTGCTTATAATGCTGCGCTCTATATTGAAGAGGCAATAGAGAGCATCATTGCACAGACCTATACCAATTGGGAGCTTATCATTGGAGATGATCATTCAACAGATAATACAATAGCCCTTGTCACAAAATATCTTGGCGACAAGCGGATAAAGCTGGTGTCGCATAGTACTAATCTTGGCTACATAAGGAACAAAAATGCGATTTTCGCACTCGCAACCGGCGAGCTATTGACACAACTTGATGCGGACGACACATGCCCAACAGACAGGATAGAAAAACAGGTAGCGATATTTGAAGCGCATCCTGAAATACAAATATGCAGTACCAACTACAGCACTATCGATACACTCGGGCAGGTACTTGAAACGGTCAACTACACCGGGGACTTTATTATCGAAAAACCAATGAGGCCTTATCCATTCTGGTACCCCGGGATGATGTTCAGGAAGGAGATCATCGAAGAGTTCGGTCTATTTTCGGAATACTTTAACGGTATATACGGCGACGATAACTATTATAGCTACCGGGTAAACAGCAAGTACCCGATCTATTTTATTAAGGAGCCGCTGTACTACTATCGTGTACACCCTGCTTCAATGACCAATGTACATGACAACCCCAGGAAGCTTATTGCCGACGATATACTGAAGGAACTGTTCACACAGCGAAAAGCGACGGGCACCGACTGGCTGGAAAAAAATGAAGCGGACAAAATGAAGGCATACGAGGCAGGACTGTTCAAGGACAATAACCTAATGGCTGAAAAATACAGGATAGTGGCTGCCAAGGCGATAGATAATAAAAACTGGGAAGAAGCTAAAACATTCCTGAAAAGATCAATAAAGCTGAGTTTAATAAATAAGAGCACATATGCCACGCTGGCATATTATTTAAGGTATAGATATTTGAAATAAACCGAACCATATAAATCAGGATTAAGATCGCCATAAAATGAATATAGTACTGGCCATAGAAGTAATAGCACCGGGGGGAGCGGAAACATTTGTACTACGCCTTGCCAAAGCCCTTGAGGACCGGGGTAACAGGGTTATTGTTTATGCTTTTTACAAGAACAACTTTAATAAAACATTACATAGGACGCTTGCACCCAATGTACAAATAATATGGCCCCATATGCGTATGCCCTGGCTGGCGCGTAAAATAGACGGGCTGTTTTTCCGCCTGAAAATAAACAGGAACATACAGAAGAAGTATATAAAGGGCGCTTTGATAAAACTAATGCAGGCAGGTAGCACAGATATCATACACAGTAATCTCCTGAAGGTGGACCGTATATGCGTGCAGGCAGGTGAGGCTATGGATGTACCGGTAGTTAGCACCATACATGGTGACTACCTGCAGTTCTTTCACAAAAAGCAAAAGGGCGAGGCCATACCGATATTGGACTATGAGCAAAAGGCAAGATTCAGCCTAAAGAACCTCGATAAGATAGCCTGCATATCAGACAAGCAAATTGAGTTTTTCAAGACCAACTTTCCGGCTGAAACGGAGGGCAAGATCAGTAAGATATATAATGGGTATCCTGCTCAATCCTCTTTCCCTGATAAAAAACTCAGGGAACAACTGGGCATACCTGCGTCAGGATTTGTGTTCGGGATGATGTCGCGCGGGATACCTGAAAAGGGGTGGGAAACAAGCATCGAGGCATTCATCAAATTGAATAAGGAAAATACACACCTTATATTGGTGGGGGGAGGTGAATACCTCGAAGGCCTGAAACAAAAATACGCCCAGCAAAAAAACATCCACTTCACAGGCCATAGTAATGAGCCGCTGGAATGGATAAATATCTGCGACGCAGGCCTGCTACCCAGCACCTACGCCTCGGAAAGCCTGCCAACAGCGGTGATAGAATACCTCTGCTGCAGTAAACCTGTAATAGCGTCGGACGCGGGAGAGATAAGGAACATGCTGCAAAAAGATGGTAAAGAAGCGGGGGTAGTGATACCAATACAAGACAACAAAATAGATGCCGGCCTACTGGCAAATGCCATGCAGCAATACCTGGACGACAAAAACCTGTATGCAGAACATACTGCTAACACAGCCGTGTGCTTCAGGCAGTTTGATATGGAAGAATGTGCAGACAAATACCTGGACCTATACGTAAAAGCCATTGCGGGAATAGCAAACTGATAGCTAATGAAGGTGTATGTTATAAATATGGAACGAAGTAAGAGCCGCAGGGTCGCTATCCAAAAGCAACTCAACCGGCTTGGGCTTAGTTATGAAATAATAGGAGCAGTGGATGGCCGTGTAATGAGCGACGAAGAACTGAATGATATCATATCAATACCCGGCGAGTTCACCAAGTCACAAGCTGGTTGTATGCTGTCGCACTGCAAGGTGTACAAGGCCATGCAGGAAAGCAGCGACGAATACGCACTGGTGCTGGAGGACGATGTGCTGCTAACGGATAACAGGCTTAAAGAAATGCTGGATAAAATGAAACCGGCACTTAACGATAAGCATATAACCTTACTTACCTACTACTGGTGCCGGGAAAACTCCCTGGTGCTGAACAAAATAAAACCGGAACAAAAAATAACAGGATCGGCCGGCGATTATTTTTTATGTGCCCCTGAAGAAGTGCACGGCATAGGCAGAGCAGCAGCTTACATCTTATCCAAAAACACCGCCAAACGAATACTTGATTTTCATACACCCAAACTCATATGCCAGGCCGACTCCTGGATAGTGTACCATAAGGAAGGTGTAATAGAAGGTGTAGATTGCTTGTACCCGATGCCTGTAACTGAGAATGCACAGTTCGGCTCGGAAATAGGCTATACCAGGAACAAAGTAGAGGCATTGGGCAAAAAACTGGTAGAAAAAGCTTTGAATATGAACCTGCCTGTTATCAGTACGCTGATAAAAAAGAAACGAATGAACTTTGCGCAGAATTATAAGAACATAAAACTGGGTGAATAAAAATAAATATCATTAATTTGTAAGAGCTTATTAATAAACGATCATGCGCTTTGCTATAAGGGATGATGACACTAATTTTTTCACAACTCCGGAGGAGCTGGAGGCCTGCTACCATGATATATGGGACGAGGCGCCTGTGACATTGTGCCTGATCTCGAAAGTAAAGGGCAACTGGGCAAAATGGGTACACCAGATATACCAGGACAAGCAAAATACCGACTGGGATGCATGGACCAAAGATGATACCATATACCCCATAGAAGATAACCAGGAACTAGTAAGCTACCTGCGCGAAAAAATAAGAGAAGGCAAAGTGGACATTGGCTTTCATGCCATCCACCACCGGAACGAGGATAATGTGCTACCTGGTGACATGGTCAATAACTATGTACGCGGCGCGGAGTTCTATACAAACAGGGACCAAAGTGAGGCGATCAAAGCTGAAGTGAAGCATCTCGGTAAAATATTCAATTATCCCATTACCGTTTTTACGCCGCCTCAAAATCTTCTATCTACAAAAGGATATAAGGCTGTATTGGAAGCAGGCCTGAATATATGCGGTGGCGGCCTGAGCTTCATCAAAAAACAAAAAGACATTAGCGGCATCGTGAATATCGGCAAGCAGCTCACGTTCAAGCTGCTGCATAGAGAAAGTGATTACCCCTACATAGTAAAATATGCAAAGCATACAGAAGCGCCCTATCACTACCCCCTGCAGCCCGGCACATTGCTACGTACCCTTACCGATGCATTTGACATGGTGCGCCAATATAACGGCGATTTCATATTGTCGACACACTACGTAGAGTTCAACTACCCTATGGTATACGATGAAACAAGAACAATGAAGAACATATTGCACGATTTCCTCGATTATGTTTCGCAGTATGATGTGGAGAAGGTAACCTTGTCACAACTACTAAAAAAATAATAATGCAGGACACTGCAAGGCAGCCTTATAAAGTGAATTTCAAGATCATAGACTGGATGCGCGGTCTTGCTTCGCTTTACGTGGTGTTTAACCATTCGCGCGGTTTCTTATTTACCACAGCCAACGAGTATGCCGCCAAAGTGGAACCAAAAGCATCATGGCGCTGGTATGAGTGGCTGGATATTATGGTAATGCAGCACTCCAGTCTCAGTGTTGAGTTCGTCACCTTGTTTTTTCTGTTATCGGGCTTTTCAATTGCGCATAGCTTGTCGGGCGAGCATAAAGTAGGCGCATTCTACGTTCGCAGGCTGGTGCGCCTCTATCCGCCTTACTTATTGGGTATCTTATGGGCATTCGCCGTATTTCTAATAATAAAAAATACGGCCACCGATGTCTTTGCGAAAACTATAGAGGGACGCGTACCGCTCGATATTGCCTTCCACAAATTTGAATCACTGAAGGTTGTCATCTTCAATTTACTCTATATGCCCATCGGCAATTACCTTACCCCTCAATATTGGTCTCTGCCATACGAAGTGATATTTTACCTTAGCATCCCCTGGTTCATCAGGAAGTTTAGGCTATACAGCGTGTTGACGGTATTGATATTCCTGTTTGGCTGCTACAGGTTCGGCCCCTGGGTACTGGATACGGATGATGCGCTGACCGTGAAGATCTTCAACCATGAGATATTGACATTTTACCTGCCTCAGTATTTTATTGACTTTAACCTGTTCTTTCTTATCGGCCTTTACTTTTATAAATATAAAGAGATCATCATTGAAAAATTTAAGCTGAACAAATGGCTCTGTATCGGGTTACTCTTTGTGCTTTTTGAGGCCATGGTAGTGGTCAAAGCCTACAAATTTCAAAATGAGCCCAATAAGGTCACAGATCTTATCATGGTGCTTTTTTCCTTTATCCTCATTTTCGCCTCTTTAAAATACCAGATCAGGATAAAATGGCTGGAGAAAATAGGCACATTCAGCTACACCCTATATGTAACGCACGTAGCCTCAATATTCCTGGTTAAGCTGGCCCTGTACAAGCTTGGTTTCCATTTTTATGATATATACAATCTTTACAGCTGGTATTTGGGTGTCATCACTGCGGTATTCTTTGCTTATGTATTATATTACGCTGCGGAGTTTCCCGCGGTCAATTACCTTAAGAAGTTAAGGATAAAAAAGAAAGAGGAGGATGCGGTATATTCTGTAGCTACCGCAGCCATGATAAACGAAGTCCCGAAAACGGACTTATAAATACAGGATGATCAAATGGCGAAGGCTGAGATACATTCATCTTCAAAAATAAATTTCAGGATAATAGACTGGATGCGCGGGCTTGCCGCCCTGTATGTAGTGATACAGCACGCACGTGGCTACCTCTTTGTAGACAGCACGCGCTACGAAAAGCTTGTTTCACCCAAACAGCAGTGGAGCCGGTGGGAGTGGCTTAATACCCTGGTCATACAACATACCAACCTGGGCAAAGAGTTTGTGATCCTGTTCTTTATCTTATCGGGTTTTTGCATTATGCACAGTATTACTGTTGAGCAAGGCGGCATCAAAGGTTTTTTTCAACGACGCCTGGTGAGGATATACCCGGTTTATATTCTTGGTATCCTTTGGGCTATTGTCGTATTCTTTATGCTGCGCGAAGGTGTTGCAGTGGTATATAATAAAAGTGTAGAAGCCCAGCCACCTTTAAGAGATGCCTTTGACGCCTTCGTGAACATTAAAACCCTGCTGCTGAATATCTTCTACTTCCCTGTAGATAACCTGCTTACGCCACAATACTGGTCCCTGCCGCTTGAGGTCATATTTTACCTGCTCATCCCTTTCTTTGTAAAGAGCTTTAGGCTGTACAGCCTATTTACCATTTTAACTTACATCTCCGGCCTTATCTGGACGGGGCTCGATTATTTTGACGAGGAGAAACACAATTCATTGTTTATCATCGTACGCTACATTTTCGACTACAATATCTATTTTTTCATAGGCTGCATCTTTTACAAATACCGCGATTTTTTCATGAGCATATTTAAAATGGACAAGATGCGCAGCCTCATATCGCTTCTGCTGGTTTTCCTGCTGACAGTGTTCATGAAATCGTATTTATTTGAGCAATACACAAATAAAATCACCGGCTTAATGATGGTATTGTTTACCTACATCATGCTTATAAGTGGCCTGAAGCACCAGGTGCAGATAAAATGGCTGGCATGGATAGGTGGTTTCAGTTATACACTGTACGTAACGCATATTGCAACCCTGTTCCTGGTAAAACTGGTACTGTTCAGGATGGGATATAATTTTTACGATATTTTCCTGACCTACGCCTGGTATATAGGTATTGTGGTTGCGGTATTTATTGCCCGGCTGCTTTACTATTTCGCTGAGTACCCGACCATACAATACCTCACACAACTAAGAAAAACTGACCCCTATAAGTAAGCATGCGAGACAAAAAAAACATACTTGTAGTATCATTCCAGTCCTTGACCGAACGCAGCGGTGCGGGCATGGCCAGGCTGGGTTACTTTATATCGGGGGAGCTGCACAGGCGTGGCTTGCTGAAAGAATTTATTGTTTATTCCAAAGGGAAGTTCACCACACCTTTTCCTTCAATTGCGGTATCACCATTATCGCGTTACCTCCTCTATGCATTAAACAAAGTGAATAAGTTCTTTCCAATGAAGCCGCATAAGTTCCGGTTTCTGCAGGAGCAATTGTTCGACTGGTTTTGCTCCAAACGCCTGGAAGGGAAAGTGGACATATTGTTCGTAACGCAGCCCTACTTATTACGCACCTTTAAAAAAGCAAAAAAACTGGGCATAAAAGTGATCTTCATCCCTGCCAACCCGGAAGAGAATTACATAAACGAGATAGTGACCGAGGAAAAGAAAAAACTGGAAATATATGAGGACGATGCATACACCTACCAAAAACGTATAGGCTATTATAACAAAGCCATACAGTACGTAGATATAGTTGTAGGCTCCTATCCTACGGTTTATGATTCGTACGCCAAATCGGGATTCAAAGGCGAGGTTGTAAAACTGATCGGGCATCTTAAACCTGATTTTAAACCCGTACCGCCCATAGATCGGACAATAGGCCCTATGCTCAAAGTCGGCTATCTGGCGCATACGGTTATTCTGAAAGGCCTGCAGTACCTGCTGGAAGCATGGGAGCAGTTGATGAAAGAAACAAATGGCGACGCGAACCTGCAATTGTATATAGCCGGCGGTATTGATGAATCGATGCATGAATACATTGTAAAGCATCACCTGGAGATAAAAAATGTGCAGCTCATAGGCCGCATAGCCGATGTTCCGTCCTTTATGAAAGACAAAGACCTGTTCGTGGTACCCAGCCTGGTGGATGGCGGGCCCTACACGGCATTGGAAGCAGCGCATTATTGCCTGCCTGTTATCATAACATCTAATGCGGGCTCAGGTGAATTATTGGGCAGGGGCAATAGCGGCTGCAAGATCATACCCATACGCGACGCAGAGAGCATAAAGAACGAGATACTCTGGGCATATAATAACAGGGCTGCTGCAAAACAGATGGGCCTGAATGCAAAACACAACCTGGACGCCTATAAAATGGAGGATTTCATCTCATCACTGGGCGATTACCTGGAGAAATTATAAACCATGAAAAAAGTATTGCTGATAGGTTCGGAATTAGGCAAGGGAGGGGCGGAACGCTCCATCTCCCTGCTTAGTTACTACCTGCAGCAAAGGCAATATGATGTTACGCTCTGCATCCTCTCTGGCACCGACAGGGAAAAATATTACAAGACTTGCGACAAAGTAGTGTTTATAGACCCGCCCGCCCATACCGGCATATTGGGTAAAATAAAGGCATGGCGCTACAGGCTGAGCAAAATAAGGGCCTTGAAGAAGGAAGGCAAGATCGATGTTTCCATCAGCTTCCTTGAAGGGCCCGATTATGTGAACGCAATGACGAAGGGCAGCGAGAAGGTGGTACTGAGTATACGCGGCTCCAAAATGCATGACAAGGTAATAGCGGGCAGCAAAGGACAACTGCGCAAAAAAGTGCTGATACCCATACTCTACAAAAAGGCCGATGAGATCGTGTGTGTAACCCATGCACTGGCCGATGAGATGCAACAATATTTCAGTATTGCGCCGGCTAAACTGCGCACCATTTACAACTTCTACGAAAAAGAAGATATCATTCAAAGAAGCAATGAGCCATTAACTACAGAGGAAGCAAAGATATTTTCCAAACCGGTCATCATCACTTCGGGCAGGCTGCATGTCGCCAAGGAGCATGACAAACTCATAAGAATACTAAAAGAACTAAAATTGCAGACCGATGCCAGGCTCATGATACTGGGTGATGGCGAACTGAAAAGCATGCTCATAGCACTTACAGAGCAATTGGGCATGAAAGCTTGCGACTGGAAAGGCACTTATGAAGATGCTAATGTATATATAATGGGCTTCCAGGCGAATGCATTTAAGTTTTACAGGCATAGCACTTTATTTGCGCTGGCATCATCATGGGAAGGTTTCCCCAATGTTTTAGCCGAAGCCTTGATATGCCATATACCTGTCGTAAGCACCGACTGCTATACGGGCCCAAGGGAGATACTGGATATACCGGGGCTTACAGGCAAGCCCGTGGAGCAACCTGTTAGAGTAAAAACAGGATCGCTGATGCCAATGCTGGATACAATCGACGATGCGAAAGCGAGGGTGTGGGCAAATGAGATAGCTTACTGGCTCAACGCACCAAAGGCACCAAAGGAAGCTTATGAGGAACTGCTGCGACGCTTTACTTTGGATGCCATGTTGAAGCAATGGATAGAAGTAATTGAAAACTAAACCTTGTGAATATACTGATCATAGATAACTCCATAGCTTTTACTGGCGCCTTCAAATGCGCCCTGAATGAGGCTATGCTTCTATCGCATAAGCACAGGTTTGTTTTTGTTATTCCTCAAAGCAGCACGCTGCGGCCAATGCTCGAAAAGAATGGGCTCACAGTTTACACCTTGCCCATGCTGGAGATACGGAAATCGATCCCAGTTATGCTAAAATATTTCCCTGCCTTATACGCCAACACAAACCGGCTGCATAAAATAGTGCGAAAGGAAAACATTGATGCTGTCCAGGTAAATGATTTTTATAACCAGCTGGGGGTGATGCTCAAACGCAGGGGTTTTAAGGGCAGCCTGTTTACCTATGTACGTTTCCTGCCCTCAGTTATGCCGGGTGTTCTAAGGAAAATGTGGCTGCGTGCAGCTAACAGGCATGCGGATAAAATAATAGCAGTGTCGGATGCTGTATTACAACAACTACCCGATACAAGGAAAGCAATACGCATATACGACCCCGTACAACTCACGGAACTACTGCCACCAAAGGAAGAAAAAGCCAAAGACACTATTGATATACTCTACCTGTCAAACTATATAAGGGGTAAAGGCCAGGACCATGCATTGGAGGCATTCGCCCTGGCCTATAAACAAAACAATTCCCTCCGCCTCAAATTTACTGGCGGCGACATGGGGCTCGAAAAGAACAGGCTGTTCAAACAGGAACTGGAAGAAAAAGCAAAAAAGGGAGGACTGCCCGTTAGCTTTACAGCCTTTAACTCAAATGTGGAGCAGGAAATTAAAGCTGCAGATATCATGCTCAATTGCTCGCAGGCTGAGTCTTTTTCTATGACCTGCCTGGAGGCAGCCTTTTATGGCACGGCTTTAATAGCAACACGTTGCGGAGGACCTGAAGAAATAATAGCAGATAAAGAAACCGGCCTGTTGGTGCAAGTGGGGAATATCAATGAGATATGCGATGCGATATTAACTCTTGCCAATAATGCTGCGGTGAGAAAAGAATTTGCCGAAGCAGGAAGAACCTACGTGCGCACCAAATTTGCCCCGGGCAATTTTATGCGACAGTTTGAATCAATATTAAAAGACACAGAATAGATAATAATAGATGCCGGCACAACCTAAAATACTATTCCTTGTACCCTACCCCCTAAAGCATGCACCATCGCAGCGTTTCAGGGTGGAGTTATATGAGCCATATTTACAGGAAGCAGGCATACCTTATAAGATAGCACCTTTTATGGATGAAGGCACCTGGAAGGTATTGTATCAAAAAGGCTCCTTGCTGCAAAAAGCATGGGGCATTACTAAAGGATACCTGAAACGGCTGAGGACAGTATTGTTCGATGTGCATGCATATACCCACGTCTTTGTGCACCGCGAAGCTGCTCCTTTAGGCCCACCGATATTTGAATGGATCATCGCCAAGCTTTGGCGCAAAAAACTCATTTATGATTTTGATGATGCCATCTGGATACCCAATACAAGCAAGGAGAACAAACTGGTCGCCTGGCTAAAGGCATTCGGGAAAGTAAAGCACATCTGCAAATGGGCATACAAGATCACCCCCGGCAATGAATACCTCGCTAATTATGCCCGGCAATACAACAACAATATTGTACTGCTACCTACCTGCGTAGATATGGAGAGAGGACACAATAAAGTAAAGGACCACAAAGAGCATATTACAGTGATCGGCTGGACGGGTAGCCACTCTACCCTGCCCTACCTCGACCCAATTATCCCCATCATGCAGGAACTGGAACTGGAACTGAATATCTTCTTTGCCGTCATTGCCAACAAAAAGCCCGAACTGCCGCTTACAAGTTGGGAATTTATCAACTGGAATGAAAAAAGCGAGATAGACGACCTGCTGAAAATTGACATAGGCATCATGCCCCTGCAGGCCGATGAATGGAGCGAAGGCAAATGTGGCTTTAAGCTGATACAGTACCTTTCCGCAGGCATACCTGCATTAGCCAGCCCGGTAGGTGTAAACAGCGTGATAATAGAAGAAGGCATAAACGGCTACCTCTGCAGCGATAATGAAAGCTGGAAAAAAAGGATAAAAGAGTTGGTGACAAATGTGCAGCGTCGGAAAGACTTCGGTAAAGCAGGCCACGATAAAATGCTCAAAGAGTACAGCATACAGTCCCAAAAGGACAAATTCCTCTCCCTATTCAAAGAAAACTAATATTACCTCAATCGTTCTTTTTGATTTTTGCCTTTTGAATTTTGAATTTTGAACTACATTTGCAGTGTATGAAACGTACAAACATCATCCTCGCAGTAATATTAATTTTGGCTGCTACGCTTATCCGCATTTTTAACCAGGAAATGCATTGGTATAATCTTGCACCATTAGCATCGCTCGGCTTGTTCAGCGGGGCCATTATCAAAGACAAACGTATAGCGTTCAGCGTTACACTCATTGCCCAGTTCATTTCAGATATCTATATTGCGCTCTTTACTCAATACCAGGGCTTTTATGGTGTCGACCAGTTTTTTGTGTACGGCGGCATGCTGCTGGTTACATTGCTCGGTACAGGCATGGGCCAGCCCAAAGCGCTTAAAGTCTTTGGCTACTCTATTATGGGCACAGCAATATTTTTCCTTGTCAGCAATTTCGGCGTATGGGTCAAAATAGAGGCAACCGGCGATATCTTTGGTTACGGCACCGGCCTTAAGGGTCTTGGCACTACCTTCCTGATGGCATTGCCTTTCTACAGCAAAATGGGTACAACTTTATTCTTTAATTCTTTCCTGGGTGATATAATTGGCAGCGGTGTTTTATTTGGTGCTTATGCACTTTTAAGGCAGCCTCTGGCATCACGCCTGCAGAAAGCATAAGGCATTGCTTTACAAATGCTAAAATGTCCCGCCTTGGCGGGACATTTTTATTTAGGATACGTTCTGTCTATTTTGCTATTCCGGGCTGCAATTTGCTTTTGTCGCTGGCCGGCACTTTTACTTTTTCCCGGCTATACAGGTATATCTTGGTATACTTGAGGTACACATAGAACGAGGAGTTCTTGCTTAGTATGTAGCCATAATATCCATCCAGGAAGCCAAGCGAAAAGATATACTGCACTATAAAAAACCACTTTGGTGCAAAGTACACTTTCAGCATATTGCACTTCTTGCCCCGCTCCACATCAGCCCTCGCACTTATCTCGCTGTAGTTATTTATTTTGGCAATATGGTCCGATATGGTGTAGTAGCTATAGTGCAGCAGGTCACCCCTTAAATGTTTCACAGTGGCACTTGGTTCATTAAGAACCCATTTTTCGTGCACTTTATCTGTGCTGATATGGCCCTTGCTGCGGTCCATAAGGCGTATCTTCTTATTTGGGTACCAGCCGCCATGCCTTATCCATTTACCGCAATAGTTGGTAAGTATATTAAAAGTATATGCGCTATGGGTATCGGTATCTTTAATGGCAAGGATGCTTTTCTCCAGCTCGGGCGATACTGATTCATCGGCATCCAGCAGTAATATCCAATCATTCTTTGCCTCCCTTATGGCGAACTGCTTTTGCGCCCCATAGCCTTCAAATACATGCTCCACTACCCTTGCCCCAAGCCCACGTGCGATTGCCACCGTATTATCAGTCGAAAAACTATCCACCACTATGACCTCATCCGAAATATGAAGCACTGATTTGATACAGCGATCTATATTTCGTTCTTCATTATATGTAATTATAACAACACTAATGCGCATCACGTTCGGGGCGAAATCTTTTTGAACAACCTAATCTAAATTGTTCACATATATTAACTGTAAAGGTACAGAAATTTGCCCTATAATATATCCGCAGTACTGCTGAAAATATGCACCTTTGTATCAATGAACATGCACCTGCACCATCTGCTGCCTAATATTAAAGGCATACCTGTGCTGATGTATCACCATGTTTTGCCGGGGCACAATAATGAGATGAGCATATCGCCGGAAAGGCTCCGGGAGCAATGGGCTTACCTTGCTGATGAGGGCTATATTTCTTTATCCTTACATGATTTCCTTGATATTGCTGCAGGAAAAGAAGCAACATACCCAGAAAGATCCTTCCTGCTCACTTTCGATGATGGCTACCGCGATAACCTTACTTATGCTTATCCCCTGCTGCAAGAGTTTAACTGGAAAGCGACCTTCTTCATCATCGCCGGGACCCTGGATGGGGCGGTACCACCGGCCGTGGAAAAGACTGACACCAAGATGAACATTGCCGAACTGGCAAGCCTGGCCCCGGAAATAGTACAACTGGCCATTCACGGTTATGAACATGAGCATTTTGGGAATACCGATCCTGCGGATCTTAAATGCTCCATCGAAAAGAGCATAACAGCGTTTGAGAACAGCCGCTTACCTTTTAATAAGGTAATAGCCTACCCATACGGGGCAAGACCTTCGGGCAGCACCGCAAAAGAAAATATCAAGCAATGGATGAAAGATGCAGGTATTTCTGCCGCATTTCGCATAGGCAATAAAGTGAATAAGATACCCCTTCCGGACATGTATGAAATAAAGCGGATTGATATACGCGGCACGGATAGCATTGAGGACTTCAAAATAAAGCTGAAAAAGGGAAAGTTGAAGCCTTTTTGATAGTATCAAGTGATACTATCAACCATGGAACTGCAGGTGTATCAAATTAATGATTTTAAAATCATGTAAATCCCGGTTCAGAACTTTTAATTTTTCACTTACTTAGCTATCTTTGCACAAAATCAGGGAATTCATGCCAAAGAAAATAAAACCCACAGCAGGACAAAAAACCAAATTTTACATCCACTTTGTTATATATCTCATCGCATCGGCAGCTATGCTAATGCTTTATGATAAAGGCGCTACTGAATGGGTTTACCCTTGGCCGGCGTGGATAGTTGCTGCTTGGGGCCTTTCTCTTATAGGCCACTGGTGTGCAGTTTATACCAGCTACGAAGACAAAGGAATGGATGAATTTCACCGTCAATCAAGAGGTTAATTTATTCGCAATATATTTACCCAACCCCTTGCTTAACGGCAGGGGGTTTTTAATTTTATGACAATTCGGACCGATATGGATACTCCACGATATAAAGAATTGCTGCAGGAATATGAGAATGCGAACGACGAAAGAGCCCGTATAGACCTGTATATAGACATGGCCATGGAAGAGCGCAATGTGGATATAGAGCGCGCGTCTGAGATGGCCGATGACATAATAGCAAGAGCAGGTAAAGCGGGCTATACCCTGGCCATGGGCAGGGGTATGAACCTTAAAGGCTGGTGCTATTGGTCGCTGGGCAATTATGATGCAGGACTTGAGATACTGCAAGGGGCATATGATATCGCCCGCAATGTAAAGAACAAACCGCTGGAGGCACGCATATACAACAACTTCGGTTATATATACCGCGACAGGGGCGAACTGGCAAGCGCACTCAACTATTTTGAAAAAGCCCTCGCTATCAATGAAAGGCTGGGTGATGAGGTGGCGCAGTCTGTCAACCTCTCCAGTATAGCCTATATCAATTACGATCTTGGCGATTATGAGAACGCGCTTGAGTTCGCACTCCGCTGCCTGCCCATCTTCGAGAAGGCGAAAGATACTCACCGCATGGCGGCATTGCACCATATACTGGGTAATATCTACTTCAAGCAGGAGCAGTATGATGAAGCGCTGCGCTACTTCAGGAAAAACCTGCAGGATACGGAATATGATACGGTGATCAATGTAATGGCCATAAATGGTGTAGGCAAAGTGTATTACAAAACACACCAGTTTGATGAGGCCTACAAATATCTTTCCGAAGCACTAAGCCAGGCATTGAGCGTTAATAACGTAGAAGTACAGATAAGCTGTCACTACTACCTCGGCCGTTTATACATGGACGATGGCAATTACCGCAAAGCACAGGCCTCTTTAACCGAATCACTGGAACTGGCGGAACAATACATGCGCCGCCACGATGTGATGAGCGTGCATGAAACACTCTCAGTCCTCTACGACCAGATGGGCAATATACCCAAGGCATTCCATCATCTTAAAGCATTCGAGCAGCTCAAGGAAGAAATATTCAAGCAAACCACTTTCAATAAACTGCGCAACCTGCAAACACGCCAGCAGATAGAACTTGCGCAAAAGGAAAAAGAAGTAGCTGAGCAAACTGCATTTCTCAAGCAGCAGTTCCTCGCCAACATGAGCCACGAGATCCGTACGCCCATGAATGCGATAGTAGGTATGACACGCCTGCTGGTTACCAAAGAACCGCGCCCGGAGCAAATGCGCTACCTCGACGCCATACAGAAATCGGCCGACAACCTGCTCATTATCATTAACGACATTCTCGACCTCTCAAAAATAGAAGCAGGCAAAATAGTAATAGAAAAAACAGATTTCTCCCTGCAGGAAGTGATACAGAGCATGAGCGATATGCTTATGCTGAAAGCGGAAGAGAAACACATAGAGCTGCGCTCGCATGTTGACGCGGAGATACCTCATCGCCTTGTAGGCGATCCTACCCGGATCAACCAGGTATTGATAAACCTTGCCGGCAATGCCATTAAGTTTACCGAGAAAGGTTACGTCTCGGTTGCAGCATCTATTAAGAAAAAAGAAGACAAAACATTCTGGATCCAGCTCGATATTGCGGACACTGGTATTGGCATCTCGTCAGAATATGTAGGTAAGATATTCGACAGCTTTACACAGGCTGGTACCGATGTGGCCCGCAAGTATGGCGGCACCGGCCTTGGCCTTACCATATCCAAACAACTGGTCTCATTGATGCATGGTGAGATATCGGTAACAAGCGAAGTAGGCAAGGGAACCGTATTTACCGTACTACTGCCGCTTGAAGAATCGACCATCCAAACCTCTGACGTAGAAAAAAGCGTAGTGGACGAAGACACCTTGCAACGCCTCAATAAAATAAAACTGCTGCTGGTTGAAGACAACGAATTTAACCGCATGGTGGCCGAGGATACGCTGAAAGAAGTAATACCCGGCGTCATTATTGACATAGCGGTAAATGGTAAGGAAGCTGTAGAACGTGTGCAACGCGAAAGCTACGATGTTGTCCTCATGGATATACAAATGCCAATAATGGACGGAGTAACTGCCACCAAAACTATCCGCGAAACATTACCCGCACCATGCTGCGATGTGAAAATAATAGCCATGACCGCGAATGTGCTACAGGAAGATGTGCAGCAATATCTTGATGCCGGCATGAATGCTTATGTTTCCAAGCCTTTCCAGACCGATGAGCTATTACTTAAAATGGCATCGGTGATAGAGCATAAAGTGCTGGACAGCGAAAAAAGCAGCAAACCAGCAAAGCAAGCCGAGGCACCGGCTCCACCCCCGGTACCGCAATTGCCACCCCTCCCCGATTCGGTTATCGACATGCAGTTCCTGAAACAGTTTACCAATGGCAATAGCGAAAAAATGAACAAGTACATTAACATGTTCATTGAAAATGCACCCAAATTGGTAAGTACCATTGAATCCGCCTTGGTTTCAAGAGACTTCGCTTCTGTGAAGATAGCGGCGCACTCCCTTAAGCCCCAGTTATCATACATGGGTGTAAAAGAAGATGTAAGCCATATATTTCTAATAGAGCAAACCGCCGGCGAATCGGCCCATTTTGAGCGCCTGCCGGTACTGGTTGCCGACTTAAAGCGAGTCTGCGAAAAGGCCTTTATTGAGCTTCAGCAAGTGGCAGATGCATGATATGCGTCATCGCCGCTTGGGTTTTATAATATTTTTATCTATTTTTCTACGAAATTGACAACACATTATGGCAACAGACAAGCGTTACATCTTCCTGGTTGACGATGAACCGATCCAGAACGAGATGCTGAAAGACTATTTATCAGAGCGTTTCGTTTATGACATCAAGACTTACGAAAGCGGTGAGGACGCATTGAAAGACATGCATCTTAACCCCGAAATAGTTGTACTCGATTTTCACCTGAACAGCCACAAACCCGGCGCCAAGAACGGCGTTGAGATATTAAAAGCCTTAAAAGAAAGCTACCCCAATACCCAGGTGATCATGCTTTCAGGGCAGGATAAGATAGAAGTAGCCACAGACAGTATGAAATACGGCGCTTACGACTATGTAGTGAAAGGTGAAACCGCCTTCTCGCGCATGGAAAATGCAATGAATAACATTAGCCAGCTGCACAGGATGAAGACCATTAACGGCGCTTATAAAAAGACCATTACCTTCCTTGCTGTAGTGATAGGGCTTATTGTATTGTTATCGATCTATATTTCGTACCGTTATATCTTTGTATAACACAGAACCTTAGCGGGCAGAACATTTAACAAGATTTAGTTATTATATAGCTAGGTCTTGTTTACTTTTGCTGCTTATTTAACAGCAGGCGACATGCAATTAGCCAAAAGACTGGACCGTGTAACTGAGCCCCAGACCATTAAAATGGCCAAGCTCAGCAGGGAGCTCAGGGAAAAAGGTATCAACATTATAGACCTCAGCATAGGCGAGCCCGATTTCCGCACGCCGCAGCATATATGTGACGCCGCCACAAAAGCCATGGATGAGGGCTATAATAAATACGCCCCGGTAGCAGGTTTCCCCGAATTACGCCAGGCTATCTGCACCAAGCTCAAGAGAGATAACAACCTTGATTATGCACCTAATGAGATAATCGTTTCCACGGGCGCAAAACAGTCATTAGCCAATGCCATACTTTCCATTATCAATCCCGGCGATGAAGTACTGATCCCTACGCCATATTGGGTTACTTACAGTGCGCTCGTACGACTAGCCGAAGGAAAGGTAAAATATACAGATTGCGGCATTGATACAGACTTCAAACTGACGGCTGCTCAGCTTGAAAGCGCCATCAGCGATAAGACCAGGCTATTCATATTCTCCTCTCCATGCAACCCTACAGGCAGCGTCTATTCAAAAGAAGAGCTTGCGGCACTGGCAGAAGTATTCAAGCGCTACCCGGATGTTTACATCATCAGCGATGAAATATACGAGTACATTAACTACACGGGAGCACATCAAAGCATTGCGCAGTTCACCGAACTGCGTGACCGCGTCATTGTTGTGAATGGCATGTCGAAAGGCTTCGCCATGACGGGCTGGAGGCTTGGTTACCTTGCAGGGCCTGTACCATTGGTGCAGGCTTGTGAAAAACTCCAGGCTCAGTTTACCTCAGCAGCTAATTCCATTACTCAACGTGCATCTATAACTGCACTCCTAAGCGACCTCGGTCCCAGCCGCGAAATGACAAAAGCATTCCATGAAAGAAGGGATTTTGTAATAAAGGCTTTGACTGAAATGCCCGGTATAAAGATCAATATGCCTGAAGGTGCTTTCTACGCCTTTCCCAATGTGAGCTCATTCTTTGGCAAAAGCGATGGTGAAACTGTGATCAATAACGATGAGGATTTCAGCATGTACCTGCTGCACAAGGCTAATGTAAGTACCGTGATGGGTAGCGCTTTCGGCAGCCCCAACAATATCCGTATATCATTCGCCACCTCAATGGAAAACCTGAAGGAAGCTATGGAACGGATCTGTAAGGCCCTGCAAAACCTTAAATAGCTATTGCAGCACGATCACATTGTACCCTTCCATTTTCAACTTACCTATTGTAGCGGCGTCCGGAATTCCTTCGTATGCGATGCAATTTGTGTAGAACATTATGTCCACTGAACGTTTGGTGTTGAAGAACACGGTTTTGTCATTATCGATTGAGATTCCTTTTATCCTCTTTATCTCTCTTACCCATGCCGGCTCCCGATCTACATCCTGGAACAGCTTTGTGCGCTCTATACAATAGCGAACGGGCAACAGTATTAAACTGTAAGCAACTGCATAGCCAAGCCACTTATACTTACCAAAGTGGGGCGCCATGTCTTTTAGATATACAAATGCGTTCGACGCCAGGAGAAATATGGCGGGGGCAGCAAAGAGCGTATAGCCGTTCATTTTGGTTTTGCAGATGGAGAAGAATATATAAGGTATCCAAAACCAAATTGCGACGATGACATCCGACCTCTTGCGGAAGCGAATCGTCTTGTATGTGAACCACACAAGGGGTAAGTATATCAGCTCGCCATAGTCGATACGGAGGTGCTCGAAGAAGAACCATGCGGTACCACCGTTGCCATCCAGCACTTCTGTAAAGTGGCGGGTATTGAATGAATACTCCCAGGCAGCCTCCGCAGGGAACCGGTTCAGGATATACAACTGCCAGGGCAGGGCAACTATCAATATTGCAGCTACCAGCAACAGGCCATGCAATACCAATTGCTTTAAAGGTTTTCCCTTTTCATAAACAAGCACCAGCCATATCGGCAACACGATAAGCGCAGGTAGCCACTTGCAGAGTATTGCCAGGCCAACGCAAATACCTGCGAGTATGTTATACACAAGCTTTCCCCTTTGCACATACTCCACAGAGCACCAAACGGATAGCAGTACAAAAAACATAAATGCTGTTTCGGGGTGGTCTGTTGCTGCCCTGCCAGACGCCAGGTCGATAAGCAAACCATTCACTGAAAAAAGAAAGGCCGCGATAAATGCCACCTTTGCATTGTATAAGTGTTTACCGATATCGAACACAAGCTTTACCCCAATGGCGCTCATGACGAGTGAAGGTATCCTTGCGGCAAACTCGTTGATGCCAAATGCCTTCATGCTTGCGGCCATTAGCCAAAGTGGCACAGGTTGCTTATGCAGCCATACATGCCCCAATGTCCAATTGTGATAATCGGGAGGGAGAGCGGTATGTTCGTATAGGGTTGGCAACAGCCAGTGATCCAACAGATTTTTAGCTACCAACGCATGATAGCGCTCATCCCACTCATGCAGGTAAAGATCGGAAGATGCGTAAACGCGCAGCGCAAGAGCACAGAGCATTAGCAGCAACACGGCTATGGCTTCTTTCTGCCTTGCGATACTGCGGAAGGAATAATAATACCCTGCGATGCAAAAAACAGAAAGAATTATTCCCTGGACGATGTAATTCATAGCTGCCTTACTTTTTAGCGGGTGTAGCTATGCCCTCCTTTGCCAGCTCGGGCATCATATGGTTGTAGAGGCTGTCCAGTTTCGCCGGATGCTTCTTGTACCAAAGCATGCTTTTATCGAATTCAGCTCTTGTGACATTGTAGTGGGCAAGTATCTCGTTATAGTAATGTGCTAATGAGTCTGAGTTCTTTCCCCGGCTTATAGTAAGGTCGCCTTCTTTTTTTATGAGCGTGCTATAGACCTCAGCTGCATTCATATCGTACAGTATATGCTGCATTTTATCGGGAGGGATACCGTCGCCTTCGGAGCTGCTACAGGCAGACTGGATGCAGATGACAAACAACAGGAAAAACAAATTACGCTTCATCCTGTTTACTTAAGCGCGTTATATTTTGCTGCGTTCGTAACATCTATCTGCGCCAGTTGCGTAGCGTAGGGAGCCCTTTCTGCCTTGGGTAATTGCGATACGATCTTGACATACTCATCGCTCTTTGCGTTGAAGATGAATTGCATCAGCACGGAAGATGGATTTTCCTTTTGCACCTGGGCAAGTGTGGCTATGCCGCTTAATATCTTTTGTTTCGCTTCCTGTGGTTTTGCATACATGTTGTCCAGCCCTTCCCGGTGCATAGAATACCATACATCGCGGAGGGCCTGGAAACGAGGGCTGAGGAGCTGATCTATGATCCAATAACGATTACGGTTGCCCTCTACGGCTTTCCAGCCAGTGATGGTTTTGCCTTGTTCAGGAGCATTGTTTACAATATTCTGTGCCTTTTTATAAAATGGTGTACCGCCGTCTTTTGCGAAGCTGTCATAGTCGAGGCCGAGCACTATATAGGTATAATAGGCCAGAATTGCCGTAAGGTTAGAAGCCAGGGGATCATTACCTGCAACACGGCTATCGTCAAAATCCATGGTGGTGTACTGGGAAAAATGGAAGAGCACATCCCTGTCCACAAAATTAACAGTAGGCGTGGTGTAGCTGGCATTGAACACGGGGCGCGATGCCTGTATGCTCAAGGTGGCCTGGTAGCCATCGTTATCACCATTCATCCTGCCTGTGAGATTCAACAAAATGTTGCAGTCAATTTTCTCGTTCACACCAAACTCATCGGTGGTCCATTTGCGTGAGTTCAGGAAGGACATTATAGAACGCTCCATGGTGGTGAACACTTCCTGGTCCACGCCCTGTATCTTATCATGGAGCACCCGCACCTTGCAGTTCATCTCCTGCGCAGTGGCAGCAGAGCAAAGCGTAGAAGCTATGACGAATATATTAAACAGTTTTTTCAGCATGCCTTAATTCCAGTATATGTTTTACAATAGCCTCTGCCGATTCTTTTTTGCTGAGCAGCGGCAATTGCTCATTGTAGCCGGTACTATCCAGCAACGTAAGTTTATTTGTGTCGTGCCCAAAACCTGCACCCTCATCGCGCAATGAATTGAGGGCCATCATATCGGCATTCTTGCTTTTCATTTTCTCAATGGCATTCGCCAGTTCATTCGTAGTCTCGAGCGCGAAGCCAACCAATATTTGATTGCCCGTTTTTACCTTACCCAGGGATGCCAATATATCATTTGTCCGCGTCAGGTCAAGATTAAACGTTTCAGCCTTCTTTTTTATTTTCTCCTGGGCCATTTCTTTTGGCTTATAGTCGGCTACTGCTGCTGCCAGCACAGCTATTTCCGAATTGGGAAATATTTTCATGCTGGCATCGTACATTTCGGCAGCACTCTCCACATTGATCACCTTCACGTCGTAATGATATGTTTTAAGATGCGTTGGGCCCAATACAAGACATACGCTGGCACCTTTATCCGCAAGAGCTTCAGCTATCGCGATACCCATTTTGCCTGTAGAAAAATTACCTACAAAACGCACGGGGTCTATCCTTTCGAAGGTAGGGCCGGCGGTAACGAGGGCATTGATGCCTTTGAGCGGCTTATTATTGTCGGAGAGTGATGTACTGAGATAGCTCACTATTTCTTCGGGTTCAGCCATGCGGCCTTCGCCTATGAGCCCGGAAGCCAATTCACCATGCGCGACCGGAATCAATCGGTTGCCATAGCTACGCAGGCGCTGCACATTGCTGCGGGTGCTTTCATGCAGCCACATATCCTCATCCATAGCAGGGGCTATAAATACAGGGCAACGGGCGGATAAGTAAACAGCCAGGACAAGATTATCACAAAGACCATGTGCCATTTTTGCAAGCGTATTGGCACTGCATGGAGCTACTACGAGCGCATCGGCCCAAAGGCCAAGCTCTACGTGGTTGTTCCAGGAGGCGCCGTCGCTGATGCTACTGTGCACGGGATGCTTTGATACCGTAGCCAAAGCCAGGGGGCTTACAAAAGCTTCCGCCATTTGGGTAGTGATCACCTTTACCTCGGCACCTGCTTTTATGAGCAGGCGTACCAGTTGCGGCGTTTTGTAGGCCGCAATACTGCCGGTAACGGCAAGGACTATTTTTTTACCTGTTAAGTGCATAAATATACAAGATGCAATATACGATTTTTAGAGACCTCTCCCCCGCCTCTGCGAAGGAGAGGTGCTTAATTTTACCATTTTTTTGTACCATTGTTTTTGATCAAATTATCAATCGCTTTGTGCCAGATGTAAATAGCAGGCGACAAATTAGCATTGATCATAATTTCTGTTTTTCCTGTAGGATATTAAAATTTCCTCTTTTTTTTTGATAATCTCCGAGAATACTTGCCTGTATTGCCATATGAGCATAAATGATTATTTCTCCTTAGTTCCTGTTTTTGCTTACTATTTCCTGTTTGCAATAGCGATAAATTCCGGTTATTGGCTGTTTTGATTAAAAATGGATTAGTCCTTTGTCTATTTCGTCAACACTTATCATCTGTTCTTTAAATCCCACCTTATTAACCTCTCCTCAACCTGTTACTTTCTTTTGTCTTGATACAAAAGAAAGTAACCAAAGAAAAAATCAAGGCTCTTGGAAAGAAAGCTAAAAATTGAGGTTCAGGCCTAAAAGGAAAAATAAGTTCGAGCTTCGAATATCTCCAAGTTTTAGCAGGACTTTTATGCGTCCTCAATTCTTTAAACTTCAGTAGACGGTTTTCCTTTCTTAACGGCCTGAGCCTCAATTTTCTTAACGCTTTCTTTCCAAATGCCGGTCTTCATTTAATGCCCCCGCCTATCGGTATGGAGAATTTTTTTGGAAATGCCCCATCGGCTGAGCCGAGACAGGCGACCGGGCATGAAATAAAAATCGGACATTTCTTAACGGTGTTAGGCGGCTGAACGGCTTTTGCAGCTTATCATATGACGATAAAAATAGCATGCCCGATTTGTGCCCGAATCGGACATTTGATGCCCGACCGTTTCGGACACCGGACATTTGGATAACGGCTTCATAAGATCTTTTTGCTCTTTCAAAGTAGCGGTTTATTGTTTAATAATATTCGCCCTAGTGCCCGGTTTTGAAGGCTGTTGTTGGACAATCTGTAAAGTTCCGAAGCAGTTTTGAGATGGGCAAATTGAAGTTTTATGATACCCTTTTGGAAGGGTATGATACCCCCTTGCGGAGGGTATCATACTCCTATTTTTTAGGTTAAGGTATTGATAATGAGGCATTGGTATAACGAAAGCAGAAAGGGGGAAAATGTGCCCTGGCATCTCTGATGCAGTTTTGGAATATGTGCTGCCGGACAAAGTCCTTCGTTCTATTTATGATTTAAGTTGGAAACTTAAACCAGTGTGAGTGTGATGAGCGAACATCCCCCTGCCCCCCTTCGGCTATGCACAGGCGCACCCGCACAAAGGGGGAATTGTACCCGCTTTATTCTTTTCTATAATCGCTATTGGATGACGAGCTTTATGTCCTTTAGCTTGCGGCTATTGCAGTCGGGGCAGACGGCAATGATGTCACTGAAGACAAGGGCAGTGCCCGGCTTGAGATCTTTTATTATCTTCTGTATATCGAGCGGAATGAATGTGCCTTCTACTGCCTTGGTTACGCTTGCGGGATCTTTATAAGCCTTGAAGGTGTAGCTCAGTATTTTGTATGGGTAACTATAGTCGGAATGCGGATAGGTAACCCTCAACAATGACTGCGCCAGCAGGTCTTTTTTTGTTACGGTATTGCTCTTCAGGAAGCCCACGACTGCAACAGGTTCGGGCATAGAATCTGATATGCAATAGACTTCTTTTATCACGCGACCTGTTTTCTTATTTACTACGGCCATCTTCATTTTTTGTCCTGTAGCAAACGGCATGGCATAAGCACAAAGTGTATCCTTCTTCACATCCTGCGCACCGAAACGCAGATCGGAGTCGTAGCTTTTGAAACGGACCTCATTGGGGTTGGTATCACCACCAAAAACCTGCAACATGTTCCAGCCATCTTTGTACAGCACTATTGTATCGGTACGGGTACACCATTTGTTTCTTACTACCATTGAATCGACCCGTGCAAATACCGCAGAACTGCCGAGCAGAAAAAGGGCAAGGAAAAAAGTTTTTCTCATTCTCTGATTCTCTTATTTTATAACCAAGCGGATTACAAAATACGCCAAAATCACCAAGAGTAAAGTTAAACCTATGGCAAGCAGGGCCCACGGATTGTCCTTGATCTGCCTGCGGCGCTGATGTTTGCGGGATAATAATTCTTTTCTTAAAGTATGGTTCAATTGGTTTACAGCTTCTTTCGCATCAGCAGGCGGCAAATACTTCAGTCCCTCCACTGCATCGCTTTCAAAACCTTCCTGCGACAAAAGGTTTTCTACTTCGCGCTGCTCTTCTGCTGAAAGCCGTCCCTCAAGGTAAGCCATCAGCTTGTCTTCGGGCAGCCGTCCCTGTGCATCATTGGCCAATATGTCGTTCAGTTCGCTCATTGATTACTGCCTGTACCCATTTTCTTTTGCAACAATATTTTAAGGTTCCTCTTACCATTCTGTATATGGCTTTTCACCTGTGTAAAGGTAAAGCCTGTGCTTGCTATTATATCGTTATAACTTTGCTTTTGCAGGTAAAACAAAGTAATGCATTGTTTCTGTTCTTCGTTTAGCTCCTGCAGGGCTTCCGTCATCTGCTCCAGGGTATGCTCCTGTAATATTATTTCTTCTCTATTTATTTCGGGGGCTATTATATTGTTTAGCACTTTTTCGTTGGTCTTATAAGTCTTATCCCTTAATTGCTGCAGGCAATGATTGCGCATCAACACATAGAGCCAGCCTTTAAAATTTAGTATCTCGCCCTGTGGCAGGTGGGTTATGGCTTTTACAAATACCTGTTGAACAGCATCCTGCGCCTCGTCACGATCCTTCATGTACTTCATGCCCACACCCAACAATAGCATGGTGTAGCGCTGCAGCAAGGTGCCCAACAAGCGACTGTCGCCGCCGGACCTGTAGCCGGCCAGCAGTTCTTCGTCGGTCAATTTATTGTATTGCGTTGGGTGCTCCAAAAGCCGAATTTACTGCTATAAAGATGGGAAAAAGCAGGGATTCCATATACCCGGAAGCGGGAATTTGTAATTACGCTTCCCAAAATAAAAAATCGGCGTATTTTGCGGGCAATATGAATTTTCAACTTACCGAGGAACAGATAGCCGTACAGATGGCGGCCAGGGATTTTGCCCGCAATGAATTATTACCGGGTGTAATAGAGCGCGACGAGCACCAGAAGGTACCTCTTGAGCAAATAAAGAAGCTTGGGGAACTGGGCTTCCTGGGCATGATGGTAGATCCTAAATACGGGGGATCGGGCATGGATACCATATCTTATGTGCTGGCGATGGAAGAGATATCCAAGATAGATGCCTCTACCTCGGTTTGCATGAGTGTGAACAATTCACTGGTTTGCTGGGGGCTTGAAACCTTCGGCAACGAGGAACAGAAACAAAAATACCTTACTGAGCTCGCTACAGGCCAGAAGATAGGCGCCTTCCTGCTGAGCGAACCGGAAGCAGGATCGGACGCTACATCACAACGCACCACTGCGGAAGATAAAGGCGACTACTACCTGCTGAACGGCATGAAGAACTGGATAACCAACGGCAGCACCGCATCCTACTACCTCGTAATAGCACAGACCTATCCTGAAAAAGGGCACAAAGGCATTAATGCGCTAATCGTGCACAAAGACTGGCCGGGCGTGACGGTAGGTGCAAAAGAAAACAAACTGGGCATACGCGGCAGCGATACGCACAGTATTATGTTCCAGGACGTGAAAGTGCCTAAGGAAAACCGCATAGGCGAAGACGGATTCGGCTTCAAGTTTGCCATGAAGGTGCTTGCAGGCGGCCGTATAGGTATTGCATCGCAGGCATTGGGTATAGCCAGCGGCGCTTATGAACTGGCACTTAAATATTCCAAAGAACGCAAAGCCTTCGGCACAGAGATACATAACCACCAGGCGATAGCCTTTAAACTGGCCGACATGGCCACCTATATAGAAGCAGCACGTTTGCTGTGCCTTAAAGCCGCGTGGACCAAGGACCAGGGCAAGGACTACACTCTACCGGCCTCAATAGCAAAACTATTTGCATCGGACATGGCGCAGTGGGTAACTAATGAAGCCGTGCAGATACATGGTGGATATGGATATGTGAAGGAATTCCATGTAGAGCGCCTGATGCGCGATGCCAAAATTACCCAGATATATGAGGGTACCAGCGAAGTGCAGCGCATTGTGATCAGCAGGACGGTATTAAAAGATTAAAGATTTTCATTTCATTATAAAGAGCTCAACCCATGGTTGGGCTTTTTTTGTGCAAGTATGCGACACATGTAACAGATAAAATATAACTTTATCCAACCATAATGAGCAATGTTTTGTCTATTATGTGAAATACCCCAACTATCTTACGAATTACATTACCTTTTTATTTACCATTTTGCCTGTTTTTATCTGTATAAAATGAAGTACACACTTACACTTGCAACTTTACTGCTCACATTTTTCGTAGGCCGCTCGCAGGTCAATTTAGTATCCAACGGAGGTTTTGAGCAATACAATACCTGCCCCAATGCGTTTAGCCAGCTGGCCTATTGCAATGGCTGGGACCAGCCAACCCAAGGAACGTCCGACTATTTCAACACCTGCGCGAACCCGAATGCGACGGTGGGTGTTCCTGTAAATTTTGCCGGCTTCCAGCAGCCCTACCAGGGAAATGCGTATGCCGGGTTTTACAATTACGGAAACGGCTATAGGGAATATGCACGCGGCACACTTACGCCGCTGGTGATAGGGGAAACCTACCAGGTAACGATACATATCGTAAAGGCAAACTATACAGACAGCTATTCCGACGGCTTTGCAGTATTCTTCTATCAAAACGGCATAGGCGCACCGCTCAATAACTGGGCGCCGCTGCCGGTAACCCCACAAGTAGACTACGGGGCAGCGTACGGTGTCATTACGGATACCCTTAACTGGACAACGATGACTGCTACATTCACAGCCGATTCCGCGTATGACCATGTGATCGTCGGCAACTTCAGGGATGATGCGAATACCAACTACTCGGGCCCACAAGGGCAGTATGCGTATTACTATCTCGATTCGGTAGAGGTAATTTCAGCAACATTCCATGCTACACCTTCTCACACCAATGTAAGTTGCTTTGGTGGTAATGATGGTACTGCTTCGGTTACTCCGTCGAACGGCACCGCTCCCTATACTTATCTCTGGACACCCGGCAATCAAACCACGCAAAGCATTACCGGCCTTACTGCAGGGTCTTATACCTGCAGGGTAATTGATGCTGCACAGGATACCGTAAGGGATACTATAGTAATAACACAACCACCCGCGCTTGCAGCCACTACCTCGCAGGTGAACGTAAGCTGCAACGGGGGCAATAATGGTTCTGCTACGGTCAATGTTACTGGAGGCACTCCGGGCTATACGTATTCATGGGCGCCAACGGGCGGCACCAACCCTACTGCCAGCAACCTTAGTGCAAACACTTATACCTGCACCATTACCGATGCCAATAACTGCACACTGCAAAAAGTATTCACCATCACACAGGCCGGCTCCCTGGCTGCCACCACTTCGCAGGTGAATATATTATGCAATGGCGCAGCTACGGGTTCTGCAACAGTAAATGTCTCGGGCGGCACTATACCTTATACTTATTTATGGGCGCCCAGCGGTGGAACCAACCCCACTGCCAGCGGGCTTGTTGCAGGCAATTACACCTGTACCATTACAGACTTCAACAACTGCACACTGCAAAAATCATTTACACTTACACAACCTGCCGCTCCCCTGAGCGCTACTACAACGCAAACAAATATCAGTTGCAACGGTGCTAACGATGGCGCTGCTTCGGTAACGGTTTCAGGTGGCACTCCGGGCTATACGTATTCATGGAGCCCCAGCGGCGGCAATGCTGCCAGCGCTACAGGACTTGCCCCGGGTGCTTATGTGTGCACGATCACCGATGCCAATGGCTGTGTGCTTACCAAAAACTTTACCATTACACAGCCCGCTGTGCTTAGCGCTACCATCTCGCATACCGATGTTACCTGCCATGGTGCAGGTGACGGCACCGCCACTGTTGTAGTTTCGGGCGGTACACTTGCTTATACTTATTCATGGGCACCAAGCGGCGGCAATAACGCAACAGCCAATAATTTAACTGCAGGTACATATACCTGCACCATTACTGATGCTCATGGTTGTACTACTACGCAATCTGCTGTGATAGTAGAACCGGGCGCTAATCTTTCAATTACCCCCTCGCAGGCCAATGTGACCTGCAATGGCGCGCATACCGGCCTTGCCACAGCCATGGTCTCAGGCGGCACCATGCCTTATTCTTACTCATGGTTGCCAACAGGTGGTAATGCGCCCAATGCCTACAACCTGGCCGCAGGTGTTTATACCGTTACAGTTACGGATGCACATAATTGCACTACCAGCCAGGAATATACCATTACCGAAGGGCCGGCTATGGTAGCTGCCATTTCGCATGCCGATATACTTTGCCATGGCGGCAATAACGGTATAGCCACGGTGCTGGCTGCAGGTGGCACAGCTCCCTACGCTTATTCATGGGCACCCACCGGGGGCACCGGGCCAAATGCCACAGGCTTGCCCGCCGGCATCTATACCTGCACCATTACTGACTATAACAATTGCACTCATGATGAGGTTATCACTATTACCGAACCACTCCCTATAACTTGGGCCGATTCGCAGCTGGATGTGAAATGTTATGGCGACAGCAGTGGCTATGCACAGGTCATTATATCCGGCGGCACGCTCCCTTATACTTATTCATGGTCGCCTGCAGGCGGCAATACAAATGCCGCTGCCGGCCTCAAAGCAGGCACTTACATTTGTACCATACAGGATTACAACAGTTGCATCAAAACCGATACGTTTGATATCAAAGAGCCGGAAAAATTAATTGCACAGGTAACCAAAACAAATGTTGTTTGCCAGGGCCAAATGAATACCGGTGTTGCCAAAGCTATCGGCACAGGCGGCGTGGGCCCTTACACTTATTTGTGGACGCCCGGAAATAGTACCGACACCATGCTTACTGGCTTAGGCATTGGCATGGACACCTGCATTATTACAGACAGCAATGGCTGTGTTTATAATGTAGTATTCAACATCGTCGATACTTCGCAGCCTTTTAACTATACCATTAAAGACTCTGCTACCGACTGCCGCAGTGCCCTGTTAACGGCTGTGCCTGATCCGGGCTCAAACCAGGCGGTATCTTATGCCTGGAGCTTCCCCGGCGATACGGCTATTGCCATCTCTAATCCCGCTACGCACACTTACCCGCAGGACGGCGCTGAAAGCGCAGACCTGGTCATCGTCAATGCAGTAGGCTGCCATGATACGCTCAGCCACAATTTCAATATCAGTAAGCCCATGATCGCTGATTACAGCTTTGAGCCTGACCCGCCAAGCCCCAATACACCGGTGCATTTCCACAACCTGTCTTCGCCATATGCTACCATTTTCAACTGGGATTTTGGTGACGGTACATCAAGCACTGCCGAAAACCCAGACAAACTGTACAACGACTCAGGACTGTATAATATCTGCCTGATCGCTGTAAATGAGCACAATTGCATAGATACTGCCTGCAAGAGCATCAAAATGGATGTGGACAAAGTGGTGGGCGTACCTTCTGCCTTCACCCCTAACGGGGACGGCGAAAATGACGTCCTATACATAAGGGGATTCAGGCTGGGCAAGGTAAAACTGCGTGTGTACAACCGCTGGGGACAGGTGATATTTGAAACAGACAACAAAGCAAAAGGATGGGATGGTACTTACAAAGGCCACCCCCAACCCGCCGAAGTGTATGCTTATA
>DDET01000022.1 GCA_002336915.1 Bacteroidetes bacterium UBA1947 | reverse complement strand
ATATGAACCTGGTGAATGCCCAGCAAGCACGCCGCATACTGGACCGTATAGTGGGCTTCGAGCTTTCACCCGTATTGTGGCGCAAGATGAGTATGCGCAATAACCTGTCCGCAGGCCGTGTGCAATCTGTAGCAGTACGCCTGATCGTAGAGCGCGAAAGGGAAATAACCCGCTTCACCGCTACCAGCAGCTTTAAGATAGAAGCGTTCTTCCGCGCGGAAGACATTAATAATAAGAAGGTAACCTTTAAAGCCGATGGCTCGGATAAATTAAAGGAGCTTACCACAGCCAATAATTACCTGCAGAAATGCATTGGCGCCAAATACACGGTTAAAGATATACAGGTAAAACCCGGTAAAAAATCGCCCGCAGCACCCTTTACTACTTCTACCTTACAGCAGGAGGCCAGTCGCAAGCTGGGCTACTCGGTTTCCAAGACCATGCTGATAGCACAAAAGCTATATGAGAACGGGCATATCACCTATATGCGTACTGACTCCGTAAGCCTCTCCGAAACAGCAAACGATATGGTGCGTACAGCAGTAACATCGCTGTACGGCGATAAGTACTACCAGCTACGCAAGTACCAGAACAAGAACGAATCGGCACAGGAAGCGCATGAGGCCATCAGGCCCACCGATATGAACACCAACGATGTGGGTGATGCAGATACGCAGCGCCTGTACGAACTGGTGTGGAAACGTACCATGGCCAGCCAGATGGCAGATGCAGTACTGGAACGTACGATAGCCAAGATAGAAGTATCCACCCAGCCCGATGCACTTACTGCGACAGGTGAAGTGATGCGTTTTGACGGCTTCCTTAAAGTATATACGGAGAGCAAGGACGAAGAAGATGCAGAAGAAGAGAACGAAGGCATGCTGCCACCGTTGGTAGTAGGCCAGGTACTGGACCTGCAGGAAATGAAAGCTACAGAACGCTTTACACGTCCGCTGCCAAGATATACGGAAGCCTCTCTGGTGAAAAAACTGGAAGAGCTGGGCATTGGCCGTCCCTCTACCTATGCACCGACGATAAGCACGGTGCAGGCAAGGGGCTATGTAGAGAAAAGAGATAAAGAAGGCGTAAAACGCGAATTCAAAATACTGTCGCTGAAAGACGATAAGGTAACGGAAGAAACTGCATCGGAAAATACAGGCGCGGAGAAGTACAAGCTGTTCCCTACCGACCTGGGTATGGTAGTTACTGATTTCCTTGCCGAGCACTTTAAGCGTGTAATGGATTACAGCTTTACGGCCAAAATAGAAGAAGAATTTGACGAGATCGCATTAGGCAAAACAGTATGGAGCAAAATGATAGATGATTTCTATCTGCCCTTCCACGAAACTGTTGAATATACTATTGAGAATGCGGCGCGCGCAAAAGGTGAACGCGAACTGGGTGTTGATGCAGTAAGCGGCAAGCCCGTAGTAGCCCGCCTGGGCAGGTATGGCCCCATGGTGCAGATAGGCCTGAGCGAGGAAGAAGAAAAACCACGCTTTGCAAAATTGCGCCCTACTCAAAGCATTGAGACCATAACGATGGAAGAGGCGATGGAACTCTTCAAACTTCCAAGGAAGCTTGGCCTGTTTGAAGGTGAAGAGGTAACGGTGAACATAGGTCGCTTTGGTCCATACGCACAGCACGATGGCAAATTCTATTCGCTGAAAAAAGAGATGGACCCTTATACCGTAGAACTGGATGAAGTGGCTCCGCTTATAGAAGAAAAAAGAAAAGCTGCTGCCGAGAGTACCATCAAGATATTTGAGAAAGAAAAGATCAAGATACTCAAAGGCCCATACGGCCCATACATCAAGCAAGGCCTGCGCAACTACAAGATCCCGAAAGAAAAAACTGAAACTGCTGCCGATCTTACGATCGAGGAAGTAAAAGCGATCATAGAAGACATAAAAGCGAACCCTCCTAAAAAAACAGCGAGAGGTAAAAAGAAATAACACCGGGCAAAAGAAAATATTACCGGATATTTTGTACCTTAATTGTGAGAGAAACGCTTCTTTATGCAGCAAAACAAAGAGATATCAGCACTCTTGACACTTATTGACGACCCTGATGATGAAGTGTTTGATACGGTGGCCGAGAAACTGCTGAATTATGGTAAGGAGATCATACCCAACCTGGAGCATCTTTGGGAAGTAACCGAAGACCAGGCGGTACAGGAGCGTATAGAAGTATTGATACATCGTGTGCACTTCCAGGACCTGCAGCACGACTTTATGGAATGGGGACGATCCAAACACCCCGAGCTCCTGAGAGGCGCTATACTTGTTGCACGTTACCAGTTTCCCGACCTTAATGTGCCTGCTATACTTTCCCAGTTCGACCAGGTGCGCCGTAATGTGTGGCTGGAGCTGAACAACTACCTCACTGCACTGGAGCAGGTAAATGTATTCAACAGCATACTCTACAATTATTATAAGCTGCAGGGCCATGAGCTGACCGAAAGAGAACCAAAACACTTTTTCATCAACCAGGTACTGGAGAGCAAACAGGGAAATGCATACTCATTTGGTGTGTTGTACCTCGCCCTTTGCGAGTTGTTGGACATACCCATATTTGCCATAGACCTGCCACGGCAGTTTGTAATGGCATACGTGGATACCCTGCATCATTTCTACAGCCCCGATGATGAGGGCGTACAGCAGATACAATTTTATGTGGATCCGATAAACGGCATGGTGTATACACAGAAAGATGTGGATACCTACCTGCGCAAAATAAATGCACACGATAAGGACCTGTATTTTACGCCGCTTACGTCAAAGCGCGTGATATTTAAAATGCTGGAAGAGCTGAGCCTTTGCTACCGCTATCGCAGGGAAGAAACCAAGGCAGACGAGATACAGCAACTGATGCGCCTGCTGGTGGATGACAATACAGATATAGTCTAATAAACTTTACTGATCAGCAAAAGGTCTGCCAGCGCTATAGCCGCTGCTGCCTCTACTACCACAGGCACTCTTAATGCGATGCAGAGATCATGCCTGCCTTTTACTTTAAATGATTCTACTTTTTGGCTAGCCTCATTCCAGGTATGTTGCAATTGCGGCGTGCTGCTTGTAGGCTTTACCGCTACTCGGAAGAACAATTCGTTCCCATTTGTTATGCCGCCGTTTATACCGCCTGCATTATTTGTTTTGGTAGTTCCCTTTTCGTCTAGGATGGCATCGTTGTGTTCGCTGCCATACATCTTTGTTGCAGTAAAGCCATTGCCAAACTCAATACCCTTAATGGCAGGTACCGAGAATATCATATGGCTGATGAGCGATTCCGCTGAATTAAAGAATGGTTCGCCTAAACCTAATGGCAATCCTTTTACACTGCAGGATACTATACCGCCTATGCTATCCTGCTGCACCAGTGCTTTTGCTATGGCTGCTTCGATATCTGTGGTGCCGCCTGCTTCTGCTAATGTCGCATTTACTTCCACAGGGCTTAATATCTTCTTTGCCACCACGCCTGCAGCAACAATAGCAAGCGTTAGCCTGCCTGATGAATGCCCCCCACCCCTGTAGTCATTAAAGCCATTGAACTTTTTATGCAGCACAAAATCTGCATGCCCCGGCCTTGGCGTACCCTTTATCGCATCATAGTCGGCGGACTGTACATTTTTGTTTTCGAATAATATGGTAATGGGCGAACCGGTGGTTTTACCTTTGAATACACCGCTGATGATATTTGGCGCATCCTCTTCAAGCCTTGGCGTAGTGCCTGCGGCACCGGGCTTGCGGCGCTCAAGGTCGGCAAGGAAGTCATTCACATCCATATCTATGCCCGCGGGACAGCCATCTATAGTAACGCCCACCGCCTTACCATGCGATTCACCGAAAATAGAGATGCGAAATAGTGTGCCGAATGTGTTCATGTTAGTCCTTATTAAAAGTGCAAATTACGCCCAACGAAGCCAGATCCTCAAAAAAACCGGGGTATGATTTATTCACGGCCTCTGCATTATCTATGGTCACTTTGCTATCTGCCCTCAGCGCGCCTATGCTTGCCGCCATCACGATCCTGTGATCGTTGTACGAATCTATATAGCAACCCCATGCACCTTCATTGCCGCTGATGCATAGCATATCGTCCTCTATCGAAAAGAATATATTGAACTGCAACAGCATTTCAGCTATACTCTCCGCGCGGTTGCTTTCTTTATGCCACAGTCTGTGCATACCGCTTATACAGCTTTCATCCCTGCACCAGCATGCCAGTATCGATACTACCGGAAAAATATCGGGGCACTGTGTTGCATCAAATTCAAACTCCTTCAGGCCGGTCCTTGATGCCCTTACACGGTCATCATGCTTTTCCAGTGTTGCACCAGCTAGTTCCAGCACCTGCAGTATCGCCCGGTCGGCCTGCACCGAGTTAATATTCAAACCTTCCACGGTAACATCTCCCGCAATAGCACCGGCAACCAACATTGCAGCTGCGCTACTCCAGTCGCCCTCTATGGTTATTTCCACTTCTGCCGCATCTGTAAACGTTGCGGGCTCTATATAAAATGCTCTGTAATCGTCATTACGCACCGGCCGGCCAAAGTACGCCAGCACTTCTAATGTCATATCCACATACGGCCTGCTCTTTAGCTCATCAACGGATATCACAACATCTGCGGTATCAGAGAAACAATATGCAAACAGCAAGCCGCTCAGATATTGTGAACTTACCGAACCATCTATTTTTATTGTGTTGGCTTTTAAAGGCCCCTGCACTTCAAAAGGTAGTTTGCCCGTAAAATTATTCACCTGCACACCCAACTCGGGTAGTATATGCCCCAGCTCGCCCATGGGCCTTTGCAAGAGGCTTCCCTCGCCGTCTATTTTTATCGGCTTATCACTTAATGCAGCAATAGGCGTGAACAAACGCGCCGACAAACCGCTCTCCCCACAAAAAATATGATCGCTTATTGGGTTCAGTCCATTACTTGCCACTTTTATCTTATCATCAATGAAAGTTACAGTCGCACCCAGTTGCTGAATGATACCCAGCGCCGCCTTATCATCGGCCGATGTACCGGCGTTATGTATTGTGGTCTTACCCTTATGCAATAATGCCGCGGCACATACGCGCTGCATCATGCTTTTCGACGGTGGTGCTTTTATGGTACCATTCACATGCCCGGGACTAACGATTGCTTGCATGTTTAGAGTGTGGCTATTGCCTGTTTAATTTGTTCAAAGGGCAAAGACGTGATCACAGCCTTACCAATGCCCTCAAGAACAATATAATCAATACTTTCTGCCCTTCTCTTTTTATCCCTTATCAATAGCTCCATAACTTTTTCTACATCAAATTTATATGCGACCGGCAAAACATATTGCTGCAATAGTACTCTTAGTTGTTCCGTAGTTGAACTACTAAGCCCGCTTACTTCTTCCGATATCCTGCATGCAGCTACCATGCCTATTGCCACGGCATGCCCGTGCGGCAGCTTGTATAGATTTTCAATAGCATGTCCCAGTGTATGCCCGAAGTTCAAAAGCTTTCGTTCACCTTGCTCTGTCTCATCGGCCAGTACGGTTTGATTTTTCCATGCTACACACCTGTTTATCAACGACAGCAGCGCAGCTTCATGATCTTTATAATGCGCTACATCATTTACGCTCAATTCATCAAACATCACCTTATCAAACAGGCAGGCATATTTTATTATCTCGGCGAAGCCATTGCTCCACTCTTCTTCCGGCAGCGTTTTCAAAAATGTTGTGTCGTATAAAATGAATTCGGGCTGCTTAAAATTGCCGGCTACATTTTTATACAGCCCCACATCTACTCCGTTCTTTCCACCGATAGCAGCATCCACCATCCCTAACAGTGATGTAGGGATAAAACCAAAAGAAATTCCCCGCATATACACCGAAGCGACAAAACCGGCAATATCTGTGATCACACCGCCGCCCACGCCTATGAGAAATGACTTCCTGTGCGCTTCAAGCTGCAGCAATTGCTTTACTATCTGTTCAATGGTTTGCAGGTTTTTATGATCTTCCCCCGCAGGTATTACAATTAGCTTCCTGCCCTCGAAATGCTTAGCGTATAATGCGGCTATGTTACTGTCCGTGATAAATATACAATTGCCTTCATCCACAAGTTTTGCGAATGAACGAAAGGAACTCTGCAACAAATATTGCACTGTGCCGCTTTGAAATGAAACAGGGTATTGCATTTGAATAATAATAGTCAAATTTACTGTTTCTGCGCTCTCTATTACCCTATAAACAGCTTAAATCCCGATATTCCCTTAATATCGTAAATTTGCAGCCTGATGAGCAGGAACGGAAAGGTATTAGTGGCCATGAGTGGCGGTATAGACAGTACCGTTACCGCATTGATGCTTCATAACCAGGGTTATGAGGTAGTGGGCATCACCATGAAAACATGGGACTATGCCGCATCGGGCGGAGGCAAAAAGGAGACCGGTTGCTGCAACCTCGATTCCTTTAACGATGCCCGCATGGCTGCCGTGGAGCATGGCTTTCCGCACTACATACTCGATATCCGTGAAGAATTTGACGGTTTCGTTATCCAGAATTTTGTTGAAGAATATATAGCAGGCCGCACACCAAACCCCTGCGTGCTCTGCAATACCCACATCAAATGGGCAGCCCTCCTCAAGCGTGCCAATGCCCTCGATTGCGACTTCATCGCTACCGGGCACTATGTAAAGGTGCGCGAAGAGAACAGCCGTTTTGTGCTCTCAAAGGCCAAAGACCTTACTAAAGACCAAAGCTACGTGCTCTGGGGCCTGGGCCAGGAATGCCTTAGCCGCAGCCTGTACCCCCTTGGCGATATGCTGAAGACCGAAGTGCGACAGCTTGCTTTCGACCTGGGCTATTCAGAATTGTCCAAAAAAGCCGAGAGCTACGAAATATGTTTTGTGCCCGATAACGACTACCGGGGCTTCCTGAAAAGGCAATTGCCTGAACTGGAAGCTGAAGTGGAGGGTGGTGATTTCGTGCTGACCAACGGCGAAAAAGTGGGTAAACACCGTGGTTATCCTTTCTATACCATAGGCCAGCGCAAAGGCCTGGATATTGCTTTGGGCAGGCCTGTATTCGTTACAAAGATCATCCCTGAGACCAATACCATTGTTCTCGGCGAAGCTGAAGAACTGCAGCAAAGCGAAATGCTGGTCTCCGGCCTGAATATGGTGAAATATGCCGCCATAGCCCCAAACATGGAGGCCGTTACCAAGATTCGCTACCGCGACCCCGGTACTGAAAGCATTTTACAGCCCATGGGCGACTCGGTACAGGTACAGTTTCACCATGCGGTCAATAGTATTGCACCCGGCCAATCGGCGGTATTTTACGAGGGTGACGATGTTATAGCAGGCGGAATTATCAGGATGGGGTTCTGATATTAAATTAATCAACAATAAATTCCATTTTTACGGCCAAAAAATAGTATATTTATGTAGTCGTAATAACATACTACTTTTCGTTTCTTTAATTATATTTACGGGATTGAAAACAGCTTTGTCTAATATTATGAATAGAAAATTTTTACTTGTCGGCGTACTGGCAATAGCAATATCTTCTTTCATTTCTTCGTGCAGGAAGCAAACCATTGATAATTCAACCGTACAAACAAAGGCCTATTTCCCACTTGAATTAGGTAAATATGTTGAGTATAGTGTTGATTCTACCAAATATAATAGCTTCGATTGCTCTACCGTACAGACACACTGGCTGTTACGTTATACCGTTGCCGATACCTTTTCGGACGACAGCATGAGAAGGTCTTACAGGATCGAGATACGCCAGCGTCGTGCCGACAGTTCTTCATGGCACACACAGGGGAATATACTTGTTACACCTACTGAATACGCCCTGGAGTATTCTCAAAGCAACCTGAAATTTATTAAGCTTACTTTCCCTATCATCGACGGCCTCTACTGGAATGGCAATAGCTATATCCCTACTGCCGACCAGGATTATACTTACTTTAATAATTGGGTTTACACCTATGCAAACGTAGGCCAGCCGTACAATACAGGCTTTGTAAACTTTGATAATACCGTTACCGTTAACGAAGCTGACGAATCATTGAATACAGCTGATGGCCCGGGCGCTTATTCTTATAAGACCTACTCAAAAGAAGTGTATGCCAAGAATGTGGGCATGATCTATCGCGAGTTGACGCATTGGGTACAACAGCCTGATTCTTCCGGTGTTAATTCATGCCAGGAAGGTTACTCCGTTAGGATGCGGGCTACAGACCATAATTAATATGAACTGTTATGAAAAGGTGCGGCGTTGTTCTGTGTTTTGTTTCTTTTCTCTTATTTGCTGACGCGAAAAGTGCTAATGCCGCACAATGGGCATTCAGGGTCACGTTCGCTAATAAGAATGGTACATCCAGTCTCAACAATCCATCTGCTTTTCTTTCCCAAAGGGCCCTCGACAGGCGCGCTGTGCATGGTATAGCTGTCGACAGTGCCGATCTTCCCGTTTCCCCTGTTTACATCAACGATGTACTTTCATCTACTAACGGGATATTGCATGTTACATCAAAATGGCTGAATGATTGTGTTATCCTTCTGTCTGATTCCGCACAGATAGCCAATCTCCAGAACAAGCCATACGTAACCTCGGTCAAATACATTGCACATTACACCGGCACACTTCATAGTAAGAATCCGGATGGCGGGCAAGGCAAATTCGCCAATGAGCAATTGACTCCTGTACACACAGCGCCAAAAGGAACAGGGCAGCCGGCTTTTTATAATCTCACCTGGGGGCAAACTACGATGTTAAATGGCGACTGCCTGCACGATCTCAATTTCAAAGGACAAGGAAAACTGATCGCTGTACTCGACCAGGGCTTTACGGAAGTAGATGTACATCCCGGTTTCGATAGCCTCAGGCAATCAGGCAGACTACTGGAAACATACAATTTTGTAAAGAAGACCACAGGCGTTTACGGCTTCTCCGATCATGGCACACAGGTATTGTCTACCGTAGCAGGCTATGTGCCTAATACCTTTATTGGCTCGGCGCCCCTGGCACAAATAATACTCTACATTACCGAAGACACACAAAGCGAGCAGCCAATAGAAATGGATAATATGGCCGCAGCTACAGAGCGTGCAGATAGCATGGGTGCGGATATAGTTACCTCATCACTTGGCTATAATATCTTCGACGATTTTCCTGCAGCCAGTCTTACCTATGCCGACCTTAACGGCGTATCTACCATAGCAGCGCAGGCGGCCAACTGGGCAGTAAGAAAAGGCATACTGTTTGTGATTACTGCGGGCAATGAAGGCGGCAATGCATGGAACCACATCCTCACTCCCGGCGATGCGGACAGCGCACTTACCGTTGGCGCGGTTGATGGTTCAAAAAATCCTGCACCTTTTAGTGGTTTTGGCCCCAATTCAAATTCAGTGGTAAAACCCGACATCTGTTCACAGGGCGATCCTGCTAACGTATTCACTACCGGCGGCGGTTATTTCACCTCCAACGGTACTTCTTTTGCTACCCCACAGGTCGCAGGCTGGGCGGCCTGTATATGGCAGGCCAATCCCGGGGCTACACCGTCGCAGGTACGCAACGCGATAAGGGAAAATGCAGATCATTACAATAATCCTGGCACACAGATAGGTTACGGAGTACCTAATTTCTGCGCTGCTAAAAATACCCTTGCCCAGCTAGTGGCTGTGAATGAATTAACGCCCGCGTCAACCGGCGCTATCAATGTTTATCCTACTTACCTGCATTCGGAAACTACCTTGAGCATTGTTACCAATGCAGGTCGCAATGAAAATGCGTCCTTCATACTGGCCGATATAAACGGCAGGATAATTGCGGTATTTAAAACAAGTATAAAGGAAGGGTATCAAAACAATGCGTTCACTATTCCTGCTGGCTTGTCCGCAGGTGTTTATATTTTTAAAGCGCTTACCGAAAGTGGGGATTATACCTCGAGGCTGGTAAAATATTGATCACCTTTTTACTATTGCGAACCGCTTAAATATTATTGGTCTTAACTTATTTTTCAGAATGAAAAAAAGCAGTTTCGTATTCTGCCTTGCCTGTGTTTTGTTTTTCTGCAATGCCGCCAAAGCAATACCCGCACAATGGGCTTTCAGGATCACCTTCGCCAACAAAAACGGCACATCCGACATTACTAACCCTATAGCTTTCCTTTCGCAAAGGGCGCTGGACAGGCGCACTGCGCAGGGCATTGGCATCGATAGCCTCGATCTTCCCGTTTCGCCTGCATATATTGATAGCGTGCTTACCCTGACAAACGGTGTGCTGCACGTTACCTCAAAATGGCTGAATACCTGTGTTATCCTATTGGATGACTCCACGCAGATACTCAACCTGCAGAATAAGCCTTATATCACATCCATTAAATGGATCGCCTACTATGCCAGCGGACTGCATCTTAAAAGTCCGGGCAATCCTAAATTTAACCTGGAAGCACCGCATCCTGCAGCAAAGGCCACTGCTTCCCCCGGCTATTATGACCTTACCTGGAACCAGGTGAACATGGTAAACGGCGGCTGTATGCACGATCTCGGCTTTAAAGGCCAGGGCAAGCTCATTGCGGTGCTGGATGAAGGCTTTACAGAGGTGGACACCCATTTCCTGTTCGATAGCCTGAGGCTATCGGGCCGCCTTATTGACACATTTAATTTTGTACACAAAAACACCTCAGTATTTAATAGCTCATATCACGGTAGCGAATGCCTTTCCACCATTGCAGCTTATGTACCGGATAGCTTCGTAGGTACAGCTCCGCTCGCTATGTATGCATTGTACAGTACGGAAGATGGCGGATCGGAACAGGCTACAGAGATGGACAACATGGTAGCAGGTCAGGAAAGGGCCGACAGCCTTGGTGCCGACGTGATCACAGCATCCCTGATATATGCCACCTTCGATGCGCCTGCAAATGTTGGCAACGATCTTAGTTATGCCGACCTCGATGGTGTATCCACGGTCTGTGTAAGAGGTGCGAATATCGCCGTTAAAAAAGGTATAGTAGTCATCAACGCCGCAGGCAATGCCGGCGGTGGGCCATGGCATTATATACAAACACCTGCCGATGGCGATAGCGTGCTTTCTGTAGGTGCTGTTGACCCTTCAGGCAATCCCGCAGGCTTCAGCAGCTATGGTCCCAATTATGTGGGTGTAGTGAAGCCGGATGTAAGCCTGCAAGGTGCACCAACCAATATTCTTAATCCCGGTAACGCCGTAGGCACGGGCAGCGGCACTTCTTTTGCCTGCCCGCAAATGGCAGGTTGGGCGGCATGCCTGCTGCAGTCTGCACCGGGCATCAAGCCCTGGATCGTGCGTAAATCGGTGGACAGCACAGGCAGCGTCTTCCTTACGCCCGGCCTGCAGTTAGGTTATGGCATCCCCGATATCTGCGCTGCTGCCAACGTAATTACACATTACAATACGCCTCCTGCACAATGGGCATTCAGGGTTAAGTTCACAAACAAGAACGGCACATCGGATATCAATACTCCGATTACCTTCCTTTCGCAAAGGGCTTTGGACCGGCGCGCTGCGCAAGGCATTGCTGTCGACAGTTCTGATCTTCCTGTATCGCCTGTTTACATCCGCAATGTACTTTCACTTACCGGTGGCAGGTTGCATACTACATCCCGTTGGTTCAATGACTGCGTTGTTTTGCTAACGGATTCCTCCCAGATACAGAACCTCGTGGGTCAGTCCTATGTAGCATCAGCCACATGGGTAGGCTATTATAACACTACTTTGCATCTTAAGAATGGCAAAGGGAAATTCGCAACAGAGCATCCTGCTAATACTCAAAACAAAAGCACAAAAGCAACCGGCCAGCAATCTTATTACGACCACACCTGGACACAGACACACCAGGTTAATGGCGACTGCCTGCACGACCAGGGCTTTAAAGGGCAAGGCAAACTTATTGCTGTACTCGATCAGGGCTTTACTGAGACGAACACGCACTTTGGCTTCGATAGCCTCAGGGCCGGAAACCGCCTTATTGATTCCTTCAATTTCGTGCTTCATATGGATTCCGTTTACCGCACATCATATCATGGTACGGAGGTACTCTCGCAAATGGCAGGCTACATACCCGACAGTTTCGTTGGTTCAGCCCCTTTGGCACAGTATGCACTATATATCACCGAAGACATACCTACCGAACAGCCTATTGAATTGAGCAACATGATAGCAGGTATGGAACGCGCAGATAGTCTTGGTGCAGACATTATCTCCACATCGCTGGGCTACGATAACTTCGATCCTCCTTTTACCAGTTTTGTTTATGCCGATCTTGATGGCCATACCACAAGTGTAGCACAAGCTGCAAATACAGCCACTACAAAAGGTATACTGTGCGTGATCACTGCCGGCAATGATGGAGCTACACCATGGCATTACATCCTCACCCCGGGCGATGCCGACAGCGGCCTTACGGTAGGTGCAGTTAATGCCGCGGGCAGCCCTGCATCATACAGCGGCTATGGCCCTAACGCATCAGGCCGTACCAAACCCGATGTATGCGCCATGGGTGTATCAGCTCCTGTGTTTTTGGGAGGCAACACCATAGGTACCGACGATGGCACCTCTTTCTCTACTCCACAAATAGCAGGATGGGCTGCATGTTTAATGCAATACGCTCCCAACCCTACTCCATACTTATTACGCCACGCGATCGATAGCAGTGCTAACCATTACACCACTCCCACAACACAGCTTGGCTTTGGCATTCCCGACATCTGTGCTGCATCGCTGATACTGTACGATCCCAATAGTGTTAATCATACAACTATTTCAAAAGCGGCATGGCTGGATATCTATCCAAGCTATTTCCATTCAGGCGATGTGATTAAGATGGATGTGAATTCAGCACTTAGCCAGGCAATAACATTTTCATTGACCGATATGCAGGGCAAAACAATAACCACTTTCCACCAGTACGTGCAACCCGGCATCAGCCACCTGCGCTGGACAGCACCTGCATACCTCTCATCCGGCATGTATATCATGGAAGCTATTGCTGCCAATGGCAAGATGCAGCAAAAACTGGTGAAATATTAATTCAGATACATAAAAAACATAGCCCACGATTTCGATCGTGGGCTTTTTTATTTTCATTTCGCAGAGACGAAGATTTTGCATCTCTGTTTGCGTATGATCTCTTTGCACTTTAATTCCGCAAAACACTCACAAACATACTATCGGCCTTATAATCCAGGCCGTTAATTAATTCTGTATGCTCTTCCACTAATGATGTCTCATTTAGCAGGTGTGCTACTGCTTCTTCATTCTCCTGTTTGAACACAGAGCAGGTAATATATATCAGCTTGCCACCGGGCTCAATGTAGTTCGCAACATTGGTCGCTATTTTGCGCTGCAGCATGGATACATTATCCAGGTGCGAAGGATCGTAAAAATACATCTGTTCCGGTGTGCGTGCCCAGGTACCCGAACCCGTGCAGGGCACATCCGCTATTATACCATCAAACAATTGTCCGTCGAATGACAGCTCCAGTTGTTCGTCATCAGTAACATCCAGCAAAAATGATTCGGGTAGTTTATGATGATATAGGCGAAACCTTTCTTCTAGGTTATCCAATATACTGCCGCGTTTGTCCGATACGTACAGGTTTATGTTCGGTTCCATATCTTTCAGCAAGATGGATTTTCCTCCCGCACCGGCGCAGCAGTCATACCAGTATTGGTCCGGCTGCGGCTCAAAATAATTCCCCGTCAATTGCGACGAGGCATCCTGCACCACGTAGTCGTCTGCCTGCAGTATTTTATCTATCGATACTCCATTGGGCAATGCCATGCAATTGTCCGAAAGCATTTGGTAAGCTATACCATTCTGATGCAGCAATGTAGTAATACGCTCCAGCTTCTTGCGCACACGCAGGAACAGGTCGGGCTGCGATAATATGGAGTACAGCCAGTCTTCCCTGCTAATGCCATCCGACAGTTCATACTCGTAGGGGAATATATCCTGTATGTGGAATGTAATGCCGTTATCTTCCAGCACTTGTATGCGGTCTTGCTTGTAGCTCAGCCAAAGCGATTGCAGCGGCCCATTCACAACAGGCTCTATCAGTTTGGTTTGTGTGCCGCACAGGTACAATGCAGCTATTACCTTTTCTTCGAATGGCATTTCAGGCGGCATGCCTTTTTCGCAGCGATACCAGTTGTAGGCCATTTCGCTCAGTATCTTCCTGTCCCTGCTGCCCAGTATGGGATATTGCTTAAAATAATTCTTCAGAAAGTACGACAGTGGCGCACCTCCTTTGTAGGTCTCCAGTATGGTCTTGATGTGTTCCCAGATATATTGCATCGGCAATTTTAAAAAAAATCAGAACTAATATGTGGGTTTAGGCGTACCGGTCAATGTGTACGCATTATACTTCAAGCAGTGTCTTGACAGGGTCCTGTCCGAAAAGCAGGAGTTCAGGGTTTTCTAATAATTCTTTCACCCTTACGAGGAAACTTACGGACTCGCGCCCGTCTATTATCCGGTGATCGTAGCTTACTGCCACATACATCATTGGTCGTACTTTTATCTCACCGTTTATCACCATGGGGCGCTCCTGTATCTTGTGCATACCCAGTATGGCCGATTGCGGAATATTGATGATAGGTGTCGACATCAGCGAACCGAACACACCACCATTGGTGATGGTAAAGGTACCGCCGGTCATTTCTTCCATGCTTAGTTTATTGTCACGCGCCTTGCCTGCCAGTTCCACCACCTTTGCTTCTATCTCTGCCATGCTCATGCTTTCCGCATTGCGTATCACCGGCACTACCAGTCCCTTTGGCGCCGATACTGCTATCGATATGTCGCAGTACTCGTGGTATACTATGCTGTCGCCATCTATATAGGCGTTCACCGCAGGCCATTCCTGCAATGCTATGCAGCAGGCCTTTGTAAAGAACGACATGAAGCCCAGGTTTACACCATGCGCTTCTTTGAATTTATCCTTGTACTGCTTGCGTATCTCCATGATGCGGCCCATATCCACCTCGTTGAAGGTGGTGAGCATAGCAGTCGTATTTTTTGCTTCCACAAGGCGGCGCGATACCGTTTTGCGGAGATTGGTCATTTTATCCCTTCGCTCTTCGCGGCTGTTGGCACCTTCGCCCTTACGGCCCGGGTGTGCTATTGCTTCCAGCACATCCTGCTTCAGTATCCGGCCTTTGCTGCCACTGCCCTTCACCTCCGTTGGCTTCACTTGCTTATCGCTCATGATGGCTTGTGCTACGGGGGTAGCCTTCACATCGCTTGGCGCTGCTGTTTTACTTTCTTCTTTTGGCTTTTCAGCTGCAGCTTTTGCGGGTGCCGCCGCAGGTTTTTCTTCCTGTTTAGCTTCGGGCGCTCCCGCTGGCTTCGCCGCGGTCTCGTCTATTTTGCAGGCCACATCACCTATGTTCAGCGTTGCGCCTTCCTGTGCTACTATATGCAGTATGCCGGCTTTTTCGGCATTCAGTTCAAAGGTTGCTTTCTCCGATTCCAGCTCGCACAGCACTTCGTCACGGTCCACATAGTCCCCGTCCTTTTTAAGCCATTTTACTAAGCTTACTTCCGTTATCGATTCGCCTACCGTTGGTACTTTTATCTCTATCATTTAAAAACAACATTTTCCGCCGCTAAATTAGCAAACCGCGGGGGATTAATCAAAAAGGAAAAAGGGCTTATATATTAGCCTTTGCTGCATGCAGGTCGCTACTGCCGAAGGAGAAAGGTAATAGGTAGCTTGCATCGGCCAGGTATATCACCTCGCCATTGGGCCCGTGTATGTACACCTCCACGGGCCGGCCCTGCCATTGCTGCACTTCCAGTATGGCCTGCCGGCACATACCGCAGGGTGCAACCGGGGCGCCAAGGCTATGTTCCCTGGCCTTGTAGGTCACTGCTATGGCCTTCAGTCCTTTTGCCTTATCAGTCATATCCATGGCTGTCAAAGCTGCTCTTTCGGCACATATACCTACGGGATAGGAGGCATTTTCGTGGTTGCAGCCCGTTATAGTGCTGCCATCGGCCAGTTGCAGGGCTGCACCTACTTTAAAGTGGGAATACGGCGCATATGCCTTGTCAGCAATGGCTTCTGCCTCACCTATCAAGGCCTGTATAGCTGCAGGCAGTTGTGTTTTCAGTGTGCGCTCGTAGGGAAATTCGAAATTTTGCATGATGTGTATTTATCTCGCCATCGCTATGCCCAGCCTGCATAGCAGCAGGCCTATCACTACACTAAGGACGGTATATAATATGGAGGTAAAGGATAGTTGCTTGTCCATAAGGTTCATATTGTCGAGGGCGAAGGTGGAAAAGGTGGTATAGCCCCCGCAGAAGCCGCTTGCCAGCAGCAGCCAGCCCGTGCCCTGCAGCCACTGCATCCGCGTTCCAAGGCCAAACAGGATGCCTATCAGCAGGCATCCGCTTATGTTTACAATGAAGGTGCCCCATGGAAAAGGGCTGCCAGTAACCTTGCCTGCCAGGTAACTGGTGCCATAACGGGCTATACTACCAAAGAAGCCCCCAACACCAACTGCAAGCAAGTTGACTAAGATTCTCATTCCTTAAAGTTACACCCTGCAGCCGAAATTCCTATATGAACATATCATTACCCCCCTTAGCGTCAGCACGCCTCTTCGGCGTCAGACGCATCATGAGCACTCTGCATGTCACCCCTCTCCCTTGGAGAGGGGCTGGGGGTGAGGCAATTACTCCACCCAGTCGCACACGAACACGTTTGTGTCGTGGCCGCCGCCATTGTTGCGGTTCGAGCTGAAAATGAGCTTCTTGCCATCGGGCGAGAACATGGGGAAGGCATCAAAACTGCCATCATGCGATATCTTTTCCAGTCCTGTACCGTCTATGTTGATGAGGTATAGGTTGAAGGGGAAACCTTTAGGGTACTCGTAGTCGCTTGCAAATATGATGCGCTTGCCATCGGGTGCAAAGGCGGGTGCCCAGTTGGCCTTGCCCAGTTTGGTTACCTGCTGTACATTCCGGCCGTCGGTATCGGCCACAAATATCTCCATCTGGGTAGGCATCACAAGGCCTTTTGCCAGCAGTTCTTTATACTCCTTTACTTCTTCCTCCGTTTTGGGGCGCGATGCACGCCACACCAGTTTCTTGCCATCTGGTGAGAAGCAGGCACCGCCATCGTATCCCAGCTCGTGCGTTATTTGTTTTACATTAGTGCCATCCAGGTTCATGGTGTAGATGTCCAGGTCGCCATTGCGCATGGAGGTAAAGACGATCTTGTCCCCCTTTGGCGATACGGTACCTTCCGCATCATAGCCGGGCGTATTGGTAAGCTGTTTGGTGATCTTGCCCTTTAGATCGGCTACAAAAATGTCGTAGCTGTCATATATGGGCCATACGTATTTTTTGATCACTTTCTTATCCGGTACCGGCGGGCAGCTATCTGCCGCCTTATGTGTGGAAGCATATAAGAAGTGCTTTCTATCAGGCATTATATAAGCGCAGGTAGTGCGTCCCTTGCCGGTGCTTACCATTTTGGACCGCATCGGCTGGCCGGGCCCTATAGGCAGCGCGGCAAAAAAGATCTGGTCGCAGCTTAGCCCTTCCTTAGGGTTGGTGCGCTGGAAGGTGATATTTTTACTATCGGGACCAAAATAAGCCTCTGCATTGTCACCGCCAAAGGTGAGCTGTTGCATGTTCTTAAAATGCTTCTCATCGGGGTAAGACATGTCTTTTGCGGTGGTACCATGCACATTGGCAGGGGTCCTCAATACAAAGCCTTTTGGTGCCTGTGCTCTACTGTACACAGAACACAATAATGCGCTGGCAATAAGGGGTATAAATAAGGCAGTAAATTTGCTCATAAAATATTAAAATATTGACTCTGCAAAGCTACGCTCTGCCCTTCTCTTTAAAGAGCCGCTTTGTCAGGGAAATGTAAAGTTTAGGGATGATAGTAGTCAGTGAACAGGCATTTGGTAATAACCGGCTTTCGAAAAGTCCAACTATCTATTATCACTAACTATCCTCCAGGCCACATGAACAATTATAATTTTATGACTTCTTATCCACATTTTTTGGAGCAGCCGCTCCCCGTTTCGTAACTTGCGTAGTGCCTGATTTTTTGTAGTGTAGGCACCTGAAGTTCTTTGAAATGATGAAAATGAAATAATGATTCGAGCGGGCAATTGTAAAACCGAAATCGCGTCTTTTATTAGACACGAGATAACATTACGAAAAGGAGTTATTTCCCTTTTCCCGGGAATAGGTAAGAAAGGGAAATAACAGGAAATAATTATTTTCACGCATATGGCAATACTGGCAAGCATTTTCGCCGATTGCGTTTTAAAAAAGGGAAATTATAATTTCCGACAGGAAAACAGGAAATAACTATTTGCTCTAATGGGTCAGCAGGTCAAAACATAGTCAATCCATACCTGTCCCGCACACTTGCGGAAGTCATTGCATGTTCAGCCAGGCCTTAGCTTAAAACAAACTGGTTCTGCGGGGGATAATGCATGTAGTTATTCCAGTCCACCGAAAATACCTTTCTAAGCTTCTCTACCAGCCCATTGATGGTGGCGGTCTTTGTCATATACAAATTAGCCCCGTTACGGAAACAGTCCTCCACGATCCTCTCAGACAAGTTGGATGTGTACATGATAACAGGCATGTTATCATACTCTTTATTCTTGCGTATTTCCACAATGCATGCCAGTCCGTCCTTGCAAGGCATATGAATATCGAGGAAGAGGATATAAGGCACTTTCTCTTTGAGTAGAACGAAAAGCACCTCTCCATTCTCAGCATGCCGCATTACGTGGGGGATGTCAATTTGTTTCATAGCCAGGTCAAAGATCAGCACATCGTCATTATCGTCCTCAGCTAGCAGTATGTCCTTTTCTATTATTGCCTCCGTCATGGTCGGGATTATTTTTAGCGTTTAAAGATATAGATTTTGCAGTAAAATCTGTGCCATGGCAGTTGAAATATAAGGGTATAGATATATGGGGTAAAAGCTCCTCGCCAGGATGTGTATTTATTTATTATCTGTTATCCAGTTCGCTGAGCTTAAAGGATTCTTTCAGCTTCACACCCCGCTCGGTATTTTGAACTGTGCAGCACTCGATAGTATTATCGTGCTCGAAGAACAGCACCCAATTATTAGCCGCTGCTTCATTGAGTATCCTTTTCTTTTCTGTCATGGTATCGAGGGGGCGCATATCGTATGCCATTACCCATGGCATACTGATGTGGGCAGCACTGGGCAGTAAGTCGGCACAAAAGAGCACGGTGGTACCCTTATAGTTGATTTGTGGCAGCATCATGGAATCGGTATGGCCATTCACAATGCGGATGCGGATGTCTTCCATCCATTCCTCACCATCACCGGAGCTAACAAACTTTAGCTGCCCACTCTCCTGTATAGGCAATATGTTCTCTTTAAGAAATGATGCTTTCTCACGATCATTAGGCTGTAGTGCAGAGTGCCAGTGGGCTTCATTGCTCCAGTAAGTTGCATTCTTAAATGCCGGTACCAGCTTATCGCCATCACGCTTTATAGAGCCGCCACAATGATCGAAATGGAGATGGGTGAGAAAAACGTCGGTAATATCATCGGTAGTGAAACCATGCACTGCCAGCGACTTCTCCAGCGTATCATCGCCATGCAGGTAGTAGTGGCCAAAGAAGCGCTCATCCTGCTTCGTGCCTATGCCATTGTCAACCAATATCCTGTAATTACCATGCTCTATAAGCAGGCAACGCAACGCCCATGAGCACATATTATTATCATCAGCCGGGTTCACTTTGTTCCACATGCTTTTGGGCACTACGCCGTGCATGGCACCACCATCCAGCTTGAAATATCCTGTGTTTATTGTGTATAGCTTCATCTAATTCAAAAGTTAAAAGTCAAAACCGAAAAGCTTACAGGGTCATTCGCCTGTCTTTTTGTTTAAGGATAGCAAGGTACAAAATAGCGGCGCCTATAACAAAAAATACAACGAGTGCGATGATAGCCTTGCGCATATCCAGCACCTGGTCGATATAGCCGAAGGATATCATACCGATAACGATAGCCAGTTTCTCGGTAACATCGTAAAAGCTGAAAAATGATGCAGTGTCGTGGGTTACGGGCATGAGCTTGGAGTAAGTGGAGCGGCTGAGTGATTGTATACCCCCCATCACCAAACCGACGACTGCCGCCACAATGTAAAACTCCATAGCGGTTTGTATAAAATAGGCTGCTATGCATACACCTATCCAGATGAAGATGACAAAAAGCAGCACCCTGAGGTTGCCAAACCTGTCGGATAGCTTTGCCATAATGTAAGCACCTGCTATAGCCACCAGTTGTATGATCAGTATGACAGCGATCAACTGGCTCGTCTCAAGCCTCATCTCCTTACTACCAAACAAGGTTGCGGCAAGCATAACGGTTTGCACCCCCATACTGTAAAAAAAGAAAGCGCCGAGGTATGTTTTGAGTACCGGCAAGCGGCGTAGCTGCTGCCATACTTTGCTCAACTCGTAAAAGCCATTGGAGAATATATTATGCCCCGGCCTTTTATCGGAAGGCAGTGTCTTAGGCAATTTGAAAAAAGTGATCTGTGCAAAACCGAACCACCATAAACCCACGAGCAGGAAGGAAAGACGAGGCGCAAAAGAACTGTCTTTAATACCAAACCAATCCGGCTTGAGGACAAAGAGGAAGCAAATGAGCTGCAGCAGTACGCTACCGATGTAGCCATATGCAAAACCCTGTGCGCTCACTTTGTCGCGCTCCTCTTCAAGGGCTATCTCGGGCAGGTAAGAGTTGTAAAATACAATGCTGCCGCAATAACCGAGCGCTGCTATGGATGAACAGACTATGCCCCACTCCAGTGTATCGGCTTTAAAGAAATAGAGCCCACAACATGCCAGCGAACCGAGGTAACAAAAAAGCTGCATGAAGCGCTTTTTATTACCCTTATAGTCGGCTATGGATGAGAGTATGGGTGAAATGAGAGCAATGATAAGATAGGCAGCGGCTATGGAATAATCGAAGAGGGTACTGTTCTTTAAAGTGATACCAAAGAATGTTACCGTGTCGCTTATTACCTTGTCGCCATCCTTAACAGTGGTGATGGCTGCATAGTACGCCGGGAAAATGGTTGAAGTGATAACGAGGTTGTAAGCAGAATTGGCCCAGTCGTACATGGCCCATGCACGGTGTACCGGTTTGGTGGAAGTAATGGCTACGTTTTCCATATGGCTAAAGTAATGTGAAAATGTGCAAATATGGAAATGTAGTTTAGGCAGGAAAAAAGGCACGGAAAATGACATGAAAACGAAAGGGTGGCCTGCGGCCACCCTAACAAGTTGTGAAATTGCTGCGTAACTATTGTTTCATGAACTTTTCGTGTGCAATAAGCTCATTTTTGTCATTGTAGATACTGATGATGTACATACCTGTCGCGAGGTTTGACACAGGCATCTCTTTCGCATCGTACACGGTAAGCATTATCTTACCCGATATATCAGATATTAGCACATTAACGCTTTGTGCTGCCTCGATGTGTAAAACATCTGCTGCAGGATTGGGGTATAATTTGATGGCATTGTCATTACCAGCTTCAGCTATACCTGTAGGAAGCGGAACAGTTATTGTATCCATCATAGAACATTCCCTGCTATCGGTAACCCTCAGGAAGTATACCTGGCCATAACAAAGATCTGATATAGATTGTGCCGTGCTGCCTGTGCTCCATTCATAAGTGTAGCCGGGTGTACCGCCTGTCGGCGTAACTGTTACGCTACCAGTGCAGTTGCCCATATCGGGGGTAATGTTCTTTACAGCTATAATAGGATCTGGCTGAGACACAGTAGCAACGAAGGTGTTAGAGCAATTTTTGTAATCGGTAACAGTAAAGGAATATGTGCCTGCGGGAAGATCTTGTACCATATGAGTGACATTTACCGGTGTTGTGCTCCATTCATATGTGAATTTACCATTGCCACCCTCAATACCGCTTGCACAAATGGAACCGCTTGTTCCACCGGGGCAATACACATCGTGAACTGTTAGTGTTGCTACAATGCTGTCGGGCTGCGGAACGTATTTATTGTCTGCTATCACGCAATTGTTCGTGTCCCTCACCGTAACTACATGAAGGCCCCCGTTCAATGCGATATTAGTATCCCTGTTTCCTTTGAATGCGCTATACTGTGCACCATCCCAACTATATTGATAGGGAGCTGTACCACCCCATGTTTTTATGTAAGCTGCACCATCAGCACCTGCATAACAAGTAACGTCGTTCAGCTTTTTCATATAAGAGCCGAGGGGAGCAGGTTGTGTAATAGTATCGGCAAAGTAGCTGATGTCGCCATCTGCATCTTTCACCATTATAGTATGTACACCGGCAAATAAGGCAGTGAACAGCGGACTATTGGAAAACACAGGAGGATTTGGTGCTATGCTATCCACAGCATACTGGTATGGAGGTGCAGCTCCGCCCACAACGAGATCGTAAGCACCTGTCTGCCCACCATAGCAGGGAACATTGGTCCTGTTGCTGGCCATAGTAAGCGGGGGCTTACCGGTCCATGTAAGCATAAAATTGTCAATTGCCGATGTTGGCCATGTTAGTGCACCCATTGAAGGGTCGACAGCTATCACGCGAATCCAAACATTGCTATCCTGGTTATTTACATTCTCAGGAAGCATACCGGATATTGTTCGTAGCTTAAAAGTGTTGTTCCCGGTTGCCCTATCGGCCATAACGGCTATAGATGTAAAAGAAGTTGGGCTTGAACCTATTGCATAATCTACCCACCAGATCGTAGTGCGGGCTGCGTTGAGATCAAGTGACGCAAGATCGAAAGAGAACTGCATGCCATTAAGGCCTTTTGTATCATGTACCCTGAAAACGAAGGCAGCGCCTGCATTGAGTGTAGCATCTTGTTTAACACCAAGAGCCCTGTTGGTCGCCGTGTTTTGGTTTGCTGCCGGCGCGCCTGCATAGAAGGTATCCTTTGCGGCATAATTGTTAAATGCACCTGTACCTGAAGCCCATGGCGTGGGAGCGGCATTGAATGTAGCTACCGTGCCGAGGCTGGTTATCGTTGCATTTTTGTACACCTGCCATCCCTGGGGTAAGCCTGTGGCAAGTGTTGAAAAATCCTGCGTATAGCTATGTCCTAATAACACATAGGGGGCCTGCGCCTGCGCCGTAATACTAATGCCTGCAGCAAGGACTAAAGCCGAAAGTAATTTTGTTTTCATCTTCACCGTTTTTTGCTTTTTATAAAATCTTCAACAAAAATAAAAAGCAGGCAGTGTGCGAATGAATGACGAAAATCAGGGCAAAAGATGCTTTTGGTCAGTGTTTTACTAACCGCACAAATGTCCTGCATAAGCAGGACATTTTTAAAAATTACTTAAGAAGAAACGATCTTACTTAGCTACCATTAAGTTGCAGAGCTTGTAGAGCACACGTGCCCCAACTATGGCATCTATGCCATCAACACTATGCTCGCCGCATGAAACTTCGTTGAGGTCAAAACCTATGAGGTCGCGGCCGCTGGCAAGCAGTTGCCGGAACAGATAGAATACCTGCTCAAGCTCAAAACCGCCGGGAACTGGAGTGCCTGTATCAGGGCAGAGCTTTGGATCAAGGCCGTCAATGTCAAAGCTTATGTAGACCTTCTGTGGTAATGCATTTATTATCTGGTCGCATTGCTGCTTCCATGTAGCACCTTCGTATTGCTGTGCTTTGATATCGCGGTCGAAAAAGGTGGTGATACGACCATTACTGTTCTGTATGATGTCGAGCTCCTCATCGCAATAATCGCGAACGCCAACCTGTACCAATTTTTTTACCTGCGGCACTTCCTTCATTACATTGTACATGATGGAAGCGTGCGAATAAGTAAAGCCTTCATAAGCGTCGCGCAGATCTGCATGTGCATCGATCTGCAGTATGCCAAAATCATCATGTATTTCCGACAGTGCCTTTATAAAACCTAGTGGTGTGCTATGGTCACCACCTATAAGACCTACTTTTTTACCTTCTTTCAACAGGCTAGCCGTCATTTCGTGCACCCAGTTTTGCAGCATAGCGCCGCCATTGTTTATCTCCGCCAGTTTTTCCGAAAGCTGTTCATTTTCCGAAACAACGCCGCCTTCCACCAGGTAAGAAATAATAAGCTCGGCACACTGGCGCTGGTAGTCGCTTTTCTTGCGGATATTTTTATCGATCGGCAGCATGTGGAAGCCTTTCTTCCAGCCCTCACACACATCCGGGTCGTACAGATCGACCTGCATCGAGGCATCGAAAATGTGCTCCGGTCCGCGAGCCGTACCCTGCCTGTAGGACACGGTAACTTCCCATGGAACCGGGAGTAAGACCAGCGCAGATTCATCTTCACTAAAGGGCAAGCCAAATATGTTATTTGATCTTAAACCCACCGAGTTGGGGTCGAACTTTGAAAGATCGGTCATCTTCAATATCAATTTAGGGCGCGAATTTAGGACTATTAATGTGAAAAATGTGCAAATATGAAAATGTGTAAATGCTTTTTAACGTTTATAGGGGCTGCGAGCAGTAAGTTGCGACAATATAAATGACGATAATCATTCCAAGTTTTGCAAGGCTAGTATTTCATTTAGTTGTAAATTTGCCTGTTCTACAGAAATTATGAAAAAGACGCATATCGTACTCCTTGTACTTGTAGCAGCGGCAGTATGTATTATAGTTAGTAAGTTCGGCGATTTCAGCACTTATGAGACATTCGCATCTGCATCAAAACAACCGGGCAAAGCACTGCATGTGATCGGATACCTTGAAAAAAGCAAGGCAATGGATTATGACCCGCTGAAAGACCCCAATCATTTTACCTTCTATGCTAAAGACAAGTCGGGCAATGTAAATAAGGTGATCTTCAACGGAGAGAAACCAAGGGACATAGAAAAATCAGAGCAGATAGTGATGAAGGGATATATTGAAGGCGATGCTTTTCACTGCACGGGCATACAAATGAAATGCCCATCGAAATATAAGAAAGACCAGGTAGTAGTGGGGAATGCGAGCTAATGTGCAAATTTGAAAATATGCAAATGTGCAAATACTCCGTGTTATTAGTTTTGAATTTTAATTTTAAAACAGGTTGGATACACAATTCATAGGAGAACATTTGTGGCCCGGGCGACTGGGTCATTTTTTTGTTATCACCACTTTTGTAGGTGCATTGTTTAGTGCGTTCAGCTACTGGCGCGCAGCTAAGACAGAAAAGACAGATGCTTACAACAGCCATTCCTGGCAACTGCTGGGGCGCAACGGTTTCGTGCTGCATGCAGCCTCCATCATTGGTATCTTCTTCGCGCTGTATTATGTAATTGCCAATCACCTGTTCGAGTACCATTATGCATGGGAACATTCGTCGCTGGCATTACGGTCTAAATATCTTTTGTCTTGCTTCTGGGAAGGATCAGAGGGCAGCTTTATGCTTTGGACCCTTTGGAATAGTATATTGGGGCTTATCGTAATGAGCACCTCCAAAACTATGGAGACACGCACGATGGCGATCATCTCTATGGTGCAGGCCTGCCTCGCTTCTATGCTGTTGGGGTTCTATTTCGGGCCCGATGTAAAAGTGGGCAGCACGCCATTCATGCTTCTTAGGGACTCGATGCAGGGAGCACCTATCTTCCAGAGTGCCAATTACATGAACTTTATAAAGGACGGTAACGGGCTAAACCCACTGCTGCAAAACTACTGGATGGTGATACACCCACCGGTATTATTCCTTGGTTTTTCCAGCACGCTGATACCTTTTGCTTACTGTATGGCGGCCTTATGGAAAGGCGATTACGAATCTTTCGTGAAGCCTACTATCAGGTGGTCTTTGTTCTCGGGCGCAGTACTGGGTACGGGCATAATGATGGGGGGTGCATGGGCCTATGAGTCGCTGAACTTTGGGGGATACTGGGCATGGGACCCGGTGGAAAATGCATCGCTGGTGCCATGGCTGATAATGGTGGCCGGGCTACATACTTTGCTCGTGTATAAAGCTACCAAACGCTCCTTAATTATTACATTTACACTGCTGCTGCTTAGCCATGTAATGATATGGTACTCCACCTTCCTGACGCGCACAGGTGTGCTCGGCAAGACATCGGTGCATGCATTTACAGGTGAGGGAAGCGCATTGTACTGGCACCTGATAGTAGTATTGGGTTTACTGGTTGTTGCCTGCATTGCATTTATGGCCGCCAGGTGGAAAGGCCTGCCGCGTATAAAGACCGAAGAGGCAACAAGCTCGCGGGAGTTCTGGATGTTCATAGGTTCGATCGTGCTGCTGCTTTCGTCGATACAAATAAGCATCACCACTTCGATACCTGTTTGGAGCCCATTGGTAAAATGGATGACGGGCAAAGATGTGGCACCGCCGGTTGACCCGATAGCGCACTATAATAATATACAGGTCTGGGTTGCCATCATCATAGCACTTCTGTCTGCAACTATATTATTCCTAAAGTTTAAGCAGAGCGATGCAAAGACAGTATTAAAACGCTTCGGGATAACCGGAGGTATTGCACTGCTGCTGGCATTGTTCATAGGCATCACACAGGAAATAAGGGCATGGCAATATGCGCTTTTGCTTTTCTCCTGCAGCTATGCAATAGTTGCCAACCTCTACTACGCTTTCGTAGTGCAAAAAGGACGGCTGAAACAATTAGGCCCATCGGTTGCGCATCTTGGGTTCGGTATGCTGCTACTGGGGATTTTATTATCGTCGTACAACAAACAAGTGATCTCGGTAAATACGCTGGGTGTAATAATACCCTTCGGCAAATCGGATGCGGAGAATGCAAAAGAAAGCAGGGATAATGTGGTGCTATTCCATAATACAGCAGTAGCACTGGGAGATTATTACGCTACTTACAGGGGTGACTCGACATCAAAGTCCGACCCCCGCACATTCTTCAGGGTTGATTACCAGCGTATTGATTCGGCCACAAAAAAGGTGGAGGAGTCATTTACACTGTACCCCGATGCATTTGTTAACCCGAAGGGACAAGAAGGGCTGATATCGAGCCCGGCCTCAAAACACTACTGGAACAAAGACATCTTTACTTACGTTACCTCTTACCTGATGCCTAAGGATAAGGGCAGCTTTATCGACCATACGGTTAAAGAGGGTGATACTATTTTCGTCGGCTCGGGCTATCTTGTTTTCAGAGGCTTTAACCGTGACGTAAAAGACCCACGCTATACACCGCAGGAAGGTGATGTAGCCGTTACGGCAGACCTCGCCTATTATGACATGAAGGGGCAGAAAGGCATGCTGCGCCCGATATACTATATACATGACAAATACGACAACCAGATAACAGACACCCTGCAGAAGGAAGGCATTATGGCCAGGCTGGAAAAGATACTGCCTGAACAAAAATCGGCACTGATACAGGTAAAACAAAGCAAGCCTACAGATGACTATATAGTGCTGAAAGCGCTGTTGTTCCCATATATAAATCTTGTGTGGCTGGGAGTAATTGTGATGGTTATCGGTTTCCTTATAAGCCTGAGGAACAGGCTAGCCAACTAGACAACAAGCCGATAAGAGAATGTAGAAAACTGTTTAGAAGTCATTTAAACCGTTAAAACGGTTTCTCATTTTTTAATATTCCATTTGCCCACGGTTGAAACCGTGGCTACGTTATTAGTCTTGATACACCCATTGTCTCTACCAAATCGTCAAGTGATTCTGCGATGTCCGATGCTCCATACCAACTGGCGCTGAAACGCTGGGCTATCTTGATGATCACCGCGATCATTAGAACGAATCCCCGGAATTGCTATTCCATCTTAGCGCATGAGAGAAACCATGAACTGGGTATAATGCTGTTAAATGCGGGCAATGCCCCAAGGGGTATCAACGAGACATTAGCTAAAAAGAAAAGCCCCCGGTTGAACCGGGGGCTTATTATGAAGAGTAGTTTCTTATTTATTCCATAAAGATTCCGTACCGCCTATTGAAGGATAGAGACCGAAATCATCGATAGCCTGCGAAGAGTCAATGGTAACAGCATAGCGCACGATAAGCTTGCCATGTTCTGTATAATGCTTATCCGGATCAAGGTAGCCGTAACCAATAACTGTTCTGCCATCGATGCTCTGCCTGTTGATAACCAGGGAGTCGCCTTTTACAATTGCGTATACATCTTTTGTCAGGATGTTGTAGAAATTGCGGATCCTTACATCTGTTATATTATCACCTTCAGCGATATTGACAGTATAGTTACGTGGCTGACCCGTCATGGTGCTGCTTTCGAAAACAGACCAAACGCCCAAAAACTTATTCCTGATGACAGTTTCGCACTGGTTGCCTTCATAACCGGACTGGCAAAGACAATTGCCGTCTTTACATACACCGCCGTATGCGCACCTGATGGATTTGCATTTATCGGGATTACAAGAATTATAAGTAACAGCAGAAAAAGCCAATACTGAGCTCAATGCTGAAAGAATAATAGTTTTGAAACGAGCGTTCATTAGCGCAATTGTTTTAACAAAGCTTAAAGATAAACGAAACAATTTTAAAATGCAACAGAATAATAAATTTCTAAGATTTCGACGGCATGGCCGGGCATGTATCAATATTGCTGTAAATATGTTGTTGATTTATTTGATAGCCGTTGATTGCTGCCCGTGCAGCTCGGGATATAGTCCATAATCATCCATAGCACCGGATGAGTCGATCTTTACCGCGTAACGCATGATCATCTTGCCATTCGGCCGGTAATTTTTATCATGGTCCAGGTAGGCATATCCTAAGACGATCCTGCCGTCAATTTTTTGTCCGCCCATGATCATAAGCGAATCACCATGTGCGAAAGCATAAACATCCTTAGTGAGGAGGTTGTAAAAATTGTGTATCCTCACATCTGTAATGTTTTCACCTTCCGCTATGCTGATGGTATAATTGCGTTGCTGGTCGGTCATACTGCTGGTTTCGCTCACTGTCCAAACCCCGAGAAACTTATTACGGGTAACCGTTTCGCACTGGCCGCCTTCGTAGCCCGACTGGCAAATACAGTTTCCATCTTTGCAAATGCCGCCATAGGCGCATCTTTCGGACTTACATTTGTCTGTTTTGCAGGAATTATACGTGATGGCTGTAAAAGCCAGCACCGGAAGCAAGGCGGAGGCAAGAACGGTTCTAAAAGAAAAACTCATGGGTACTTGGTTTTATACAGCTAATTTAGTTGAATATTTTAAAAATATTATAGAACACGAACCTCACTGATCTACGTTCTCACTGTATCCTGATACAATATTAAGACGGGGGATTGCTGTATTTAGTTGGATTACCGGGGCTTAAAATGCAAAGAACCTATTTTTCCATATCGTTCTTATAGGCCTTTATTCCTTTAAAAATAGCGTTGGCTATTTCCTTTTGTCCCCTGTCTGAGTTCATATAGTCCTCTTCTTCCGGGTTATTGATAAAACCACACTCTACCAGTACGCCCGGCATAGCGCTACCTGCAAGAACTTCGAGGCCTTTTTGCTTTACGCCAAAATCCTGGCGGCCCTGGTTGTAGAACTGTTGCTGGATCTTGGTACCTAAAGCCACACTGCGCGAAAGAAAGGCCTGGGCGTATTGGGAGACGATAATATCTGTCTGGGGATCATTCTCATTGAGCAGGCCCGGTTCTTCACTCACCGATTCACTGTATTCGCCTATTGCTTCTTCCTTTTGGCCATTGCGGTGCAAACCGAGCACATAGGTTTCCGTACCCTTGCTGGTACCCTCATGGTGACGGATGACCTGGTAAATGGGTTGTTTTATACGTTTACGTCCGCGCCTTACAGTCTTATGGCCTATCAATCTCCTTTCGATACGGTCGGCGGTGGAGTTGATATGGATCGCGATGAACAGATCTGCCTGCGCTTTATTGGCTATTTCGTGCCTGTCGACCAGGGTAGGATACTCGTCGCTGGTGCGTGTGTAAATTACCTGGACATCAGACATGTTCTCTTTTATCAGCCTACCTACACGCAGGGCGATATCCAGCGCGAGGTCTTTCTCCATCGAATATTTGCCCCGGGCGCCTATGTCTTTACCGCCATGGCCTGCATCAAGAACAATTTTTGTTATCTTATTACCGTTACCTGCATAAATAAGGGACGGGAATAGGCCCATTACGACTATGAAGGCTAAAAATCTGGTACGCATATTGTGCTTTACAAAAGAGTTTAAATATACAAATTAATAAACGTAGGCTTCAAATAACTATTTTTGCGGCAGTTCATGAGCCTTAGCGGTAAATTTATCCCAAAAATTCCATCAGTACGCTGCTTTGCCCCCCTGTGGCTGGTCATTTTTACATTCACCTTAACAAATGTAAGTTACGGCCAGGCAAAGATACAAGATACCGCAATTTTCGTAGCTGCCGATACCGGCAAACATACAAAAGATACACTGGTTTCGGATTCCGTATCACTAAAATCCGATACGGCTCGTGTGGATAGTGCCGCAAATAAAAACCTGGAAGAAAGATTAGGGATAAAAATATCTAAAGATGCCCTTCCCTCGGTAGTTACCGCCGATGCCGCAGACTCGGCAGTGCTGGATATGCATAAGAACATCTTTTACTTGTACGGCGATGCCAAAGTGCACTACGAGGACATGCAGCTGAATGCCAGCAAGGTGACTTACTCACAACAGACGAATGTGGTAAGTGCAGAGCCGGCATACGACAGCACGGGTAAGCAGATCAGCCACCCGGTCTTTAGCCAGGGAAATGAAAAATACACTTATGATTCGCTGTACTACAATTTTAAAAGCAAGCGGGCAGTAGCACGTAATGCGCGCACGCAATATGGCGATGGCTTTGTGGCAAGCCAACAAATAAAAAGAAATACCGACGAGTCGATATATGGTTTGCACAATGTGTATACTACCTGCGCACTGGATACGCCACACTTTGGCATAGTGGCAAAGAAGATTAAAGTGGTACCGGAACGGGTAATAGCTGCAGGGCCGGCCAACCTGTTCATCGAGGGCGTGCCCACCCCACTGTTCCTGCCCTTTGCACTGTTTCCGATATCACAAAAGCAGAAATCCGGATTTATATTGCCTACATATACAATAGAGGAGCAGCGTGGCCTGGGCTTGCTAAACGGAGGATATTATTTTTACCTGAACGACCATGCCGACCTTACATTGCAGACAAATGTCTTTTCAAAGGGAAGTTATGGCGTAAGCACAGGAGTTAACTATGCCAATATCTATCACTATAACGGTGTTTTGAAATTTGATTACAACTACAATAAAACAGGCGAAAGTTACGACCCGGGTTCCCAGATATCGAAAGACTATAGTATTATGTGGAGCCACCGTACCGACTCAAAGGCCAAACCGGGACAAAGCTTTAACGCGCAGGTGGATATCAAGACACAGAATTTCAACAAGAACAATAGCTACGATCCGACCCTGATAACCCAAAACCAGTACCAGTCGAACATTACATATACCAAGACATGGCTGAACAAGCCCTATGGCCTCACGATAAGTGCAAACCACAACCAAAATACCCAGACAAGGCAGGTAAACGTAACACTGCCCGATATAAGCTTTTACGTATCGCAGTTAAATCCTTTCCAAAGCAAACATGCCTCCGGGGCCAGCCATTGGTATGATAAAATAATTACCAGCTATAGTATGCACGCACTTAACAGGACCACATTCTATGACAGCCTGTTCAGCTTAAATACATTCTTTTCCAACGATTTCACAAATGGTGTGAGTCAAAAGATCCCTATAAGCGCATCGTATAATATATTGCGTTATTTCAATACCACATTCAGTGCTAACTACGATGAGTATTGGTATACCAAACAACTACGCCAGCAGTATAGCGATGCTGATATGAGGATAGACAGTACGAGCAGTTCAGGATTTTATACCGCAAGGGATTTTAATGCCAGTGTACTGGTGAATACCAAGATATATGGCATGAAGATATTCAAGAAGGGCAAGCTGCACGGAATACGGCATGTGCTAACGCCGAATGTAAGCTTTAACTATAACCCTGATTTCAGGCTGGCGCCCTTTAACTATTATTACCGTACGCGCATTGACACTAACAACCACGGGCAGAACTACAAGTACCTGTTCCCCTATGTGGGAGGGGACGTTATCGGGCAGCCCAGCCAGGGAAAGGTCGGGATCATTGGCTTCGGGCTGGATAACAACCTGCAGATAAAAGTGCGCTCGGGGAAAGATACCGTTACCGGCTTTAAGAACATCACGCTTATAGATGGATTGAACATACACAGCGGATATAATATAGCAATCGATTCTTTTCAATGGCAACCGATAAGCATGTCATTCCGTACCAATATACTGGAGATAATCAATATAACCGCCGGTGCAAACTTTGACCCTTATGCACGCGACAACGCGACGGGAGTGCGCCTGAAGCAAACCAATTATGAACTGGGGAGAGGCCTAGCGCGTTTCAGTGACGCCAATCTGTCATTGAGCGCCAATTTTGCCTCGAAACCAAGCAAGAAGAACGAAACGGTAAAGACGGACGAGTATAAAAAGATAATGAAGAATGCGGCCTATGATGAGTATGTTGATTTTAATGTACCGTGGAGGTTTCGCCTTTCTTATTCGATGACCTTAAATAACAGTTACTCGTCATACGCTAAAGGAGATACGATGGTATTGAACCATTCCACTTTGTTCGATGGGGACTTTACCCTCACCCCGCGCTGGAAATTCGGATTTACAAGCGGCTATAGTTTTTCAGAAAAAAAGGTGACTATCACCAGTATTAACCTGTATCGCGACCTGCACTGCTGGCAGATGACCTTATCGGCCATTCCTTTCGGGGCCAACAGGAACTTCAACTTTACGCTTCAGGTGAAAGCCACTACCCTGCAAGACCTTAAAATCACAAAAAGAAGAAGCTATTACGATAAGGTGCAGTAGCTTTGCACTATTATTTTATATATTTATGTAGCTGCATCGAAATCATTGGGCTTAAAAAAGCTTCATTGTACATTTGCCGCTCAATTATTTATTTTTGTACCAGTAATTCAAATAATACAAAATACTATTTATGGCCATCGTTGATCTTGTAATGCCGAAAATGGGGGAAAGCATCATGGAAGCTACCGTGCTGAAATGGCATAAAAAACCCGGCGATAAAGTAAAAATGGACGAGACCTTGCTGGAAATAGCTACCGACAAAGTAGACAGCGAAGTCCCATCGACGGCCGAAGGTGTGATCACAGAGATACTGTTCAAAGAAAACGACGTGGTGCCCGTAGGTACGGTGATAGCCCGGATAGACTCAGCAAGTAATGGCAGCGCAGTGGCAGCACAGCCGGCAGCAGCACCCGCACAAGCTGCACCGCAACAGCAGGCAGCACCCGCACCGCAACCCGTATATACTGCACCCGCACAACAGGCAGCACCTGCTGCAGCAGCGGCAGCGGGCGATGGCGGACGTTTTTACTCTCCGCTGGTGCTGAACATAGCAGGCAAGGAAGGCATCAACATGGCCGAGCTGGAACAGATACCCGGTACAGGCAATGAAGGCCGCGTTACCAAAAAAGATATACTCAACTACGTAGCGAATAGAAAAGGCGGAGGGGCCGCACCGGTAAGTGTACCTGCCGCCCCGCAAGCTCCACAACAGAGCGCTCCCGCGGCAGCACCACAACAGCAGGCGGCAGCCGCGCCAACACCACAAGCCGTAGCACCAAGCGTGATAAGCGGCAACGTGGAGATAATAGAAATGGACCGCATGCGCAAGCTGATAGCCGATCATATGGTGCGCAGCAAGGCTACATCGCCACACGTAACCAGCTTTACCGAGGCTGATGTGACCAACCTGGTGCGCTGGCGCGATAAGGTGAAAGGAGAATTTGAAAAGAAGTACGGTGAAAAGATCACGTATACCCCCATATTCATAGAAGCGATTGTGAACTGCATCAGGAAGTACCCGATGATAAACAGCAGTGTAGATGGTGACAGGATAATCATAAAGAAGGATATAAACATCGGCATGGCCACTGCCTTGCCAAGCGGCAACCTGATAGTGCCTGTAATAAAGAATGCAGATACTAAAAACCTGCTGGGACTGAGCAAAGATGTAAATGCCATGGCCATGGCTGCGCGTAACAACAAGCTGAAAGCCGATGATACACAAGGCGGCACCTTTACACTTACCAATGTGGGTACTTTTGGCAGCCTGATGGGTACGCCGATCATTAACCAGCCACAAGTAGCTATACTGGCCGTGGGTAGCATCAAAAAACGCCCCATGGTATTGGAAACAGCGGAAGGCGATGTAATAGCTATTCGCCACATGATGTACTTGTCATTAAGCTATGACCACCGTATAGTAGACGGCGCACTGGGTGCACGTTTCCTTACTGCGATAGCGAATGAACTGGAAGCATTTGAACCGGACAGGTTGGTATAAGAAAAAATATCTAACGAAGATATCAGCGGTTGGCATTGCCAGCCGCTTTTTTTGTGCCCTTGTTTACCAGGCGAAGGTATAAATAGCCGACAAGACCGGACAAAAGTGATGCAAGGATAACAGCTATTTTAGCCTGCGACTGCAGGCTTTCATCGGCAAATGCGAGCGTGGCGATAAATATAGATATGGTAAAGCCAATGCCTGCTATCATGCCCATTCCTGCAACATGTTTCCAGCGAACGCGGACAGGCAAAATGCATAATTTAAAGCGCACGGACAAATAGGAGAACAGGAAAATACCAAGGGGCTTTCCAATTGCGAGCCCGAAAACGATGCCATAAGTTAAAGGAGACTGCAATAAGCTGCTTGTATTGGGCGGCAGTGCTATCGCAGTATTTGCCAGGGCAAAAAGAGGAAGTACAATAAAACTCACGGGATCGTGAAGTGCATGAATCAGCCTATTGATATTTTTCATGGGTATAGCGAAAGCCAGTAATACCCCGGCGACAGTAGCATGAACACCGGAATTGAAAACAAAATACCACAGTAACAACCCAACTAGCATGTAGGAGTAGTCCCGCTTTATCTTTAGGAGGTTCATGACTACCAGGACAATGAATGTAATAGCCGCAAGCCCTAAATATAGCCTATCAATATTCCGTGTATAAAACACTGCAATGGTGATAATGCCACCCAGGTCGTCGATGATGGCGAGTGCCATTAAGAATATACGGATCGACAAAGGGGCTTTTTTGCCAAGTAGTGATAATATGCCTAGCGAAAAAGCTATATCGGTAGCCATGGGGATACCCCAGCCCGTGCTGAAGGGTGCACGGCTGCAGAACATTAAATATATAATGGCCGGCACCACCATCCCGCCGGCGGCGGCTATTACCGGCAGTAAGCCCTTTTTTAAAGTTGACAATTCGCCGGCGATCAGCTCGCGTTTTATCTCCATGCCGGCCAGCAGGAAGAACAGGGCCATGAGCGCATCATTGATAATGTGTAATGCTGTGTGGGGCAGTTGCAGAACGCCTGAAGAAAATAGCTCTGCGTTCAAAATATTGAAATAACCTGTAGCAAGCGCACTGTTACTAAGCCATAATGATAGTATCGTGCAGCATAACAGTATGATACCCACAGCCCTGCTATCATCCAGGAACTCGCGAATGGGTGAGATGATGTATTTGTTGATATAGCTGCTTTTGCGGGCCATACGCAAATATAACAATGTACACAGCGCCCCGGCAGAAAATATAACAAGAGATTCATACCTTGAAAGAGGTTTGTAGCGTACAGGGCAGTATTTTTGCTAGCTATATTTTGTATGTCCTCCATTAAGCATTTAATTATAAGTATTGCGGCAGTTACCGTCTTGATGGGCGCTTGTCACAGGCCGTATTATATAGAGCAGCGTTATGACAGCTTCTATACTGTAAAGGGCACAGAGCATACTGATAGCAGCTTTATAAAGATGCTGGCCCCCTATAAAGAGAAAATGGAGGGCCAAATGCAGGTAATAATAGGCCACACCGATACCACGCTTACCAAGATGCAGCCTGAATGCACATTGGGCAATTTCCTTGCAGATGCACAATTAAAAGCTGCTATTAAAACAGGCAGCGGGGCTGTAGCTGCGGTGGCTAATTACGGGGGTATACGCATCCCGTATATAAAAGAAGGCGCTATCAGGCTGGAAAACATGTACGAGATGATGCCCTTTGACAATGTAGTGGTAATTGCCGAAATACCCGGCAATGTGATGAAACGTTTTTGCGACCATATAGCCCGTGCAAAGGGATGGCCGGTGAGCGGGATAAAATTTGATATGGTGGGAAAAGAGGCGAGACGTATTTATATAAATAGCCAACCGCTTGACGAGCACGCTACTTATAAAATAGCTATAAATGACTACATGGCAAGTGGTGGGGACGAATGTGATTTTCTTGTTCCGCTAAAGAAGGAAACGACGAATATTTTTGTGCGCGATGCCTTAATAAGTTATGTAAAGGAACTGGAAAAAGAGGGAAAACCCCTGCACCCCAAACTGGAAAACCGGCTGCAATATGGCGACTAGGAGAACGTTCATAAAAAAAGCTGCGTTGGGCAGCGGCCTGCTACTGGCGGGGGGCTTTCCTTTTGAAAGTTTTGGGGCGGAGCATTGGGAAAAATTAACCATACTGCACACCAACGATACACACAGCCATTTGGAACCATTCCCCATGGACGGAGGAAAATTCCAGGGACAGGGAGGAGTGGCACAACGTGCAGCATTAATAAAAGATGTACGTGAAAAAGAAGAGCATGTTTTGCTGCTGGATGCGGGAGATATTTTCCAGGGCACACCTTACTTCAACATGTACAAAGGCGAACCCGAAATAAAAGCAATGAGCATGATGAATTATGATGCCACTACCATGGGCAATCATGATTTTGATGCGGGTATAGAAGGCTTTGCAAAACAACTGCCGCATGCCAACTTCCCTGTGCTTGTTGCCAACTACGATTTTACCAATACAGCACTTGAAGGAAAAACAAAACCATATACCGTAATTAAAAAAGGGAAGCTGCGTATAGGCATACTGGGCGTAGGTATAGAGCTGCATGGCCTTGTACCCGACAGCGCATTCGGCAATACAAAATATACCGATCCTATTGTTGCGGCAAACACAATTGCTGACAAACTAAAGAGGCAGGAAAAGTGTGACATGGTCATCTGCCTTTCGCACCTGGGTTACAAATACGAATCGGCCAAAGTGAGTGATGTAGAATTAGCAAAGGGAACTGAAAATATCGACCTGATCATTGGCGGACATACGCATACATTTATGGACAAACCCCTGGTAATGCTGAACAAGAGCGGGAAAGAAACTGTGATAAACCAAGTGGGCTGGGCAGGACTAAGATTAGGGAGGCTGGATTTTGTGTTTGATAGCAAAAAGGGTTCCAAACTTTCCAATGCCCAATCTGTAATAATAATAAAACAAACAAGGGGCTTTTAATTTTTTTTTTCAACAAAATGTTAGCAATTTCGTCTTCCCGCTAAAGTAAAGTAGCAGGGACATCTAAAGCGACCGATTTAGGTGTAACGAGGAATAAATAAGATAAGACTTTTTGGTAAGTAAGCATGTTTTTAGCCCGTAAAATTTTTTATTTTTTTCGCGGGAATAAATTTTCGTCGCTATACATACCAAGTTAAGTAAAATGGTGTTAACTTGAATAACGAGTAACCTGAAAATGGACAAAAACTTTTACGATACCTCTAATAATATTTCTAACGAAGCGGAAGCAGCATGGGAAAAATGTTTGGGCGTGATAAAGGACAATGTGAACTGGCGTACATACCAAACATGGTTTGAACCTATTAAAGCAGCAGCGCTCGAAAAAAGCGTGCTTACATTACAAGTACCCAGCCAATTCTTTTACGAGTGGCTTGAAGAACATTATGTTGAACTTTTAGGTAAAACAATAAAGCGCGTACTAGGTAAAGAAGGACGCCTTGAATACCGCATACTGATGGAGAGCAACGCTACACAGCGCAACCCTGCATCCATCAACATGCCTGCCAGCACATACAACAAACCACCTAAGGAAAATAACTATGTGGACATGCCATTGAAATGGGATGACCCGCATAATATCAAAACTCCTTACGCTATACCGGGCCTGAAGCGCATGCAGATAGACCCGCAGCTAAATGCCAACTACACTTTTGAGAATTATGTAGAGGGCGACTGCAACCGTGTTGCAAGATCCGCAGGCATACATGTGGCGCAGAAGCCCGGCGCTACCTCTTTTAACCCATTAGTCGTTTTTGGCGGGGTTGGTTGGGGCAAAACGCACCTGGTACAGGCAATAGGCAATGAAGTGCGCAGGCTGCACCCTAATAAGGCAGTATTGTATGTAAGTGCAGAGAAATTCATCAACCAGTTCATAGACCATACCAAGAACAACGAAGTAAATGACTTCATTCACTTCTACCAGCTTATAGATGTGCTGATACTGGATGATATACACCTCTTTGTACCGGCTACCAAAACACAGGATGTTTTCTTTGCCATATTCAACCACCTGCACCAGAGCGGCAAACAGATAATACTTACCAGCGATACCCCTCCCAAAGACCTGGAAGGGATGCAGGAGCGCTTGCTGAGCCGTTTCCGCTGGGGACTGAATGCGGATATACAGCCACCCGATTTTGAGACCCGCCAGGCCATCCTGCAGATGAAGATGAAGCATGAAGGGTTGGAGATACCGGATGAAGTGGTGAAGTATGTGGCCTACAACGTGCAGAGCAATGTGCGCGAACTGGAAGGAGCGCTGATAGCACTCTTTGCACAGGCAACGCTGAATAAGAAAGAAATAGACATAGACCTGGCCAAGCGGGTGATGAAGAACTTTGTGAAAACGGCCGCACGCGAACTGACCATAGAAAATATACAGAAGATGGTATGCGAATATTTTCATATACCATATGACCGCCTGCTGGCCAAAACGCGCAAGCGCGAGGTGGTACAGGCCAGGCAGATAACCATGTACTTTGCCAAGAAGTTCACTAAATCTTCGCTCAAGAATATAGGGGAACACTTTGGTGGCTTTGACCACACCACGGTGATACACTCCTGCCAGACGGTTGAGAACCTGATGGATACTGACGGGGAATACAAAGAGCAACTGCTTGAGATACAGCAGAAAGTGCAGCTGGCGAGCATATAATTATGAGCTCAAATTTCTTTTTGTTTTTTCGCTAATAAATCTATCTTTGCAGTCCCTTTTTAAGGGGCAGAAGTTCTTAAAAATAGCTGTGAGTAACACTTACAGAATTTAATACAGGTGAGGTGGGAGAGTGGCCGAATCCAATAGTTTGCTAAACTGTCGTACGCCTTAACAGTGTACCGCGGGTTCGAATCCCGCCCTCACCGCATAGTATTATTATAGAAGATGTTGGCAGCATGCTGTCAATGACCGGCTCGGGGAGTAGCGCAGGCCGGTAGCGCACCTGGTTTGGGACCAGNNCAGGTTCGAATCCTGTCTCCCCGACTTAATGAAAAGCTCAATCGAAAGATTGGGCTTTTTTGTTTTATAACTTATTACACATACAGGCCGACAATGCATCCCGCCCGGGGTGATGATCACAAGTTCGAATCCAGAAAACAATTGTCAATAAGCTTTTTACATTTCTGTTCCGTAAAAAACTCATTAATACAATTTCCGAATTGATATCATGAGCTGTATGCCTTAAACTGTTAATAACGTTTTTGACTAAATGAAAAGAAGATTTGGATAAATGGGACTGACGTAGTCAAGTGATCTTTGTATTCACAAAACAAGATGAATTATGCGTGTATTTGTCACAGGAGCCACAGGCTTCATAGGTACTGCTATTGTGCAGGAATTAATTAATGCCGGCCATCAGGTGTCGGGTCTGGCACGTTCGGATGCATCTGCCAGTAAGCTCATCGAAGCAGGCGCCGACGTCCATCGTGGTGATCTCGAAGACCTGGAAAGCCTCCGAAGCGGTGCCGCCCAGGCAGATGGTGTGATCCATGCCGGATTTATCCATGACTTTACCCGCTTCGCGGAAGTATGCGAGGTCGATAAGATAGCCATCGAGACCATTGGAAAAGTGCTGGCCGGTTCCGACCGTCCTTTGATCGTTACTTCCGGCACAGCGCTGGTAAGCCCGGGACGGCTGGCTACCGAAGATATCATTCCACCGCTCAACCCGGCCTGGCCACGTGCTTCCGAGCAAACGGCGGACTCTGTGGCAGCTTTGGGTGTACGGGCGGCAGCCATCCGTCTATCACCGTCGGTGCATGGTGATGACGATAAGCATGGCTTCATTCCTATCCTGATCAATATTGCCCGCGAAAAAGGCTTTTCGGCCTATATCGGTGAAGGGCTTAATCAATGGAACGCCGTACACAGGCTTGATGCCGCTCATTTATTCCGGCTGGCTTTAGAGCATGCCATGCCCGGAGCCCGTTATCATGGTTCGGCAGAAGAAGCCATTACCGTCAAAACAATCGCTGAAGCCATAGGCAAGCAACTGAACCTTCCGGTAAGATCAATAGCGCCTGAAGCAGCCGGGGACCATTTTGGCTGGTTCTCACACATGGCAGCTATTGACTGCCCTGCTTCGAGCAAACTGACACAGGAGCTTTTGAACTGGCACCCAACACACTCAAGCCTGCTTGCTGATATTGAGAAAGGCGTTTATACCAAATAAAAGCTATGAAAATCATTGTAACCGGCTCCTTAGGGAACATAAGCAAGCGGCTGACTCAATTATTAGTAGCACAGGGACATGCGGTAACCGTAATCAGCAGCGATCCAAATAAACAGGAGGCTATCGGAACTCTGGGAGCAACACCTGCCATCGGTTCAATATCTGATCTCGCTTTCCTGACCGATACTTTTAAAGGTGCAGATGCAGTTTACGCCATGATACCCCTGAGTTTTAGCGAACCTGACATGGGCGATTATTTGCGCCGGATGGCGCAAAATTATGTACAAGCCTTAAAACAGGCAGGGACCAAACGTGTGGTAATTATGAGCGGCTGGGTGGCAGACCTGGTAACAGGCGTAAATGCAGAGGACATTTTCAAGGGGCTGAGCACTTCCCTTACCATCATCCGGCCGGGCTCTTTTTACACCAACTTCTATCAGTCTATTGACTTGATCAAAGGCAAGGGGCTGACAGGCAAATTCCTGGCGCTGCGTTATTCCGGCCTTGGGGCTTTGCTGACTGGCAAGACGGGCCTGCTGATGGGCAATTATGGAGGCGATGACAGGATCATTTTTGTGTCGCCTGAAGATATCGCAGATGCGGTAGCAGAGGAACTCATTCTATATCCTGAAAAAACTACCATCCGGTATGTGGGCAGCGAAGAAATGACCTGTAACGAGGCTGCAAAAATCATAGGGACTGCTGTAGGTAAGCCTTGGTTAAAATGGGTGCTGCTATCGGACAAAGAAATGTTACGCGGACTAAAGATGGCCAAGGTGCCTGAGCAACTGGCCGAAACACTGGTGGAAATGCAAGCTGCTATGCATAGTGGTAAAGCCCTGGAAAATTTTCATCATAATCAACCCAAAATGGGTAAGGTAAAACTGGCCGATTTTGCCAAAGAATTTGCTGCGGTATACTATAAAAAATAGCTACATTCAATTTATTTATGAATAGCCAGAAACTTTTCCGTTTTAGCACGATCACAGAATATCACCGGGCGGCAGGCCTGCCCAGCCCGGCGCATCCGCTGATCAGCGTGGTTCACATGGAGGATATTACACTGCCACTCGCCGAAATTCCGTTTAGCCTGATCTATGATTTTTATTCCATTTCGCTGAAAAAGGTGCATCACACAAAGTTCAAGTATGGTCAGCAGGCTAGCGACTTCGATGAAGGCGTTCTATTCTTTATGTCGCCGGGACAATTATTTGGCATTGACAGTGTGGTCGATATAAAAGAGGCAAAACGTCCTGAAGGCTGGATGATCCTGATCCACCCGGATTTTTTATGGAACACACCACTGGCGAAAACCATAAAACAATATGAATTCTTCAGCTATTCGGTATATGAAGCCTTGTATCTTTCAGATAAGGAAGAAACAATGCTTACCGCGATCGCCAATCAGATCGAACAGGAGTACAACGCAAACATCGACAGGTTTAGTCAGGATGTGATCATAGCACAGCTTGAGCTCTTACTGACCTATTCAGAAAGGTTTTACCAAAGACAGTTTATCACTCGCAAAATCTCCGGCCACGAGTTGCTGACGAGGCTGGAAGATTATCTTTCCAACTACTTCAATAGCGGGGCCCTGGCAATACAAGGCCTGCCAAGTGTAGTTCATATTGCCGAAACATTAAATATTTCACCGGGTTACCTGAGCGGTCTGCTCAAATCTTTGACAGGTCAAAGCACACAGCAACATCTGCACAGCAAGCTGATCGATCTGGCCAAAGAAAAGTTGTCAACCACTAATCTTTCAGTTAGCGAGATTGCCTATGAGCTCGGGTTTGAACATTTGCAGTCATTCAGCAAACTCTTTAAGGCCAAGACCAGCCTTTCGCCGCTGGCGTTTCGCCATTCATTTAATTAGTTACCGGCTCATATTAATCAGTAATACTCATGCCCCTGAAACAAAAGTGCATTACTGTTACAAATATTTAGCTAATACGTATATCGCCAATTTTCGTAAATTTTCAATAAAGAAGTTCGAGAAAATGTACAGAGAGGGACTTAATGAAAGCCCGGAATTCGACAATGAACAAATTAAAATAATCCGGTGCAAAAACGAAAGGCATAGCAATTGTTTCCCTTCTTACGCGATGCAAGGGTATTACCTATAACATCAGGAAGCAGAAGATATATCATAGAATGGATCGGCGGCGCACCTTACAGATAGTCATCCGTATATAATGATTCCGTATTTTTGCATTTCATGTCCCTCTTCATCGCATCCATCAATTCAGGCAGCAACGGCAATTGCTATTATGTGGGCAATGAACAGGAAGCTGTGCTGGTAGATGCCGGCATAAGCTGCAGGGAAACGGAGAAGCGAATGAAAAACATTGGCCTCTCAATGGACAAGGTAAAGGCCATCTTTGTTTCTCATGAGCATGGCGATCACATAAAAGGTCTGGAGATATTGTCGGCAAGATACCAGGTGCCTGTTTATATTACCCCGGCAACGTTACAACACAGCAGGTTGAAACTGGAGCAACAACTTATAGTTTCATTCAGGGCCTACGAACAGGTAAGCATTGGGGCGCTCACTATTCAACCCTTCCCTAAACGCCATGACGCTGCCGACCCGCATAGCTTCATCATAAGTGGCAACGGTGTTGTTATTGGCGTGCTTACCGATATTGGCAGTGCATGTGAGCATGTTATTAAGAATTTTAAGCATTGCCATGCCGCCTTCCTGGAGGCCAATTATGACGATGCAATGCTCGAAAACGGCAGGTATCCTTACCACTTGAAAAAACGCATAAGCGGCGATGTAGGGCACTTGTCGAATATGCAGGCTTTGGAGCTCTTCATAAAACACAGGCCGGCCTTTATGAGCCACGTACTGTTATCCCATCTTTCCAAAGACAACAACGATCCTGCCATTGCATCTGCTTTGTTCAGGGAGCATGCGGGCAGTACAAATGTTATTGTAGCATCGCGCTACGAAGAAGGTGAAGTGTACCATATTACAGGATCGGGAAAGGCTATCAAACTAAAGAAGCGCTACAGCAAAGAACAGCAGATGTCTTTGTTCTAAGCTAAACTACTCCTTTATTATTTTCAGCATATAGCTGCTTTTATCCGTTCTTATTTGCAGGAAGTATATACCGGGTGCTACAACTGGCAGATCATAAGTATTGGCATTGTGGATTCCGAGTTTTTGCTTTTGGCTTTTCAGGTCGCTGAGCACCACTTCCCGGACCAATTGATCTTTTACCAGGATAGTTATCTTATCCGTAGCCGGGTTAGGGTAAACATTTACTACATCTGCCTTACTATTTATTACGGGCACAGCTGCGGGGAAACAGGCATGCGCCGTATCTACCTGCGCAGCAAATAACTGAGCTATATGCAATGTCCGCAATGAATAATTATCAACTGCATGCCCTATCGTATTAGGGTCACTTACTTGCTGCAGGCAGTCGGCATTGTTGAAGGTGGAATCAAAAATATATTGAGGCACCGGCCCTGCAGTTTGCTGAATATAATTAACCATGCCCCTGCCACCCGAAATGAATGGCCGGTTGATGATATACTGGCAGCCGCCCATTGTTACTGCACAGTTAGCATATCCCGCCAGTACACGATCGCGCGTATAGGGCACCAGCAGGTCATTAGGCTGATGAAACATATACAGGGCCGGGGCTGTAGCGTAATTATTTACGGCAAAGAGGTTACTAAACATACCACCATAGAAAGCAGCAACTCCCTTGATTGTATATCCCCCACCCGTTGGGTTCAAAGTTCCCTCTATACTACCCAAGTCGGGACGCTGCAGCTGCATAGATGCAATGGAAGTATCAAAACCATAAGTTTGTATGCACTGCCCTTCATAATTAGGGTTGGGCGCCGTGGCATCAGACATAGCGCCCGCTGTCGGAAATTTCTCTGAGTTATCATCAAGATAAGCAGTTGCCAGGGCCGTGATAGCACCTGCACTTTCACCCACAACAAATACATTCTTAGGATCAATATTATATGTGCCTGCATGTGCTATCAGATAACGGATAGCACCCTTTGCATCCTGCATAGCCCGGTAAGTGGCCCTGAGCCATTCCGCTGTATCGGCCATATTAAGGCAGTCCCAGCCATTGCCGATGTTGCAATGAATATTGCTGCTTGTCTCAAACATGCCCAAGCGATAGTTTATGGAAGCCGTAATGTAGCCACGCTTTGCAAAATCCTTCATTACTACCTGCGGTATAATATCATTCTTAGTCCCCGCCATAAATGAGCCTCCGTGAATGACAATGAGCAGAGGCCTTCCGCATACAGGCGGCACATCATTGGTGGGTACGCAAATATCCATATCAAGGTTGCGCAGGTTGCCGGCAAAATCAACAGCGTTACCATAACTTACCGCCGTGAAAAGCTGGTAAGTGTATGCCGTGTCCACCCATTGCTGGGCATTACAGACATATGTCGTGAAAACAAACAGGCTAAAGAAGAGTAGTATTTTTTTCATCATCAGGTTCCTATCGTCCTAATACAACAAAAAACATACCACTAGCTGCCTGCTAAGGTATTTTATCCAGCGGGATAGGTGCCGCGACAATATTCTCCGGGATAAAATCGCGGTCCAGCAGCTCAGACATGGGTATATGCTTCTTCAGTATACCCATCTTAATAGCCATATCCTGTATCTTCTGGAAGTCGGCATCTGTAGGTGTAAGTTGCGCATAGCTTACGCGATGCGGAGTCGAGGTAAGCACATAGTCAAGCACTTTCCTATCCTGGCGGAAATAAGGTGCGGCCAGTTTTGCAGCTTCAGCCCGGTGTTCTTCCGCCCATTGCCCCGACTGTGCTATGCCGCGCACCAAGTCGCGCACCACATCCGGCCTTTCTTTTATCAGGTCTTCGTGCACCACCAGCACACAAGAGATGAAGTTGGGCCATATATCCCTTGCCAGGTAGAGCACACGCCCTGTGCCATTCATCTCTGCTTTTGCACAGTGTGGTTCACCAACAAAATAACCGTCTATAGCACCTGCTGCAAGCGAGGTAGGCATATCCGGGGGTGGCAGTATTACAAAATTAATATCGTTTGGCTGCATACCCTGATCTTCCATCAACTTATGGATAACCAGATTCTGGTTACAATACAGGCTGGGCAGCGCGATCGTTTTCCCCTTCATATCCCGCAAGCTCTTAGCCTTGTTATTTTTCGCAATAATAATTTCGGATCCATCACGGTGGCCCAAATAGCAGATCTTCACCGGCACCCCGTCTTCGCGCATCTTCATAGCCAGTGGCGCTATCATAAACGTTGCCTGCACTTGCTTAGCTTCCAACGCGTTCACTACTGTCGGAAAATCACTGAAGCGCTGCGAATTAAAATTGGTATTGGTTTTGGTTGTTTTCGAAGAGAAGTCCGTCACCGGGCAGGTTAGATGGCAGGTAACTGGCAGGTAGCCTACGGTAAGCGACTGCCGCGCGTCATTCTTAGGGCCTTCGTGCACCCTGTCTTTTTTGTCAACTACAGTTCCTTTATCACTCCATGGGTGGAATCTCAGCAGCCCTATGACAGCTAAAAAGACTAATGCACCGATTATAAACTTACCTAGTGTTAGTTTCATGACATTTCTCCTTTTCCCGGTTTGGTATCCGGGCTTATATTATCGTCAAAGATAGTTCTTGTATCGCCATCCCAGGCCTGCAGGCCCAGTTGGCTCAATATTGCCTTCATTGCAGCTATCACTGCAGGGTCGGTAAGGTTGCGCGGTTTCGCTGAATTAATAACAAATTCCCTGCTTATTACGGCCGGTCGCTTGGAAAGCACAAACACGCGGTCTGCAAGTTGCGCCGCCTCTTCAATGTCATGGGTTACAAATACCACGGTACGTTTACGCTGTGCCAGCAGGCGCACCAGCTCCCATCTCATACGCAAGCGCGTTTGGTAATCGAGCGCCGAAAACGGCTCGTCCATCAGCAAAATGTCCGAATCGCCGGCCAATGCGCGTGCTATTTCGACACGCTGGCGCATACCGCCCGATAATTCATGAGGATAATGGTTCTCAAAACCCTGCAAGTGTATCAGTTCAAACAGCTCACGCAGTTGTTTCCCATGCTCCTCTGTATTTGTCACCGGGCGTAAACCCATACTTATATTTTCAGAAACCGTAAGCCATGGGAAAAGCCCGTCCGATTGGTACACGGTACGAATGACGCCCTGGTGCTCCAGCGTACCGGAAGTAGGTTTCAAGTAGCCTGATAAAATATTCAACAAGGTGGTCTTACCACAACCCGATGGGCCAACCAAGGCTACAAATTCACCCGGGTTTACCGTGAAGCTCAGGTTTTGCAGCACCGGCAGTTCGCCGTAGCTGTGCGATATATTATTGAACGCCAGGCGGCTTTTTAGTTTATTATCTGTCATAACCCCAGCGTATGTTCGGTAGTTTTGTCAATTGTGAAAGTAACCGGTCCATCGCTAGCCCCAGCAGTCCTATCACCACCATGTAAGATATCGCAGTATCCAGTCTCAGGCCATTACGCGCATCCCATATACCATATCCCAACCCATCCTGGCAGCCCACCATTTCTGCAGCTACTATTACCACCCAGGCTATGCCATAACTTACGCGCATTGCAGTGATGATCTGTGGCAGCACAGCAGGAAAAGTTACTTTGGTGAGCAATTCAGTTCCCTTATAGTTGTAATCGCGCGCTACGCGAAAGTAAATACTGGGTATACTCGCCACCGCTGTCATGATCGATATTACCATGGGGAAAAATGCAGCCATAAATATCAGGAAGATCGCCGGCTTATCACCAATATGGAACCACAGTATCGCAAAGGGTATCCATGCAAGCGGTGAAAGGAAACGAAAGAAATTAAGAATAGGCGTCAATGCCTGCCGTGACCGTGCATGCTGCCCAAGCCATAATCCAAAGGGTATGCCCAGGCCTGCCGACAATACAAAACCAATAGTTACCCGCCAAAGCGAGGCAATGATATCATTGGCCAGCCGGCCCGCCAATATCTCTTCCTTAATGCTTCTTGCGGCATCACCGGGTGACGGCAACTGGTACGCCGGTACCATCTTAAAAAAACACACCAGGTACCACACAAGCAAAAAGCCAAGTATGACAATAAGTGGCAACAGGAAATTTGATTTGGACCTCTGCTGTTTCATGCTGTTAGAATAGCTATAAACCTACACAGTAATGGATAAAAATGCAATAGGCGCTATAAAAGCGCCTATTGCATTAACTATTAAGGATATTTTATTGTTTTACCATCTTCTGGTTAAGCACACCCGATGGTGTAACAACCTGCAGTATATAGTTACCTGTGGCCAGGTACATGTTACCACAATCTATAGTAAAATGATTTTGATCCCGGCTGATCGTGCGCTCGTTGCTATACAACACTTTACCTGTAATGTCCATCAGCTTAATGCCGATCTTCGTATCCGTTGTCAAATGATAAGACATATTGATATTGTCATGGAACGGATTATTATCCACATGTATATCGCCGGCCGTGTTATTTGCATTACCAACAGATACCGGTAATGTAACGGGACCGTCGATAAAGAAGAAACGGGAGAAGCCTGTAAAGTTACCCGAGAATTCCGTGAACGATGTGAACGGGGTAACAGTAGGAGTAACGATCTGTGTGTTGCCCATATTAATGCCTGCATCTGTTGCAGCGTTTGTTTTTAATATCCGCAGGTTAGCCGTGGTAGCAGCGTTCAGTTCAGCATCTGTTAAATAAAGCATTGCGGTGTATGTGCTGTTCGTGTTCGCGGTGGCAGTTATCTCAAACTCTTTTAATGACCTGTTCACCGGTGCAAACGTGCCGAAGGGTGTAAAGCCATTACCTGCTTGTGTAACCGATGCATCCACGCAACCAAGGCTATCCACCTGGTTCTTCATTCCCGCTATCAGCTGGCTGTCCGCCGTGGAGTAGAAATAAACTTCTTGTCCGGGTTTCACAGGCCATGGCCTTTGGCTTGATGCGCTTGTTTCGATCAATGTCGGCGGAATGGTCTGCGAGAATATCATAACAGGCTTCGCATTTGATGTGTTTGCACCATTGTAAGCAAGGCCGCAACCTGATGGCGCTGCATTTGAGTTAGAATGGGTAGTTACATCGTCCACCACCGTAAATGCATCAACCCTGTCATTACTTGGGCCTGCTGTTGGGTTAGTGAAGCAAATGTTCATCACTACATTCTTAACGCCATCCCACACGAAGGGAGTGGTAAAAGGAATAGTATTTACACCTGCAACGGTAGAGTAGTTGTTGCTGTACACCTGTGTAAGCCCTGTTGTTACAAAACTGGTCGTCATGTCTGTAACACTGGTATTACCCATGCTTATGGTATAGCCGTTGAACGGCTGCGTGGAATTCTTAGTAGACACGGTAAACCCGACAGACGTGATCGGCACCCCGGGAAGTATACCTGCAGCACTCATCTCGGCAGCAGTTATTATATACTGTGTGCGTGCCATTTCATTACTGCTGAAGAACGGCGAGGTCATATTGCCTGTCACAGTATTAGGTCCGGTAATGGTATATGTACCGCTCGAACCCGATGTTGGAGGATTGTCATTATTTTTTACGAAAATGTGCATGTCGTTCAACGTTGGATCAAGCGTAGAGTTACTTCCGTTAGCATTGAGCGACAAGGTGAACAATATGTCCCTATCATCATTTATCGCACCGTTGTCAAATATCTTTACACCTATGAACTGGGTATCCGGAGCAACTGCCATAGCGAATGTGGCAGAATCGTTGAGCATTACATAGTCAACACCTAAAACGGCATTACCACCTGTCTGGACAGCCTTCACTACCGGGCTCCCACCTTGCGGGGGCAATCCTACTACTGCAATCGGCATGTACACTGTTGTATATCCCTGGCAAGACGTTGTGTTTGCCCACTCTGTAATGTTCACAGTGTCTTGTGTAAATCCAAGTTGGGGCTGGCAGGGCACATATTCAGGACCTACATTCACTGCATACCAGGCGTGCGTCACTGTCTGCACTTCCTGCGAGCATGCACCGTACAGGGCAGCTGCAGCAGCTATCGAGGCTGTACGGCAGTCTGCATATGTTGAGCTGTTGGTCAATGACAGCTCCGTTTGGTAAAGAATGTCCGCGCCTTCAAGAATACCTATTGCAGGTACACTATAGGGATTACCTATATCGTTGGTGCCGGTATCGCCCACGCACACAAAGTAAAACCAGTGGTTAAGTACTCCACTGTTCGTATGTACACCACATTGATCATTACCCCCGCTCGGCGTACAGCCTACAACGTCAAACCAGTTGGGGCCGCCGTAAGTTCCCGGATCCCCGTGTAAAGTAGGATCAGACATACTGCGCAAAGGAGTAGACCCTATTTCCTCACCCATGTCCCATGTAGACTTTGCTACGGCATCCACCTCATGCGGGTTAGCATAATTTTCTATCACTGCTCCCCAGCAATCGCTGAAGCCTTCATTCATTGCTCCTGATTCAACCATGTAGTCGAGGCCTGCTGTATACTCACATACTCCATGCCCTATTTCATGCGCAGCCACATCAAGAGATGTAAGTGGAGAGAAACCCCAGGGCAGGCCTGAACCATCACCATAAGTCATTTCAGAACCATCCCAAAATGCATTATCATAGTTGGTGCTGTAATGCACATAGCTCATCAATATGGCATCCGCATTATCATAGCTCAGTCGGCCCTGTACATTTTTCCAGTAGTCGTATATATTTTGTGTAGCCCAGTGTGCATCACGTTCGGCCTTTGCCGTCAGCCATATCGTAGTGGCATTCGTAAATTCAGTAGCACCGGCATAGTTAGTACCATTGTTCAGGTTTAGGGTATGTATACCATTACCTCTTGTAGAATCATACAGCTTATAGTTGCCACCTGTAAATGCAGTCGACATAGGCACCGTACCACTATATAACGACACGCCGGTGGCTGCGGTATGTTTGATGAGTGGGTTCTTGTAAAGTATTTTGCCCGTCATGGCATCAACATAGGTAACATATCTGCCCAGTGGTTCCATTGCGTATATGTCAAATGAATAAGCCAGGTGCAGCCTGCCATCCGGTACCCCGGTGGAGCAATCTTCTATCCAGGCAAGCTTGCCTGTTGGCAGGTAGCTTGTATCAGCTTTGTTATACCTTGTTTTGATAAGCTGCTCCATGCCCGCATCCTGCCACATGTATTTTTTGGCGTCTATATTCTCCAGCGCATAATTGAAGGCAGTACCGGCTGTAAGCGCAGCTTGCGTAGAAAGGCTTGCGTCTGTTTTATAGAAGTTGCCCATCATGTAGCTGACAGTGCCGTTTTTTGACACTATTACATAATTACCCCTTTCGATCTTTATGCCTTTGTAATATTGATCGTAACGCTCGGTAAGCACACCCGCCTTGGTAAGTGTTTTGTTGCGTAACACCATTTTGTCGGTCGCCTCGTTTAGCGGCAGGTATTTTGCAAAAATTGCCTGCGCCTGGTCTGCACGCAAGTCGGAATTTTCAGAGAACCTGATCGCCTTAACCGTATTGTCTCTTGAATTCTTTTCAACAGATAATACATTATTGTCTGTTTTTTGCTGCGCCTGCACAGGGATAGCCAGCATGCAACACCATAACGAAACAGGCACTATCCTGCTCCACAATTTTGTAGAAAACTTCATAAGTAAGTATTTGCTTGAATATTGAGTTTTTTAAAGGTATGGTTTTTTCCGCTTGCGTAATTAATATATAATTATTTTTTGTTGTATAAGTTATTGATTAGGTAGTTTTATGGGGTGTATTACATTTATTTGTACGGCTATTTTGCCTCGAATAGATGTAGTAGTCTAAAAAGACAGCAAAAAATCAGGAATCGTTAGGTATTAATAGCTGGTCTTAAAAAATAAAGTCCCCGCAATTGCATGATTGTGGGGACTTTATTAATCGAATATTAATTAACCGTTTGCGTGCAGGCCAACCTTATTACCTTCAGAATCGGTGAAAAACGCCATATAGCCTATTTCGGGGCTTATTTGTGTTTTTGGCATCACCACCTGGCCACCGGCCGGCTCAATGCGGTCTATCACTTCCTGTATTGAAGGATTAGCGTTGAGGTATACAACTGCACCATCGGCCGATGGTTTGTGCATGTCGCTTTGTACCAGTGCGCCACCCACTTTCCCGCTCATATTATCTATGGGGAAACCAGCCATTTTCATCCCCATCATTTCCGGCATCAATGTCAACTCTGCATTAAAAATGCTGTCATAAAATTTCTTTGCCCTGTTTATGTCTTTGGCAGGGATCTCGAACCAGTTAAGTGCATTTGCTGTGCTTTCCATGTTTTTTGTTTTTAGTTTGGTTATAAATGTTTGAATCGATTTTCCGTTTATTTCATTACTTCTTCCATCCGCTGTTGGATGAACTTGCGTTCCGCTCCCGATACTGCCAGCTTCAGGGCTTTCTCATAGTGGCCCGCTGCCTTTTCCTTTTTACCTGTTTGTGCATTTAGTTCGCCAAGTATCGCATGCAGCAGGTAATAGTTTTGCAAATAGTCTATCCCGGGTATGTTCCTGATGATATCCAGTGCCGCCTGTGGCCCTTCCAGTTCCTTTACCGCGATGGCCCTGTTCAGCAGCACCACCGGCGATGGTGCAAGCTTTGCAAGCAAGTCGTAATAGCTAAGGATCATTTTCCAGTCTGTGTCTTCATATTTACCTGCCTTGCAGTGTTCATATGCTATTGCCGCTTCAAGGTGGTACTGGCTGATCACATCACCCGTCGCTGAGCGGTTCAGGTGCCATACACCCTTCTCTATCAGTTCCCTGTCCCATAGGCTCCTGTCCTGCTTGCTTATCAGTTGCAGGTCGCCATGCGCATCAACTCTGCTCGATAGTCTGGCCGTATGAAAACAAAGCAAAGCGAGCAATGCATTGGTACGTGGCAGGTTCGTTGCTTCGTGTTCTGTAAGCAGGCCGTTCAGTCTTATACAATCATGTGCCAGGTCCTCCCTTGTAAGGCTATCATGGTATGATGCGCTATGTGCTTCATTGAAAAGCAGGTATATGGTCTCCAGCACATTATCAAGGCGTTCTTGTAGTGCATTGCCCGACGGCATCTCGAGCGATATATTATTTTCTCTAAATGCCATCCTCGCGCGGTACAGGCGTTTCTCTATTGCATCCGGCTTTGTGATAAATGCTCGTGCTATCTGCGCCACACTTAAGCCACTCAGTGTTTTTAATACTAATGCTATCTGCCCTTCCCTGCTTATTGCCGGGTGGCAACAGGCAAACATCATACGCAGCATATCGTCCCTTATCTCGTTCTCTTTAAAACAATCATCAAGCGTTACGGCGGTAGTATATTCAGAATCCAGCAATAAATTGATATCTGTGGCAAAAGTTTGCTGCCTGCGGTTCTTTCGTACAACGTCGATCGCCCTGTTGCGCGTGGCCCGGTAGAGCCAGGCGGCGGGATGCTCCGGTATCCCCTGCACCTGCCAATGTTCTATTGCTTTGAGCAAGACATCCTGCACTGCATCTTCCGCCATCGTAAGATTATGCGGGCCAAATATACGGGTGAGTACAGAAACGAGCTTACCCGATTCTGCTCTTGTGATGTCGGCAATAACTTGCAGTACATCCTGTTTCGTATCCGTGGCTCCGGGCAATATCTGTCTTTTTAGGTAAAATTACAGCCCGCATGTTAAGCAGGCTTTAATTTGCTACATGTCCATTTTGGCTATTTCGCGCACTTCCACGGTCCCGTTGTCGTCAAATATCGGGCAGGCTTTTGAGAACCTTACCGCTTCATCGTAGTCGGCAGCATTTATGAGCAGGTAGCCATTTACCACTTCTTTACCTTCGGCAAATGGAGCATCGGTAATATGTGCGCCTTTCTGGCTTAGTACCCTGCCCTCGCCCATAAGTGGCTGCCCTCCTATGAACTTGCCTTCCTGTGCTATGGAACCTATCCAGTTCTTCCAGCTTTCCATGTTTTTGGCCATCTGTTCCGGCGTGCGAACGGCATCATGGCTGGTTCCGCTCCTGAATACTAATAAATACTCTTTCATGTGTTTCTTTTTTTAAAGTTAATAATTAAATGAGCTTTAATGCCCTCCGGCATGCTTTTCAATATTATGACGCTGTTACTTTTGCGAACCGGACAAGTGCAGGAAATATTTTTTAAACGGCAGCCACAGTGGTACAATTTTAGTTTCGTATTGATGCTGAACTTCTTAACAGGGCTAATTGTTAATATATCATGATCGCATTTGACAATAAAGGTATTTACTGTGCACAGGCAGGGATATATATTGACCCCTGGCAGCCCGTTGACAAGGCCATTATTACGCATGCCCACTCCGACCATGCACGCATAGGCATGGGTTCATACCTTGCCCATCATCTTTCTGTACCTGTAATGAAATTCCGGCTTGGGGCAGATATAAATATTCAAGGCACAGGATATGGCGAGATAATTGAGATCAATGGCGTAAAGATCAGCCTGCATCCCGCCGGGCACATTTGGGGCTCGGCACAGGTCCGGCTGGAATACAAGGGTGAGGTTTGGCTAGTGAGCGGCGACTACAAATTGCAGGACGACGGCATCTCAACGCCTTTCGAACCCGTAAAATGCAACAGCTTCATCACAGAAAGCACCTTCGGCCTCCCCATATATAATTTCCCCGCTCCGCAACTGGTTCATGATGATATAAACAACTGGTGGCGGCAAAACAAGGAGGAAGGAAAGAACTCGGTGCTGTTAGCCTACGCACTCGGCAAAGCCCAGAGAGTGATCAACAAATTAGACCCTGCTATCGGCAATATATTTACCCATGGTGCTGTCGATAATGTAAATGCGCTATACACAGCTACTGGGGCAACGCTACCTAACACCAGGCGCATTACTCACGAAACAGACCGCAAGGAAATACAAGGTGCCATGATCATCGCTCCACCATCAGCCTCTAATACTTCATGGCTCCGTAAGCTGGAACCCTACCGGCTGGGTGTATGCAGTGGCTGGATGCAACTACGCGGCACGCGCCGCAGGCAGGGCGCCGACCGTGGCTTCGTCTTATCAGACCACGCCGATTGGGAACAACTAAATACCGCCATAAAAGATACCGCTGCAGAAAATGTGTACGTAACGCATGGCTACAAAGCCCTCTATGCCAAATGGCTAAAGGAAGAATATCACCTTAATGCCACCGAGGTAGAGACTTTATATGTAGGCGAACAGGCAGATGACACCGTAGACCTTGAACCATCAAACACGGACAACAATGAGGGCATTCAGTAACTTATTCACAGCCATAGATCAGACCACATCTACCAACGAGAAGATAGATGCGATAGTCCGCTATTTTGAAATAGCCGATGCCAAAGATGCCATATGGTCTGTAGCGCTGCTCACAGGTAAACGTCCAAAACGCACCGTAAAGACCGGGGAGCTTTGGGAATGGTGTGCAGAATTGTTGAATATCCCTACCTGGCTTATGGCCGAATCATACCATATAGTTGGCGACCTCGCGGAGACGATTACTTTACTGCTTCCTGCAAACGCCGACTTAAAAGAATATGCCTTACATGAAGTACTCTATGCCTTGATCGACCTCAATGGCAAAGACATAAAAGAACGGCAGGACTATATAACGCACATGTGGCAGCATCTGTCCCCTGCGGAGCTTTTTGTATTCAACAAACTGATCACGGGGGGCTTCCGTATGGGTGTCTCTGACAAAATTATTATCAAAGCCCTCGCAAAACATTTTAGCATAGACGAAAACATAGTAGCACATCGCCTTACCGGCAGCTGGGATGCAAAAACTACTTCCCTTACCGAATCAGTAGCTGCGGAAGATGGCAATAGCGATATCTCAAAACCCTACCCCTTTTACCTCGCTTACCCGCTTGAAACGCCTCCGCAGGAACTCGGAGATATCAGCGAATGGCAAATAGAGCGTAAATACGATGGCATTCGTGGGCAAATAATTGTGCGCGACAGCCAGTTGTTCATCTGGAGCCGCGGCGAGGACCTGCTGACGGAAAAATTTATTGAGTTTCACTCGCTGCCAGGTATACTACCCAACGGCACTGTAATAGATGGCGAGATATTACCTGTTAAGGATGGAAAAATATTGCCCTTCAATGTAATGCAGACAAGAATTGGCCGCAAGAATGTTACGAAAAAAGCCCTGCAGGAAGCGCCCCTGGTGATGATGTGTTATGACATAATAGAACATGAAGGAGTCGATCTGAGGCATCTATCCATGCAGGAACGAAGGCTGCTGCTGGAAGAACTGATCGCAAACGCAAAGCAGGCATCGGCCGAAATACCCTTACTGTTATCACCCCTCGTTCATGCTACCGGTTGGGAAGAGGTAGCAAACGAACGCAGCCTTTCCCGCGAGTACAATTGCGAGGGACTGATGCTGAAACGAAAAGACAGCGTTTACAAAACAGGCCGCCGCCGCGGCGACTGGTGGAAATGGAAAGTAGATCCATTGTCAATAGACGGAGTGCTTATCTACGCCCAACGCGGTCACGGCAGGCGGGCCAATTTATATACAGATTTTACCTTTGCCGTCTGGGACGGGGAGGAGCTGGTCCCCTTTGCCAAAGCCTACTCTGGCCTTACCGACAAGGAGCTCCTTGAGGCCGACAACTGGATCAAAAAAAATACCACCGACAAATTCGGCCCCGTACGCAGTGTAATACCGGACCAGGTATTCGAAATAGGTTTTGAAGGCATCAATCCTTCGCCACGTCATAAATCAGGCATAGCTTTGCGTTTCCCTCGTATATTGCGATGGCGAAAGGACAAATCAGCTAAAGAGGCCAATACAAAAGCCGACCTCCTGGAATTACTAAAAGCACAGCTCTGAAAAAACAGCACGACATAGCGGAAGAATGGTTTAGCAGGAAGAACTGGCAGGCACATAAATTCCAGCGGGATACATGGGATGCAATCACCGCAGGTTATTCAGGTTTATTGAATGCCCCTACAGGCTTTGGTAAAACATATGCTATATGGTTCGGGGTGCTGCAAAACTATTTCGCCCGCAAAAAACGCAAGGCCGGCTTGCATTGCCTTTGGCTCACTCCATTGCGTGCGCTGTCAAAAGAGATATACTACTCCACTCAGCAAGTAAGTGATGAGCTGGGTCTTGATTACGAAATAGCCATGCGCACAGGTGACACCACTCAAAAGGAAAGACAACGCCAAAAAAAGAAAATGCCGCAGGGCCTCATCACCACCCCCGAAAGCGTGCATCTCCTTTTAGCACAAAAAGGCTACAACGAAACTTTTAAAAATCTTGAAGTTGTGGTGGTCGACGAATGGCACGAATTATTGGGCACCAAACGGGGTGTACTTATTGAGCTTGCCCTTTCACGCCTGAAAGCCATAAACCCCAAACTGAAAGTATGGGGCATATCCGCTACCATCGGCAACCTCGAAGAAGCCAAAGAAATATTACTAGGTACCGGCCAGGGCAAAAGCAAGCTCATACGTTCTACGCTCGAAAAACAGATAGAGATAGAGACCCTCCTGCCCGATCAAATAGAAAAATACCCATGGGCAGGCCACCTCGGCATCACCCTGCTCGATAAGATACTTCCTGTAATACATAATAGCAACACCACGCTGATCTTCACCAATGTCCGCTCACAATGCGAGATATGGTACCAGCGCCTCCTGGAGGCCGAACCCGAGCTTGCCGGCCAACTGGCCATACATCATGGTTCGCTAAGTGAAGATGTCCGCCTTTGGGTGGAGAATGCCCTGCACGATGGCCTGCTTAAAGCCGTCGTCTGCACCAGTAGCCTCGATCTCGGTGTCGATTTCCGGCCCGTTGACTCAGTTATCCAGATAGGCTCACCAAAAGGCGTGGCCCGCTTCATGCAGCGTGCCGGCCGCAGCGGCCACCAGCCAGGCGCCGTCAGCAAAATATTTTTTCTGCCCACCCATTCGCTCGAGATCATTGAAGGCTCCGCCATGCGCCATGCCATAGCTCATAAGCAAATAGAGCAACGCGTTCCCTATATCCGCTCCTTCGATGTCTTGATACAGTTCATGGTCACGCTCGCCATCTCTGATGGCTTCAGGGCCGACGAGCTGTACAATGAAATAATAAAAACACACTGCTTCGAATCCGTCTCCCGCGAAGAGTTCAACTGGTGCCTCGCCTTCATTACCAAAGGCGGCAAGTCGCTCGATAACTATGACGAGTTCCATAAAGTAGTGGTAGTAGATGATGTTTATCGGGTGGTAAGTCGCAAGGTAGCCATGCGCCACAGGCTCAACATTGGGGTGATAGTCAGTGACAGCATGCTGCACATAAAATTTCTCGGTGGTAAAAGGCTCGGCATGGTGGAAGAATGGTTCGTGTCCCGCCTCAACCCCGGCGATGTATTCTGGTTCGCCGGCCACAATCTCGAGTTGATCCGTATTAAGGACATGACCGCATTCGTCCGCAAAAGCACAAAGGGGAAAGGCGTATTCCCATCATGGCAGGGTGGCCGCATGCCATTGTCCTCGCAGCTCACCGATGCCATACGCATCAAGCTGGATGAATACTACAACCGGAAAGCAAAAGACATAGAGCAGATCAAGCTCATCCCCTTATTCGATCGGCAGGAAAAAGTTTCTCACCTGCCACACGTCAGCGAACTACTGATAGAAAAAGCACATACCAAAGAGGGTTATCATGTTTTCGTCTTTTCTTTCGAAGGCCGCAACGTGCACGAAGGGCTTTCTTCGCTTTTTGCCTTCCGTATTGCGAAGATCAAACCCATGACCTTCTCCCTCGGTTTCAACGATTACGGTTTCGAGCTCCTCAGCGACCAGGAGATACCAATTGAGCAGGCACTGGAAAACGGCCTGTTCAATACAGAACATTTGTCCGCCGATATATATGCCAGTGTCAACATCAACGAGATGGCCAAACGCAAGTTTCGCGATATAGCCACCATATCGGGCTTGGTATTGGGCAACTACCCGGGCAAGCAAACCAAAACAAGGCACGTACAGGCAAACTCCGAATTGTTTTTTCAAGTGTTCACCGATTACGAAAAAGACAATCTTTTGCTCCAGGAAGCTTTCGATGAGGTAATGACCTTCCAGATGGAACAGGTACGCCTGGTGAAGGCTTTGGAACGTATGCAGGGCCAAAAGGTGATAATTAAACAATTGGAGCAACTAAGTCCCTTCTGTTTTCCGATATTTGCAGAGCGTTTCCGCGACCAGCTCAGTAACGAGCCTTTTGATGTCCGGGTACGCCGACTTATTGAACAGCAAGGGGAGTAAAAAATGCAGATCAGCTTACAGGGCAAGCCATTCACACTACTACACGAAAAAGCACTATACAACAATGATGAATCATTGCTCATCATAGCCGATGTACACCTTGGCAAAGTCAATCATTTTCGTAAGGAAGGCATCTCTATGCCACTCAATGCACAGCAAGGCGATTATTTAAACCTTAAGCAACTGCTCGACAAGGTGACGCCCAAAAAAGTATATTTCCTTGGCGACCTCTTCCACAGCGACTACAATTACGATTGGCATCATTTCGAGGCCCTTATCAGTTGCTATACCGATACAGACTTTACCTTGATAAAAGGCAACCACGACTTTGTTGATGTTGAAAAATTTGAGCGCCTCGGTCTGCATATCGTTAAAGACCTCATTGAGGACAAACACTTTATTTACTCCCATGCGCCGGTAAGCTATGAACACAATAAACTTAACATCTCCGGCCATATACACCCCGGTATTTCCATAAGCGGAAGGGCCAATCAATCCGTACGGATCCCCTGCTTTTATTTGAAGGACAATCTGCTGCTGCTACCTGCATTTGGCACCCTTACCGGCCTCTACAAAATGGACCGTACCGCTTCAGCCCATATATATGTGGTACTCCCCGGCGAGGTCAAAAAGCTTTAATGTCTATCTTAGCCTTGTTATGTACGTCCACATCCATACCCTAATAGGCCTCGATTACCTGTACACCCGCCTGGAAAAACTACAGCCGGACACTCAGCCGCTATTCGGGCAAATGACATGCCACCAGATGATATGCCACATCGGCGATCTTTTCCGCATGGCACGCGGCGAAATGAAAGCATTGGAATATGGCTCTATCCCCGCTGCCGAAATACAGGCCATGGCAAAAGCAGGCAAAACGATACCCGCGCCCAGGGGTTTCGATCAATCAAAAGGTGAAGGCACTCAACCCACCGAATTCTATAAAGACTTGGAAGCTCTTAAACAACTCATAAACGAGTTCAACACTTTCTCTCCGGATAAAACATTCCCTCCGCACCCATACTTTAATACCATGAGCCATGCCGAATGGCTTGCGCTCGCTAATTATCACATCAACTATCACCTGGAACAGTTCGGAGTTTGACAATGTCTGTCCCTGGCGAAGGAAGGATCCGCACTGATTTAAGTTTAGCGACAGCCTAACTTAAATCATACAAATAAAACGAAGGATTTCATCCGGCAGCACATGTCCCAACGCCAACTGAAGCGACCTCCATCATACGTCAACTCCCCTTCAGGGGAGCCGGAGGGGTGTTACCGCACCACCGTCACGTCTCCCTTATAGTAATAAACCTTATTTTCCCCATCTTTGAATTCCAGGTAGTAATAATACACATCCCCGTCCACTGCTATTCCTTTCACTGTCCCGTCCCATTTATCATCCACACTTTCACTGTAAAATACCCGGCTCCCCCAGCGGCTGTACACCATCATTTTATAACTGTTAAGTCTGCAACTTACCGTAGCGCCAAATTGATCATTCTTACCATCACCGTTCGGGCTAAAACCGGTAGGTATCACCACCGTGCAGGGACAAGCCTCAAATTGCACGCTCACCTTTGCTGTGGTACTGCACAAACCCTGCGTTACCTTCACCGAATACTCACCGTCACTGGTAGCTTTAAACGTCCTGTTCTTACTGCCATCCTGCCACAGGTAGCTGCTGCTATCCACACCTGCATCCAGCACTAGCTCCTCGTTTCCGCAGGGCACATTTCCGTTCCCGAGCTTCGCATCTATTACTTTCTGGTGTATCCGCACGGTATCGCTCACACTGCATGGTCCCACACTTACTTTCACTGTATAGTCACCACCTTCGCTTGCATTGTATACAGCTGCAGTGCTGTTGTCCTGCCACAGGTAGGCAACATCGGGATATGTTGTCACTGCATGCAACTGTATCGTCTCGCCCTTACACAATGCGGTATCATTCCCAAGGCTCACACTCAGCCCATTCACAAAGCTCAGGTGAAAAGTATCTATAGCCTGCTCGCATGCCCTGTGCATCGTCACATATTTTATAGTAGTAGCATTAAAAGTATCTTGCTGACTTACATTACCATCACTCCACAAGTACGTCAGATAGCCCGCCTCAGCGTCCACTGTCGCCTGCGTGGCAAAACAAATGAACGTGTCAATTCTTTTAGTAGTGGTATCTGTCCCCTGCGCCACCACTGCGAAAGTATCTATCAGCAATGCGCATAGCTTTTGTGCATATACCCACTTTGTACCCGCACCGTTAAATGCATCCGTCTGCAACGGCGTCCCATCGTTCCACAAGTAGTACGTATATCCTCCGGGTGCGGTCACATTCACCGAGCTAACATTTTCAAAACATATAGTTGTATCAGTGCCGTGTATAGTAATTGAATCTTGCGGAATAGTAGTAGCTGTAAAGTGCACCGTATCTATAAGTAAGCTGCAGCCATTCAGCGCGCGCACCCATTTTGTTGTTGTTGCGAAGAAGGTATCAACCTGTGTCGTCTTACCATCACTCCAGGTGTAGTTGGTATAGCCTCCCGGCGCATATATGGTAATGGGCGAATAGGCTACACAATGGCTGGTATCGGTAATTATCTTCGTAGTATCCCGCCAGTCGTGTACTTTAAATGTATCCATACGTATATCACAACCCAATTGCGCACGCACCCATTTTGTGCCCGACTGGCCTATTGTATCCGTTGGGCCAACATTACCATCGCTCCACACGTAGCTACTATAGCTTGGCAGGGCTGACAATGTAAGAACATTATTTGCTAAACACACGTTCGTGTCGCTTACAAAACTCATTGTCGAAATTGGGATGGACTGAACATGAAATGTGTCAATTCTTATGTTGCAACTCATAGTCGAAACAACCCATTTGGTACATGCCGAGGAGAACGTGTCAGATTGGCTTGTGTTTCCATCACTCCACTGGTAGCTATTATAGCCAGCCGGGGCAAATAATGCCACTGGCCCTTGGTCCAAACATAGAGAAGTATCGTGACTTGGGAATTGTAAAATATTTGGCTGATTTTTTATAAAAACATTCCCCAGCCCTCCTGAAAAATAACCTGAAGGGTCAATGTTACTGACAGTAAAATTACACGCATTTCCCGCTAAGTTGGGGAAATTAATTACTCGTACCTGGGGCTCCACTACCACATAAATTTTGCCATCTGGCCCGATCCGCATACCATGACTCCACAGACCCGAGATCGTTACCCGCGAATTTATTACAGCTTGGGCATCAGGAAATAGAGATATGTCATACTGAGACACTCCAGAATTGGACAACCATGCAGCGGTATATAATTTGCTGCCGTCTGGCGAAAAGCTAATTCCATATAAGCAACCATTAATGGTTGGGTCTAACTCTATTGCATTGGATACTGTCCCGGTAGTAGTGTTAAACTTATGCAATTCAACATTTGCATTTCCGGTACATGCCCCTAGCGCAATTGTGCTGTCATTGGGCGAAATTTTCATTTCACCTATTTCATAGATGTTGCCAAATCCCGAATTAGAAATTGCTGGGATTGTGCTTACTCCTGAAAAATCAACTTTGAACGCATGAAAAATATGATTTGACCGCTCGTGAACTAATAACCAGTTATAGCAGCCCGCACCTTTTACCACCACCATTTGCTCCGAAAGATTGCTATCCAAAAAAATGTTTTTTTGATTCACCACAACATCACCTAGTCCATTATCTAGTGTCATGTCTATTACTGAATAATGTAATCGCGGCTTTTGCGAGCTAACGTCCTGAAGTGTAAATAAATAATACTGATCTGGATTGCTAAACGACTGAATTATTGCAGCCCCCTGGGATGCCGAAATATGACCTATTAACCCATTCCCATTAGGCATTATGTGATGATTCCTATTCCATACTTTTTCCGGGCTTGCATAAAATAGCAGGTTTCCGCTTGCATCACATACGCTTGCGCTGCCCTCTATAGTAGCTAAGCTATCCGCATACAATACAGGTGGACCGGCATTGAAATTCACCCCAACATAATAGCCCGAGCACCAAATATTATTCTCCCCCTGCCCAAAAGAATGTACAGAGCAAAGCAAGGCTAAGAATAAAAGACAGGAGGTAACAGGCTTCATAATATAAATATATGTAAAAAGTGGTAAAACGCTCGTTTTTGTCCCCACATAAAAAGTTCCCAAATAAATCTTTCTACTTTCTACTAACTACTTTCTACTAAAATATATTTGGAACACCCCCCTCCCATTTCGTATCTTGCAATGACCCCACTGGTTTAAGTTTAGCGACAGCGTAACTTAAATCCACCCATAGAGCGAAGGACTGTGTCCGGCAGCATTTAATCCAAAGCTCCATCAAGGTTCTTTCGGGGCATTTCCAGTCATGCTTGTACTCTACACTTTCGACAGAAATGTGGATATGTTTATTTGGAACACCCCCATCCCATTTCGTATCTTGCAATGGCGGGTACCCCTCCCTAACCGCAAGGAAGACTTGTTGGTTTCAGGAAACTGAAGCAAGCAAATGGAAGGAAACACTCGGACATTTTGCTCTTTCCATTCGGGTACTGATCGGCCAAAATGTCCGGAATCGGGCCTGCCCGGTCGTAACTTTAGCGAAGTCGGGCACAAATCTGGCATGGTATATTATTCATAATATGACAATACCCATGCAGCTTTCAGCCACCTAACACCCTTAGGAAATGCCCGATTTTTATTTTATGCCCGATCGGGCATTTTTGATAATGAACATCAAAATTTACAACAAATAGCCGGTTTGTCATCATTAAATAAATACCAAATACTAACTTAACATAACCTTATAGGCTATAGATATACTCTATATCGTCTAGAAGTATTAGGTTTGCCTAACAATTGATCTTTATATGACCATCACCCAACTTGAATATGTTGTTGCTGTAGCCACCTACAAAAGTTTTGTTGCGGCTGCGGAAAAGTGTTTTGTCACTCAGCCCACACTGAGTATGCAGATACAGAAGCTCGAGGATGAGCTCAATATAAAATTGTTCGATCGCAATAAGCACCCTATAGCTATCACAGCTATGGGCGAGGCCATTGTCGACCAGGCACGCATAGTGCTTGCTGAATGCGAGAAGATAGGCGAACTGATACAGGTGCAGCAGAATAATCTTGCAGGCAAGTTCAGGTTTGCAGTTATACCTACCGTAGCACCTTACATCATACCCGGCCTTTTAGAACACTACAGTACATCCTACCCCGATGTAAAGCTGGACGTAAAAGAGCTGGAAACGCACCAGGTAATATCCGCACTACGCAATAACGAGATAGATGCGGCCCTGGTTAGCACTCCGCTCGAGGAGAATGGCATTAAAGAATATCCCCTGTTCTACGAACCATTTGTAGCCTATTTTTCTGCCGGTGAAAAGGCACTGAAGAAAAGGCTCATCAGCCCTTCTGATATAGAGCTTGATCGCATTTGGCTGCTCAATGAAGGCCATTGCATGCGCAACCAGATCATCAATCTTTGCAGCGACCAGATACAGCGCCTGCAGAGCGATCGCCCATACCGTTACGAATCAAGCAACGTAGAAACACTGCGCAAGATGGTGGACAAGAACGGCGGATTTACAATACTCCCCGAGCTGGCCACACTCGATTTCAACGACGACCAGATGGACATGGTCCGCTACTTCGAAGAGCCGGAACCCGTGCGCGAGATAAGCCTCGTTACCAATAGCCATTTCGTACGCCTCACCTTGCTGCAAAGCCTCATGGACGAGATCCTGAAACTGGTACCGGAAAAGATGCGCGTGCAAAAGAAGAACAGGAAAGTGCTGCGTATACAGTCTGCTAAACTGTAGCTATCAGGATGCGGTTAGTATCGTTTTTCAGCACCTTATTGGCGGGGAATATCTCTGTAAATGCAGCAAGTATATCATCCCATTGTTTTGGGTGGTTCACTATGTAGTTGAAGATTACGCTGCCTCCCGGGTTTATGCCTCGCCTGCAATTCTCTAAAAAAGCGGTCTTGGTAACAAAGTCCGGCACTATCCTCCCGCTGAAGATGTCTATGATCACCATATCATACTGCTGCTTGTTCTGCTGCATATACGCTTGTGCGTTATCACACACGGGTGTTATGTTATTAGCTGTCAGCTTACCTAGTTTTTCAAGCGCCCATTGCAGTACCAGCTTGTCATTGTCCACCAGTGTTACCGCAGGGCTGTATCCCTTCTTGTGCAGGATGGTTACAGCGCTGCCCAGGCCTGCGCCCAATACCAGTACACTCTTAGTTGCAGGCAGCTTATCTTCCAGCTCTCTGAAAGCTAATACCAGCGGCCTGTACTTATCTCCGTCGGAATATAGTGCATCGGCCGTAGCAAGCTGCCAGCGGTTGCGATACAGGTATAGCTCTAATGTCGGGTTTTCAATGCTGGAGCCTTTACGTACCCGTACGGGATAAAAGAAGCTGAGAAAAACGCTTAATAAAAGGTAGAATTTACGCATCCCGCCATGCTTGTAGATGCTGTAGATTAATGATGCCTGCGCATCTTCTTTTTGCGGAAGAGCGGTACTTTACTTTCATTGCCACTCAGCAGGCGGCCTATATTTTTATGATGGGTCAATACAACCAGGCAGGCGGTAGCAATAGCAAAGAGCTTATAGCTAACCTCCGGTTCATGAAAGATAAATAGTATCAGCAAGGGGAATGCTATGCTTGCTGTGATGGAACTAAGCGATACATAACGTGTTACAAACAGTATTAAAAGGAATACGCCTACCAGGCTCACTGCAGCCAGTGGCTGTATACCCAGTATCATGCCGAACAGCGTAGCAATACCCTTACCACCCCTGAACTCAGCCCAGATAGGGAATATATGCCCGACAACTGCTGCAAGGCCCAGGAATATCTGCAGGTTCACGAAAGGTTCACTTGTCCATGGGTATGGGGATAATAAGGAGAGCTTAACGGCTATAAAACCCTTAAGCATATCTATCAGCATCACTGCCGATCCGGCCTTTGAGCCCAATATGCGGAATGTATTTGTAGCACCGGCGTTACCGCTGCCATGTTCCCTGATATCTATGCCGTATACCTGCTTACTAATCCAAACTGCTGTAGGAATAGAGCCGATCAAATACGCTAACACAATAAGAATAGCAATCGTCATCCTGATTTCTTAACTGTAGAGCAACAAATTTATATGTTCCACGTCGTAAATCCTAATAATAAAATAACCTATTTCTGCCCATTGTTACCTTATCATCACTTAGTCTGACAGTCTTAAAGAGCAGTTAACTAGCTTAATAAATATTATTTTTTAAATAATAGTACAATCCATCCATTCAATTCATCTGTGCCTAATAAGCTAAAACCCGCTTTTTCTGCAGCAGGTTTTATGACATTGATGTCGTCTCTGAGCAAGCCGCTCATTAAAATATCCCCTCCATCAAACAAGGTGTCGTATAATAACTTCATGTTTTCGAGGATAATGTGCCTGTTTATATTAGCCAGGATTATATCAAATCGTTCTCCTTTTACTTCTTCCAGCGAGCCATGCAACACTGAGATTCCGCTGCAATTGTTACGCTTGACATTCTCGGTAGCATTCTCGTACGACCAGCTATCATTATCTATCGCCATCACCTTTCCGGCATTCAACTGCTCGGCAAGGATGGCCAGGATGCCCGTGCCTGTACCAAAATCGAGCACGGTCTTGTTTGAAAGGTCCATATGCTGCATTTGCATCATCATGAGCACGGTAGTAGCATGGTGGCCTGTGCCAAAGGACATTTGCGGGGTGATAATGATTTCGTGAGGTGTTGATACCGGGATGTCATGAAAGTGCGCTCTAATGGTACAGAAACCGGGCACTACAACGGGCTGGAAACTCTCCTCCCATTGCGCATTCCAGTTTTGCTCTTCAATATCCTTTATCTCGCAGGAAAGCCCATGATCAGACAGGATACTATTCAGCTCCTTTTCATCAAGATCAGTGGTGGGTATGTAAGCAAACAGCTTACCATCAGTTTCTTCAAAACCTTCGAAGCCTATGCTGTTCAATGTTGCCATAACTATTTCGCTAAGGCTTGTGTCAGCGACTGGTATCGCTATCTGTTTATATATCATGCGAGATAAAAGAAGAGGGCGACATTTTTAGCCGCCCTTTGAATTTTGATCATTAGTTGATAAGCATTTGCGTACCACTAGCATTCCAACTAATATTTAGAGTTACATCACAACAAGTAAGCGTAGCTGTGGCAGGAAAATTTGGACAAATAACTGGAGTTGATAAAGAAAGTCTTGTACAAGGCGCGGATCCACTAGGGGGGTTGGGACAACATATTACATATCCCAATCTCATATTTGGACACTGGGTAATACAATTTCCCGTGCCAGGCAAGGTAGTAGTGCCTGGAGGAGCCGACACCGTCGCACAGGGGGGATTTACCGCCATGCAATTATTATCTATGCAAACCATGTATATGGTAACGGTGCAGTTCGTATTATTTACTACTTCCGTTGCCAGGGAACGTGTCGCAGTGCAAATTATGCACATAAAAACAAATAAAAGTAACTTCTTCATCGTTTAGGTTTTAAATGGTTAAGAATATCATGTCTAATATACAAAATATTATTACATACTCTTTACCCGATAGATAGCTATACAAAAATAAAAGAGGTTGTACTTATCGTACAACCTCTTTTGAAAAAAGAACATTATCGTTTATGGATTTTTTTCTGCTTTGTTAACCCTGTTACCTGGTTTGGTCATTTCGGTTTCAGGATGGCCAGGCTCGTCTTCGTTCATTGAATTCTCATCCACCTGCAGGTTCTTTGACTGCTCGTCCATAGTACCGGGTTTAGCACTGTTAAACAGTATGCGGCGCGATGGAACATCCGTTACAATACGGAACTCGGTACGGCGGTTCAGCTGGCGGCCTTCCGGGTTGTCTTTGTTGCCTATCTTATTAGGCGCTACAGGCATTTTATCACCAAAGCCTTTTGCTACCAGCCTTGCTTCTTCTATACCTGCTTTCACTACATAATCAACAACCGACTGGGCACGGCGTTTAGAAAGATCTTCGTTGTACTTAACACTACCCTTAGAATCGGTATAGGAATATATTTCCACGCTGAGTGACGGATTGTCTTTCATAAAGTTCACCAAAGAATCCAGTGAAGCCGAAGACTCAGGGCGTAGTGTAGCCTTATCAAAATCGTAGAACACGTTCGTTACCGAGAAGTCAACAACAACGCTATCCATATAGATGGTAACATATACTGTATCATCAGGATCAGTACGTTTCACATCCATTGTATTGATGGAAGCACGCGTAGAAGAGTAGCCTGGCTTATCACCTGTGATAACGTAGGCGTTGCCACGCGCAATATTGAATGTGAAGTTACCGTCCGTTGAATTGAAAGTTTTCAGGTCGCTGTTCTGGTTAACCATTTTCACTACTACATCCGACATTTTTTCACTTGTCTTCCTGTCTACTACTTTACCTATAACGATAAGCCTTGGCTCATACTGTACACGCCAGATATCATCGCAGCAAGTAGGATTTTTAAGCGCTATAGAACCAACGCGGTTAGACACGATATATGCATCGGGCTTACCCAGCGGATCTTTTACATAGTACATCTCATCGGCGCAAGTGTTAATCGGATAACCCAGGTTGGTTACGTTAGTATAACGTGAAGGGCCACCATCAGCTGAGAATATATCGAAGCCACCAAAACCTGCCCAGCCGTTAGATGCAAAATACAATTTACCTACGCGGGTGTCATAATAAGGTGTCTGCTCGTCATATTCAGTATTAACTTGTTTACCGGCATTCTGAGGGCGGCGGTAAGTACCACGGCGCGTATCATAAACAGAATACCAGATATCATAACCACCACGGCTTTGCAGTGTACGGTTTGAAGAGAAGAACAGGATCTCTTTTTTACCGATCTTAGCGATCCATGGCTGAGTGTTAGAAGGCCCGTCATTGATGCCTTCAGTTAAGGTCTCAGGTTTAGACCATTCTGATCCTTTGAAAGTAGAAACGTATATTTTACAATTGATGGCATTAGAATCACCTTCACCACATTTAGTGAAGTAGAAGCGATCGCCACCGGGGCTAAAGCAACCGTTACCAACGTGTACGTTGTCCTGGTTGAATTTGCCATCCATGAATTTCAAAGGCCATTGGAAAGAATCCACGTCTGAAACGTGTTTTTGTTTTTGTGACACCATGAAACGCGACATGTACTCACCACGCGATTTTGTGTTATCAATAACTTCGTTCTGGCGCATAGAAGAGAACAACAATGCAGTATCGCCCAGTGGGTAAGGTGCTGATTCTGTATAAGCGCTGTTCACGTTAGGGCCGGCATTCAATATAGTTTGCGGCTGAGGATCTTTAATTGATAATAAGGCTTTGTTACAGCCATCTATCTGAACCTTAGCATATTTCTTTGCCTTCTTAAAGGTCTTCGGATTATCAGCGATGAACCTGTTGAAAGTAGCAATTGCTTTTTCATACTCGCCGGCTTGCTTTTCCATTTTACCCTGCTTGAATACAGCTTCCGGATACAACTTGGAAGACAAGGCATATGTTTCGGCATAGTAGTGTGCAGCGGGTACATAATCCCTTGTAAGAGAGTAGCACTCTGCCAACATGTATGTCAAATAGGGATTGCGTTCCTGCTCTTGCTTTAATTGCTGGTAATAATCGATGGCGTTGAAGTAACTGCCTTCACGAAACAAGTTATCCGCCCAGCGAAGTTTCTTATCGTAAGATAAGCCCGCTACAGGGTCGTTTGCCTTGTTTCTATACTTTTCCGTCCTATGCGACTGTGCATTTGCGTTATATTGCAGTGTAACGAAAACCGTTGCTATTATAAGGAGCAGCCAATTTTTTCTCATGTTCGCGAGCGTTGTTAATGGGTATAAAAGTATAAAATGCTACCAAAAAAAGAAAGGGCTTGAAAAAAATTTTTGCCCTTTCTCAACAATATCTTAAAATCCTCTCAATAATTTCTTAAAAACGGGAGCAAGGATAAACCAGGCGGTGCGCAAAATCAAGTGGATTTGGAGCTATATACCGCAGTGATATTTCGAAACCGCCCTTGCCGTTCGATGCGTCTTTCAACGTAGATAAATTATAGTCATAACTAACGCCGAACTTAAATCCTTTGAATTCAACACCCACAGTGGCCATAGCGGCATCACCGTTGCGGTACCAACCGCCAAGGAATATTGCTGTTGCAAAGCTGTGTACGTCAGGATTTCCTACTATATAATTGAATTCATTACCTGCAATGATCTCGGATGCTGAAGCCTGCATTTGATACAATGCTGCAGGGCGGATGCTGAAACGGTCGCTGAGGTAAGCAATAATGCCTAACTGGCCTGTATAACGCATTGCAAGGCCTACATCGGCATTTGTCTTCTTTTCTATAGCATCTTTTGGCTGGTTCAGGTTATTAGCGCCAAGGCCTATTGCATAACCGAAATTGCGGCCTACATTATGTGTGAAGCTAACACCGGCATTAACCGTAAAGTATTTTACCCTGCTATTAAGATAAGGATACTCCGCAGATGTACCGGGCTGAAAGGTTCCGTTCAGGAATTCATCACCAAAATATAACTTAGAGATATCAATGCTTTTTTCTGTATAGCCGCCCTGAACACCCACACCTATCTGGGCTTTTTCACCCATGAATTTGTGATAAGCAACAGACAATAAACCGGAAAAATTGTTCAGGTTACCATCGCCCGCCCTGTCGTTATACAGTTGTGCGCCCGCAGCAAGATAATCATCGTGCGACAAGTCATACACTATTGGCAGGTCAACGGAAGCTGCATACGTTACGAAAGGAACAGTAACACTTTTCCATTGGTTGCGATAAACACCCGCAGCACGGAACTGCCCGCTGAAGCCCCCTGTAAAGGAAGGATTAACGATCAGCGGAGATGCTTCGAACTGGGTGAAGTGAATATCCTGGGCCTGTACAGGTGCTTGAAGGGTAAGCGCTAATACTGCTCCCAGGCTTATACGGGTTACGATATTTTTTTTGGTCATGATATACTTACCTTAATGGATGTTATCTAATTAATGTTACGTTTCCTTGTTTGATAAATTTACGTCCTGTATTGCTATATGCTTCAACCATATAAACATACACACCAAAAGGCTGAGGTGTACCTTTATATGTACCGTCCCATCCTTTGTCTATGTCTGTTGTCTCAAAAACCATGTTTCCCCAGCGGTTGAAAATACGGAAATTTTTGAGAGTTGCAATGCCCCGCTTTACAATTTTAAATTCTGAATTTGGGTTAGAGCCCGGTGAGAAGGCGTTTGGCAGGTCCAGGACCGACTCAGTATTAATAATTACATCTATAGAATCGGATACTGTACAGCCCCACTCGGTCTTCGCGTTAACCACATACCTGGTCCTTACCTCAGGCGCTGCTACCGGATTAGAGATATCCGTAGCGCTCAGGCCTGTGGCCGGTGCCCAATTAAAATACAATACATTTCCCTGCGGGTTCATCTGGTAGCTTTCGCCGGGATATAATACCACAGAATCGGGCACATCTACAACGGCATCAGAATGTACAAAGAACTTCACATCCAGTGTATCATAACAACCATGAATATCCGTGATCAGTACCTGGTATTTGGTATCAGAGAATGGATATACTACCGGGTCGGCGCTCAGCGAATCATTGATGAAATCGCGTGAATTAGGTGTCCAGTTATAGAATACACCGCCGCCGGCATGCAAGGTAACAGTATCCCTGGGGCAGAGGTTGCTGTCAGCCGAAGGGCTGAGCGTACCAAAGTTGCCGGGAAACACGGTAATATATGTCGAATCAGAACCGGTACAGCCAATCGGCGTAGTAACGGTGAGTATGTAATTAGCGCTGTTATCGCCTGTGAACACTACGTTTGGTGTGTTATAGTTATCCAGGCCCGTGTTTGGCGACCAGCTATAAGTATAGTTAGTATACGGAGGTGTAATGGTAGCATTCAGGATAATGCTCTTCCACTGGCACATTTGTGCAGAATCAGGTATACCTACTATTGGGTTAGGCTGTACTTCTATACCAAAAGAATGGTACATATCAGGACAACCGGGATAGGTAGCCTTGATAGTATAGTACGTAGTGGTATCAGGAGTAATAACCGGGTTGATGATCTGCGGATTGGAAACATAAGTAGACGGTGACCATAAATAAGTGAAGTTAGGATCGCCGCTTGCCCTTACCTGTACCACACCGCCCACGCACACGGTAGTATCGGGGTTCAGCAAGGTAAAGTCGTTAGGCAGCTCATGGATCGTAATAGTATCGGTACGTGCACAACCTACTGCACCGGGATCGGCAGTAACCACATAGGTCACATCATTCAGCGTAGTTGGCGTACTTACAGGGTTCTGTATATTGGTGTAATTAAGGAAGGTCGTTGAATCCCATGAGTATGTATACGTTTGGTTGACAGGGGTAATGTTTGCCATCAGCTGCACCGGCACCCCGACGCAGGTCGTGACATCAGGCCCCAGGTCAATGGTAGGCGGATATTTTACAAAGATGGTGATATTGCCATGCATAGTGGGGCACCCGGAACCGGGAAGGTCGGCAGTAAGTGTATATGTAGTGGTGGTGGTAGGTGTGGCCGTTGGACTTAGCACATTCGGGCTATCCAGGCCTGTTGTCGGTGTCCAGGCGAAATTCAGAACGCTATCACCTTCTGCAAGTATATGAACAGAATTGCCGATACAAATCGGGGTATCGGGTGAAAGAACGTGTACATAGATAGAATCGAGTATTGTAAGCTCAGCGCTATCCGTAACCTGGTTGCCGTTGCAGAGGTATGGAGAAAGTATATACAGCTTTACGGTCTTAGGCCCTGTTGCAGGGTTGGCAGGCAGCGCGTAGATGAATAAGGTATCGACAGTATCATTAGCAGGTATGATAGCACTATCGGCTATGGTCTCGTAATCGGTACCATTTATGGCAGTACCCGCTATCTGGTAATGAATGACTTTAGGTAGTGGTGTGGCCTTAGGCCTGGTAAATACGAACTTACCCGGCGCACAACCTCTTACCACATACGGAAGGCCACCGGGGCCGAAGGTAGCAATAGAAGTAGTACCGGAAGTAAGACTACCTGCCTCGAGGAACACACCTGAGTCAAGCACAAAGTCGCCTGCATCGGCCACTGCCAGTTTCAGGTGATAGGTATCGCAGGGTGTAACCGCAGAAAGTGCGGTAAGCACTGTTGTAAAACCGGCATAAGCGATATAAGTACCTGTAAGGTTATTTACATAATACTGTGAGAATGGCGAGCCGGGTCCCATTGCCTGGCAGGAAGTGGGATCAGCGTTATTTACAGCCAGGTTGGTAGTGCTGTTCACCGCCACAGGAATATTGGTATTGGGTATCAGTGCTATGTTTTGTGTACCTACAATAGTTGGCCCCGAAATGAAAAAGCCAAACACGTCGTTGAACGGGGAGCATGAATAATTAGTATACTCCGCTGATCCGAATACATAATTGAATTTCACCGTATCGCCTGATGGGACGAAATCAAACTCAAGCACACAGGCATCATGCGTAGCCAGGTTACCTGCAAGTATTGTCAGATCGGGATCTCCGGGAAAGTTATTAGAAGAACTCGGATTATTTACAATTACCGGTCCATTAACACCATTAGGGCTATTAGCCTTACCTGAAGTCAAAACGATACCGCTATCAATACCCAGGTTACTTACACCAATAAAATACCCGTTGGCCTGTCCCGCGCAGTTAAGCGTAGGATTAGTAACTATTACGCCTGCGCCCGTGAGGTCGGCAGCAAGCTGGGCTGCTGTCTGGTTAGGGGTAACCGTTATTTGCGCTGATGATCTATTAGCGAAAACAGATAGTGCGATGATACTTAAAAAGGAAATTAACTTATTCATTTTTTTCTCCATTTTCATGGGTTTTATATTAAGACGGTGATTTAGAAAAAAAAGTTTGCTTTCTTTTCTAGTTTTCGGTTAATCAAAAATACTGTTTTATTAAATGTTTTCAAGACTTTTTTTAACAAAGCAGCTACTTTATTAATATTGTACCTTCGCACATCGTTTTGCCCGAGTATGGCCAGCAATAAAAAAAGTACTAATACAAGTAAGAAAAAGACAGGGAATGCGGGCGGGGAGCCCATCCCGCCGCAGAGCAGGAGCAAACAGCTAAGGCTTGGCGCAGGGATAATATTCCTCCTCCTGGGTGTATTTATATGTTTTTCTATCATTAGTTACTGCTTCACCTGGAAAACCGACCAGGATAAATTATTCAGCAGCAGCGATTTATCACATTTTTTATTTAAAGACAATAGCCCGGTCGCAAATTGGGGCGGCAGGATGGGTGCCGCTCTGTCGCATGTATTGGTATATATGGGCGCAGGGATTGCCTCATTAGCTATTGGCCTTGCAATTGCCGCATTGGGCGCCAACCTGATATATGGTAAGCGCATAGTTCCGCTACTACGCTACGTGCGCTGGGTGTCTATTTTATTGCTTATTGCCGCCCCTACCCTGGCCTTTATCTGGCCCAATGCAGCATTCCCCTTTGGTGGCGCACTAGGCAATGAAACAATAGCTTACCTCACCGGCCTTATAGGCACAACGGGCACAGGCCTTGCCCTGTTTGCCGCTGCTTGTTTTTTCCTCTTCGTTATAATGGCCCTCGATATAAGGCCATTATTGCAAAGAATGCGCAGGGCAGCACAAAATGCGCGTGCAGCCATGGTAAGTGCCAAGGAACAGGAGGAAGAAATACCTGTTGAGGCGGGAGATCCGGAGGAACCTGTTGAAGAAAAAAAGAAATCGAAAAACAAAGTTACCCCGCTGGCGATATTAGACGCAGAGGCAAATGCCAAAGACTGGAACATGAGCCTTACAGAAAAAACACCGCAAAAAACGGTGAATGATATTTATGCCGGTAATGTCATTGCCAACAAAGAAACAGTTACCGAAACCATACCTGAAGAACCCCAAGAGGAAGAGGAAGAAATAGCGGAGGAAGAAGAAGCCGAAGAGATCGTATACGAGCCGAAGGAAAAGAAAAAAGAGGCAGCCGGTGAAGGATTTTCCTTCGAAGTGATAAAGCAGGAGGACGAACCACTTATAAAAAATGGCGCGCACATCAGTATCGAAAACAATGAGCCTTATGCTCCTGAACTGGACTTGCCAAGTTATAAATTCCCGACACTTAACCTGCTGGATGACCGCGCCCCCGAAGCCATAACACTGGATAAGGAAGAGCTGGAAAAGAACAAGAACCAGATCATACAAACGCTGAAGAGTTTCGGCATAGAGATACAGCGCATCAGCGCTACCGTGGGCCCAACTGTTACACTATATGAAATAGTGCCTGCAGAGGGTGTGCGCATATCGAAGATCCGTAACCTCGAAGATGACATAGCGCTGAACCTTGCAGCCCTTGGGATACGTATCATAGCGCCTATACCCGGCCGTGGCACCATAGGCATTGAAGTGCCTAATGCACACAAACAGATAGTGTCCATGAGGGCACTGCTATCCAGCGAAAAGTTTGTCAATTCAAAAATGAGCCTGCCCATTGCGCTGGGCAAAAAAATTGATAACGAGAACTATATCGTTGACCTGGCAACCATGCCGCACTTGCTGATGGCAGGCGCAACAGGCCAGGGTAAATCGGTAGGTATAAATGCCATACTCGTATCGCTGCTTTACAAGAAACATCCCTCGCAATTGAAGTTTGTGATGGTGGATCCCAAGAAGGTGGAATTGTCGGTATACAGGCTAATTGAAAAACATTTTCTTGCCAAACTGCCCAACGAAGAAGAAGCGATCATTACCGACACTAAAAAAGTTGTTTATACCCTCAATGCATTATGCATTGAAATGGACAACCGTTACGAATTGCTGAAGGAAGCAGGCGCAAGGAACATTAAAGAATACAACGACAAATTCATCAGCCGCAGGCTGAACCCCGAACGCGGCCATAAATATTTACCTTTTATAGTACTGGTGATAGATGAGTTTGCCGACCTGATCATGACGGCCGGCAAAGAGGTGGAAATGCCCATAGCGCGCCTTGCACAGCTGGCACGCGCCATAGGCATACACCTGATCATTGCCACGCAGCGCCCATCGGTGAACGTAATTACGGGTACTATCAAAGCCAACTTCCCGGCACGTATCGCATTCAAGGTTTCGGCCAAGGTGGATTCGCGCACCATACTGGATGCGGGCGGTGCCGAACAGCTCATAGGCCGTGGTGATATGCTGGTATCGCACGGCAGCGAGCTGCTGCGCCTGCAATGTGCTTTCGTGGATACCCCTGAAGTTGAGCGAATTGTTGAATTTATAGGCAAACAGCGCGGATATCCCTCGGCATTTGAACTGCCTGAATATGAAGGCGAGGATTCCGACAGCTCCGATAAAGTGCTGGATCTTGCCAACAGGGACAAATTATTCGAAGATTGCGCAAAAACAGTAGTTACCACCCAATCAGGCTCTACGTCCATGCTGCAGCGGCGCTATAACCTTGGCTATAACCGTGCAGGGCGTATAATGGACCAACTGGAAGCCGCCGGCATAGTAGGCCCGGCCATTGGCAGCAAGCCACGCGAAGTTTATTTTAAAACTGAAGCAGAGTTGGAACAGTTTTTGAATACACTAGGCTAAGAAAGAAAAACAAGTATATTTTTAATCAATTAATTTATCTGAACGAACAAAAATGAAAAAAATCCTGTGTGTTAGCTTGCTCATGATAGCCTTTGCTGTACAAACCGTGCATGCACAAGATGCGAAAGCAAAAACTATCCTCGATGCGGTAAGCAAAAAGATCAGCAGCCTGAAATCATTAAAAGCAAATTTTGCATTTCACCTGAACGGATCGAACGGAAAAGTTAAGGAAACCAAAAAAGGCTCTTTCTCTATGAAGGGGCAAAAATACCATGTGCTCATAGCAGGCCAGGAGATCATTTGTGATACCAAAACCGTGTGGACCTACATGAAAGAGTCTAACGAGGTACAGATAAGCAAATTCAACCCCGACGAGCAAACGATATCACCCGCAAAGCTCCTTACCAACTTTTACGATAAGGAATATTCGTACAAGTACGTAGGTACACGCAAAGTGGCAGGCAAAAATTGTGATGTAATAGAGATGACGCCTGTGGCAGGCAAAAGCAAACAGCTCACTAAGCTGGAACTTGCCGTTGACAAAGCCAGCAACACTATTGCAGGCGGCAATATGTGGGAAAAGAATGGCAGCGTTTACCAATACGAGATCAGCGATTTTACACCTAATCCAAACCTGGCCGATAACTATTTCACTTTCGATGCCAAAGCACATCCCGGGGTGGAAGTGGTCGACCTCCGCTAATTGTATCCTAAAATATTTTCTCAAAGCCCCCGGCCCACAGGTCGGGGGCTTTTTTTCTAACGTTTTGCGCCGCTTGTTCGTCAATATAACTGAGGCCTCATTATCGTTAACCATTACAAATTCGTCTTATGAAAAGATCACTACGCCTGTTAAGCTTTGCTCTTATACCGGTTTTTTTGGGGCACACAAGCCTTAAAGCACAAAATTACATTGTACGGGGCGACACCCCGATAGATTCGGTAACTATCACGTTCGAAGACAGTAGCAGCCTATCCGCAAGCTCAATAACGAATGCCAGGATCACCGTTGACACCAGCGGTGCGCACTTATGGCGTATTGGCAAAACGCTGAAGCCATTTTTCAGCATCGGGGACACTACTGCAGCTCTTATGACAGATACCACCAACCCTTACCCTTTGAATGCAAACGACTGGTTTGTGCTTAGGATAAGACAAGGCTACTACAATCCCATAATCTACTTTAAACACAAGTACCAGACCACTGCAGGCCACGATGGCGGAATAGTTGAGTTTTCTTACGACGAGGGCCAGACATGGGATAATGTTAAAGGTATTTGCAATCACGATTCACAGGGGAGTTACGGCCTGCTTACCGACAACCTGTATAGTACTACCGACACTTTGCAATCGGGCGAAATGGCATTCAGTGGTACCAGCAATGGCTGGCAATATTCAGGTGTCGAATTCCTGCATGCCATACCGATCGCCAATAAAAGTACCGCCAGCTGTAATCCCATGGATTCCATTATCCTTCTTCGTTTCCGTTTTGAGAGCGACTCAACTGCTGACACGCTCGATGGCTGGATCATCGACGATATCGAAATGAAAATAGACCATTTTGCAGGGAAAGTAAATAACATAGCCGCTGTACAAAGGCTAAATGTATCCCCCAACCCTATACGCAACGGCATCGTTAACTTCCCGGCGCTGGAAAATGAAAAGGGGCTGCAACTGACCATTTATAATGCTATGGGCTCAGCAGTGCTCGAAACAAATTACAAGCAGCAGGTAGACCTTGGCAAATACCCTGCGGGCCTTTATTTCTATAAGGTTACAGGAGGCAAGGAATATTATTCGGGACGATTAATTGTAGAATAGCAAGAACAGGCAGGGGAGGCCTATTTAGGCTTCCCTCCTTGTTCCTGCATACTGATCTCTTTTGCTTTTGCCAGGAATTCGGAAGCGAATATAAAATCGTTCAATTGCTTATCGTCGCTGAAGATAATGTCCTTATTCGACCCTTCCCACTGTTTTTTGCCCTGGTACATGTAGATGATATGGTCACCGCTCTCCATTACTGTATTCATATCATGGGTATTGACTATCGTGGTAATATTATACTCCACAGTGATCTCCTTTATCAGCTTATCTATTACCAATGATGTCTGCGGGTCCAGGCCTGAGTTGGGCTCATCGCAAAACAGGTATTTGGGATTCAGAACTATTGCACGGGCAAGTGCTACACGTTTTTTCATACCACCGCTTATTTCGGCCGGGAATTTAACGTGAGCGTCCATAAGGTTCACCCTGTCCAGTACCTCATCGGCACGCTTACGTTTCTCGCGCCTGGTCATATTGGTGAACATATCAAGGGGGAACATTACATTCTGCTCTACCGTTTTACTATCAAAGAGCGCACCACCCTGGAAGAGCATACCTATCTGCTTGCGTATCTCCTTCAATTCATTAACCTCCATTTTAGTGATATCCTTGCCCTCATACAATACCTCGCCCGAGTCCACCGGCATCAGGCCGATCATTATTTTCATCAATACTGTTTTGCCACTGCCGCTCGTGCCAATGATCAGGTTCGTTTTCCCCTCCTTCATGCTCGCCGACACGTCATCTATCACCACCTTATCGCCAAAACTTTTCTTAATGTTCTTAACTTCTATCATCTAAAACGGGTTGTATGTCAAAAATCGCAACATTTTTCCACAACATGAAGATAATAAAAACTATACCCTTATAACCAGAAGACTATTTATAATATAGCCCTCAGGCTCATCCTGCCGGTGTGTATCACATTGGTACTGCCCGCTTTCCGCCCGTCATATTCCAGCGATACCTCTATGCCTTTTGCCACTTTTCTTTCCCAACTCATGCTCCAGAGAAAATTATCACCTTTTTGTAAGGCATCCAGCATAGTAAAAGCTATAGGTGCTGTAATAAGCCCGTTGAAATTAATATTTGAATAGGTGCCTCTTAATTGCACTGCCCCGATCGTTGCTTTGCTGAACCTGAGCTCCAGGTTGGCACTTTGAATTTTAGCCAGCTCACCTCCGTATTGCGGCCTGTTCTTTCGCTCTTCATACTTAAAGCCCCCCGTCACCCTAAGCACCGATCGGTATAGCCATGTTAGTGTAGGCTCTCCCGACCAGTTATCGATATGATAAGTTCTGTTATCATCCAGTGCTGATAGGTAAGAACGATAACCTTCCCTGCCGGAAATATTCAGCATCCAGGCCTTTGTAATATTCCACCTGAATCTTCCCAAATGTTGCTTGCTGTCGCTCGACTCTACACCATAGTTCAGGAGTTGCTTACCTGTGTTCGACAGGTAGTTATAATCCAGCCCCCATTTCGAGCTCGTACGGTTGAAATAAAAAGTGTTGCTGAAGGAATTGTTCGTAGTGATGATCGACGTATCAACCGTTGCATCAGTGAAGGGATTATATACTTTCAAACCCTGTGAGGCCAGCAGCCTGTTACTTATCTGCAACGCCAGCTGATCAGCAAAGCGTGAGAAAAAAGCTTGCCAAAGCTTCTTATCACCCTTCCAGAAGTAAGATGGCTCAAAGGTTGCCGACTGGTTGAAGTTTACATAGTTCACTTTTACGTACTCATTTGTTGGAGTATACACACGAATAAATTTTTTCTGGTCAGGATACAGCGCCACTTCAAATTCATTCGATTGCTGCACGCCGTCTCCGTTATAGTCTATCCAATTGTAAATGCCCTGTCCTGCAGGCACTTCTACGTAAGTATAAGCACGCTTTTGCTCTTGTCCTGCACCAAACTCATACAACGTATTACCTGTTAATACCCCACCCCATAGCGTACCTGTATACTCCAGCCTGCCAAGCAAGCTTTCCTCAGGCCTCTGGGTATTAAAGCTGCTGTCATCTACATACAGTTTTCGGTAGGTTCCTGTGAAATTTATGCGATGATCCTTCCACTTAGCAATACCCAGTCGCAGGTCTATATTATCGCTATGGCTCTGGTCTTTAAAAGCATTGTTCCTCGGTAATTGGTCCTTACGCATCGAGTAATTCAGCATCCAGTTAAAAGGTTGTTTATCCGGTGTTCTCAGGTATACCGATGCAATATCGAAAGCAAATGCGGCCGGTGTTAACGTATCGCCCACTTTGCTGCGTATCGTATTGTGCTCCGCCTCATACCGCGCGCCCACTATTGTATTCATCAATGGCTTGATCCCATACTCGGCATATGCCGATGGCCTGAGGTAGACCGACTTCCAAAACGTATCCGCCGCATTCACTACGTTCATCACAAATCCCGCCCTCGCCGCCTTGTAATTATAGTCGTATGAAACTATATTCCTGTAGCCTGCATAATCGAGGCCCCGCTTGTAGAATGTAAAATCATAAGCTGTGGTACCCCACCTCGCATTCTGTAGTTTTGTCCCCGCATTCACAAGATGTTCATCGGGCTTATTGCCTGCCTGTGGTACATTCCAGTCCCTGCCGAACTCTACATTCCTGTATGGCGCTATAGCCTTAAACCTGTCCTGCACATACTCGTAAGATATCTTGTTTTGCCAGTTCCACTTTTTCACGCCTGCACTGTCCCTGCCGCCCAACCATCTTTTCTCCGTATAGTTTACCCTTGTCGCCATACCAAGATGGGTATTATTGTCGGTGGCCGAGAATAAATTCGGGTCAGTATTGCTTGCAGCCACTTCTACATTTATTGCCTTCAGCGAGTCGATATTGCAAGTAGTATTCAGGCTAAACACCTGCTGCATCTTCGGCGTAACAAGCAATTGCACCGGCGCATAATTCCCCTGTTGCCTGCCGTTAATACGCGGCACCCAATTGTACACACGTCCATTGGCATTTGTATTGGCAATAACGTAATCGCCCTTACCATCACCCACAAACGAAAAGGAAAGATTATACCGCGCACTATCCGGGCTTATGGAATAAACAAAAATCGAATCATAATGCACGGCACCCACGGTGCTGTCCACCAGTTTATACAATATCTTATTCGCGGCAAAAGTGTCATTGGCAATATTAGGATAATAAGCATTCTGTATCGAGTCGCCAAGGTCTCCTAAAAACCTTTTCTGGCTGCCGTTCAGCGTTTGCAGGTAAGGCTGGTTCTTAGCATCCTGGTTAGAGTATGCGTTGAAACGCATATTCAGTTTATTGCCCACCCGCAGCTCATCATAAGCATAAAAAAGCGAGTTAAGATAATTCCGGTCCTGGTATTCAAACTCCACTTGTATACGCGAGTCCTTCGTGATCATCCTGCGCGGCATAAAGCGCAGTTCGGCAGTATTGTAGTCTATCACATAGTCGGCATTCTCACCCCGCTCCAGCAATATATTGTTGACATACACTTTCTCCGTCCCTGCCAGTACTATGAAGAATTGTTCGCCATTATTCCCTGTCAGCTTATACGGCCCCTGGTTACCTTCTTCCCCTTGAAAAATATTCCTTGAAAACTGTCCCTTAGCGATCGAGCCACTTAATCCCGCTTTGTTCACAGTCTTCTTACCAAGCTTGAATTCATCCTGGTAAAAAACACCCTGCACACGCTTATAAAAATTCAGAAAATATCCCGGCGGCCGCTCCAGTACATAGTCGCCTAGTGTCAGGTCATGCTTGTTCTTCTGCAGGTGTATAAATACCTGGTCAAACTCCTGCAGCCTTTGTGTATTCCCCTCCGGCTGAAAGGGCACTGTGTTGTCGGTTATAGCAGCATCCAACTTTATACTGTCCAGTATATACCCGCTCATCTGCATATTAAATTGCGAGTTCAGCGTTACGTCCTGGTTATTGCCCAGGCTTATGCTCCGGCCGTAGCTGCCTTTGTAATCCAGCTGGTTGAAGTCCACAAAATTGTTGCTGCCCTTCGCATCATCATCAGGATGGTAAATAAGAAAAGCATAGTTCGAATCCACCATCTGCCTGTTCTTATGGCTATATACTTTGTTGAGGGAAATATTCAGTGTGCGGTAAGTGATCCGAACAGAATCAACAGCGGGCTTTCGCTTCCACACTATCTTCGACTGCTCATGCAGCACCATAAAATCAGCATCTGCTACATTATCTATGTGCACCGTACCGGGAGCGATCGAAAGAGAATCAACAAAAATAGTATCGCGAACAACAAATGTCCTATGATGCAGGCCCGGCGAAAAAGATCCCTGCCCGCTTTGGGCCACCAGCCTCGCAGGAAGAATAAAAAGAATAAAACACCCTAAAAGTCCGTATAAGAACCGCTGCAATCCCTGTCTTTTAAGGAAATGTACTTATTTTTCGCGATTCATGTCTAATAGCTTTCAGCTAAATGACGTATTAGCTATTTAGCTCTAAGAATACTTTCGAACTCCTGCAATTTTACCAGGCTTACCACAGGGAATTTGACAGTATTGAGAACAGAAAAGTGCGAATCGTGGGTAAGCAAATAATGAGCACCAGCAGCTATATAGCAATCAACAAACTTATTATCGTCGGGATCACTGATTAGGTTCCATTTAAAGTAAACCTGTGTGAAATGTACGTTTGGTAGTTCCTTCAAAGCAAGCAAAAAGTTGTTAGCTACTGCTGCAGAGTACTTAGCTTTCAAAACTTCCTCGTACTCAAGAATTATTTCATCCGTAATAAAAAGTTCAAATTTCTCAGCAAATAAAAATTCGATTAACCAATGATAAACAGACCGTGAGGATAATGACGATACAAGAACATTTGTATCAATGACTGTTTTTATTGTCATAATCGGTATCGTCTTCGCTTAACCATTTATTCATTGTATCGTTACTGTAGCCTTTCTCATCCCATATTTTATCCGCTTCCCTTATGCCTTTTGATGCAAAGTATTTTGCGAGATAACGCTTAATATTCAATAAGTCTGCCTCTGCTATATCGGAAGAATACAGCTTCAGTAGCTCTTGCTGAATGTTACTTAAAGGATGGGCTGCTGACATGATGTTTATTAGTTAACATTGCAAAATTAAGCATTTCTTCTGAATTACACCTGGAACACACCCGTCTTAAACTCCTTAACTTCTGGGTTATGATTCGCTGCATTCAGTCCTTCCGATATCACGCGCCTTGTTTCCAATGGGTCTATTATTTCATCCACCCATAAGCGTGCTGCGGCGTAGTAAGCAGTAGTCTGTGCGGTGTACCGGTCAGTAATTTCTCTCAGCATTGCCTTCTCTGTTTCAGGCTCTATTATTTCGCCTTTCGCCTTCAGGCCTGCCACCTGTATCTGCAGCATGGTCTTCGCTGCCTGCTCACCACCCATCACCGCTATCCGTGCATTAGGCCATGCGTATATAAAACGTGGGTCGTATGCCTTGCCGCACATAGCATAGTTGCCTGCACCATATGAGTTACCTATTATGATCGTGATCTTAGGCACTACAGAGTTGGCCACTGCATTCACCAGCTTGGCACCATCCTTAATAATGCCCGAGTGCTCGCTGCGGCTGCCCACCATAAAGCCGGTTACATCCTGCAGGAACACCAGCGGGATCCTTTTCTGGTTGCAGTTCTGGATGAACCTTGCAGCTTTATCGGCACTGTCATTGTATATCACACCACCCATTTGCATCTCGCCCTTCCCGCTCTTCACTATCTTGCGCTGGTTGGCCACTATCCCCACTGCCCAACCCTCTATCCGGGCATACCCGCATACTATTGTTTTACCGTAATCTTCTTTGAACTGGTCAAACTCCGAGTTATCTACTATGCGTTCAATTATTTCCACCACATCATATGGCTTGCTGTTATCTACGGTCACCAATCCGTATATCTCTTTCGGGTCTTTCGCAGGTGCCACAGCTTTTATGCGATCAAAACCTGCACGCGGTTGCTCGCCCATCTTTTCCATAATGCGGCGCACCTGGTCCAGGCACTCAGCTTCCGTATCAAATTTATAGTCGGCTATGCCACTTATCTCGGTATGTGTCTTTGCACCGCCCAGTGTTTGTATATCTATGTCTTCGCCTATCGCTGCCTTCACCAGGTATGGCCCGGCAAGGAATATCGAACCATTACCTTCCACCATCAGTGTCTCGTCGCTCATTATCGGCAGGTATGCCCCACCCGCTACGCAACTGCCCATTACGGCAGCTATCTGGCTAATGCCCATGGCGCTCATCATCGCATTGTTCCGGAAGATGCGGCCAAAGTGCTCCTTATCCGGGAATATCTCGTCCTGCATTGGCAGGAAAACGCCTGCACTGTCCACTATATAAACTACAGGCAAATGGTTTTCCATGGCTATCTCCTGCAGTCTCAGGTTTTTCTTACCTGTTATAGGGAACCATGCACCCGCCTTCACTGTATTATCATTGGCTATGATCATGGTCTGGCGGCCGTGTATATAGCCAAGGCCTGCCACGGTACCCGCTGCCGGGCATCCGCCATGCTCTGGGTACATCTCGTATCCTGCAAACGAACCTATCTCTGTAAATGCACTATCCTTGTCTATAAGATAAGCTATACGCTCCCTGGGGCTCATCTTGCCTTTCTCCTTCGCTTTTTCAATAGCCTTCTTACCTCCGCCCAGGCTTATCACTGCGTGGCGCTGTTTTGCCTGGCTCACGGCCTGGCGCATAGCATCTTCATTTTTATTGAATTCAAGGTTCATTCCGCTCTTGTGGTTTTGCCCGCAAAAATAGGGGGATATTTCATTTATTACTAAACTACTGTCATACAGCCGTAAAAAGGTGGATAATTAAGATACATATTGCTAAAAATCCATAACGGATTTTTTCAGCCAAATAATATACCGCAACTTTGTTATAGCTTGTACTGCATTGTTTTTATCGCATGAAGAGATTTTTATTCCCGGTTATTTTCGTTCTGGCGAACCTGCTTTGCGCCGGCCCTGCTGCCGCTTCGCACATTTTCGGGGGCGAGCTGCTGTACACCAATATTTCCGGCAATAGCTACACTGTCCGGCTGACGCTGTACGGAGATTGCGGACCCACCGGGGCAAGTGCATTCGCTTACCTGCCTACGGCTACCCCGCTCATCCATATATATCATGGCAGCCACCTGGACTCCTTTCATATAGTGCTGCACGCCGAGCCTAATACGGGCATCGAGGTGTCGCCTGTTTGCCCCGCCGAGCTGCACAATACCAATTGCAATGGGGGCACACTGCCGGGGGTCAAAAAATTTGTTTACTCCGCCACTACAACACTCGGCTCCGTGCAGGCCGACTGGCACTTCCTGTTCGATGGCAATCTTGGCGATAGCTCCAAAGCCGGGCGCAGTGCCAATATAACCAATGTGTACAACGCCGCCGTCAGCAATGTGTACCTGGAAGCCACGCTGAACAACCTGGCCGGCCCCAACTCCTCACCTGAATACACAACCATACCCACGCCTTTCTATACCCTTAATGTGCCCCAGCAATATAACCAGGGCGCTGTTGACCCCGATAATGATTCACTGTCTTTCCAACTCGTGGATGCGCTTGACAATGGCAATTCTGTTTTTTATTACAGCAATCCCGACATCACGCTTTCCGGTGCCCGCCCCCTGCTGACAGACACAGGGCAATTTGTCTTTAACCCCCTCAACGGCCAGATGAGCTTCAAGCCCAATGCCTTGCAGAATGCGCTCGTGGTGGGCCAGGTAACTGAGTATAAGAACGGCATTATCGTAGGCACCAGTAAGCGCGAGATGACCTTTGTTGTCCTCAACCTGGATCTTGACTATGTGCAGAATACAAATGCAGTCAACATTTCAGGTGGCGGAAGTTCGGGCAACAACGTAATCAACTTATGTATTGGCACACCCACCGTATCGTTCGATATTAACCCGGTTGATACCGCAAGCAATAACATCTCTGTGAGCTACACTGCACTGCCTCCCGGCGCTACTATGAACCTGCAGAACGACAACACCACATCGCCGGCACTTCACTTTAGCTGGAACACTACTTCGGTCAACCCGGGTGTGTACAATTTTTTTGTAAGCTACAGGAACAATGCATGCCCCATATCCACCACGCAAACCATCGCTTACACGCTCAACGTAGTGAACCCCTTCCAGCTGATCTCCATCACGCAGGGAGCCACTCAATGCTATCATCCTGCCAATATAACGGCCATCATCACACAGGGTGTGCTGCCTGCCACCATCTCTATATCCAAAGATGGCAACCCTGTGTATACAGGCATCAGCGCCTCGGATACCGCCGGCTTCGCTTTGCCTGCAGGCAATTATACAGGCATGGTGTCTGCACCCGGCTTGCCGGGCTGTTCGGCGCCATTCAGCTTTACAATTGTCGATAGCGGTACCTATCCCTTCACGCCGGAGGTTTCGGGCGATCTTGCTTATTGCATCCACGATCCTACCACGGTCTTGCTTGCCGATTCCCTTGCAGGCTGCACAATTCAATGGTATAATGCAGCCGGCGTTAGCATCCCCTCGGCACCCCTGCCCTCTTCCGACTCAGCGGGTGTCTTTACCTGGTATGTAAGCCAGCGGAACGGGCCTTGTGTTTCTGCGCTGGAGGCAGTGAATGTTCATGTGTATGGCGAGCCCGACATCAGCCTCAATATGGAGCAGGGAACGGTATGTGTGGGCGAGGTAATATACCTTGATGCCGCAGGTGCGAAGAGCTACTACTGGGAGCCTTATAACAAGATATTTACCGACAAAGATGGCAGGCAATTCATCCGTGTTTACGAGCCTTCGGAATATACCCTTTACGTGGAGTCAGAGTTTGGCTGTAAAGACTCTTTGAAGCTGCGCTATACCAAGGTAGAGCCATGCTGCCACTTCACTTACCCCAATGCCTTTACGCCTAATGGCGATGGGAAGAACGACCGCTTCCATGCACTGGTGATAGGCAATATGGAATACTACGAGCTCAGCATTTACGACCGCTGGGGCAAGCGTGTATTCTGGACAAAGAACAAAGCCGACAGCTGGGATGGCAACTATAACGGCAGGCCCGCAAGCAATGGCACCTACTACTACCGCGTGCACGCTATGTGTGCCACCGGCCACGAAGAAGACAAGTCCGGCCCACTCGAACTGGTTCGTTAAAACCGGGTAGCGTCAGTACGCCTTTCCGACGTCAGACGCGTTGGCGGGCACTTTTGAATTTTGACTTTTGACTTTTTTACTCCCACTTGAATATCTTCCCCGCTATAGCATAGATCACCAGGCCCCATACCATCAGCACCAGCAGGTCCACGCGCACATCCCAGTAGTTGGCACCTTCAAAGCCTATCTTGCGCAGCGCATCATTCAGGTAGGTGAGCGGCAGTGCCTTGCATATAGGCTGCAGCCATTTCGGGAAGTTGTCTATCGGGAAGAAAGTACCCGCCAGCAGGAACTGTGGCAAGGTTATCAGGTTAGAGAATGGCGGTATCGACGACTCGCTCTTGGCAATGCTGCTGATGATAAAACCAAAGCCCATGAACACCATCATAGCCAGCGCACATACGCCCAGCATCTCCACAAAAGTTACCCAGCCGTGTATCAGCGTATAGTCGAAAGCGAAGTGGCCTATGGAGATGATAATGACAGCGCCCATCAGCTGGAACACCATACGTGCTATACCCTCGCTCACCACAATAGTGCCCTTGCGCACAGGCGTTGCAAAAAAGCGTTTCAGCACCAGCGTCTGCCGCATATTGAAGAACACGAAAGCAGTACCGAACACCCCCGATGCCAGCAGCGAAAAGCCCAGCTGCCCCGGCAATATGAAATCGATCATCTTGAAGTCGCGCACCTGCTCTATGTGCACATCTATCTTCGCCAGCTTTTCTATATGTGCCTGTATCTCGGAGTCCTGCCTTTCCAGCACCTCCTTCAGTATCGCTTGTAGCTGCCTTAGCTTGTCCTCCTGCCCGCTCACGCTGTTCAGCAGTATCTTGTACTGTGGTGTGCCGCCTTCCGCCTGCTTTTCTATTTTGATGGTAGCAGCTATATCTCCTTCCGCCAGGTCTTTGTTTATGGCTGCGCTGTCCTTGCCTTTGGTCCATTTCAGCACAGGTATCTGTTGCAGTACCCCATATAGCATATTGTTGGTATCGCAGCCCGGGGCTGTGGCCACATGTATGCTGTAGCCCCTGCTATTGCCCAGGAAGCCGAACACTAGTATGAATATAAGCGGGAATGCTATGCTGAACACGATAGCCGAGGGACTCTTGAAGATAGCCTGCAGGCTGGCTTTTATCAGCGCGCGCATGGCGCGGGCATTACTGTATTTGCTCATATGCGGTTTTGCTGTGGCAAAGATAGGAGATTAGGAAATGAAGGTTTGGGGTTTATTGCGACATGAGTTCCGAATTTGAAAAAATCAAACCGGAAGTAGGATATCCACATTTTTTTAGTCAATGTTTTTGATGTCAATGTTTTATAAAGGTTAGCTGATGTGGATAGCAATCCGATTCGTTTCCGGTTTTTGCCGATCTACATCCGAAGCAGAAATTATGATTTTTAATTATTTCTCCTTGTCCCGTCCTGAAAAAACCTTACA
>DDET01000059.1 GCA_002336915.1 Bacteroidetes bacterium UBA1947 | reverse complement strand
CGAACATGTGCACTGTTTCGCCATAGGTATAGATGCCGGCCATACGCACCTCGCCATGCTCGTCGGTCATGGTTTTGGGTTCCATGTATACTTTGGCGCCGCGTTTTGTTGTTTCTTCAAAAGACTTGTAAGCGTCATCAACCCACAGGGCTAATACTTTTACGCCATCGCCATGCTTGTAGATATGCTCGGAGATGGGGTTGGTGGATTTTAATGGCGTAGTAAGTACCAGGCGGATCTTGCCTTGCTGCAGCATATATGACGCTACATCGCGCACACCGGTTTCGGGACCCGCATATGCAGTGGTCTGGAATCCAAAAGCTGTTTTATAAAAGTGGGCCGCCTGCTTGGCATTGCCTACATATAGTTCTACGTAATCAGTACCGTTGATGGGCAGGAAGTCCTGCGCTTGTTTCATTTTGGCACTTGTGGTTAATGTTTCCATTTATAAAGATTTTAAGAAAATGAGATTGGTTGCTTTTAACGCGTCTGACGCCGGAAAGGCGTACTGACGCTACCTAATTACTCTTGACGCGTCTGACGCCGAAGAGGCGTGCTGACGCTACCCGTTCTCCGCTCCATTCTGCCATGGCCAATGTTCTTAGCAGGGCCCTTTTTCTTATATAGCTTGAACTAAATGCTCTCATGCTTTTAAAGTACTATTCTATCCAGCTAAAAATATAACTGTCGTCTTCTATGCCAATTGCATCGGCAGTCATTTTGAGCGGGTGGAAGGTATCTACCATTACCGCCAGCTCTTTTGTTTCTTTTGCGCCTATGCTCTTTTCTACTGTTCCCGGGTGTGGGCCGTGGGGTATACCAGCAGGGTGTAAAGTAATCATGCCACGCTCTACGTGCTTACGGCTCATAAAGTCGCCATCTACGTAATAGAGTACTTCATCGCTGTCGATATTGCTATGATGGTATGGAGCAGGTATAGACAGCGGGTGGTAATCGAATAGGCGGGGTACGAATGAGCAGATCACGAAATTGTGTGCATCAAAGGTCTGGTGGACGGGTGGTGGCTGGTGTACCCTGCCTGTAATAGGCTCGAAATCGTGTATGCTGAGCGCATATGGATATTCGCAGCCATCCCAACCTACGACATCGAAAGGATGTGTGCCGTACCAAATGGGGTAGAGCAGTCCACGCTTTTTTACTTTTATAAGGAACTCGCCCTTTTGGTCTATTGTCTCGAGGTCCGTTGGTTTGCGCAGGTCCCTTTCGCAGAAGGGGGAGTTTTCTAATAACTGCCCGTATTTGCTTAGATATCTTTTTGGGAAGGTGATGGGGCTGAATGATTCTATTATGAAAAGACGGTTGTCTTTTGTGTCGAATTCTATTTGATAAATGGTGCCGCGGGGTACTACTACATAGTCGCCGTAGCTGAAGGGTATCTTACCGTACTGGGTTTTGAGCGTCCCCGTGCCCTCGTGGATGAAGATCACTTCATCGGTATCGGCATTTTTATAAAAGATGTTCTCACCAAGGCCGGCCTGTGGGGCTGCGAGGGTGAGCTGTACATCGCTGTTAAAAAGGACTGTTTTCCGACTTTGGAGGTACTCAGGCTCCGGTGATATTTTAAAGCCTTTATAGCTCCTGTGTTTCAATATATTATCTGAAGCTGCTTTAGGTGATACATCAATAGGCTCCTCGGTCTTTACGATCTTGGTTGGGGGGTACAGATGGTACAGGAGCGAGGAATTTGACGAGAAACCCTCGGTACTGAAAAGCTGTTCCGAATGCAGGCTGCCATCGGCTTTGCGAAACTGCGTATGGCGCTTTGGCGGTATTTTTCCTAAAGAATGATAATGTGGCATTGCAACCCTTTGTTTGCCCAAAATTACGATAATAAGGGGCTTTTGCAAAGTGGTATATGGCATTCCTATATAAGGCCTGCTGATACCCACTCTATTGCGTTCTTTGTATTTTTTGATTAATATTATTGTGTAAACTTCCTTCTCCCGACCTTATACTCCCTCTGTAACAGATTTGCGATGAATACCTGCTTTTTTGAGAGGAAAGCTGCTACATATCACTATGCTGTTGCTGCTTTTTACAGTCAGCAATGCCTTGCGCGGCCAGGTGCCGGAGCAATTCAATATTAATATTGCCAACGGCCTCCCCTCCAATAAGGTTTATTATATGCTCGAGGATAAACATGGGTATATATGGATAGCTACCCCTAAGGGAGTTGTTCAGTACAATGGCTATACGCCAAAATTATACGGTCTTGAAGCAGGCTTGTCGAACGATGACGTATGGGAGCTATACGAGGACCGAAAGGGGCGGATATGGACATCGAGCATAGCCAATGAGATAGGTTATATATACAACGGGAAATACAAAAACACAGTCTTCAGGTCTAATAACAATACGCTGTATCCCAGGAATATGCGCGAGACCCAATGGGGGATCATGTTTTACAGTACTTATGTGAGCAAAAACGGCTCCATGTGCATAGAAAAAAATGACACATTTTACATATACGACCTGGGTGGCCTGTCTTTTTCGTTTTTTATGCCTAATGGCTATGGTTCTATACTGGTATTGAGCAATGATAATATATACAATGTATCATTTAACAACAATACGACAAGTATAAAACGGGTATGCTCTATATGCAATGCGCCGTTCATTAAGACATCGGGGTTGGTTAACTATTTCCAGAACCATATTATCTCTTACGAGGTAAACAGCCACGTTGTGGAGGTGTATGACCTGGGTAAATGTCAAAGCAAGTTCATAGATATCAATGCTGTACTAAAGCAGGATGAGAAGATAAAGCTGCTATCCTATGAAAAGGAGAATGAAAAGTTCTTCTACGTTTTTACTGAAAGAAATATCTATAAAATTGACAGTAGTTTAAATTGTACAGAGACGATACCCATTCGTGAGCTGACCAATGACCCGGAAATAGACGGCAACAAAATGGCAGCCATAATAGAGGATAGGTTTTGGGGAAGATGCACAGGGACCTCTACCAAAGGCTTATTCCTGAACCCGGGGTATGGAGGGTACTTTCAAAAAATAGACAAAATATCTTTGCCTGACTATAAATATATAGGCAGGACAGCCAACCAGAACGGGATGTGGCTGAACGAGCAAACAGGCTCACTGGCGCTTGTAGATAGCAATTACCATACGAGATACCTGCGGGGGAATTATGACAATGCTGTGAAGCTGGTGCCTTACAACAGGGATACTTCTTTTTTATTGGCTAACAGAGATATCAATGTATTCAACGATAAGACAGGAACGATAACCGGGAGATATGAGGGATATGAGCGGAGCAATTACTATGCGAGCCCAAGCAATATAGCGGTAAAGTCGGCCAAAGAGTTTTATGTACTGTCGAAACGCCTTGGCCTTTATCATTATTATTTGCGGGGCTATAAATCTTATAATTTTTCCCTGGACAGAGACCGATACAGGGGTGTTTTTTATGATAAGTATAAGGACCTGACATGGGTATATAATAACAAGAAAATACTACTGCTTTACAAAGGGAAGCGGATAGAAATAACCAAAGGTCAACTGGGGTCGCTGGGTGTAATGAAGATAGAAAGCATAGTGGCTGACAGTTTCGGGAATGTTTTCATTAAAGACTATAACAGACTGTTCGTCTTCAATTACAATACAAATGCCGTGCGATTACTATTTCCTAACTACAGGCTAAATGGCGCCACTATGGAACTAAGCAATGATAAGATACTTATTGCAGGGCCGTTCGGTGTTTTATTTAGTATGGTGAAAGGGCCTATGCAAATGACGAAGCCGGTGATATACCACAATGTAAAAAACATCAACTACACCTATGTGTACGATATGCAGGTCTTCAATAATAAGATCCTCATTAATACCGACAGGGGATTTTATGATGTGGAGATACCTGCCGAAAGCTTATTGAACCAACCGTTAACTGATAGTTTCATCACCAAATATAAATTCCTTGTATCTTATAAAGACAGCCTGTATGACGTAAAAAACCACGATACCATTTCTATTGAACAAGCTAATGCCAATTTACTATTAGATATTATTAACCCTGCCGGAAACGGAAAGGTAAAATACCTGTACAGGCTGAGTGGGATAGTAGACAAATATGAGCAGCTAAACGCCAATGAACTATTCCTGCCGACGGATATGCAGGCAGGAGGCCACTATAATCTCTCGCTGATTGCTTATGACAATACCTGGAAAAGCAATGCGCTGAACTTATGTATATATGTGGTGCCGTACTGGTGGCAGCGACCTCTGTGGGTGAGATTTTTCCTTATATCCGGCGTGGCTCTTTTTATATTTATGCTTTTCCTGGTAGCATACATTACCAACAGAATAGCTACTGCGCGGAATATAAAAAGGAACCTGAGATTAAAACTGGAATTGAACTCTGTATATGCGCAGATAAATCCACATTTTATATTTAATACACTCAGCACCGCGTTATATTTCATAAAAAGGAAGCAACTGGCTGAGGCGCAAACCCATATCACAAAATTCTCGAAATTGCTAAGGGCCTATATCAAGTTCTCGCGCAATAAATATATCACCATAGCAGAAGAGACGGATAACCTGAGGAACTACATAGAACTACAGCAGGCGAGGTTTGAAGACAAATTTGACTACGAGATAACCGTAAGTGATATGATACCGCAGGCTAAACTATCGATCCCTTCATTATTGCTACAACCGATAGTAGAAAATGCGATAAGCCACGGGCTACTGCATTTGGAGCATAAAGGCCATTTAAGTATCCGTTTTGTGAAAGAGGGCCAGGCAAATGAGATCATTTGTATCATAGAAGATGATGGCATTGGGCGAGTGCGATCTAAACAGCTGGAGCAAAATAATATTGCCAAAAGAGAATCATATGGCAATGTATTAATTAAGGACCTTGTAAATATTTTCAACAAGTATGAAAAGATGAACATTGAAATAACGTACATAGACAAAAAGGAGCCCGATCAAGGGACTATCGTTATAGTAACAATTAAAAATCCGCATTATGAATAAGCACTACAATTGCATTATTATTGATGATGAGCCCAAAGCCATAGCGCTGCTGGCTGACAGCCTGCATGAGTTCTATCCTAATTTAAAGGTGGAGGATACCTACACATCATGGTTGCCTGCGCTAACTGCGCTGCGTGATAAGCATTTCGATATCCTATTTATGGATATTTCCATGCCGGGGAAAAACGGTATAGATATATTAAGGTTGCTGCCCAATATAGAAAGCGAGATCATTTTTGTGACGGCGCATTCAGAATTTGCGCTTGATGCGATAAAATTCGAAACCAGCGGCTACCTGTTAAAGCCATTTGAAGATCCGGAATTTGTGTCGGCAGTAGATAGGGCAATAGAGCGGTGCCGGATCAAAAAAGCGGCAAAGCAAAATAGTCATACGGGCCATGCAATAAATGCAAAAATGGGAATTCCCAACAATAAGGGGATCGATTATGTAAATATCAATGACATCCTTTATTTTGAAACGATCAATAAATATACGGATGTGGTGCTGAAAGACCAGAAAATACTCAGCTCTTATAACCTGGGTAAGTTCAAGGACCTTGTAGAGGGATTTTCGTTTTACCAGGTGCACAGGTCTTATATCATTAACCTGAATTGCGTGAAACGCTTTGAAACAAGTGGTGTGATAACCATGGCCGACAATAAGGAGATTCCCATATCGAGGAGCCTGAAGGATGAATTCCTACATCTTTTCGCAACAGTTACTAAAACAAGCGGTTTGAAAAGAGACGGAATATAATTTGGGTGGATAGTTCCCGCAGTTCGGCATGCCGGGAGGTCAATTGGCTGGATAGCTAAATTTTTGTAAATAAAAGCGAACGATATTGGGAGAAGTAATTCATTCTTCACCATCTAAAACGCTTTTTTATGAAAAAAATTATTCTAGGCTTGTGCCTGGGGCTTGTTTCAGCAATAACTACGCGAGCGCAGGTTAACCAGTACTTCATTGGAGGAGGCAATCACGAAATTGCCACAGTGATCCGAACCTTGCCTGACGGATCGAACATCATTGGCGGGTATACCTATACGGCGCCAAATGCCGCAGATGCTGATATATTTTTGCTAAGGGTAACTGCAGGCGGAACTATTTTGTGGCAGAAACAGTGGGGTACACCCAATTATGATATGCTGGCGGATATGATCATTGCCCAGAACGGCGACATAGTCGCTGTTGGGATAGTAGACCGTGACCCTGCGAATTACTATCATAACAATAATGGATTTGTTTTCAGAGTGGACCCCAACACGGGAACCTTAATTAACCAGGCCTATGTGCGTGATAATGCAACTACTTATGGCGGTGAGGCTTTATTTAGCGTATGCGAGCTTACCAACAACGATATAGTTGCAGTTGGTTCGCACGACCTGCAACCCGGGCCTGTAGATGGGATGGTGAGTGTTTTTAGCTCAGCACTTGTGCCTATAAATACGTATGTGGTCCCTGTAAGTAATGTTACGGATGAATTTCGTGGTGTTGTAGCGCGCGGGAATATTGTTTATATAAGTGGCTTCCAGGACGCATCAACCGGCGGCAGTATTCACGATGTGCGGCTGGTGAGCTTTAACCCTATGACGGGTGCAATAATATGGTCTAATGAGTATGCTTACAATGTTACCGTAAGCACGCAACCGCCAAGGACGGTAAATAACCACTTTGCAATAAAACTGCAATTGGTAAATAACCGCCTGGTTGTGAATACCGACCAGATAGATCCATGGAGTGGGCCAACTACTATGTGCCGCCATGCAATACTGAGGACCAATCTTACAGGCACAGCGCCAGATATTCGCGTTAATAATTATGGAGCAGCACCCGTATGGCTTTCTTCCAATACCTCGGCCTTCTATGCATTGACCGACGATCATGTATACCTAACAGAAGACCCGACACCTGCGCCATATGACCCGATCAATCCCGGGGCACCTGCAAACGTACACCCCTTGTTTTCAGACTACAATTCGCTGAACATTAATACCCTGAACTATGCTGCACTGCTGACCCCCACAGGAAATCAAACTATCTGTGATATAGTAGGCGATGCGAATGGGAATATGAATATGGCCGGCTCCGCTTACGGTGACCCAGGTTCATTTGGTGGCAATGACATCTACTGGGTTTCTACTACTAACGCCTCATTACGACAGTACCCTAAACCATGTACTGAAAAATATACACCTGATATGAGTACGACACCCGTGACCATTACTCCCTCGGAACGTACCGTTGACATCATCAACACCGATGTGCCTTATATGCTTGACGAGAAAGATCCTAAATTCCAGATAGAAGGTATATGTGGCACCGAAATACACAAAGGATGTTTTGACAGCTTGTCGCTCAACCTCTCTTCAGTAGCTGATCCAACAGGTTGCAACATAACAGCTACAGTAACAGCTATAAGCGGAAATGTAATAGCGGGGTACAAATGGGATGTAACAACTACCAGCGGAACTACCATTACAAAGCACTCTACAAGCGCATCCACAGACAATATTTCGTTCAGCATACCACCATCAACAATGGCCGTTGTGAAGGTTACTATATTCTCGGTGAATATGGATGATCATTCCTGCTGCGACACTACACTTATCGATTCAATTGTTTGCGGTAAAATACAGCCATGCGAAATATACCAGGGCATGCTGAATGTAACACCATTAGCCTCGGATCCCGACCGGAATTGCTGCTTTAGTGCGAGCGTTTCAGCCACGCCCTCGCCCGGGTACAGTATTACAGGCTATGCATGGACCTATCCTCCATTGCTACCAACATACCCCGGTACAGGAACAGGTAACCCGATAAACTTCTGCATACCCAGCATCACACCCGTTACACCCGGTAACCTAAGTGTTATTGTTACTGCATCGGATGCGGCGGGGCACCAATGCAGCATAACGCTTACACATGATATAGGCTGCCTGCAGGGCATGCCGCAAGCTAAACATGCAAATAATACCGGCGATGCGAATGCCATGCCAAACCCAAATAAAACACCCGGGGGCATACAGATATATCCTAATCCTACCAGTGGTGGTATATTTATTACTTCGCTGGAAGGAATAAACAGCATACAGGTAATGGATATTACCGGCAGGATACTGCAAGATCTGAAATTTGACGGAAAAAAGAATGCAGAAATATCTATCAGTAAATATGCTACAGGCAGCTATACGATAAAAGTGAATGGCAAGGTATCGCAAGTAGTCAACAAAGTGAACTAAAGAACAAGCTCATTAGTTAATACCCATCATGAAAGCGAGCGGGTGGCATATTGCCACCCGCTTTTGCTTTTAAAATATTTAGCAGATAATAAAGGTCAGAGGAGGGATAACAACAACTGTATAATACCTATCATGAACCCAAGCACGCCACCGATAAACTCTACAAAGCGGAATTCTTTGCGCATTACGTTGAGCAGCATATCCTCGAGCTTACTGGATGAGAAATTAGATACTTTTTCTGTCACCATTGCCTCGATATCTATTTTGCTACTGAGGGAATCTGTATACTGTGTTATCAATGCCGGCAGCAATTCTTCAATTTCCTCCAGCATAGCTTCTTTTATTTTGCCGATAGTACCTTCACCTACGAACATGGAGATGACGGGCATCTTTTCTTTCAGCTTCACCGATAAAAAAGTATCAAGGTGCTTTTCTATTAGGGGGGTGAGCTCTTTTAGTTTTTCGGGATCTTTTAACTGACCGGCTATCTCATCGAAATGAATGAGCTCTTTTGCCACCATGCTGCCCAGCTTGGCGGCTACCTGTTTCTGGCGTTTGGGAAATATACCCTGTATGGTGATACCGAAGAATCGTTTTGGCTCACGTGGGTGAAAGAGCATGTATATGGCTATCCATGTGGTGAACCAACCTGTGAAGGCGGCAATGAAGGGCTGGAGCCAAAACATTATATTATGTGTCATATTTTTTCCTGTAATGGGCTGCGAAGATAAGTTTTATTAAGCGATAGGAACCCAGGCGCCGTTTTTGAGGCTATCTATGGCGGCTATTGTGGCACGGGTGGTATTGACCAGTTCTGTGAATGGTATAATAGGATTACCGCCGGTCTTAATACTTTTCATGAGCAGCTTAAACTGTTCAGTATGGCCTTTGTCTTGTTTGGAGGACATGGAGGAAAAATTATTGAAACCGTAGCCTGTTAGTTTTCGCCAGTTTTCCATAACAAGTGTACGTTCCTGACTATACACTTCCACGCGTTCCTTCTCATACATTTTGCTGCCGTTTGAGAAGTAGTTTATTACTGCAGTACTGCCATTTTCGTATTGCAGCAAAATAGAGCCGTTGTCGGTATCCTCGGTGGGATTTGTGCCCATTGCATTCATACAGACTGCTTTTACATTTGAACCCGTGAGATAGGAACAGAGATCAATAAAATGACAAGCTTCGCCAATGATGCGGCCGCCGCCTGATGCCATATCATGTACCCATGAGTTGGCAGGTATTGCCCCGGCATTCATTGTAGCTATGATATTCATTGGAGCTTCGGTATTGCCCAGCAACTTTTTCATCTTTTGCGCCAATGGGGCAAAGCGGCGATTGAAGCCTACGGAGACAGTGGTTTTGTTTTGGTTGTATGCCTCTACAAGTGCATCAAGTTCTTCATTGTTGATAGCAAGCGGTTTTTCAACGAAGACATGCTTACCTGCCTTGAGCGCATTTATGGTCATTGATGCGTGCTGTGCGTGGCGGGTGGTAATAAACACAGTATCGATCTCGGTATCGTTCAGCACTTCGTGGTAATCGCTGGTGGCTTTCGATATGTCGAATTTCTTAGCGAGGCTGGCAGCGGAAAGGCCATTGGCGCTAGCAATAGTTTTTATATTCTCGTTATTTTTCTTTAGGGAGGGTAAAATGACCGCACCTGTAAAATTGCCGGCACCGATCATGCCTATCACACCTTTCTGCCCGGAGAAGCTTTTGCTTTTATAGGTTACTGTGTCAGCAGTTGAGGCATTGGCATACTCAAGGATGGTGGCTATGCTTTTAGATGCGGACATATTGTTGTATGTCTGCGCGTAGTTGGCAAGTGGTACACGCTCCGATATAAGGGGGAGCACATTGAGTTGTTTATTAGCAATAGCAGTGAGTACTGCTTCAAAATTTCTTTTTTCTGTCCAGCGTACATAGCCGATAGGGTAGTCGTTGCCGCTCTGCTCATAACCGGGATCGTAACGGCCGGGGCCGTAGGAGCAACTAACCTGGAAGCTAAGTTCTTTTTCGAAAAAGTCTGCGCGATTTAATTCAAGTCCAATTACACCCACAAGCACGATACGCCCTTTTTTACGAGACATGTTTGCGGCTTGCGCTATTATGTCGTTGCCTTTATTTGATGCTGTTATTAGAACGGCGTCGGCGCCTACATTATTGGTTAATGACTGTACGAATTTTACCGGGTCATTTACAGCTGGGTTTGCTGTAGTGATACCAAGGCTATCTGCAAGCGAAACTTTATCTTCTTCGTAGTCAAGGCCAATAACCTTGCAGCCGTTAGCTTTTAAGAGTTGTGCGGTGAGTTGGCCTATTAAACCGAGGCCTACGACCACAACCGTTTCGCCAAAGGTTGGTTCTGCAAGGCGCATGCCCTGGAGGCCGATGGCACCGAGCACGGTAAAAGCAGCTTCTTCATCGCTTACCGAATCGGGAACTTTTGCTACAAGATTTTGTGGCACTGATACTATCTCAGCATGGTGGCCGTTAGAGATGACACGATCACCGATCTTGAATTCTGATACACCATTTCCGATGCCTATCACCACGCCCGCATTGCTGTAACCAAGCGGTATGGGTTGGGCAAGTTTGTTTACTATGGTATCAATGGTTGGTTTGAGGCCATCGGTTTTGATCTTGTTGAGCACCATTTTCACCCTGTCGGGTTGCTGGCGGGCTTTATTGATCCAGCCGGCTTTGCCGAATTCTATCAGCATGCGTTCGGTACCGAGCGAAACAAGGCTGCGGGTAGTACGTATGAGTATATGCCCCGGTCTTACCACGGGTGCAGGTACTTCTTCCAGTATGGTATCGCCGTTCTTTAAGTCCTGGATGATCTGTTTCATGCTTTGATGGGACAAATATACTTTTTTCGAGAGGAATAAACCTTCCCGGCCTTCCTAAGGGAGGTGATATGTTACCGGCGGTGGTTGTAATGCAAGGGATCGGGCTAAAGCCCGATTATAAGGGTTTTTGTTCCCCGGCCTAAAGGCCGGGGCAATTGATGTTATGTCCTTGGAGGTGGATAAGACTTCGACAAACACGGAACTCCTAACGGAGTATGCCCTGAATGCGTCCGACCGCAAAAAAGGCAGTGCTAAGGCTACCATTAAAAGTTCAATTCGAATTCGGCCTGGGTGGCTTTGCTACGGACCATATCCGTTATGTGCAGCATAAGGGCGGTGGATAGCTCGATCTCCCTCCAGTCGCGGCGCTGATCTTCGGGCAGAAATGGCTGTAGTATGGCTTTTTTATGACCTACATCTTTGGGACGGTAGCTTTTCTTATATAGCTTATCGTCTTCCCATATGGCGAGCTTCCTGAAGTCATCCACCTTGGCTATTACATTGCCACATTGCAGGTTGAGTGTTTCGTTGATCCCTTCAAATGGTTCGGTGCGGGAGGTTATTACAATATTTACGAGGTCATTGTACTCTGTGGTGATATTGACAGAAATATTGTCATCAGGTTCGTTAGTATCGGCGTATCCCAACTGTACCTTGTATTTGGAGGGTACATGACCTCTTGTGTTCATCAGGTATATGGTCAGATCGAGCCAGTGGCTGAGGTTGCCGCAGATGCGGGTGCCTTCATTGGCATCGCGATACCAGTGGCCGGCATCTATGACATGGCCGGATATGTAGTAGCTAAGTGAGAGTGGTTTTTGCTTTGCAGCAATTGAGGAACTGATCCTCTCTATAGCAGGTGAGTAGGGTCTGTTGTAACCTACGTAAACCTTTGCAGGGGAGTTCTTAATAGCTTCCTTCAGATCGGTAAATTGCTGCCAGCTGATGCTGACCGGCTTCTCGATGTAAGTGTCTATGCCTTTTTGTAAAGATGCAATGGCATAAGGTGTATGTGATGCATGGTTTGACACAACGTATAATAAACTGAGTCCCGGTTGTGCCAGGATCTCTTCAAAGTTGTCTGCTTTACCCTTAAAACCATAGAAGCTGGTAAGTGCATCCCTTTTTTTAGTATCAGGGTCGTAGGCGCTTAAAAATACATCGCCCAACTTCCAATATATAAAGTAGCAAACAGATGAGAAAGAGAATTGTCCGCAACCGATAACAGAGATAAACCGCGTCTTAGGCAGGCTAATGCCTAGTACCAGATGTTTCAATATAGGCTTTTGTAACCTGCCTGCTGCCTTCACTACCGACCTTCGTACACCATAAATTTTAGTAAAGCGGAAGAGCTTTTTAAATTTAATTGCCAGGGGCATTTTTTCGAAGTCATACGCCATTCAGTCTCTGATTATTGCCAGGGGATATTTAAGTGCTAATTTATCTTATCTATTGCTAACTAAATAATCTTTCATGATATTTAATAATTTTTCTGCTCTTTTGGTGGCAGTATCAAATTCCAGCACCCTCCTTTTACCATTCTCAACTAATTTTTGACGTAAAGCCGCATCGTTTATAAGGGTTTCTATTGTTTCCGCGATGGAACCAGGCTCAAAAGGGTTGAAATATAAGGCTGCGTCCATACAAATATCATGGGCGAAATCGAGATCTGAGGTAATTATCGGGCGTCCCGAGATCATGGCCTCGGGGTAATTGGCCGAGAAAGTTTCTATAAGCGAGGGGAAAAAAAGCGCATCAGCTTCATGGTAGGCCTTTGGCCCATCCGATGGTGAGATAGGGCCAATATTTACGAGCATTGGATCGTTTTGATAAGCGGGGAAGCGCTTTTGGAAAACTTCAGCCGGAAGGGTAAGCCTGAAGCGGCAGTTGATATTCCTTTCTTTCAATAACGGCAACAAATGGTTGAATATATCAAGATTCTTGTGCGGATAGTCGGCAGTAAGATATAAAAATGTAAAGGGGCCATTCATTTCTTTTGCATTTCCCCTGTTTGGGGCATTGTTATATGCGATACCATAGGTGTTACTTACTACAAAAATTTTGCCACCGGGAAAATTCAGCGCTTTGTTTATCTCATTTTTGGCATGTTGGGTTTCGGTCCAGATCAGGGAGGCTTCTCTTTTCAATTCAAATAGCAAGATGGAACGGCGCAGGTAAAAATACAATCGTTTTAAGGGTGTATTGAGCCAAATATCCTGTATGAATTTAGACTTATCATATAAGTACAGGCCGTTGGCAAAACCTACAAGATGCGGGGCATTCGGTTTCCACAGGGCAGGGCCAAACATAGTGAGCACGAAATCGGGCTTCAGCCCTCGTTCAAATGCGCTCATCTTTTTGCGAAAGGCCAGTAAGTTCTTAAAAGACGATATTGGGTTGCTGGGGATATTGTAGAAATGGAAATTAACAGGGTAAGAACCTGTGTCAACGAGCGCAGCAAACTGGGGCGATAAAAATATGTGATATTCATGGCCAGAAAATTTTACCAGTTCATGAATAACAGATGCAGAGACTTGCAGGCTTCCCCCTTGTTTGAGGTTTGTGGTATTAATAAATATTTTCATCAAGGATAAATACCTGCTTTGTGCCTGTAAATTTAGTCAAATAAAGATATAGTACGGGAACAACAGGCGCTATATAATCTCCGCTTAAGTTCGCTACTTTTATGAGTATATAAGATAATCCATGCCGGCCGGTATAATTCGTATACTTTTCCTTTGCGCCCACCCGCAGCCATTCCTTGTAGCAGGGATAAGGCAGCTAAAGGCGCAATTTAACGCCGCGATAATGGTGGTGCATTGGCCTGTGCCGGACGTATCGCCCACAGGGCTGGATGTGCAGGGTGTTATATTTATTGATAAGAGTAGTTCAGATATTGGGTCGCTCAGCATAATGGCGGACGAATTTGGACCTGATATTATCTACGCTGCCGGCTGGATGGATAAGGACTACCTGAAGATCTGCAGGAAGTTCCGGAAAGCCGGGAAGACTACTGTAATGGGAATGGACACACAATGGAAAGGCTTCCCGAAGCAGCGGCTGCATACGGTGATGTCGCCATTTACATTGAGGCCGATATTCAGTTATGCCTGGGTGCCCGGGCCTATACAGCATGAATATGCGCGCAGGCTTGGTTTTGATGACAAACATATACTGGACCATCTTTACGCCCCGGATACCGACCTTTTTAAAAAAGCTTATGAACGATTCCTGCAGCCGAAAGAACAGAGTTTCCCGAAGACATTTTTATATGTGGGCCGCCTGGTAGCCTATAAGTTCGGACCATTATTAAAGGCGTTCAGTTCGCTGAGTGAAGAGGAGCGGGCGGGCTGGAAATTGATGGTAGCCGGGAAGGGGCCAATGGAACATGAGCCTGAAATGAGGTCAGATGCGATTGTGTATAAGGGCTTTTTGCAGCAGGACAAGCTCGTGGAATTGATTGGGGAAGCGGGGGTGTTTTGTTTGCTCAGCACAGAAGAACCATGGGGTACAGTGATACAGGAATTTGCTGCAGCCGGGATGCCCGTACTGGCGTCCAAACAATGTGGTGCAAGCCATGTATATGTAAAAGAAGGAGAAAACGGCTATATATGCGATGGTAGAAATACCAATGAGATAAAAGCTGTCTTATTGAAGATGATAGGAATGGATGCAAAAGAGTTATTAAAAATGGGAGCACGTAGTATGCAGATAGCGTCACCGGATAACTCCATGGTTTGGGCTAAAATTTTGATGAGTGTTGTCTAGATGTACTTTACAGCTTCCGCAGCAACATCATGTAAGTATGAGCCATAGCCGCTCTTGATATATTTATCGCCGAGCGCTATCAATTGATTCTTATCAATGAAGCCGCAACGGTAGGCCACCTCTTCGATACAACCCACTTTAAGCCCCTGGCGCTTTTCTATTACTTCTATGAATTGACCTGCCTCCTGCAATGAATCGAAGGTCCCGGTATCCAGCCAGGCAGTACCGCGATCGAGTACGCCAACTTCCAGTTTGCCGTTCTGCAAGTAGGTCTTATTCACATCGGTTATTTCGTATTCGCCGCGGTGTGAAGGTTTAATATTCTTTGCTATTTCTACAACACTGTTATCGTAAAAATATAAACCGGGCACCGCAAAGTGTGATTTAGGTTTTTCGGGCTTTTCCTCAATGCTTAGCACCCTGAAATCATCATCGAACTCAACCACGCCATAGCGCTCGGGGTCTTTGACCTGGTAGGCAAATACAACGGCGCCGTTGGGGTTTACTTTTTCTTTCAATAGTGTGCCCATGCCGGAACCGTAGAAAATATTATCGCCCAATATAAGCGCCACAGGATCTTTACCAATGAAATCGGCACCCAGTACGAAAGCCTGTGCCAGGCCGTTGGGTATTTCCTGTATCACATATTCGAACCTGCAACCTATTTCTTTACCGTCGCCTAATAGCTTTTTAAATGCCGGTTGGTCTTCTGGAGTTGTAATAATAAGTATCTCGTTGATGCCGGCCAGCATCAGCGTAGAAAGCGGGTAGTAGATCATAGGCTTATCATACACGGGCATGAGCTGCTTGCTGACTGCTATAGTGAGGGGATAGAGCCTGGTGCCTGAGCCGCCTGCGAGTATGATGCCTTTCATAGGTTAAGTATATTGTTGTTGATAGTATTTCTGATAGTCGCCTGAGGTAACATGATCCAGCCATTCTTCGTTTGCCATATACCAGTCTATAGTTAGGCTTAAACCTTCCTCGAATGTAACGGAAGGTGTCCAGCCTAATTCGTTCTTTATTTTATTGGCGTCTATGGCATAACGTTTATCATGCCCCGGACGGTCTTTCACGTAAGTAATAAGTTTGGCGGAAGTGCCGGGTTCACGACCCAGTTTCTCATCCATCTTGGCGCAGAGCAGTTTCACGAGCTCTATATTCTGCCATTCGTTAAAGCCACCTATATTGTATGTCTCTGCACTTTTCCCTTCATGATACACAAGATCAATTGCTCTTGCATGGTCTATAACGTAGAGCCAGTCGCGGGTATATTTTCCATCGCCATAGACCGGGAGGGGTTTGTTGTTCCTGATATTGTTGAAGAACAGGGGCAACAGTTTTTCCGGGAACTGGTTAGGGCCATAGTTGTTGGAGCAATTAGTAATCACAAATGGGAAATCGTAAGTGTTACCGTATGCACGAACTATATGATCGGAAGATGCCTTGGAAGCAGAGTAGGGGGATTGCGGATCGTAGGGTGTTGTTTCCAGGAAGTATCCTGTTTCGCCTAAAGAACCATATACTTCGTCTGTAGAGACATGGTAGAACCGTTTGCCTTGTGCATTGCCTTTCCATATTGAACGGGCAGCGTTTAGTAAATTGGCTGTGCCCATTATATTGGTAAGGAGAAATGCATTGGGGTTTGTAATAGAGCGGTCCACATGGCTTTCGGCTGCCAGATGGATGACGCCATCGAATTGATGCTCTTCGAATAGCTGATACATGGCTTTGGCATCCGTGATGTCGGCCTTTACAAAGGAGTAATTAGGCTCATGTTCAATATCTTTGAGATTCTCGAGATTCCCTGCATAGGTAAGGGCATCAAGGTTAACTATCTTATAATCCGGGTATTTTTTTACAAATAGCCTGACTACGTGAGAGCCTATAAAGCCTGCGCCACCGGTTATGAGCAATGTCCCTGACATGCCTATACCAGTTTAAAGCTTTCGATAAACTTGGTGGTGAAATTACCACTCCTGAAATCTTCATTGCGCATCAACTGCTGGTGGAAAGGTATGGTGGTTTTTACACCTTCAATTA
>DDET01000024.1:11343-56407 GCA_002336915.1 Bacteroidetes bacterium UBA1947 | reverse complement strand
CTTTATCCTGCAGGTAGCTGAATACAACACGGCGGTTGTTCATACTGTCATCTTTGGAGCGCGTGATAAGCGGCTCTGCATAGATGCGCAGTGACTTAGCTTTAGCAAGTGTAGTAGTAATACGCTTATACTGTATAAGCTGGCAGGCAAGGTTTGATAATAATGCTCTGCGATGTGAGGCTGTACGGCCTAAATTTTTGATCTTGTCTCCGTGACGCATGACGTTTGTGTTTTATTCCCCCATACCGTGTCAGGAATTATGAGGTACATTATAATTCAAAATTTAAAATTCAAAATTCAAAAGCTTTTTTGACTTTTGAATTTTGAATTTTTACTTAATTAGTCTTCGCTCCTGTGGAACTTGCTGATGTCCATGCCGAAGTGTAAACCACGTTCGCCAAGTACCTGCTCGATCTCAGATAATGATTTTTGTCCGAAATTGCGGAATTTCATCAGCTCTTCCTGTGTGTACTGTACCAGTTCGCTCAGAGAATTGATCTTGGCAGCTTTCAGGCAATTGAATGCACGTACGGAAAGTTCCAGGTCTTCGAGCGGGGTATTCAATACTTTGCGCAGTTGCAGCGTTTCTTCGTCTACCACTGCTTCTTTTTCTTCACGTTTAGNNCTGTGATGATCATCAGGTGCTGGATGAGTATGCGCGATGCTTCTTTTACGGCTTCTTCGGGATGTATGGTACCATCGGTAGATACTTCCATTATCAGCTTTTCAAAGTCGGTGCGCTGCTCAACGCGGGTATTTTCGATGCTGTATTTTACGTTTTTGATCGGTGTGTAGATAGAATCGATCGCTATCATACCTACGGGACCATCTTTAGGACGGTTTTCCTCTGCAGGAACGTAACCGCGGCCTTTGCCTATGTGCAGTTCGATATGGAAGGTTGTACCCGGTTCCATGCTGCAAATAATAAGATCGGGGTTCATTACTTCAAAGTTGGGTAAAGCTTCACCTATCATACCGGCAGTGAAAGTTTCCTTGCCTTTTATGTTCAGTTCAACCCTATCAGAAGTAACGTCACCTTCAACCGCGAGCTTCAGGCGAACCTGTTTCAGGTTAAGGATAATTTCAGTTACATCTTCAAGTACGCCTTTGATGGTAGCAAACTCATGGTCAGCACCAGCTATCTTGATAGCAGTGATGGCGTGGCCTTCAAGTGAAGAAAGCAGAACACGGCGAAGGGCATTACCTATGGTAACACCGTAACCGGGTTCCAGGGGACGGAATTCGAACTGGGCTTCGAAATCAGTTGCTTTCTGAAGAACAATTTTATCCGGTTTTTGGAAATTCAATATGGCCATATTGAGATTTTTTTGTTTTATTATTTATAATTTCCGCAAGCCCTCATCTCTGGAGGGCAGGCAGACTAATTATTTAGAATACAATTCCACTATCAGCTGTTCCTTGATATTCTCAGGAACATTGTCACGCTCAGGGTGTGCCAGGTAAGTACCTTTCATATCCTTTTCGTTCCATTCTACCCAGTTGATCCTTTGGCCTTTGCCGCGTATCATGCCGGTAACAGTAGTATTAGCTTTACTCTTAGGTTTCAATTCTATCAGGTCGCCTGCTTTCAGCCTGTATGATGGTATGTTCACTACTTCACCATTTACCATGATGTGTTTGTGCGATACCAGCTGGCGTGCTGCCGGGCGGGTAGGGGCAATGCCCAAACGGTAAACTGTATTGTCCAAACGTGCTTCAAGCAGTTTGATCAGGTTCTCACCGGTTGCACCTTTCATGCGCGAAGCCTCAACATAAGTGTTGCGGAATTGCTTTTCAAGAACGCAATAAGTGTACTTTGCTTTTTGCTTTTCTTTAAGCTGAATAGCATACTCACTCTGTGTTTTGCGCTTCTTAGAGCCGCCGTGCTGACCCGGAGGGTTGCTGTTTTTACCAAGGTTCTTACCTGAACCCAGTATTGGTTCGCCGAAAATTCGGCAGATTCTGTTTTTTGGTCCTGTATAACGTGCCATGACGATTTTTGTTTAAACTGCCCCGTCTCCTTTAAAAATCGTAAAATCCGATCCGGAACAGTGTTCTTGTTAATAAAAAATATGAAATATAAAAACCTCCCCTTGAGGAGGCAATAATTAAACCCTACGTTTCTTTGGAGGACGGCAGCCATTGTGCGGCAGCGGTGTTACGTCTTTTATAGAAGTAACTTCGATACCCACACTTGCAAGAGCACGCATAGCACCCTCACGGCCTGAGCCCGGTCCTTTTACAAATACATCAGCCCTTTTAAGACCTGCGTCAGATGCGACTTTACCGCAATCCTGTGCAGCCATCTGTGCTGCGTAAGGAGTGTTCTTTTTAGAACCACGAAAGCCCATCTTACCTGCAGAAGACCATGATATAACCTGGCCACTCTTGTTGGTGATGCTTATAATGATGTTGTTAAAACTTGCGTTGATGTGCACATCTCCGTGCGGATCAACTTTTACGATGCGTTTCTTAGCAGCGGTTTTGGCAGACGATTGTGCTTTAGCCATTTTCTGTTTAAAATAAGGTGGTCAAACAATGTTAATGCCGGCAATGCCGACACCCGTGCCACTCCTCCCTGCTGCACCCCAGCAGATCCGGCAGTGGCCCTGTTACTATTTCTTAGGTGCTTTCTTCTTACCTGCAACTGTCTTACGCTTACCTTTACGGGTACGGCTGTTGGTACGTGTGCGCTGTCCGCGAAGGGGAAGACCCTTACGATGGCGCAGGCCACGGTAACAAGCAATATCCATAAGGCGCTTAATGTTCATTTGCACTTCAGAACGCAATTGGCCTTCTACTTTGAACTCAGTAGTGATGATATTACGTATCAAAGACAGCTCTTCATCATTCCAATCGGCAGCTTTCTTATCGAAATCTATGCCTGATTTGGTAAGGATGTATTGCGCTGTGTTCGGGCCAATACCATAAATGTAGGTAAGAGCTATCTCACCACGTTTGTTCTTAGGAAGATCAATACCAGCTATACGTGCCATATTTGATTTTGCCCCCTGTTCCTAAATGGATACAGAAGATTTTTTTATTGTTATTTAATTTTTTAACACAATTATTTATAAACCAATGCCTTTTGGGCTATGGCCTATCCCTGGCGCTGCTTAAAGCGAGGGTTCTTTTTGTTGATAATATATAGCCTGCCTTTGCGACGTACTATCTTACAATCGGCGCTGCGCTTCTTGATAGATGCTCTAACCTTCATGATTCTTTTTATTTATAAATTTATTTATAACGATATATGATACGACCCCTGCTTAAATCATAGGGACTCATTTCCACTCCTACTTTATCTCCGGGCAGGATTCGAATGTAGTGCATTCGCATCTTTCCTGATATTGTTGCCAGTATCTCATGCCCGTTTTCGAGTCGAACACGAAACATGGCGTTTGATAAAGCTTCAACGATTGTCCCGTCTTGTTTGATTAAAGACTGTTTAGCCATATTTTTAAAGGACTGCAAAGGTAATAAAAAGTTTTTATTTCTTGAAAATCTTTTCTGAAAATAAAAAATGAGGAATTATTAGTTCAAAAAGGGTAAAAAAGGGCCATCGAATAGTTATTTCAACTATTCGATGGCTGACCACTACTTTATAAGCTAAAATATTTTAATCTATATGTGTTGTCACGGTTGCCCGGTCGCAATTTAGCCCATCACGGGGGTGGCGGCCAGGGTCTTGGCCCAGTCAAGCAAGGTGCTATACTGGTTGTCTATCAGGTCATGAGGCAGGCTGAACGGTTCATGCTTTGAGGTAAGGAAGACCGTGTGCATGGCCAGGCGCTTACCAAATTCCATATCGCTAAGGCTATTGCCCACTATTACGCTCTTTTTGAAGTCGATATTGGGGAAGTCCTCTTTTGCCTGTATGGCCATGCCTGTATTTGGCTTGCGGTTATGGTCATTGTCGGGCACCGCTGTGCAGGAGTATATCTTATCTATCCTGCCACCACCTGCGGTTATTGACGCGGTCATGTTATTGCTGATGTCCTTAAGGGCATCGAGCGTCATGATGCCACGGCCTACGCCGCGCTGGTTGGTCACAACCACTATGGTACCAAAAACTTCGCTAAGTATCTGTAAGGCATCCAGGGCGCCTTCGCTAAATTTAAATTCGTCCCAGGATGTTATGTAAGAGCCTACTGTTTCTACGTTTATTACCCCGTCCCTGTCCAGGAACAATGTCCAGCTTTTATCTACCTGTCTTTGTATCTTATTAAAAGGGTTCATTTTCTTCAGTTCTAATTGTGATCGAATAATTGTTCTTCTACTAATTGGCAAATAATATGTCCTACCGTTATGTGTGTTTCCTGTATCCTTGGCGTATCGTTACTCGGTATATTGATTAAGTAATCCGATATCGCTTTCATCTTTCCTCCTGTCTCTCCTGTAAGTGATACACTAATCATACCAATTTTTTTCGCTTCCTCCAGTGCTTTGATAATATTAACAGAATTGCCCGATGTGCTGAGCGCTACTAATACGTCTCCCGGTTTTCCCACACCCTTTATTATCCTACTATAGACGTATTCATAGCCATAATCGTTTGCTACCGCTGTTATATACGAGGTATTGCAGTGCAAGGCTTCCGAGGGGAGGGGATTTCTGTCGGAATAAAACCTGCCGCTGAATTCGGCCGCAAGGTGCTGTGCATCGGCAGCGCTGCCGCCGTTGCCGCAAAAAAGCACTTTATTGCCATTTTTAAAGGCATTGACGATCGCTTTGGTCACATCTTCAATAGTTCGTACCAGTTGTTCATCTGCAAGTGTTCTTTGCTTGGTATCTATGGATGCCCGGAGTATATTCTGTATCTGCTGCTGCATAAAAGTGTCCAAAAATACAACAGCGTACGCAATAAAGTCGTACGCTGTATAAAACGTTTTCTGTATGTGGATATTGTGTGCTAAAGTATTATAATATCAGCATGGCATCACCATAGCTGAAGAAACGGTATTTTTCTTTTATCGCGGTCTGGTAAGCATGCATGGTAAGATCGTAGCCCGCAAAAGCACAAACCATTATCAGAAGGCTTGTCTTCGGCAGGTGAAAGTTTGTTACCAGTGAATTAGCAATAGAAAACTCGTAAGGCGGGTGAATGAACAGGTTCGTCCAGCCTTCTTCAGCTTTTAGCAATCCTTGCGCGGTAACTGAGCTTTCTATGGCACGCATGGTCGTGGTACCAATGGAGCAAATATTCCTGTTATCCGCCTTGGCAGTGTTCACCACTTTGGTAGCATATTCGTCCACCTTAAAGTACTCGGCATCCATCTTATGTTTAGAGAGGTCTTCCACTTCTATGGGGCGAAAGGTGCCAAGCCCTGTGTGCAGGGTTACTTCGGCAAACTTTACACCAACGATCTCCAGGCGTTTTATCAGTTCGCGACTGAAGTGCAAGCCGGCAGTGGGCGCAGCTACGGCGCCTTCGTGCTTGGCATATACTGTCTGGTAGCGTTCTTTATCTTCTTCTTNNTCAAACAGGAAACGAATGGTACGGCCGCGCGATGTGGTGTTGTCTATCACTTCAGCTATAAGCTCGTCGTTATCACCAAAATATAGCTTGTTGCCCACGCGTATCTTACGTGCGGGGTCTACTATCACATCCCAGAGGCGGTTAGGCTTGTTCAGCTCGCGCAGCAGGAACACTTCTATCTTGGCACCGGTCTTCTCTTTACGGCCATACAGGCGTGCAGGGAATACCTTTGTATTATTAACGATCATTACGTCCTTATCGTGGTAGTAGCCAAGGATGTCTTTAAATGTTTTATGTTCTATTTTACCACTGTCGCGGTGAACGATCATCAGCCGGCTTTCTTCGCGTGTTTTGGCGGGGTGTTGCGCTATTAGATTTAATGGGAGATCGAATTTGAATTGCGACAACTTCATATCTGGAACTTATTGGTTAAAAAGTGTGCGAAGTTACATAAAATAATGCGATTTGTCAATTTGGCAATGTAAACGGGTGACACATTAGCGTTTTTTAGTTGCTTTGTCTAGATACAATTATTATTTTGTTTAAAAACATTCACAAATGATCCGCCAGCATGTGAAAATGAAGCACAAGCAGAAAAAAGACAAGATACGGTGGCGCGGCCACGAGGTATCGCGTATAGAAGCGTTTACAGATGCGGTTTTTGCTTTTGCCGTGACCTTATTAATTGTATCGCTGGAGGTGCTGAAAACTTTTGATAAACTGGTAGAAGAACTGATCGGGTTTATTCCTTTTGGTTTTGGTTTTATGTTCCTGTTTTATATATGGGGGCTGCACCACGAGTTTTTTCGCCGTTATGCCCTGAATGATGGATATACACATGCCTTAAGTGCGATTCTCATTGTCGTTGTCCTTTTTTTTGTGTATCCACTCAAGTTTCTTGCCTCATTTATTATTGCATTGATCGCAGAAAGCAAACTGATTCTGGAAGGTAAAGATGTTTATAAGCTTATGATAATATACAGTGGTGCTTTTATGGCTGTTTTTACACTGTTGTTCTTAATGTACCGGCATGCGCTGAACTGCAGGGATGAGCTGGAGCTTACAGAAAGTGAGGTATTCGAAACGAAAACAACTATGTATGACCAGGCCATAATGCTCAGCATAGGCACGGCATCGATACTGTTGGCATTGCTATTGCCCCGCATGCCATTTTTCTCGGGTATCATTTATGCCTTCTCGGGAATACCGATTGGTATTATGAAAAGCAGGCGAGGGAAAATACACCGGCTGAAATTCGGGGTGGTTGAAAAAAAGGAAGATTAACATCGAAATTCACCCCGCGATACAAAAGATAAATTGCTGAATTGTGAAACAGGCTAATTACTTTTGGCCTCTAAAAAAATAGTAAATCATGCAAGTTTGGAACGATTACTTAGCTGAGAATAAACAACGTTTTCTTGATGAGCTGTTCGAGCTGTTGCGCATACCTTCTGTAAGCGCGGATAGCAAATACAAAGGCGATGTAGCGCGCTGTGCCGAAGCTGTAAAGGAAAATATGCTGAAGGCAGGTTGCGACAAGGCTGAAATATGCCCTACCGCCGGGCACCCCATTGTTTATGGTGAAAAGATAATTGACCCCGCATTGCCTACCGTGCTGGTGTACGGGCACTATGACGTGCAGCCGCCCGATCCGCTGGACCTCTGGCATAGCGGCCCTTTTGAACCGGTGATAAAAGACGGCCGCATATACGCGCGTGGTGCCTGCGATGATAAGGGCCAGATGTTCATGCATGTAAAGGCACTGGAGATGATGAACAAGACCAACACATTGCCTTGCAATATTAAGATGATGATAGAAGGTGAGGAAGAAGTTGGCTCATCGAACCTGGGCATCTTCCTCAAAGAGAATAAAGAAAAACTGAAAGCGGATATTGTGCTTATCTCCGACACTTCAATGATCAGCATGGAGCATCCGTCCCTGGAAACGGGTTTACGTGGTCTTGCTTATATGGAAGTAGAAGTGGTGGGTCCAAACCGCGACCTGCACAGCGGTGTATATGGGGGCGCAGTTGCTAACCCTGTAAATATTCTCTGCAAGATGATAGCTTCCTTGCACGATGAGAACAACCACATTACCATACCCGGTTTTTATGATAAAGTACAGGAGCTGAGTGCAACTGAACGTGAAGCTTTAAACAAAGCCCCCTTTGACCTTACTGAATACAAAAGTGAGCTGGGCATTAAAGAGGTGTGGGGTGAAAAAGGATACACCAACCTCGAACGTACAGGCATACGTCCCACCCTTGATGTGAATGGTATATGGGGTGGCTATACCGGCGAAGGCGCTAAAACAGTATTGCCATCAAAAGCAAATGCCAAGATATCTATGCGCCTGGTGCCTAACCAGACATCGGACGAGATATCGGAAATGTTCGCGAAACATTTTGAGAGTATAGCTCCGGACTATGTAACTGTAAAAGTTACCGCACACCATGGCGGTGAGCCAGTGGTTACGCCAACCGATTCTGTAGCTTACAAAGCTGCGGCTAAGGCAATACAAACTTCTTTTGGTAAAGATCCTATTCCGACACGTGGCGGTGGCAGCATACCGATCGTTGCATTGTTTGAAAGTGTGCTGGGCTTAAAGACGGTACTGCTTGGTTTTGGTTTGGATAACGACAACATACACTCACCGAATGAGAAGTATGACCTGTTCAATTATTACAAAGGCATAGAAACAATACCATACTTCCACAAATACTTTGCAGAAATGAGCAAGTAAATTTTGATGAGATACAAAAGAAAAGCCCCCGGTTTAACGTGGGGCTTTTCTTTTATATCTGAATTGTATGACTAAAGTATCTCCACTTTTCTTGTGATGTTGCCTTTGCTTGTGTGCAAGCATACAAAGTATAAGCCCGGCGCTAAGCTGCTTGTGTTGAAACTGCATTGCTGCATTATTTTAGTATTATACCCCTCGGCCATGATCTCTTTGCCCAGCATATCTGTGAGGCTCACTTGTATCTGCTCATTAAATTGTTCACCCAGCTTTATAGTTAATTTGTCTTTTGCAGGGTTGGGGAAGATAGACAAGTTGACATCATCAAAGTTGAAGGCATTCACTCCGGCAGAGGGCGATATATTGCGGTAAGCCACGACGGTAGTGCCGGTGGGGTTGCCGTTTATCTGCATAGGCTGTGTTATGCCAAAAACAAAATCCCTTATCCCGGGAACGTACCACATGTACAGGTCGTCGTGATAAGTGGTTGTGAACGGGAAGGCCGTGTTGCTGTCTTTGTATTGCTGCACCTTGTGCACTCTAAGGGCATTGTGGAAAGTGCCCGAGGGCAATATCAGCGTGCCCCATCCGTCAGCGGTATCAGATGTCGTTCCAAAGCGCAGGTAATTATAACTGGCCGAAACAAAAGTGGCTTTGAAACTGTCGGTAAATTTATCGTTGTAGGTAAAAGGATAATGAAGAAAATCCTCAGGGTCGGAATAAACGACATTGGACGGGAGATCTGTTCCATTCATCGAAAGTTTGGTAGCGCTGGTAATATAATACAAATGATATGCGTTGGCGGTAGTAGAATTGGCGAGGGACGAGCCCGGGAAGCTGGCACAGCCCGGCCCGGCAGGGCATGAGGCAAAATGCAATGTCTGGTTCGATGTGGTGACAAGGCCGCTATAGTCCCAGGTAACGTTGGCGCCTACGGCCCCGGTACCTACCGAATCGCAGTTGTAATAAACCATGCTATCTCCATTGATAGGATTGCAGGTTGAAGTAAGCGTTGGTTGTGCTATTGATTGACTGAAAACAAAAAGCAAAGTTGCGGGTAGAAATAATTTGAGCATATTCGATAAGTTTAGGTTACACAATGTTCAAACATAAGTGTTTATGTTAAGGAATACAAGCAAATGACAAGCATAAAAAAGCGGGCCGGATCAAAGATACGGCCCGCTTTTATCGAGTGTCCTGCCTATTATAGTATCTCCACTTTACTTACAGCATTACCCTGGCTGGTTTTAAAATGCATAAAGTAAACGCCGGATGGAATACCTGATGTGTTAACATGGTATTGCTTCACACCACTTGCGCAGTTGGCCTGCATAATTACTTTACCCATCATGTCCACAAGGCTTATGTTTACCTGCTCATTAAGCACATCGTTAAACGTGATATTCAGGTTCTCTTTTGCCGGGTTTGGCGACAGCGTGATGCCTGTTATCGTGTTGTTGAAGTTGGATATACCTGTTGGTAATTGGTCTGTGAACTTTATCAATGAACCGCCGGTGGGGAAGCCATTAACTATCTGCGGTAAGTATATCTGCAGCAGGTATTCATGTCGGGCCGTGCTATACCATGTGTAAGAAGTACGTATATAACCGCTGCCGCCATTCACATCCATAAGGTCGCTGTCCCTGAGTACTTCTACACGCTTTACCCTAAGTACGTTTGCGAAGGTTCCGTTAGGCAGTTTCAGCGTGCCCCAGGCGTCTGCAGTATCATAGATCCTTCCGTTCTCAAGATAGTCGTGTCCTCCTCCCGAGTAATGTGCAGCAAAAGTATCGTTGAAGTTATCATTGTAGTGCATCGGGAAATGAAATATGTCTTCAGGATCGGTGAATTTCACGAAAGCTCCTGTCCTGTAAAACCCATTAAGACTTACGGTAGTAGGCGTTGTCTTATAATACTGGTATTGAAACAAGCCCTGCGTAGTGCTGCCAAAAGTACTTCCGACAAAAGTGTCGCAATAGGAAACCGCAGTAGGACAGGTAATATAGCCGCCATATTGGCCTGGCGCCGGTGCGCCTGTGTCGATTGTCGTAGTAAAGTCCCACGTCTGGTTAGCGCCACTTGGTCCCGGACCTGGCATAAGGGTGGATGTGTAGTATTTGTGTATGTCTGCAAAAGGGCCGGAGGTAGCCAATGTTAATGTAGGCTGTGCAGTGGCTTTGAAGCAAGTTGCTACACAAAATAAAAGTAGAAGTTTTTTGATCATAAAGGTGTTATTGATACAGGTGAAATAATGAAACTAATGTACGCATTTTTTTGCAATTTTGTCAATAATGGGCCGCTTCCGGCAATAAAAACGCCCCGTTTTTTGCGGGGCGTTTTTATTGCATTGAGATTCAATTTTTTACATTCCGCAGCGATTGCACATGTTGCTTGCGTCTTCCATTAAGTAGGTAGCGGCACCACTTGCATTGACACCGCGGTATATCATGCAGCGCGCGCCGGTGGAGGAATTTATCCCATGACATATCTGGATAGATACAGCGCCTCCTGTTTTAAGGGCAGCAATGGCAGCGGGATAAATAATGAATGCGTTATAGCTGTCGAAAGAGCCATTACTGTTATAGCTGGTTATTGCCGCCTGCGCGTTTGCATTACTTATCTGGGTAGCGCTGGCCCCTGTTTTTGTTACGTCACAGTTTGGCGGGCACAACCATGTGCCCGACATAGCTGCCATTTGTGGAACGCTAGTGTTGTTATTAAAATTTGCATCAACAGGTACCATTATCGCAACTTTATTAGCTTCGCCCGCTAAGGCGTTATACATGCGTATTGCCGTAGCTCCGCTGGTAGCTATTGCCCCTATTGCATTAGCATCTAATATATAAGCCTCTGCGAATTTGTTTGGTACGTTGGTTTTATAGTTCGCAATATAAGATTGGGCAGTTGTCGCATCAACTGCCTGGTAGCTGGTAAGACCACCGGCGGGCGGCTTGCCTACTGATTTGTTAATGCCAATTAACATTAGGCAGATAAAGGCAGTTAAAAAGGCTTTTTTGTTCATAACATTTATTCTATTTTGTGTGTGGAAATGAGTTTGAAAGGCATAAATTTACGTTTTTAAAATATCATGTCAAGCCTTTTCATAATTTTTTCTTATAGTTAATATCCTTTTAGTCAATAAAATGAAAGTTCACCGATATATATACGGTTTTTCGTTATTTTTCTTCCTTACTGCTTCATTACCAGGTGTTGCAAAAACAGTAAGAACAGAGATAGATGGACTTTGGCGTAAATACAACGCCACAAATGTTGCATCCCGGCGAATCGATATTTTGACCTTGCTGGGAGAGCAGTATATATTGCTGGATAGTGTCCCTAAAAAAGACCAGCTCTTCGATCTGGCTATCCAGACAGCTTTGCTCGATGATACATTGCTATTCAATTCGTACGACAAGTATTTTAAATATGAATTAGATTATTTATCAGAATACCTGACAGAAGCAAAAGCATTAGCCTTTGCTAATGAGATGCTTACATTAGCGCACAATGTTAACAGCAATGAATGGCTATATCGTGCCTACGCTAACCTGGCTAAAGCCTATGCAATTGCCGGTAATATTGAACTCGCAAATGATAACGTCAACAAGGCCTACTATTATGTCAGTCAATTAAATAATGACAGGCTAAGGGCAGAATGTATGTTGGTATTGGGTTATTGCAAGGAGAAAGCCAATAAGAAAATCGAGGCCTTCCGCAGCTACACGGATGCGCTTCTATTATCAGAAAAGATCGGAAACGAAGAGTTGAAAATTGACTGTTATCAACGATTGTCTGCGTTCTATTATTTTTTAAAAAAATACGAAAAAGGCAAGTATTACAAGAAGGCTCAGATCAAAATGCTCTCCGGCCATAAATCGGTCGATTCGAACAGGCTAATGCTGTTAAACATCGATTTTGCAAATATTTTATTTCATAATCACGAGGGGGACCAGGGTGAAAAGATAACGCAAAGCGTTATCCACTATGCAAAGCTGCATGGGGCGGAATACATTAATGGAATGGCATTTGTTTTATACAGGTCATATCTTGTCGACAATGGTCTTTTTGGAAAATTGAGAGACCTGTATGAAAAGCAATACCCGGAGGAGATACACAAAATAGCAAGCCAGGACACGATCCTTTACTACAGGTTGAATGGTTATATATTTGAGGCTAAAGGCAAAGCGGATTCGGCACAAGTATTTTACCAGATGGCAGAAAATCGCCTGCTGGCCTCAAAAAAAAGAGGCATCCCGCTTGCTAATTTTTACAAGCGATACGGTGAATTTTTAGTGAGGCGTGACAATATAAGCGGGGCAATTCAAAAATTTGACAGCGCCTATAAATTTGCTGCGAGTGCTGATTATTTCCCTTACCTGATCGATGTGACCCATTACCTTGACTCACTCAGCTACCTCCAAAAAAATGTAGACAAGGCCTACCAATTCGCCCTGCTCAATAAAAAATACGCAGAGTCACAAGCCTCGGTAAACAAAGGAGAAGAGATGCTGCAGCTAGAGGTGGAAAATGAAGCACGACAGCAGGAACTAAGGGCGGAAATGGAGCGCAGTGAAACAGAGCGCCAGCACAACATCCAGTACACTTTTATGGTGGTAGCCATTATCGGTGTCTTTATTTTGCTCACTATTCTTGGTTCGTTCAAGGTGCATCCCGGCATGATACGGGCATTGGGCTTTTTCTCCTTTATCTTCTTTTTTGAGTTCATCACCATGCTGGCCGATCACCGCATACATGATTTCACCCATGGTGAACCATGGAAATTTATGGCATTCAAAATAGTGCTCATAGCGGGCTTGCTGCCACTGCATCATTGGCTGGAGGAGAAAGTGATCCACTATCTTGTGCACCACAAACTGCTGGATGCTTCGAAGATATCTATCAAGCTTCCCTCACTCAGGAAAAGTAAGGCTGCACCGGTGGAGATAGAAGAGAAAGTGAGTGATAACTAACTGATCGTTATGTCCTTTTGATAAATAGAAAATAATAGCTTATCTTGATTTGCCTGCCGGCAATTTATTTCTATGGAAGACATAAAGGACAGTAAAGATGTGACAGTCCACATCTTCCTGCTTCTATCCAGGGGTTATAGCAGGCAGCAAGTTGAGGATGAGCTCATAGAGCTGGGACATGAAGTGCATTTTATCAGGGAGCTTCTGCAGGAGGCTATCAAGTTGCGTAATTCCAAGAAGAGAGTGTTAGGTCTTTCGCTTATACTTGCCGGTGCGCTTCTTTGTTTAGGCAGTTGCATTTTTACCATTGCTTTTCATTCATCGATGAACAACTACGCTTTTGTACTTTACGGGCTCACGGGTATAGGCATCGTCCTGGTCTTTGCCGGACTTACCCAGGTATTTTGATGCGGATCTAATTGCTATTTATTTCCCGGTCAAGTCCTGCAATCAATTCATCCAGGGCGCTTCCATATAATTTCTTTGCGTTCTCGTACGACTGGTCGGCAAGCAGTTGTATGAATTTCTCCCTGCCAAATTGCTGTATCAGACTTCCGGTTAACAGGGCGCCTGCCGGGTAGAGGATAGTTACGGGGGTATGCTCACTGCTCAGCCATATACTTTTTATGGAAATGATATAGCCAATATGCGGTGCTATCTTTTTGATCTCCTTCATCCAGTCCCGGCCCGAAAAATCAAAATAGCTGGCAATGCCTTCAAACACCAGCATGTTCGGTTTCTTTACCGTATTGGCATACATGCTGATGTTATGCGTTATCTCATGGCCGCGGGTATTGTGCATACTGGTATGCGTAACACAAAAAAGCGTTTTGGTAAATGCGAGTGGCTGATGAAATGTCCTTTCCGCCAGCTTCGTATCATCCCAAACGAAATAGTCTATTTTCTTTGGCAGCGTCGACCTGAAAAAGCGATTGATGGAATCATAAGCCATTTCGTTCGCTGCGATATAGAATTCAGCATTGTCGGGAATATGTTGAAAATGAAAAACAAAATGCGTGCTTTCTTTTCTTGCCCAGCTATCGTAAAGCTCACTGAGGCCAAAAAGTATGGCGGCCTCACGGGCAGATCTTACAGAGTTTGTCGTTGCATTTAAATCTATACAGGCCTTAATATTTTCTTTTGCTTTTTCATATGCGCCACGCATAAACCAGGCAATGCCCAGGTCATTCATACACCATGCTCTTACTGAAGGCTCGGCATTTAGTGAATTTTTTCCTTTCTCCAGGTACATTATCGCTTCAGCATATTTCCCCTGTTTCACCAGCGATTGGCCTATTAGCTGGTAGGCGCCGGGCTCCGTTTGCATGTACTGTTTTGCTGTAGCAATAGAGCTATCCAACTGCCCTTTTTCAAAAAGGCTTATGGCATCTTTCATCGTTTGCCCATCCGCTGAAAGGCAGAGGACCAAAAGGAAACCGGAGAGTAGATATTTCACTTGCGAAGCATTGTTTGAAAGTTAAAATATACGAAATACAATGATTGCCGCAGTTTTTGCGTTCTATTTATCGGTAAATTTGACTGGATATATGTTACGGAATTGGCTTATAGCCTGTGTATTGCTTTCTATTACTCCTTTTGCGGAAGTGAGTGCCCAAACTCATTTTTTTAAAGACGACCCGCATGTTTTTTATGGGGGGCTTTGCCTCGGCATGAATATGGCACAGGTGGATGGTGATGGCTATGGGGGCTACAATAAGGCTGGGCTAAATCTTGGGGCTTGTGTTTATGCCCAGTTCACACCGGCAATAGGTATGAGTATGGAATTCCTTTATTCACAAAAAGGCAGCCGTGGAGTGACCGAATCGTATTCTTATGCCATTGGCCCATATTTTGAAAGGTATTATCTCGACCTCAATTACGTAGAGGTCCCGCTTATGTTCAATTTTTTCACAGATCATAAGCTGCATTGCAGCCTCGGGGCCTCATACGGCAGGCTGCTAAAGTCGAAGGAAGACATGGTATCCGATCCCGGTTACCCTATAGACCATGACAAGGATTATTTTAATAAGAACGATTTCAATGGCATCGCCGGCCTTACTTATCAGCTATACAAAGGCCTTTTTGTAAACGTGCGCTACCAACATTCTATTAACACCATACGCCCGGTAGAACGTGTTGCAGTAGGCTGGGGTGTAGACGAGTACAACCACACCGTCGCACTCAGGCTTATATTGCTTGTGGGTTCAGCAAATAACAATTAGGCGATTAGCGTCCTTAATTGGCGGTATTTTGCAAATACAGGGTAAGCGTCTCATAATCTATAACCGCTTTGCCCGACGAAAGTATATCAGCACCTATAACGCCATCGAATGCCGCAATGCCTACAGATTTAAGTGCATCGTTCACATTGTCCAGGTTCATTACCGCAAGAGTGAATTTATCGCGTTTGTAGTCGCCCAATACTAGCTTGTTGTCACTTGCCATTCTTGCTGTCAGGCTCGCACTGCCCGCCCCGGCGGCTTTCACGTCATTGCCACCGGCCGTGTTGAGCTTAAATTTATCTTTCACTTTCTCATCTATCACAGTAGCGCCGGCACCCGAGTCCAGGATGAATTTTCCTTTTATGCCGTTCAGCGTGCCTTCCATATACAGGTGGCCTATTATAAGTTTGTTCAGCTTTATAGCTATATACCCTTTCTTAGATAGAAAATTATTCAGGTCATTGTTTTGCGCCAGTGCGGGTAATGACACAAGTGCAAATAAGATCACAGCCAGCAGGCTTTTCACGTTTCTGTTCTTCATCTTTATGCTTGTTGTTAATTAGCGTAGTGAGTCATTTAGCTCTTTCAGCTTTCCTGAGCCGGGACAAAGTATTTCTTTTGTCAGTGAATTAAGTGGGATGTCTGTAGTGCCCAGCATATCATGAAGGTCAGTAGTTTCCTTTTCCATATACAGCAGGCCGGTTAATATCTCATTTTTTGCTTTTGCATGCTGTACCGCGTTTATTGCCGATATCCTGTTGTGCGGGTCCCAGCCATCGGCCAGTTTATGCAGTTCTATTATCGATCCGTCATGCAATACCAGGTGCTCTGTGCTGCCTTCGGCATACTCCGTAGTTATCTCGCTCATCATTGGTACGAAATCCAATGTGCCGGTTGCTTCCACATGTTCACGCACATAGTCATATGATTTTGTAGAGCCCACATTATTATTGAAGGTCACACAAGGCGATATCACATTGATGAATGCAAAACCCTGGTGCTTCATGGCTGCTTTCATTAAGGGCACCAATTGCTGTTTGTCTCCCGAAAAACTCTGTGCAACAAATGTTGCCCCCAATTCTATAGCAAGGCTGGCGAGGTCAATAGACTGGAACAGGTTTACCTGGCCCGTTTTATTCTTAGATCCCGCGTCTGCTGTGGCAGAGTCTTGCCCTTTAGTAAGGCCATAGCAGCCATTGTTCATCACCACGTACAGCATGTTCAGGTTGCGCCTTATTACATGCACGAACTGCCCCATGCCTATAGATGCAGTATCGCCATCGCCGGAGATGCCTATATATTTCAGGTCGCGGTTAGCAAGATTTGCACCTGTGGCGACCGATGGCATACGTCCGTGTACGGAGTTAAACCCATGCGAATTGCTCAGGAAGTACGCAGGTGTTTTGGACGAGCAGCCTATTCCCGACAATTTCGCCACTTTATGCGGCTCGATATCCAGGTCGTAACATGCCTGTACGATGGCTGCGCTTATGGAGTCGTGGCCACAGCCGGCGCATAGGGTAGAGAGTGCTCCCTCGTAATAGCTTAATGTATATCCCAGCTTATTCTTTGGAAGTTCCGGGTGGCGGAATTTCGGGCGAACGTATGTCATGACAAAGTTCCTTCTTTTACCTTATGAATTGATAGATTGTTTGTTATTGATTGTTGTATGAGGTCGGCTGTAATAGGCATGCCATCATAACTAAGTATAGACGTTAATTTCTCGGGGTTAATGCCCAGTTCAATCATCAGCAAGCTGCGCATTTGTGCGTCACGGTTTTGGTCTACTACAAATACCTTGTCGTGCGCGGCAATGAACTGCTCTACGGTGCTGTTGAAAGGGAATGATTTGATGCGTATGGCATCCAGGTGTATGCCTTGTTCTTTCAGCAGGTCGATCGCTTCTTCGGCGGCATATTTCGATGTGCCGTAGAAGAGTATGCCGTTGCCATGATGGTTTTTATGTTGATATAATTCAGGCGCATGCACCATCTTTTTAGCTGTTTCCCATTTCACCATTAGCCTGTCCATATTCCGTTTGTAAGCGCCTGCGTCTTCGGTGTAGGCGGCATACTCATCGCGCGATGTGCCGCGTGTAAAGAACGCTCCCTTGGTAGGATGCGTACCGGGATAAGTACGGTAAGGTATGCCATCACCATCTACATCCAGGTACCGCCCGAACTTAGGCATGTTTTCAAGAAAGTCAGCAGTAAGCACCTTACCCCTGTGGAAGATCCGTTTATCATCCCATTCAAATGGTGGCGACACATGGTCATTCATGCCCAGGTCCAGGTCGGTCATTACAATCACGGGTGTTTGTAATTGCTCAGCAAGATCAAATGCATCAGCCGTCATTTCAAAACACTCTCTCGGTGTAGAGGGAATAACCAGTATTTGTTTTGTATCGCCGTGCGAAGCGTATGCCGCTTCCAATATATCCGACTGCTGCACTCTTGTAGGCATACCCGTTGAAGGGCCTGCACGTTGCACATCTATTAACACTGCAGGTATCTCTGCAAAATAACCTAGCCCTAAAAATTCATTCATCAGCGATACGCCCGGTCCGCTGGTTGCAGTAAAGGAGCGCGCGCCATTCCAGTTGGCCCCTATCACCATGCCTATCGCAGCCAGTTCATCTTCAGCCTGCACAATAGCATAATTCTTTTTGCCGGTCTGTGGGTCCACACGATATTCAGCCGCATATTCCATAAAAGCTTCCACTACCGATGTGGATGGTGTGATGGGATACCATGCCGCAACTGTTGCACCTGCATACACAGCGCCGAGGCCGCAGGCCGAGTTGCCATCTACCATTATCGCGTCCTTCAGCAGGTCACGTCTTTCTACTCGTATATTAAGCGGGCAGCTGAAATTTTGTTTTACATAATCAATGCCCATCTGCAGCGATTTCATATTGGGCGCTATCAACTTTTCCTTGCCCTTGAACTGCTCAGCGAACAGGCCCTCAAATACACTCACCTCGATATCAAGAAGCCCGCACAGCGCGCCTACGTAGATAATATTTTTAAAGAGCTGCCTTTGCCTTGCGTCGTTGAATTCCCTGTTGCACATCTCCATAAGCGGTATGCCTATGTAGTTAATGTCTTCGCGTATGAATTCATCATGCAGTTTCTTGGTGCTGTCGTACAGGAAGTAGCCGCCTTTTTTCACGCTCTTCACATCGTTCATCATGCTTTGCGGGTTCACGCATACCATCAGGTCTATACCCTCCCTGCGGCCCAGGTATCCTTTTTCACTCACACGTACCTCGTACCATGTGGGCAGGCCCTGTATGTTCGATGGAAAGATATTCTTGGGTGTCACAGGTATGCCCATCCGGAAGATGGACTTAGTAAAGAGAAAATTTGCGCTGGCTGACCCTGTTCCGTTTACGTTTGCGAACCTGACTACGAAATCATTTACACTATTGCTTCCTGCTGACATGCATTAACTGCTTTAGTAACGTTATAAAAGTATTTTTTCATGTCCCATGCTGATGTCGGGCAGCGTTCGGCACAGAGGCCGCAGTGAAGGCACACATCTTCGTCCTTCACCATTACGCGCTTTGTGGGTAGTATATCCGATACGTATAGGTCTTGTGTTAAGTTCATTGCGGGCACTTTAAGGTGCTGGCGCAGATCATGCTCTTCTTCGTTTACAGTGAACGTAATGCAGGATGTAGGGCATACATCCATACAGGCATCACACTCTATACACTTGCTTTCGGTAAATACGGTTTGTACATCGCAGTTCAGGCAGCGTTGCGCTTCTTTAAAGCCATCCAGCCTGTCAAAGCCCAGCTCTACCTCCTGCTTACGATTGGTAAGTGTTATTTTCTTATCAGCCTGCGGCACTACGTAGCGTTCATCATTTACCACCATGCTGTCATAGCTCCATTCGTGTATCCCCATTTTCATGTTCGTGAGGTTCACAAATGGTGCAAGCCTGTTCATCATATCCTGGCCTTCACAGGCAAGATGTATCGATATCGCAGCCTGGTGACCGTGTGCCACGGCTGTTATTACATTCTTCGGCCCAAAGGCAGCATCGCCGCCAAAGAACACTTTTTTATTGGTTGAGCAATACGTTATAGGGTCCACAACGGGCATATTCCATTTATCAAACTCAAGGCCAAGATCGCGCTCTATCCACGGGAAACTATTTTCCTGCCCTATGGCTACCAGTACATCATCAGCCTCGTAGAATACCTCAGGTTCTCCTGTCGGTACCAGTTTCCTTTTTCCTGCATCATCGTACACCGCATGCACTTTTTCGAACATCATACCCTTAAGCTTACCATCGGTAACCACAAATGATTTGGGTACATGATTGTCTATGATCGGTATGTCCTCATGCATGGCATCTTCCTTCTCCCAAGGCGAGGCTTTCATCTCTGCGAAGGGACTGCGCACTATCACCCTCACTTCTTCACCACCCAGCCTGCGGCTGGTACGGCAGCAGTCCATGGCGGTATTACCTCCACCCAGCACTATTACTTTCTTTCCTATTTTATTTGTGTGTTCAAATGCCACGCTCGATAGCCAGTCTATACCTATATGTATGTTGGCGTCACCCTCTTTACGTCCTTCCATATCCGGCAGGTCGCGGCCTCTTGGTGCGCCCGATCCTACAAACACAGCATCGTAACTTCTCGCTAATATTTCTTTCAGGCTGCTTACATAAGTATTGAAGTGCGTATGTATGCCGAGATCCAGTATATAATCTACTTCTTCATTCAGTACTGTCTCAGGTAACCTGAATGATGGTATCTGGCTGCGCATAAAACCACCGCCCAACTTTTGTTCATCATATAGATGTATCTCGTACCCAAGGGGGGCAAGATCACGTGCCACTGTTAATGATGCAGGTCCTGCGCCTATCAGTGCTATCTTTTTGCCATTTGCCGGGAAAGGCCCATGCGGCATATGTTGTTTTACATCACCTTTATTATCTGCGGCCACGCGTTTTAACCTGCATATTGCTACGGGCTCCTCTTCTACACGTCCCCTGCGGCATGCTGGTTCGCATGGCCTGTCGCAAGTGCGCCCCAGCACGCCGGGAAAAACATTTGAATCCCAGTTGATCATATAGGCTTCTGTGTACTTGCCCTCGGCAATCAGCCTGATGTATTCCGGTACCGGTGTGTGGGCAGGACATGCATACTGGCAGTCCACAACTTTATGAAAGTATTCCGGGTTTTGAATATCGGTTGGTTTCAATGTATAGTATTTTCTTTTTTAGAAAAATGTCCCGATTTACGCCATGTTTCTTCCAACCATACCTAATTAAAACACCGTTGAATTTGCATGAGCGTAATACTAATGTAGCATTTTTTGATTTATTTTAAATATTCTATCAGGTAATATATGTCGGGCACCATTCAGGGCATTTCATTAGATACTTATTGCATATAAAAAGCTGCCCCGGGAACGGGGCAGCTTCAATAAACAAATCGTGTCAGAAAATTATTTGGCGATCATCACTTTGCCTGAAGTAACATTCTTGTTAGATATTACTTTGTAAGTGTAAACACCGGGAACGAAGTTGCTTACATTGAAGCTAACAACAGATGCGTCGCTAACTTCTTTGCTTACTACTACACGTCCGTTGATGTCCAGTAACTGTACAGTAACCTTGCCGCTTGCAGGGAATGATATATTCACGGTCTTGCTTGCAGGGTTAGGATAAACAGCTACCTCTTCATTCTGGCTGATCACATTTGTGGTGTTTGCAGTGCGCGCTCCGCCTACACCGCCACCGCTGCCGCAGCATGGGAAATCAGATGGTGCACTTGTGAGGTATGTTTTCAGTACTGAAGAGTATTGGCCTATAGTGCCGCCTCCTGTAGTTGTGAAGGCTGTAGCGCTTACCCAGTTGCCGGGAGTACCCAGGTCAGTAGCTGCTGTAACAGTGATCGGGTTGAAGTAGAACCTCTTGTTAGCACCGGTGCTTGTATTGATAACCGGTCCGCCAAGGTTGCCTGCTGATGCAGCAAGGCTCACGAATGGTAAAGTACCTGTGCCGGGGCCATAACCGAAGCCATGATAGAATGATGGTGTGCCTGTATTGATATCATTACAGCCCGGGCAACGTACCTGGAAGCCATCGCCGCTATTGCCAAGGCCTACTGTATTTGTCCATGAAGAAGCAGTTGTATAAGTAGTGCTGCCGCTTGGATTGCAGTAAGTACCACAAACGCTTGTTGATGGGAAAGAACCGTACCTCTGGATATGCGTATTAGGAGGCAATGGAGCAGCAGTTGTACCGCCTACTGGTTCAAAATAGATGCCGGCTGAATTTGGTGCTGTAGAAGGTGTTGTTGGCAATGTGTAACAATTGTCATCGTAGTTATACAGAACGATGCTGCTGCCTACCGGTACTTTCTCCCATACATTATCAAATGCTAGCCTGTAGTGGCCCTGGCCTATGCCAATGCCGCTTCCGCAGGTATTATTGTTGAATACGCCATTGTTGTCATCCAGTATCCATCCGCGAACGTCAACTGAATCGGCATGAGGATTGGCAAGGCATGGACCTACTGCCATCACCACGTATTCGCAGTTGCCTGAAGGGCCATTTGATACTTCTGTAACCATCAACACACCGGGATGTGTTTCAGGGACAACGGGCTGTGCACAAGCGCCATAAACAAATGAACCGTCTGCCATGAATTCAATGTACGTTTCGTTGTTGGCTGAGTTAGCCTCGCCCGGTGTTGCAGTGGCAGCACTTGTTGTAGCCCACAAAGCACTGGTTTGAGGATCACTCAATACAGGAGATACATTGCCGTCAAAGTAGAAATCCTTATTAGCGCCGCAAAGGGTGTCTTCCAGTGAGTCTGTAAGTGTCACATGCGCCCCGTTAAGAAAGGCACCGCCCGTTACTTCTGTCATTTGTGTGCCATAAGACACCCCATGGTAGAAGGTAGGTTCAGCTTCCAGGTTAATGATGCAGCCCGGGCAACGTGTCTGTATGCCATCTCCCTGGCAGGCATTGCGCAGGGCTATGTCGTTCCAGTTACCTATATTATTGTAGGTTCCGGTACCGCAATAGTCACCGTTTGCCGGGCTTGCGCTGGGTATACTGTTGTTCGATTGTACCAGTGTGCTAAGGCCAACCGCAACAAAAATAGAGGTTCTGCCCGCAGTGTTGGTAATGCTCAGTACACCGTTTGTTGCAACCGATGCCAGTTCGAAATTGTTGAAAAGAGGATTAGTAGCTGTGGAATCAAAATCATTGCCGTTAAATAATACAATAGTGGTACCGCGATCGAGGCTTGCCCAAAATGGATCGTTGGCAAGGCGCAAGTGACCGCCCGAGATACCTGCTCCTGCGGCTACACTGCCATTAAAAATGCCGTTGTTGTCATCAATGATCCAGTTTCTTACGTCTACAGTACCTGCCGCACCGTCCGTAGTACCTGCTACAAGTTCTACAAATTCGCGGGCACCTTTAGTACCGTTCGAAATTTCGTTCACGAGCAGCACGCCCGGAGCTGTCTGGGCAAATGTGCCGGCTGACATAGTGAATACCGACAATGCTGCCAGTAATAGTTTCCTTTTCATGGATAAATGTTTTTGATTGTTTGTGATAAGTTTAGAAATATACTCTTCGGGTTTACTTCGTATTTGCAAATACGGTGTAAAGATCATCGCTCCGCATGTCAGTAAGGTTACTGATGTGTCACACAATCATTATTTCAAGCCTGTTATTGTTACCTGCTTATTACTGCCTCGTTATCCCACACACGAGCCCATGTTAATTAACGCCCAGTTAATCATTCCTTGACATTTATTGAGGCAGATTGGAGCGGTATTTGTGGCCACCGCAATTGAATTATTAACACACCTTTCACGGCTACCTGTTACCTGTTTGCTGTTATCTGTGCAACGGTGGCTTGGTTTTTTATGGGTTTTGGATGATAAATTGTAGAACCATAAAAACATAACACATGAAAAGCTATTGGAAAATGACGGGCCTCGTGCTCCTGGGCGCAGCGATAGCATACTATCCTGCTTTGAAATTGTATCAATACATGACAGCCAAAGGCAAAGATGTTGCTGAAAATCTTGAAGGTGAAGGCGAAATGATGATAAAGCATTTGTTTAACCACAAAGCTCATAAGCCGCACCACCGTAAGGCGGGTGCCGACGGACATTTGAGTTAGTCGATGGGTTTTAATGGTTAGTTAAGAAAGGCGGCCCGCTAAAGTGTGGGCTGCCTTTTTATATGTATGATATTCATGCAATTGCTAATTTGTGAAAGCTTTCTATTTTCTACTCGTTACTTTCTACTTTATTACTACATTTGCGGGTTCATTTAACCATTTTTAAATCATTTCTTTTTATGGCATATGATGTAATAGTTGTTGGTAGCGGCCCCGGTGGTTATGTGGCTGCTATCCGTGCATCACAATTGGGTCTTAAGACAGCAGTAGTGGAGAAGGAGAGCCTCGGCGGTATCTGTCTTAACTGGGGTTGTATCCCCACAAAAGCGTTATTGAAGACTGCTAACGTATATGAGTACTTCAGCCATGCTGCCGATTATGGTATACAGGCTAAGGACTTTAGTGCCGATTTTCCTGCTGTGATAAAACGCAGCCGTGGTGTGGCTGATAAGATGAGCAAGGGCGTGCAGTTCCTGATGCGTAAGAACAAGATAGACGTGATAATGGGTATGGCCAAGCTCAATGCCAAAAAAGAACTGGAGATCACCGGTGCCGATGGTAAAACTACCGTACAAACAGCTAAGCATATTATACTGGCTACGGGTGCACGCAGCCGCCAGCTACCCAACCTGCCTATTGATGGCAAGAAGGTAATAGGCTACCGCGAAGCTATGGTACTGCCTACGCAACCTAAGACCATGATAGTGGTAGGTTCAGGCGCGATCGGTGTTGAGTTTGCCTACTTCTACGCCAGCCTGGGTACAAAGGTTACGATAGTGGAATTTATGCCACGCATTGTACCCGTAGAGGACGAGGATATTTCTAAGGAGCTGGAAAAGAGCTTTAAGAAAAAAGGCATCACCGTTATGACCAATGCATCTGTGGAGAAGGTAGACACTTCCGGTGCAGGTGTAAAGGCAACCGTGAAAACCAAAGACGGCGAAATAATACTGGAGGCGGATATCGTACTAAGTGCGGTAGGTATAGCAGCCAATATAGAGAATATAGGTCTTGAAGCTGCCGGCATTAAAACCGACAAGGGAAAGGTGCTGGTTGATAAATACTACAAAACAAATGTGGATGGCGTTTACGCTATAGGCGATATCGTTCCCGGCCCTGCGCTGGCACACGTGGCATCTAAAGCTGGTATCATTTGCGTTGAAGCGATAGCTAATAGAGAAGGCAAATATCACCACATGCCCGAACCTATTGATTATGGCAACATCCCGGGCTGTACTTACTGTTCTCCCGAAATAGCCTCTGTAGGTATGACCGAAGCACAGGCCAAAGAAGCCGGTTACGAGCTGAAAGTAGGTAAGTTCCCATTCTCAGCCTCAGGTAAGGCGAGCGCTGCAGGTGCAACCGAAGGTTTTGTAAAAGTGATCTTCGATGCTAAGTACGGCGAGTGGCTTGGTACACATATGATAGGTGCCAACGTTACTGAGATAATCGTACAAACCGTAACTGCCCGCAAGCTGGAAACTACCTGGCAGGAAGTGCTGGATAGCATACACCCGCACCCCACTATGAGCGAAAGCGTGAAAGATGCTATTGAAGTAGCACTTGGCGAAGCGATACATCTCTAAATAAGCGTCTCTTAATAAAATGAATGGCTACTCAAAAGGTAGCCATTCCTTTTTGTGAAATATTTGTAAATTGATGAAAAGTAAAAGCCCGTGGACCAGCAAGAAAGGCAAGCACTCATTGCAAGGCAGTTGAAAGATATCGTATCGCAAGCGGATAATATTCTTAAAGGCAATGACAGCAATGAGGCGATAGAAGGCTTTTCAAAATATTCCGGGGAACTGAAAAAATATCTCAAAGAAGATTCTTCTAATGACATGATACTTGAGCGATTAGCCCAGTTACCCTTTATTGATTATAAGCAACTAGATGCAACTGCTACCAGCACTATATTGGGCAGTTCACTCTTTGGTGCCGTAATTACGCTTAGGAACTACAACAAAAAGAAAAAGATACTGGCTGACATCAGGACTGCCCAGGGCCTTTATTCTTCTATTGAGTTCCTTTACAGGAGCGAGATGACTTAATGGCGAGGTAAAAGCAAAAAGAGAGGACTGTTTATGCTTCAACAGCCATCTCTTTTTTTGAGCACACAATAATTATTTATTCTTCTTGGTTCCCTTATCGTCTTTCTTTAAAGGCTCTTCCACTCTTGCATTGTCATAGTCCGACTCGGAACTCAGCCTTTCATCTGCAGCTTCTTTGCCTGAGGCATAGCCTGTACCTGCTGAACCACCTGCCCCGGGCGCCGTGGCTCCTTCGTAAGAGATGTTTGTGCCTGTGTTGGCAAGGCCACTGTTGCTATGCCTGTCCACTTGCGCAGTAGCACTGCGGCCCAGGGCTGCTGCCTGCAGCGCCGATACGCTATGCTTTTTATGGCCGTTTTCCTTATCCTTATCGGTATCAGGGCCTTTAACGCTGCTGTTGGTTTTCTTTTCTTCATCTGTGTTTTTCATGTCTGACATTTTGCGAGGAACACTAAAATATCATACCATCCCCGGGTAATGATTTGTTAGCATTTTGTTCATATTGCAATAGGAGGTTCCCATATAGCATTTAGTAAGTTTGCCGCTTGAAAAAAATGTGGAAATATTTACGCGCAGGTCTTATCTTTTGCTTTGTATCTGTGGCTGCCAGCGCATTGGCAGGAGACAAAATAAAAGTATATTTTAATCACCCTGTCAACAATGCTGTCTCTACCGGTGTAAATGCAGTTTACTCCACTCACATTGCTGATACAGTGGTAGCTTATATCAACAGGGCAAAATATACGGTTGATGTGGCTATGTACAATTTTAGCTACAGTACATCCTATGCCGATATCGCTGGAGCTATGAATAGCGCATTAAGCCGCGGTGTGCAAATACGCTGGATATATGACGGGAGTTCTTCAAATTCGGGCTTGTCGCATCTTAATGCCGCTATTCCTACACTTGCCAGCCCTACGAGTTCCGATTATGGGATCATGCACAATAAGGTTATGATCATTGATGCAGGCTCTGCCGACCCAGCTGACGCAGTGGTTTATACAGGTTCTATGAACTGGAGCAGCCAGCAATTTAGTAGCGATTATAATAATGTGGTCTTCCTGCAGGATTCTGCGTTGGCGCGAGCTTATACCAATGAGTTTAACCTGATGTGGGGCGGCGCTGCTGCTACACCTAACCTGGCTAACTCAAAATTCGGATCGTTTAAGAACGACCTGGGACAGCATAGCTTCACCGTAGATGGCCACCAGGTGGAGCTTTATTTCAGTCCGTCGGACAACACCAATTCCCGCATCATCAGCACGATAAATACTGCCAATACGGACTTCTATTTTGGCATGTACACCTTTACTTATACTGCTGATGCCACGGCGATAGTAAACAGGAAGAATGCAGGTGTATATGTTGCAGGCATAGATGATTCGTTCAGTGACTCCTACTCGCCGCATGATATCTTTGTTACCAACCTCGGCAATAACTTCAAGGTATATAGCGGTACGGGTATCTACCATAATAAGTTCATGATCGTTGACCCCTCAAATACCTGCTCGGATCCTATGGTAGAAACAGGCTCACATAATTGGAGCTCATCTGCCAATACGGACAATGACGAGAACATTGTCATTATCCATAGCGATACGATAGCCAACATGTATTACCAGTCCTTCAATGCGAACTTTACAACACTCGGCGGCACGCTTGCAGCGCAATCGGGTTGTAGCACAGGGGCATCACAATTGCAGAATGCAATGGCTGATTTCAAGGTATGTCCCAATCCTTTTAACGATGCCCCGGTTATTACATATACTGTAAGTACGGCTTGTCCTGTAACCGTGTCTGTTACAAACCTGTATGGTCAACTGATTGCAATGCCTGTTAATAACATTATAGTGCAGCCCGGTACTTACAGCTGTTCATTTGCACCTGCTCAAGCCGGTGTTTACTTCATACATTATTCGGCGGGCAGCTATACTAACACGCAAAAAGTGGTTAAACTCTAAACAGGTAGTTCCACAATATTGAACCAGTAGTTTACGAAGCTCTCTATTTTCTTTGCTGTAAGTGCATCTGTAGATGGCTTTGTGATGTAGGAGTTCACGCCCAGTGCATAGCATTCAGCAACTTCATAGGGCAGGGCAGTGCCGCTTACTATTACTATGGGTAATTTCTTATAAACAGGATGCACCTTTAGTTCTTTGAGTACTTCTACGCCACTGCCTATGGGTACATGCTTGTCCAGTATAATGAGCTTGGGGTATGGTGTTCCCGTGCGCTCACATACTGACAGGAAGTCCATTACTTCAAAGCCATGGGTTACAAACTCGAGGCCTATATCATGCCCTTTTCTGCGAAGAAGCTTTCCGTTATCAGGCGGTCGTCGTTGTCGTCTTCCAGCATTAAGATGTATGGTGCGCTCATCGTTCCCGGTTTTATGCAATATAAATAGCTTGCCGTTACTTCTTTTTACCAAAGCCAAAGTCTACCCTGTAATAGAACAAAGGCAGGAAGCCAAGCTGGTACTGCTTCAGGAAGGGGTATTGGCCTTGCGCTGCAGCATCGGAGCTATAGGTAAGTGAAAGCAGGTTCTTGCTGCCTGTTACGTTCACAAGGTCAATGGCTATCTCATGCGTTATCTTCTTGCCGTTGATGCGCACACCCAGTTTCACATCTGCCCGAAAGTAATCGGGAAACTTAAGGGTGTTTCGTGTGCTGTCGATAACTATAAAGTCGCCCTGGGCATTTGAGGCTGCTACATCTGGTGGGGAGTACAGCCTGCCGCCGGCGTAGGTTATCTTAAGGCCTGTTATCAAGGTGCTATTCTTACCCAGCTTTTTTTCATAGCCACCCAATACATTGAGCGCATAGTGGTTGTTGAAGTCTGTATTGCGATACACACCATCATTGCCTTTGGCCTTGGAGTCATACACAGAACCAGAGAACAGTACATAGTACCCATGGGCGAAACTCTTTTCCACTGTCAGCTCCAGGCCGTAGTTATAACCTGTGCCTGTGTTCTGCAACACACCAGGGAATGACCTGTCGAAGCCGGAACCCTGGTTGATTGCGGAGAAGGAAGATCCAGCTCTTGTTTCTATAGGTACGTTATACAAGTATTGGTAATAGACTTCTGTATTTACATGCAGCACATTCGAGAAGCGATGATCGTAGCCTGCTACTACATGGTGACTTCTCGTGAAGTCCACATTGTAGTTGTGCATGTAGGCGGCGCCGTTTTGCGGCAGATGTGCGAAGTACTGGTACATAGGTTGGACCTGGCTGTGCAGGCCATAGCCCAGGGTGAGCGTATTTGAGTTATTGGGCTGCCATTTTACAGCCGAGCGTGGCTCTATAGCTTTCGATCCGTTGTGCGTTAAGTACTGTCCGTGCAGGCCGGCTGTTATGGTTAGTGCGTCCGATGGGCGATACTTGTATTGTACATAAGCCTGTAGTAAGTCTGTGCCGCCTTTAAAGTCTTCCCTGTGCTGCCAGTCTTGCCTTGTGGGTGGGAACTGGCGGCTGCTGTCCAGCAGGTTCAGGTGGTAGTAATCATTCACGATGCCGGCCTTCAAAGTATGCCTGGCAGTTATCTTCTTAGTGATATACCAGTGCGCCGTAGTAGTTGCCGTGCCGAAGGTATAGTCGAGTATGCTTTTTAAAGAGTCCACCATATAATTTGCATCGCGGAAAACCTTGTCGTGGTGCGCACCTATCTCATTGCCTGTTTCGCCGACCACTATTTTGGTATAGGTGCTGGGGTTGATGATATAGCCGAAGGAGGTGCCAATGATACCCGTATTGGAATGGAAATACTGGTCGCGGTCGGATTCGCCATACAACTCTTCCGGCGGTGTGGTCTTGTCGCTTACCAGCAGGTCTATCTTGCTTAGGCCGCCTAAACCAAAGAACGCTAGATTGGCTTTCTTGCCAATCGGGAAATTGAGCTTGAAAGATGCATCCTGGTAAGTTGGTACTGAACTGGTGCCTATTTTAATATTAAGCCCTTCAAATAACTTAAGAGTAGAGTAGCGGTAAGTGATCAAAAATGATGAACCACTCTTCCGCGAGATAGGACCTTCTGCCGCCAGTTCGGTACCTAAGAAACCAAGCTGCGCTGTTGCCTCATACCGCTGAGCATTACCATTACGGAATTTAAGATCGAAGACACCGGCTGTGGAATTACCATACTCGGCAGGGAAAGCTCCTGTGAAAAAGTCGCTATTGCCCAAGGTCTTACTGTTGAGCATGCTTACGGGGCCGCCAGTGGTACCGGGTACTGCAAAGTGGTTGGGGTTGGGGATATCTAAGTCTTCCAGCCGCCATAATATACCCTGTGGTGAATTGCCTCTTACTATGATGTCGTTCCGCGAATCATCGCCGCCCTGCACGCCTGCAAAGTTAGACGCCATGCGGGCGGGATCGGAGCGGCTGCCTGCATAGCGTTCCGTTTCCTGCACATCAAATGTCTTGGCGCTCACTATGGCCATTTCATTGATATGCTCCTTTTTAGCGCTTATGGTCACTTCCTTCATTGTGGTAGCCGATTCCTGCATCTCGAAGGGCAGCACTACCTCTTTGCCCGATGTTACTAATATATCACTTACCTCAATATCCTGGTAACCTATGTATGATACATGTATGGCATGCTTACCTACCGGTATATCGGGGATCACAAATTGGCCTTTCTCATCGGTAGTGGCACCCGGTTTATTCTCCAGGTTGGGGAATGATACTGCCACACCCGGCAGCGGCACATGCGATTCTTTATCGGTGACTACACCCCGCACACGCTGTGTGACCTGTGCGAAGGCTGAGAAGCTTAATAAGATAGCCAGTAAAAAAGTAAGGGTTATGCGCATATGTATTGTTTGCTGCTTAAACTTAATATTTTAATAGGTAAAAATGTAGTGACCTCTCCCGGCCTCTCCAAAGGAGAGGAGGTATAACTTGCCAAAACTTCCGGTTTTGAGCGAAATTTAAAACAGGAAGTGGGATATCCACATTTTTTCGCTTTGTTGATTGCGGTTCAATGTTTTGTGAGATTTACCTAATGTGGATAGTGCTTCCGAATTGGTTCCGGTTATTGCGGGTTTACTTCCGGTGGCATGTGAAAAATTGAAGGTGGTGGTGTTTTGCATCATGGTTAATTAATGACTATGGATTGACTACGGTAGTACCATGTGTCAGCTTTATCTCTTAAACTCAACAGGACCTCCCCAGCTGATTTTGACAGTCGTCAAAATCAGCATCCTCCCGCTGAAGGGCGGGACGGGCTCTCCTTGGCAGGAGGGGAGTTTCATCGGATGCCCGATCGGGCATAGAAATAAAAATCGGACATTTTCTAAGGGTGTTAGGTGGCTTAAAGTATTGCCAGTGCTCACTTATTATGTTTTTATACCCATGCCCGATTTGTGCCCGATTCGGGGCATGAATGTCCGATTGAAAATAAGAGGATGGATCGTCGTTTACAATATGTCAAAGAACTAATCACCCCGTCCTGCTTCATTAAAAGGAAAATAGTTATTTGTCTGAAGCAGCCCACCCCTCTTTGAAAATAAAGAGGGAGCTAAATTTGGAGCGACCTGGCAAGATACGATGCCGGATGGGGCTGGTCCAAATAATGATATCCACATTTTGAAGGGCGTTTATTGCATTAGTCCAGGATAGATATGGAGGTAAATTTCCCCGGCAAGGGGATTTTTCCCATACAAATTATCGAGCCTGCCATCGGCATGGTAGAGAGTGAACTGTGCGCCGGGGGCAAACCTTAATTTAGCCACAGTTAATATATCGTAAGCATAGCCAAGTGTTATTGCATTTATAGGGAACATGCTGTGCAGGTTGTATGCAGTCCCGTTCAAGACCAATTCTTCGCCGGACTTTTGCACCCATTCGTAACGTGCATATATACCTGAGCGTTTGAGTTTCAGGTTGGCTTCCAGCAGGGCGGCATTTGAATTTTTCTCGCCGGCTATCTTGTTCAGCCCCCAAAGAGCTGTGGCACTAAAGAAATTATTCTTCGCTATCTGATAACTGTATGTTGCAGAGGCTGTGGTACGGTTTACATCTTCTGCTGCATGCAATTGTTCCGGCGACTTAATGAAACCGTGTGACACCTGTAGTGCCCAATTCTTGCCGGGGTTAAAGGAGAGCCTTCCGCTCCATGAGTCGAAGCGGGGTTTGTCGAAATCGTACCTATTCTCGTTGGGTTCCCTGCCGGTAAAGGAGGAGCCTTCTATTTTGAATTTGCTGTAGCGTAATCCTATTGTTGCCACGCCGAAGGTTATATGGGTAGCGTCCACCCAGTGGTGGCTGATCGGTGCATCGGGGTTGAACATGCCCGAAGGGCGGTGCATAAACGTGGTGGGACCTAAGGCCGGTTCGCCGGGATAACCTATATATGCAAATATGTCCGCCTTCTTAGAAAATGCATATGCATAGCTTACAGAAAGTTCTGAAAACAGGTCGTGCGGATGCTGGCGGTCTATAAGTGGCTTGCTTTGCCATGTTTCGCCAGTCTGGAATAATAGTGGATAGCCACTACCGCCTGCAATAAGTGCATCCGTAGAGAGCATAGCGCTAAAATGGAACAGGCCTTTATTGCCTATTTTTCTTTGGCCCATAGCCATCAGCATATCGGGCGCATCAAATTTGTTGCCCCCGCGACTGCCCTTATTAGTAATGTCCTGGCTGTTGTACCGAATGAAGACATCGCCATGAAACATGAACATCCATTTGCCGGAATGGAGCATATAGCCGTACATGGGGGCTGCATCAGGGGCCCAGCTAGTGCCACTGCCGTTCCTGCTCATGGGCAGGTTTAGCGAGAAGCCATGGCTCATGCTACCCATACCGGAGTGTTCGTGATCATCCATTTCTCCACTCATGTCCATGCCGGGCATGGAGTGGTCATCTTTCATGTTTTCCATTCCATGGTCGTGCACAATTGGCGCGACCCGTGGTGTGGTCGTATCGGGACTTTTGACTGTCGCCGTCTTCTTAACTATGGGAGCTTTCTTAACAGGTTTCTTTTTTGCCGGTTCGTGGTGCATGCCGGGCATGTTGTTCATATCGTGTTGCGCTATAGCGCTACCGACGAATGCGATAAAGAATATGCCTAGTAAAAGTGCTGCTTTTTTCATTTTAGTATTTCCCATAGATTAATTCCCTAAAAACTCTGCCACCAGCTCGATTGATGGTTACATGCAAAGGTATGGGTTCGTGTTCGGGATAATCCCATTCACTATATTTGCAGACATCGGCCGATATTTGCCCGGATACATGGAAGCTTACATACACGACCAAACTTTTGATAAGCAGGACTTCAACATAGGCAGCCTCGAAAAGGGCGACTATGAACATTGCACATTTACTAATTGCAATTTCTCCAACACAGATATTTCTCAAATTAGCTTTACCGGTTGCGAATTCATTGATTGTAATTTGAGCCTCGCTAAACTGGTTAATACTGCCTTTCGCGATGTGACATTCCAGGGCTGCAAAATGCTGGGCCTGCAGTTTGGCGACTGCAATAAGTTCGCACTGTCCTTTAGTTTTAATAATTGCCAGGTCAACCATTCATCTTTTTACCAGGGCAAAATGAAAAAGATGGTGTTCAGGAATACACAATTACAGGAGGCTGATTTTAGCCAATGCGAACTGATGGAAGCAGTATTTGACCACTGCGACCTGCTCAGTGCTACCTTCGACAATACCAATCTTGAAAAGGCCGACCTTCGTACCGCATATAACTATTCGATAGATCCCGAAAAGAACCGTGTTAAGAAAGCGAAATTTTCGCTGGCGGGTGTAGGGGGATTGCTGAATAAATATGATATTGTGATAGAACAATAGTATGGATGCAAGAATAGAAACAATAGCAGGAAAGAAGCTGCTCGGCAAGCACATGAGGATGAGCCTGGATGGTGATAAGACCGTACAGCTATGGCAGAGCTTTATGCCGGTGCGTAAAGAGATCAAAAACAATGTTGGTGAGGAATTGTTTTCGGTAACAGTATATGATCAGCCCGATTTCAAGAATTTCAGCCACGAAACTGAATTTGAAAAATGGGCAGCAGTGGAAGTGAGCAGCTTTGATGATGTGCCGGAGGAGTTAGAAACTTATGAACTGGCCGGCGGCATGTATGCTGTGTTCGTTTACAAGGGTGCAGCAAATGCTTTTGGTGATACGATGTATCATATTATGACTGAGTGGTTGCCAAAATCGGGCTATAAGCTGGATGCAAGGGCGCATTTTTTTGTGATGGGCGAGAGGTACAAAGGAAATGATCCTTCGTCGGAGGAGGAATATTGGATGCCTGTAAAAAAGTAAACCCCTTGTGATCGGGGCTTACCATTTGATGTTGGTGTTATTGTGCCTGTGGTGTGCAGTTGAACATCCACTGTACACCAAACTTATCAGTGCAGCTACCATAGTATCCTCCCCAGAACATATCCTGCAGTTCCATCGTGATCTTACCGCCTGCCGAGAGGGCATCGAATAGTTTCTTTGTTTCCTCTTTTGTTTCCGGCTCCAGGTTGATGTGCACATTGTTGCCGAAGTTTAAATGGAAGCCCATTGTTTCAGGTGCGTCCGTTCCCATAAGTATATGGCCGCCCAATATGGGTAGCTCTACATGCAGTATAAGTGCTTTGTCTTCTGCAGGCAATGCAGGCTGCCCTTCGCCGGCGGGAATGTCACCAAAGCGCTGTATGCCTTTGCCATGAAATTCGGTCCCGAATACAGACTTGTAAAATAAGAATGCTTCCTCGGTGTTGCGGGGGAAATTGAGATAAGTACTAACCCTTGACATGCTTGTTGTTTTTAATTGTTTACGAATAGTATGTTGTGCATTGATGTATGCTTCCATTTTATCCAGTGTCTGTTTGCCGCCTTCTACTGCATTTACCTTCCTGTTGAGCTCATCCAGTATTTCTTCTGATTTAAACACCGAGCGCATGGTCAACAGTGTTTTACCTGCGGCTTCCCCGAATGTTACATACACTGTGAAGCTAATACTGTCGTCTTCGTTGCCGTGTTTGTAGATGAGTGATGATGGCTCTATTACCTCCAGGTATTCTATCTTATTATCATAATCCTGTCCCCAGCCGTGCATGATGAAATCCCAGCCTTTGCCCGGTTTCACTTCCATCGATTTGTTGGTTATGGTGAAGCCATTTGGCCCCCACCATTGTACGAGGTGTTCGGGTTTTGTCCATACTTCCCATACCAGTTCGCGGGGAGCGTTCAGCAACCTTGTGTGTATCAGTTGGTTGCCTTCCTTTCGGAACGAGTTATTTTTTTCCTGCATTTTTTCTGTCTTTTTGAAGTTTATCTAAATAGGTTTCCAATGCATTGAATTTCAGCTCCCAGTACTTTTGATACTGCTGCACCCATGTGGATACCTCGCTGAGCTTGTCCAGTTTGGCTTCGCAATAGCGTTCCCGGCCTTCTTCCCGTACCACAATCAAGCCACACTCCGTCAATATCTTAATGTGCTTCGATATAGCCTGCCTGCTCACATCGAAGCTGTCAGCAAGCGCGCCCGGCGTTTGCGGCCCCGTAGCTATCAGGCCTATAATGTCCCGTCTTGTAGGGTCGGCTATGGCCTGGAATACGTCTCTTCTCATAATTTCCCGTTTTCGTTTCGCAACTAATCGGTTGCAAATATACGCAACTAATCGGTTGCGCAAAATATTTTGAAAATATTTTTACCGGCTTGTCCTGTTTTGAGTTCTTCCTGCGTCATTAGTGCACAAAACATTTCATAACAAAAAGGAAGAACAATGAAACAAAGGATCAATTTTTTGGAAAAAGGCCAGGATGCGCTGAAAGCTATGTATGGATTAGGTTCATACATAGCAAAATCGACTGTAGAGCAATCGCTTTTAGAACTTATGTATTACCGGGTATCACAGATCAATGGCTGTGCATTTTGCCTGGACATGCACTCCAAGGACTTACGAGCCAAGGGTGAAACAGAGCAGCGCTTATATGTAATAGATGCATGGCGCGAGGCCCCCTTCTATAGCGACAGAGAACGTGCAGCATTAACATGGGCTGAGGCACTTACCAAACTCAGCGGCCATGCAGTGCCCGATAACATTTATGATGAGGTGAGTAAACAATTTTCGGACGAAGAGCTTATTACACTTACCATCGCGGTGATCACCATTAATGGTTACAACCGGCTCAATATAGCATTCCGCCCACCGGTGGGCGACTATAAGCCCGGGCAATTCGATCACAAGTAAGCCATGTAGGTATTTAGCATAGCAATAAAGTAAAAATAGGAGCCGGGCTTAATTGCTTTGCTCCTATTTTTGAATGGCTTAATATTATGCCATCAAATACTCAATGATGTTAACCGTACTTAAATACCTCGTAACTTTTGTCCTGCTATTTTTCATTTTCAGGTTGATACTGCGTCGCAAAAAATAAAATGATGGATAATGTAAAAAGCGCAGCAGAGCTATTCAATATATACGCCAATACATACCAGGATAAGTTCATGGATGTGGGGATGTATAGGGGGACATTTGATCTTTTCTGCGATAATATTCAAAAGCCGGGTGCAAATATCCTTGATATAGCATGCGGCCCCGGTAACATCACTAAATACTTATTAGGTAAACACCCTGACTATAACATACTGGGTATCGATCTTGCACCGAATATGCTTGAGCTGGCTAAGGCTAATAATCCCGGTGCTGCATTTCAGTTAATGGATTGCAGGGATATCAGTAAACTCCAGGCCGGATACGATGGGATCATGTGTGGTTTTTGCCTGCCTTACCTTTCGGGGAAGGAAGTTCAAAAGTTGATAAGCGATGCCCGTGATCTTTTGAAGCCCGGTGGGGCATTGTATTTAAGCACTATGGAGGGCGACGAGCATATGTCAGGGTTTAAAACCTCCAGTTCCGGTGCGTATCAAATATATCAGCATTTTTATGAGGCTGATGATCTGACGGCTATGCTTAAGCAAAGTGCTTTTACTGTTATAAATATGCAGCGAATCAATTGCCCTAATGCTGACGGAACGATGACTACTGACCTGATAATAGTAGCAAAGAAGCAGGTTATTACTCTATCTGGAACTTCAACTTCATAAAGTTCTTCGAATATTTATCGGCCTCTGCAGTTAACACAGCATCATGCCTGGGGTTGCTTGGGTCCGCAAACATGGGGTCTGCATTATAAGTGTGCATCTCAAATTTGCGTTTCTGTAACTCTATCCTGTGGCCAAAATCGTCGACAAATTGTTTTTGTATATACTTGTCGCGCGATGCCCAGTTGTATAATACATCAAAGTGCAGTCCGCGTACATCTTTGTCTTCTTTCTCGGGTTTGCCATAGTACATAACGCAACCTATGGCCTGGTCGCCGGCTATCATAGCCGCTCTAAAGGCCCAATGTGCACCTTCGCCCCAGCCCATGGTAATTATGCGCTTGTCAATTCCTATATGGCTCAATAGTCCTCTTATAATATTACCGCTGCGTGCCTCATCCAGTGCTTGCAGATATTTCATTGATACACCTGGGTCGCTGGTGACTTTACCTCCGAACATATCTATCGCATATACATCTACATTGCCCAGTTCTGCTTTCCACTTTTGTGCTTCTTTTATCACTTCATTAGTAAGGCCCCATTGTTCATGGAAGATAATGAGCACATTCCCGGTCACGGAGTCGCAAGGAATATAAAAGGCATTGGCCAGTGTGCCATCCAGGGTTTTAAAACTCACCATTGTGCTATGGTCATTGGGCGAAAAACTTGCCGGGTTTGTGGGCGTTTGGGCCTTAGCTGTTTGCAGGTAGCTGAGATTAAGTATTGATATCAATGCGATAAATAGCTTTTTCATATTGTGGTTGTTGTGTTTATATAATGATTGAATAAAAACTGTTCCACCGTCTTTTGGGGCTATTTATCCCGCTTTTTCCGTTAACAAATCGTTTAAATTTTAACAAAAGCCTTGCTGCTAGCGCATCCATTTGTCTGTTAACAAACGCTTTGCAAACTACTAACAAATCAATAACTTGCTGAATAACAGTTGATTAACTCTGGGTCGGCGTCCCGTCATAGTATCTTTGACTTGCAAATGAAATTTTAACAAACGAAAAGAAAAAGATCATGGGAAACACAAACCGCCGCCAATTTTTTCAGCAAGCAGCAGGGGGAAGCTCTGTAGTTGAAAATGTTAAAAATTTTAACATTGCTGATGATAAGGTTTTCCAAAAATTTGCCAACAAAGAATTGCCCCATGGCTATGCAAAAGCAACTTCAGCACTTACTCCTTACTCAGGTGCATGGACGGAGACACAAGTGATACATTTGCTGCGCCGCGGCACATTTGGTGTAAAAGCACAAGATGTTACTACGCTTTCTGCAATGACCATGGACCAGGCGGTGAATTACTTAATAAATAATACCAATCCCAATCCTGCTCCTCCCGTAAATAATTATAACGATACATATGCCGACCCTACAGGCGTAGCAATGGGCCAGACCTGGGTACATGCCGCCTATGGCGATGGCAGTGTTAACTCTCTAAGGCGCGCATCGCTCAAAGCATGGTGGGCCGGCCTGATGATCAATGAACACCTGAGCCTGCAGGAAAAAATGAACTTTTTCTGGCACAACCATTTTGCTACACAAACCAATGTAGTAGGCGATGCCCGCATGTGCTATAACTATCATGCAATGCTGCGTGCAAATGCCTTTGGTAATTTCAAGAACCTGGTGAAGCTGGTTACTAAAGACCCTGCCATGCTGCAATACCTTAACGGCTACCTGAATACTAAGACAGCACCCGATGAGAATTATGGCCGCGAGCTGCAGGAGCTTTTTACCGTGAGCAAATACAATAGCCCCAACTATACCGAAGATGATATTAAAGCCGCTGCACGCGTGCTGACAGGCTGGAGGATCAATACAAGCACACTTACCAGCTATTTCGATCCCGCACAACATGATACAAGCAATAAGCAGTTTTCTTCATTCTATGGCAATTCTACGATAGCCGGCCAGTCGGGTATGGCAGGCGCCAATGAGACAGATACGCTGATCGACATGATCTTCAGCAAGTTCGAAACCGCAAAATATATCTGTTCCAAGCTGTACCGTTTCTTTGTATACTATAATATTGATGCGAACATCGATGCCACTGTAATAACCCCGCTGGCCAACCTGCTGGTGAGCAGCAATTTCGAGATCAAACCTGTGATCACAACCTTGTTGAAGAGCGCACATTTTTATGATGTAAATAATATGGGCTGCTATGTACGCACCCCGCTGGAACTTGTGCTTGGCACTTTCCGGACATTCAATATTGTACTGCCTGCCGGCTATACCGTGGCCGAAACTTATAATGTATACAACTACCTGCGTAACTATAGCCTGAACCTGGGCCTGGACCTTGGTGATCCGCCAAATGTAGCCGGATGGCCTGCATATTACCAGACACCACAGTATTACGAGCTTTGGATCAATTCTGCCACCCTGCCTAACCGCATGCTGTATTCCGATATGGCTGTTAACTCCGGCCTGAGCAATGGCCCTAATATGAACATCAGGGTAGATGTGTTAAATTTTACACAACAATGCCCAAACGCTGCTGATCCTGATATGCTAATTGATTATGTTTGTTCCCTGCTTTTAGGTGTATCTGCCTCGGCCACGGAACACGGTAACCTGAAAAGCATTCTCTTATCTGCCCAGCAAAACAACTCTTACTGGACAGATGCATGGAACGACTACGTGAGCAATCCCAATGTGGCTAATACGACTACGGTAGAAACCAGGCTCAGGTCTATGTACACATATATCATGCGCCTCGCAGAACATCATTTATGTTAATTTAAAAACATCACAGGGATGAAGCGCAGAAATTTCCTCAAGATCCCCGCACTGGGTGGACTCGCCTTCATGATGAGGGGAATACCTATAAGGGCTTACGCACAGTCGCCCCTGCTGCAGGCAGTAGCAAAGCAGACAGCTGCAAATGGCCGTATACTGGTACTGGTACAACTGAACGGAGGTAACGATGGTATTAACACAATCGTGCCGCTCGACCAGTATAGTGCCTTATCATCGCTGCGTTCCAATGTGCTGGTATCGGAGAATAAGATATTAAGTCTCACCGGTGTGCAGGGCACAGGTATGCACCCTGCGATGGCTGCGCTGCGCGATATGTACAACGATGGCCTTGTTAATATTGTACAGGCTGCGGGTTATCCCTCACCCAACTTTTCGCATTTCCGCTCAACCGATATATGGACAACGGGTTCCGATGCCAACCAATACCTGAACACAGGCTGGCTGGGCCGTTACCTGGATACGGAATATGCTAATTACCCCACGGGCTATCCAAATGCCGATACGCCCGATCCGCTGGCGATACAGATAGGCACCGGTATATCCAATGTATTGCAGGGGCCTGCTATTAATATGGGCTATGCCATATCCAATGTAAACAGTTTTTACAACTTAATAAATAACTCCGTCGGCAACGCGCCCAATACCGCTGCGGGACACGAGCTTACCTTTATCAGGAATATAGCGCAGCAAACACATAGCTATACCTCTGTGATACAGAATGCAACACAAAGCGCTACCAATCTTGCCTCTTATCCTGTAAATAATTCACTGGCCGACCAGTTAAAAATAGTGGCACAACTAATAGCGGGCGGCCTGCAAACCTCCGTTTACGTGGTGAGCCTGGGTGGTTTTGACACTCATGCCAACCAGGCCGAAGGCACATATAAAGAGAGTGGTCCGCATGCAGCTTTGTTAAAAATGTTATCCGAGGCTATAAGTGCCTTCTACAAAGATCTTAAGTTAATGCACCAGGACGACCGCGTTACGACCATGACCTATTCCGAATTCGGGAGAAGGATCGTGTCTAACCAAAGCGGTGGTACCGATCATGGCGCCGCAGCACCGGTGATGGTATTTGGTCCGAACGTAAACCCGAGGATCATTGGGCACAACCCGATAATATCGCCCACAAGTACGGTGAATGATAACATACCCATGCAGTTCGATTATCGCTCCATATATGCGTCAGTGCTCACCGATTGGTTTGGTGTAACACCTGCCGTGGTGAGTAGTGTATTGATGAACGATTACCCAATACTCCCCATATTTTATAACAACACGGCGACAGCGGTTGAAGAAACGGCTGCAGCGGTAACCGCCGATGAAATGCTGGGACAAAACTTTCCCAACCCATTTTCGCGCACCACCACTATCCGCTTTAATACCAAAGGCGGTGCCACAAGTTTACAGATATTCGATATCAGCGGCAGGCTGGTGAAGACAGTTCTGCAGCAGGATTACAGCGCAGGCCGCCATGAGGTAACTATCGACAGGGCGGGCCTTAGCTCAGGCAACTACATGTACCGGCTCACAACAGGCAGTGAGCAGGCCACTAAGAAAATGCTGGTAATAGATTAAGTAAGTACGCAGCTTATATAAAGGAATCCCCCGGTATTGTGCCGGGGGATTCTTGTCTTTATACGAATCATTTAATATCAGATCTCCTTTGGAGCGGCAGGGAAACGGTCATTTGTTACTACCATCCGTCCCCATCCAGCAAGTTGCCTAGTCCGCCCAGCACACTTCCCTCTTCCTTGCGTTTGAAGGTGGCATACTTGAGTATGCGCCCGGCAAGCCTGCTTATGGGCAGGGTTTGTATCCACACAGTACCGGGGCCTTGCAGGGTAGCAAAGAAAACACCCTCACCGCCAAACAGCGTATTTTTTATACCACCTACAAATTGTATATCATAATTCACATTACCGGTGAAGCCTACTATGCAGCCCGTATCTATTTTTAGCATTTCGCCGGGTTGTAAATGACGCTCTACTACGTGCCCGCCTGCATGGCTAAATGCAAGGCCATCGCCTTCAAGCTTTTCCATAATAAAGCCCTCTCCACCGAACAAACCTGTCCCCAGTTTTTTCTGGAATTCGATACCTATCGATACACCCTTTGCAGCACAGAGGAAGGCATCTTTCTGGCATATTACTTTGCCACCCAGTTGCTGAAGGTCCAGCGCAATGATCTTGCCGGGGTAGGGTGCTGCAAATGATACACGGCGCTTGCCCTGGCTGGCCACATTGGTATATGCGGTCATGAAGAGGTTCTCGCCCACCAGCATACGCTTGCCCGCAGAAAATAATTTATTAAGTAAGCCGCTGTTTTGCTGCTGGCTGCCATCGCCAAAGATGGTCTCCATCTGTATATTGTCGTCCATCATCATAAAGCTGCCGGGTTCTGCTACGGCAGTTTCCTGCGGGTCCAGCTCTATCTCCACATACTGCATTTCTTCCCCTATTATCTTGTAGTCTATTTCGTGGTTGTTGCGCATGATCGTTTTTTTAGCGGTTCAAATCTACTTATTAATTGTATTCACACATACAGCCCGCGCTAATTTAACAGGCCGGCAATAGTTTATAAATAATTATAGCATAAAACTATATTTTAGCGGGATAAAGCATGTACCAATGCCGCGCCTACGTCATAGTTTATTGATACTCGTATTGCTGTCCATACCCTTGTTCTTCATCAGGATCAACAACACACATGATTGGGGCGATGACTATACACAGTACCTGAAGGAAGGGCAGAACATTGCCAGTGGCAAACCTTTTTACCAGACCAATAATGTGCACAATGAGCTCAATACCGACTTTGGCCCCCCGCAATACCCGCCGGGGTTCCCGCTCATACTGGCGCCGGTTATTAAAGTATACGGTATCTCGCTGCTGCCCCTGATGTACCTTAACACCGTTTTGATGGTCGGCTTGCTCTTCGCCATATTTTTCTATTTCCGCAAGTATGCCAGTGATCTTACGGCTATCTGCATTTCCGTAGTTGCTATTTACAGCACCAATATGATAGATATGAAACCTCATATCCTGTCTGATATTCCCTGTGCGCTGTTCACTACCATATACCTTGTGCTGCGGAACAGTGAGCGTTTCCCGCCTCGGCGTACCCTCCTGCTGATACTCTCGGCCTTGATGGCGGTGCTTACCCGCTCGCAATTGATGATATTGCTTTTAGCGGAAGCGCTGTTTTTGGTGCTCGACACTTTTGTTACTGTTTATAAAAGCAAGCGTTTTTCATTTAAGGCTATCTATAATTCAATATCGCTCAAGATCATTGCAGGCGTCGTCTTGCTTAACCTGCTGCTGGCAAATACCATATTTGCCACACCACGCAGTACCGTGGGTTATTACAACCAGTTTTTCAACTACGGCGATAAAAGCCTTTGGGGGCTTATAGGATATAATGTCAACTATCTCCTCGACCTGTTCAGAACCACCTTTCACCTGAACATGGCCGACAAATTTTGGCAGGCACCGGTGACTATTATGGAGTATACCTGTATCGTGTTTATGGTTGCAGGCTTTACCCTCAGCATACGTAAAAAGATAAGGGTAGATGATATTTTCTTCGTCCTGGTATGCGGGCTAATGCTCCTGCTGCCTGTATACCAGGGCTATCGTTTCCTGTTTCCTTTAGTGGCGGTCACCTTGTACTATGCCTATGTGGGTGCAAGGCTTTTCCTGCCGCAGCTGCTACCTTTCAGCAAAAAGAAGATAGCGCTTTTCGCAACTGCCTTTTATTTCATTATGGCCTTTGATACTATCCACAGCAGTTTTGGCGTCGCCCACCTTGATAAAACACCTTATGCCCCTGAAGATACGACAGCCTTTGCATGGATACGCCACAACATAAGCGATACCGACCTTATTATTTTTACCAAGCCCCGCGCCCTTACGCTGTTTACCAACAAGAGGACCATGGTATTGGCGCCCAATCTGAGTTTTGAAAAGAACATGGCAAAAATGAAACAGGTGAACGCTAAATATGTGCTGGTACGTAAAGACCTGGACGACGGATATTATAATGGCTTTGTAAAAACCATGCGCCCGGTGCCTGATTCCGTGATCATTGATAGCGTATATACCTTGTACAGCATAAAATAATGGGCTTTAATAATTCACATAAATACCTGCTCATCGCCTTGCTGTTTTTTTGGTCGGCATGGGTATTTTTTCCCGGCTCTTACAGCGTCGATTCCTGGTCCATCTTTGCAGAGGCCATTCATAACCGCACCAGCGATTGGTATGCGCCGATCATTGTATGCCTGTGGCGTGCGCTGTATGGCATTACTTCCTGGTTCCCGTCCATGTATGTTTTTCAGTTGTTTTTCTACTGGCTGTTCATTGCATTGCTTTTGCAGGGAGGCAACAAGAGCAATAAAGCTTTTCTCACCGGTATGTTTGCGGCTATAATACTTTTATTTATACCGCAGTATGTGATGAAGGACAGTCACCTGGCAATTGCCTGGGGCATAGCCGCCTCACTGTTCATGCTGGCGGCTAACAGTGTGAAGTATAGGAAGCTCATTGCATATACGGGCTTTATATTCCTTGCTTACGGCTTGTTTGCCCGCATCAATATGATCGTAGCACTATTGCCATTGACCTATGTATTTGTTGAGGTAGTGCATGGCGGGTCAAGAGGAACATTCTTTAAAACTGTAACAACGCTGTTTACCTGGTTGATGCTCTTTGCTGCCAACCAGTTTCTCAACTACAATATACTCGGCGCGCATAAGGCTTATCCGCAGTACAAGCTGCGCCTGCTTGATATATCGGGCATCTCTATAGCCAGTGGCCACAATTATATGCCAGCCTGCGTTACTTCGTACAAAGATTACAGCTATGATAGCATTGTAAAAAAATACAGCCCGGCCTCCTTCGATGAGATATATTGGCCCCCCGATCTTAAGCCCATAATCCCCGGCCCCGATTCTGCACTGAATGAATGTGTAAAAGGCAACTGGCAGATGGCCGTTAAGGAACATCCTTTTATTTACCTGGAGAACCGGGCAGAGGGTTTTTTATATTACCTGCGTATCAAAAGGCGCTTCGCTAAAGAGGGATATTGGGATGCTATCATATGGATAGACAATAAGAACCCCATGAACATTTCCATGCAACGTAACCTGTTTCGTAACCTGCTGGTATCTGTTTATGCACCACTTTCCAATACATTTATCTTCGCCCCCTGGTTTTGGCTTTTATTGAATACAGCCTTTTTTGTTTATTATATAAGAAAATACCGGGACGATAAAACAAGAACTGACAGGAAACTAATAGCCTTCATTCAGTTATCGGGAGTATTGGGCATACTCAGCCAGTTCCCCATCTACCAACACGACCGTGATTTCCGGTACAACTACTGGAATGTGTTTGTGTTCTTTATTGGTTGTGTATATGCAGCGCATAAGAAAAAAGTAAAGTCCGTGGAACAGATCAATCATCCAGCCTAAGCACTGCAAGGAAAGCCTCCTGAGGTATATCCACGTTGCCTATCTGGCGCATACGTTTCTTACCTGCTTTCTGCTTTTCCAGCAGCTTGCGTTTACGGCTTATATCACCACCATAACATTTGGCGGT
>DDET01000024.1:0-11333 GCA_002336915.1 Bacteroidetes bacterium UBA1947 | reverse complement strand
GCACGGCTGCGGTGTATCAATGCGCTCAGGGCATCCACGTTATCACCATTCAGCAGTATGTCCATCTTGGCTATATCGCTCTCGCGATAGTCAAGCGGATGATAATCGAACGATGCGTAACCTCTTGTAGATGATTTCAGCTTATCATAGAAGTCGAATACTATTTCCGTAAGCGGCATCTCGAATATCAGTTCCACGCGGGTGGGGGTGAGGTAGTGCTGGTTAATCAGCAGTCCGCGCTTGCCCAGGCAGAGGCTCATGATATTGCCTATATAGTCGGGTAGTGTTATTATTTGTGCGCGTATGAAAGGCTCCTCCACGCGGTCCAGCCTGCTTGGTTCGGGCATTTCGCTGGGGTTGTTTACTATGATGGCTGTTTCCTTATCGCGTGTCAGGTAAGCTTTAAAGCTCACGTTGGGCACCGTGGTGATCACCGTCTGGTTGAACTCGCGTTCCAGCCTTTCCTGTATGATCTCCATATGCAGCATCCCTAAGAAACCGCAACGGAAGCCAAAACCCAGGGCCTGCGATGTTTCAGGCTCGAATGTGAGCGATGCATCATTCAGCTGCAATTTATCCATGCAGTCACGCAACTCTTCAAAATCATCCGTCTCCACCGGGAAGATACCGGCAAATACCATCGGCTTCACTTCTTCAAAGCCCTTTACTACTTCCTGTGTGGGGTTTAGCACGGTGGTAATGGTATCACCAACCTTCACATCCTTCGCAGTTTTAATGCCGGTGATGATATAGCCCACATCGCCCGCGCTCACACTTTGCTTGGGCTGTAATCCTAATTTTAATATACCCACCTCGTCGGCAAAGTACTCGCCGCCGGTATGGTAAAATTTTACTTTGTCGCCTTTCTTTATCGTGCCGTTCTTCACCCTGAAGTATGCTATGATACCGCGGAAGGAATTGAACACGCTATCAAATATCAGCGCCTGCAGGGGAGCTTCCACTTCGCCAACGGGAGCAGGTATGCGCTCGATGATGGCAGCCATTATCTCCTCTATGCCTATGCCGCTTTTGCCGCTGGCCAGTATGATGTCTTCGGGCTTGCAGCCTATCAGGTCCACTATCTGGTCGGTCACCTCCGGTATCATGGCGCCTTCCATGTCTATCTTATTGATGACCGGTATTATCTCAAGGTCATTATCTAATGCTAAATACAGGTTGCTGATGGTTTGTGCCTGTATGCCCTGGCTGGCATCTACCAGCAGCAGCGCACCTTCGCAGGCGGCCAGCGCCCGGCTCACCTCGTAGCTAAAATCAACATGGCCGGGAGTATCTATCAGGTTAAGCACATACTTTTCGCCCTTGTACACATAGTCCATCTGTATTGCGTGGCTCTTTATGGTAATGCCCTTTTCTCGCTCCAGGTCCATATCATCCAGTACCTGCGCCTGCATATCGCGGTCGCTGATGGTATGGGTAAATTCCAATAAACGGTCGGCCAGGGTACTTTTACCATGGTCGATATGGGCTATTATGCAAAAATTTCTAATATTTTTCATCCTGTCGGCAAAAGAGGTGCAAAGGTACGTTATAAATGGCTCAATTGCTCAATGCATAATGGCTCAATTTTTCCCTCAAATGCCCGTGTCGGAATGCAGGCGAGGCCTGCGGCGCAGCGTTCCCATGACTCTCCCCGCGCCGTGGAATAATTTTTATTGCCCTTCCTCAATAAATACCCACATCCACATGAGTACCCCCAATTACAAACTCGAGGCGCAGAAGACCGCCGCCAAACATAAAAAGATACAGCAGCAAGTTACCCGTGCCGACAAGCGCAAGCCGGCCAAAGAAAGCAAGAAGGCCATGCAGGCAGGTGCCCGCAAATACCCCGAGCCGCCCATGGACAAAAAGCACCTCACAAAGCCCGGCATAGAGGCGCGGCTGGCTATGCAACCCATGTGCGATGCGCCTTTCTACAAAGGTTCCGGCAAGCTGCAGGATAAGGTGGCCATTATCACCGGTGGCGATTCCGGCATAGGCAGGGCGGTGGCTATCCTCTTTGCCCGCGAGGGGGCTGATGTGTGCATCGTGTACCTCAACGAACATGTCGATGCCAAAGACACACAAAAGATGGTAGAGAAAGAAGGCCGCAAATGTATCCTTATTCCAGGCGATGTTACCAACCGCGCTTTTTGTTTCGATGCGGTGAAGCAGACCCTAAGGGAATTCGGCAAGCTAGATGTGCTGGTGAACAACGCCGCCTTTCAGCTGCATGTATCGCATTTTGAGGACCTTACCGAAGAGCATTTTGACACCACTCTGAAGACCAACCTCTATGGCTACTTCCATATGGCCCAGGCTGCTGTGCCGCATATGAAACCCGGCAGCGCCATCGTGAACACAGGCTCGGTTACCGGCCTGATGGGTAATAAAGACCTGCTCGATTATTCGCTCACCAAGGGCGGCATACATACTTTCACCCGCTCACTTGGTACGCATCTTATCGACAAAGGCATCCGTGTAAATGCCGTGGCCCCCGGCCCCGTATGGACGCCCCTCAATCCCTCCGACAAGAACAAGAAAGACATAGCAGCATTCGGCGCAGATACACCCATGAAACGCCCTGCACAGCCCGAAGAGATAGCTCCCGCATTTGTATTCCTCGCATCGCCGCAATGCTCCAGCTATATAACCGGCGAGGTATTGCCGATCATCGGTGGATATACGGGTGGATAGCTCTTGATTTAGCATTGTCACCCTTCGACGCGGCTCAGGGTGACAAGAGCATGGACCTAGCTTCATCAGTATTCTGTCATGGTGAGCCGCGTCGAACCATGACATGCTGAGTATTTGCGCCAAAGCCTTGATCGGGCATTGTCCCGCTTCGACTGGGCTCAGGGTGACAAGAACCTAGGCCAGGGCTACAAGAATATGTTTGAACTTTGTCTAAAACCCCGCCGGCCTGCTGAGCCCCAACTCCGTGAACACCTTGTTCATATCCGTCTTATCGTAGCCATGGTTTTTAAAGAATTTGAAGTCCTCTGTTATCATCTCCTTCCATGTAAAACCGGGGACTATATTCTCTTTTAGATGTGCTTTGTAAATAGCTATGGCTTCGGTGTATTTACCTTCGAAGAGCTTACAATGGGCTGTATTGCCTAAGCTCATGAGGTCGCCGGGATATAATTCCAGCGCCCTCTTTAGGTAGGGCAAAGCTTCGGCACTGCGTTTGTTTTCCATCAGGAACCATGCTATGGTATTCAGCTTTTCCCTGTCCAGGTGCAGGGTGTCGGGGTTCGTTATTTTTACTGCCGCGGGATATTCTTTGTCCTTCACCTTGCGGGTAAAGCCAGTCACAAGCCCCTTACCATCGCGCACAAATTGTTTGTCGGATAGAAACTCCCTGTTGAAGAAGCCCTTCTCGCTTGAAAAAAACATTTTGGCGTAGATACCTTCTGTATAGAAACTCCACACACCATCCTTTTTTACTATGGCACCCCAATTATCCTCATACAGGTAAATACCGGGATAGTCCTGCAATGCGCTTTCCTGCACAGCCACGGCTTTTTTTACAACAGGCGTGTAAAAATCTTTCCACTTATATACCGAGGCTACGCTGTTCACTATCTCGGGGTAGATGCCCGGGCCATCGGTATTGGCAAAGATCACCACACCATCACCACCCTCCAGGCTGCCGAAGTAAATGCCGCTGAAGCCCTCATTACCCGCACTATGCTGGAAGTAAGTGGCATTGCCATGTTTCTCTATAAATACACCCAGTGCCGCCTGCTCATCGTTATAGGGCGTCAATCTCAGTTGTGTCATTTCAGGGCTCAGTACTTTTTCTGATTTCCCTTCGTAAGAAAGTTGTGTTTCAATAATGTATTGGCAAAGATCGGTGGGTGTCATCCATAGGCCGGCTGCTGCCTGCTCGGGGTACACGTGAAATTTATTGCCCACCGCAGTTCCATCGGCATGGTAGCCTGTGGCGCAAAGTGCCAGCCTGTCTTTTGCAGGTGGTTGCTTGTAGCTGCTGTGTACCATGCCCAGGGGCTTCAGCACATTGTTATACATGTATTCATCGTAGGGCTGTTTGGTCACATCCTCTACTATCAGTTGCGTAATGGTAGTGCCGCCGCCCGAGTACATATATTTTGTGCCCGGTTCAAACGCACTGCGTACAGCCGGTGTATTGGCAGGTGGCAGCCCGTCCAGCACCTGCGGCAGTGTAGGTATCTTTGCATTACGGTCGTAGCCGGGAAAGCCATGCACCGTTAGGCCCGCGCTGTGGCTCAGCAACTGCGCTATCGTTATCTTCTTATTGTGCGATGCAGAATCATAAGGGAACTTCCAGGACTTCAAATAAGTATTGATATCCTTATCCAGGTCCAGCTTCCTTTCCTGCACCAGTTTCAGCACGCCCATTGCGTTCAGCGATTTACTGATAGAGCCGGGCTCGAACAAGGTCTCCGTTGTCACCGGTTTCTTCTCTGCCTCATCGGCCCAGCCATATCCCTTGGTCCATGCCACTTTGTAGTTATGCACCACCGCTATGCTCAGGCCTTTTATATTGAAGTGCTTCATGCGCTCCACTATATTGCCGTCGGGCTCACCTTCCACCTTCACAGCCCAACCCAGGCCATTCTCCACGGCTTTTATTTCGGCTAGTGTTTCGGGGGAATATTTTGTTTGCGCAAAGATGCTTTGCGTGGTAAGGATAAGTAGAATGGTGTAGATATGGCGTTTCATGAGCACAATATAATACGTGGGGTGTGAAGGATATGTTAGATTTGGGGTTTTGATTTTGCAATATTGCCTTGATAGAGCATTGTCACCCTTCGACGCGGCTCAGGGTGACAGGACATGGTCTCAGCTGAATTTATATTCTGTCATGGTGAGCCGAGTCGAACCATGACATGTTGAGCGTTAGCATCAAGGCCTTGATCGGGCATTGTCACCCTTCGACTGGGCTCAGGGTGACAATCCTTCGACAAGCTCAGGATGACAGCAATGGACTCATCCTTTTCTTCTAACATAATATATGGCTTCGCCGATGGAGAATTTTTGGATGTCGGGGTCACTTTGCTGGAGCTCTATCATTACTCCGCCGCCGGGTTCGGGTTTTTGTTTTATGCCGAGGTAGCCGATCTCGACGGTGTTGTCCTGCGCGAGTGAGGCCTCACCCCGGCCCTCTCCAAGGGAGAGGGAGGTATTGTCGATTTGGGTTATTTCCTCTTTTTGGGAATCGTGAGTTATTTCCTGTTTTTGTCCGGTGTTTTCGCTGGAAGTGTTGGTGGCGGCTTCGTATGATTGTTCGGAGTTATTTCTCGTTATTTCCGGTCGTTGGCTAATTATTTCCTGTTGGTGACCGGGAGAGAGTTCCCTTTTTTGCACAATGGTTTCCTGTTCGGCCTCATCCCCCGGCCCCTTCTCCATAAATGGAGAAGGGGTGACGTGTTGTGAGTTCGGCTCGAGTAGAGCCTCACCCCGACCCTCTCTCCCGCTTGCCGCGGGACATGCTCCGGAGAGGGAGGTGCTATTGTATTCAGGTTTTTTGGGAAGTGGTGGTTCGATGGCTGAGTATTCGATATCGTAGGGGGCAAAGCCATCGGGGGAACGGGATTTTAGGAAGCGATCGGCGTAGGTGGTGAAGAGTTGCAGGTGTTCGTGGCTTTGCGGTGTGAGCCATGACATGAATTTCTGCATCATTTCGGAATACTCACCCTGTGTGTGGCCTTTCTTTAAGCGCTCGGCGGTAACCGTAAGCTTGCGAAATATTTCGGCTTCCTGCACGGAGGGATAGCGCTTGCCGGGTTCGCGATTGCGGATGTCTTCGTTGAGCTCTTGTATCTGTGAGTAGAAGTTCTCGACAATTAGCGATGGCATCAGTTTGCTTGCTGAACGCAGGCGCTTCCAGTCGCCGGCTTTTGTCCATAGTGTAATTGTCCTCTCGGAAACGCCGACCGCTTCGGCTATTTCGGCCCTTGTTTTACCGGATTGGAAAAAGAGATTCCGGGCTGTTTCCTGCTGCTGTTCCTTGATAGGTCTCATAGTTTTTTTAGTTCAAAAGTTAAAAGTCAAAACCCAAAAGTTTCGTTTTTGATGTAAAGTTCAGGTGAGATATCGAGATGGGAAAATCGAAGTTTTATGATACCCTTTCAGAAGGTTATCATACCCCCCACAGAAGGGTATCATACTCCTATTTTTTGATTGAAGTGGCTGATAATGAGGGAGTGGTGTAGAAAAAGTTTTTTTGTCAATAATTGCAGTTATAAACTGCAATTATTTGTACCCACAAGTCCAGGCTTGCGGTAGTGAGGAAAGAAATGGGAAAATAATGGGAAATTTTTGTAACCCTTTTTAAACCTAAATCCATGAAAACCAATAAAAACCCTGCAAAAAATATTTTCTGTAAAATTTCGGATACAATGTGGATTTCCATATTGCCCATATAAATAACTATTTTACTATCTTTAATGACCAAGATGACTAAGCCATATCAATATATTCTCATTCTTTTTTGTGTTTTGGTATGCAAAACAGCGACCGCTCAAAATTTGGTGCCTAATCCAGGTTTTGAGGACTATAACGTTTGTCCGGATCAATTTTTCTATGACACTATTGCTTTTTCTCCGGACTATAGTAATTTCCCCATGGTTAAAGACTGGGTTGCTGCAACACAGGGGGCGGGTCCTCAGTATTTTAATTCGTGCGATATAGTAAGCAACCACGGCATACCATATAATATTTTTGGTTATCAGGTGCCACATGCCGGTAATGCCTACATGGGTTTTAATGCCTACATGACAGTGTCGCTTTGGCGTGTCGTATTTGCTGAGTACTTAGAATGTCGCCTAATCCAACCACTAATTGCAGGTCATAGATATTATGCTGGCTTTTATCTCAATTTCGCCGAGGTCGATCCTGTCCCTGCGGGTTTTGGTTATGCAGCAGTCGATAATTTTGGTGCTCATTTTTCAAACAGTGAAATTGCCGTTCCTTACGTAACCAATTTTGTTGGTGTAGAGTACCTTTCCAATGTTCCGCAGGTCAATAGTGTGCCGGGCCATTTCTTTACCGATTCTGCAAATTGGGAAAAAGTACAAGGGGGCTTCACTGCCGCTGGTGGTGAGCGTTGGATGACAATAGGTAATTTCGTCTTGGATACGCCCATCGCTTATCATTTAATGGACACTGTACCCGTCCCCTATGGCAATTATGCTTGCTATATGTATTGTGATGATGTCTGCGTCGTCGATATGGATAATAATGCTATTCCCTCATCTTCTGATACCTTCGTTTGCGTTAATGCCTTACCTGTCTTGCTACCCAGCCATACTTCGGCAGATGATTATATAGAATGGTATAATGGTGATACTGCAAAAAGTATCACTATACAAGATACGGGTAGATACTGGTACAAAAGGGTTACGAATTGTGAGCTTTATGTCGATACCATTATTGTCCACGCATTGCCATCCGCTCATCCTGTCATCACAATAATAGGAATGACATTTAGCACAGGCCCCTATGCCTCATACCAGTGGTATAGGAATGGCCAGCCAATACCCGGCGCAACTTCGCAAAGCTATACAGCAACACAGGAAGGGGATTACTATGTTGTCGTCACTGCCGCCGCAGGTTGCGGAGGCGTGTCTGATACCATCCACATCTTTAGCGAAGGTGTTGATACATATACCTACGATAAAAAGGTTTCCCTGTTCCCTAATCCTGTTCATGATATTCTGCAAGTCAATGGCAACACCATACGCGATGGCTTGGTTACAATAACTGACATTACCGGGAAGGCGGTTATTTCTGCTCCGTTAAATGCACAGTCCTTCATAGATCTGCACGGCTTGGCTAAGGGTATATATCTGTATAAAATAACAGATAAGGATGGCTTTTTACAGCAGAGCAAACTGCTGAAAGATTAGCATGCTTACTTATCCACATTCCCACATTTTAACCATTTAACTTTTTAACCAATAGCCTAAAACCCTTACATTTGCACAATTTGTTTTTTTATGCCTGATCAACCAATTACTGCTCCCGCCTGGCTACTGCTCGAGGACGGGACTTTTTTTAAGGGAAAAGCCGCCGGCGCAAAGGGCACCAGCGGTGGTGAGATATGCTTCAATACGGGCATGACCGGCTACCAGGAGGTCTTCACAGATCCTTCTTACACCGGGCAGGTGCTCATTATGAACAATGCATACGTGGGCAACTACGGCACCAAGGATGCGGACGTGGAGAGCGACAGCGTGAAGATAAAGGGCCTCATCTGCAAGAACCTTTCCGCCCGCTACAGCCGCATGATGGCTGACGATGGGGTGGACGACTACCTGGTGAAGAACAATATAGTAGCTATATGGGATGTGGATACCCGCGCACTGGTGCAGCATATACGCAGCAAGGGCGCGCAGAACTGCATCATCAGTACAGAGATAAGCGACCCGGAATTGCTGGGTGTAAAGCTGGCCGAGATACCCGATATGGACGGACTGGAACTGAGCAGCGAAATAAGCACTAAAGAGGCCTACACCCTCGGCTCGCCCAACGCACCTATACGCGTGGCGGTGCTCGATTTTGGGGTGAAGCGTAATATATTAAGCTGCCTTACCGAGCGCAATGCTTTTGTAAAGGTATTCCCCGCCAAGACCGATATAGCCACCATGCAGGAGTTCAAGCCCGATGGTTACTTCATCAGCAACGGTCCCGGCGACCCCGGCAGTATGGACTACGCGGTAAAGACCGTAAAGGATGTACTGGCTACCAACAAGCCTTTCTTCGGCATATGCCTGGGCCACCAGTTGCTGGCAAGGGCAAATGATATACCTACCTTTAAGATGCACCACGGCCACCGCGGCCTGAACCACCCGGTGAAGAACCTGGTAACAGGCAAGAGCGAGATCACTACCCAAAACCACGGTTTTGGCGTGGACCCCGAAGCGATAAAAACATCGACAGAGCTGGAAGTAACCCACCTGAACCTGAACGACGGAAGTATAGAAGGCATCAGGATGAAGCATAAGCCTGCCTTCTCGGTACAATACCATCCCGAAGCCACCCCCGGTCCGCACGACTCGAGGTATCTTTTTGATGATTTTGTAAAAATGATAGAGGAAACCCTCTAGCTCCCTGGAGGGAGGACTCCCTTATTGGACACATTATGTGTACTTTTAGTTTTTGACTTTTGAATTTTGACTTTTTAATTAATGGACAAGATACTGATATTAGGTGCCGGTGGGCAGATAGGGGTGGAGCTGGCAATGGCGCTGCGCAAAGCCTACGGCGACGACAATGTGATAGCCACCGACCTGAAGGATGAGCCGCACCCCCTGCTGAAGGACAAAGGCCCATACCTTAAGCTGGACGCACTGGATGCCAATGCCCTGCTGGATGTGGTGAAAAAGAACGGCATTACCCAAATATACCATCTTGCAGCACTACTCTCCGCCACAGGCGAGAAGGACCCCAAACGCGCCTGGGATATAAACATGCGCAGCCTGCTGGATGTGCTGGATATAGCCGTACAGGAAAAACTAAGCAAAATATACTGGCCCAGCTCTATAGCTGTTTTTGGCCCCACTACGCCAAGGGAAGCTACCCCGCAGCAAACCATCATAGAACCACGAACGGTATATGGCATCAGTAAATATGCCGGCGAGCTGTGGTGCCAATATTATAATCAACGCTGGGGACTGGATGTGCGCAGCCTGCGCTATCCCGGCCTGATAAGCTGGAAATCGGCACCCGGCGGCGGCACTACCGACTATGCAGTGGAGATATACCACGAAGCCCTGAAGAACAAGCATTACACCTGCTTCCTGAAAGAAGATACTTACCTGCCGATGATGTATATGGACGATGCTATACGCGGCACCATAGAATTGATGGAGGCACCTATGGACAATATTAAAACGCGCATGTCGTACAATATAAGCGCCATGAGCTTTTCGCCCAAGGAGATAGCTGAGACCATTAAATACCACATCCCGGAGTTTAAGATAGACTACGCGCCCGATTTCCGCCAGGCTATAGCCGATGGCTGGCCCAAAAGCATAGACGACCGTGCGGCCCGCGGCGACTGGGGCTGGCAGCATGAGTTTGGCCTGGATAAGATGACACATGATATGCTCACGCATTTGAAAGAGGGTTAGCTGGTTGATCGGTTTATTAGTTGATCGGTTTATTAGTTCATTGGTTTATTTGTTTAGTGGGCTAGTACATACGTTAGCTAGTACCAAATCAGTAATTTTGCCAGCTAATCAACCAGGTAACAATTCAACTAATCAACAAAAATGAAACTTCACATCCTTGCCATAGCAGCACACCCTGACGATATAGAGCTGAGCTGCGCGGGCACACTGATAAAGCATGCTAAAAAGGGCCAGGACGTAGGCATACTGGACCTGACAGAAGGTGAGCTGGGTACCAGGGGCACACCTGCCATAAGGCTGGAGGAAGCGCAGGCTGCAGGCAAAGTGATAGGCGTAGCCGTGCGTGAGAATGCAGGCATGGCCGATGGCTTTTTTGTAAATGATAAAGAGCACCAGCTAAAGCTGGTGACCTATATACGTAAGTACCGCCCCGAGATAGTGATTGCCAATGCCCTTGCCGACCGTCACCCCGACCATGGCAGGGCGGGCAAACTGATAGCCGATGCCTGTTTCCTGGCCGGGCTGAGGAGGGTGGAAACCCTGTATAATGGCATAGCACAGGAGGCCTGGAGGCCTAAAAGGGTGTATCATATTATACAAGACAGGTTCGTGGAACCCACCTTTATAGTGGATATAAGCGAGGAAATGGAGCAGAAAATGGAGTCGGTAAAGGCATATAAGAGCCAGTTTCACGATCCGAACTCAAATGAGCCGATGACATATATATCAAAAGGTGATTTTTTGAAGAATATAGAGAACAGGGCCTCATTACTGGGAAAACGAATAGGGACGGCCTATGGTGAGGGTTTCATCTGCGAAAACATCCCCGGCCTGGCCGACCTGGACGACATGATATTGCCTGAAATGCCCTAAGGAAGTGAGATCTAAACTTTTTTATAAAATTATTTTGTCATTACGCAAAAAAAAGAGACCTTTGCAGTCCTAAAAAAAGTAAAAAAAATGGCACGTGTTTGTCAGGTAACAGGCAGAAAACNNCTTCCTTGCAGAAGAAGACCGTTGGATAACATTGAAGTTATCTACTGATGCTATCCGTACCATCAATAAGAACGGCTTGTTAACGACAGTTAAAGAACTGCGCGCAAGAGGAGAAAAAATCTAATAATCAAGTAAAGCAATAAAACCATTATAAAATGGCCAAGAAAGGAAATCGTGTTCAGGTAATATTGGAATGCACAGAGCATAAAACCAGCG
>DDET01000039.1 GCA_002336915.1 Bacteroidetes bacterium UBA1947 | reverse complement strand
TTTTGGGAATCTCTGCGTCTCTGCGTCTCTGCGAGAAAAACTGTGCGTAAGGAGCATTTTTCCCAAAAACGAAAAGACGCAAAGATTTTGGGAATCTCTGCGTCTCTGCGTCTCTGCGAGAAGAATCGTCTCTGCGAGAAAAATTCTTACGCTACCACCAGCTCATCCGCATAATGCGCCAGTCCGAAGTTGCGTACCTGTGCTTCTTCCGGGTTGGTGATGTGCCATTCAAACTCGTCGCGGAAGTGGCGGATAGCTGCCGCAACCGGCCAGGCCGCCGCGTCGCCGAGCGGACAAATCGTGTTGCCCTCGATGCGCCGTTGAATATCCCAGAGCAGGTCGATATCGCTCATCTTGCCGCGTCCATACTCAATGTTTTGCAGCACTTTATACATCCAGCCGGTGCCTTCGCGGCAGGGGGAACACTGCCCGCAGCTTTCGTGGTTGTAGAATCGCGCCAGCGTCATGGTGTGGCGCACTACACATTGGTCTTCATCCAGCACAATAAAACCGCCCGAACCCATCATCGTTCCGGTCGCAAAGCCACCATCAGCGAGGCTCTCGTAGTTCATCATGCGTGGTTCGCCCTTCGCTGTTTTCAGCAGCAGATTGGCCGGTACGATAGGCACGGAAGAGCCGCCCGGAATGCAGGCTTTCAGTCGCTTGCCGTTGGGGATGCCGCCGCAATATTTGTCGGAGAAGATAAATTCTTCCACCGAAATCGTCATGTCCATCTCATACACGCCCGGCTTGTTGATATTGCCACAGGCCGAGATGAGCTTGGTGCCGGTGGACCTGCCCACGCCGATTTTGGCATATTCCTCGCCGCCCATTTCAATGATAGGACCAACGGCAGCAATGGTTTCCACGTTATTCACCACCGTGGGGCGCATCCAAAGGCCCTGCACTGCCGGGAAAGGCGGCTTGATGCGTGGGTTGCCGCGCTTGCCTTCGAGGGATTCAATCAAAGCCGTTTCTTCGCCGCAGATATAAGCACCCGCGCCGCGCTGCACGTAAATTTCGCAGTCGAAGCCGGTACCCAGGATGTTTTTACCCAGAAAGCCCGCCGCTTTGGCCTCGTCAATCGCTTTTTCCAGGATGTCGGGAATCCAGGCGTATTCGCCGCGAATATAAATATAAGACGCATTAGAACCGAGTGCATACGAAGCGATAATCATCCCTTCAATAAACGTATGCGGCAGGAACTCCATCAGGTAGCGGTCTTTGAAAGTACCGGGTTCTGATTCATCGGCATTACACACCAGGTGGCGTGGCACTCCTTCCGGCTTGGCCAGGAAGCTCCACTTCATACCTGTAGGGAAGCCCGCACCGCCACGGCCACGAAGCCCGCTCTTTTTCACTTCTTCCACTATCTCGTCCGGCGTCATTTTCAGCGCCTTCTCCACAGAGCGGTAACCGCCGTGTTTGCGGTAGGCATCGTAATAACGAATGCCTTCTACCTTGTCGTGCTCTAATAATAATTTCAGTGCCATATACCTGAACTTCGTTCGTGCCTTTGCAGGCACCCCTAAAGGGGCCTAATTATGCATTAGTAATATAAAAAACCCTGCGCCTTAAAGTACCCCTTTAGGGGCAGGGGGTTAAATCTTCACACTCTGCCTGCCAAACAACTTCCATCCTTTGTTCCACACCCAAACCTGCAGTACATTCAACTTGAACTGCATAGGCTTTCCCGTCATCACCACGTCAAGGTTTGTCACTCTTCTCACCAGTGCCGTATTCCCGTTCACTACTATCTCTGCCTGATCTCCATTAATGCTTGTATAGGTTAGCTTGCCATTATACAAGTCATTTATGATATCCCTTTTCGTCTGCACCCAGGCGTTCGAATGCCCGTAGTTCACTTTATCATCCAGCAGTTTCTTCAATTGCACCGTATCTCTTTTCACCAACGCATCATTCAATTCGGCTACCGCTTTCTTCAAACTTATCGTATCTGCCTTTTGCGCAAATACACCAATACTTATAAAGAGCGTTGATATAACCAGCAAGTATCGTATGATCTTTATCATATTTACTACTTCGTTGCTACCAGTTTTTTTCTGTTACCGCTATATAGTCTTCCATCGGGTCAAAGAAATAATCTGTCCATCCATTCTTGTGCTCTTTCATTTCATCCTCATCCGGCAAGTTCGTATGGCGCAGTATCACTTTAGTACCCATCACATCGTCCTTCAATAAATAATGAACTTCCGATGCGTTTGCGCCTTCAGGCCATTCTGTTGTTTTCCATGTGTAGGCCAGTTCATTAGTCCCTGTCTTCAATACTTTTCCTGTCACCCAGCCATCAAACATTTCAAACCTGCCCCCTTCTTTGTTCTCCAATATTGCCGTTCCTCCGCTCCACTTTCTTATTAAGTCTGTATCAGTGAGCAATTGCATCACTCTTGCAGGCTTCGCGGTCAATATGAATTCAAGCTCCAGGTCGAAGGCCATACAATTAATTTTTTGCTGCTGCCCTCAACTCGTCTACCAGTTTGTCTATTTTCTCTTTTGTCAAATGTTCCCTGTAGGTAGTGCCTAGTTGCATCATGGGTGCATAACCACATGCGCCCAGGCATTCTGCCGGCTTCAAGGTAAATAATCCGTCAGCCGTTGTTTCGCCTTCACTTATACCCAGCTTCTCTTTTATATAATCTATTATCTCGTCGCTGCCATTTACCATACATGGCCCTGTGCGGCATACTTCTAAAATATGTTTGCCCACAGGTTTCAGGTTGAACATACTATAGAATGTAGCCACTTCATATGCTTCAATAGGAAGTATATTCAATAGCCCGGCCACATAGTCCATGGCTTCTGTACTCAGCCATCCGCCATTCTGGTCCTGCGCCATATGTAAAAGTGGGATCAGTGCACTCTTCTCCTTCCCTTCCGGGTAGCGTGCTATGATCTCCTTTACTTTATCTAGTTTTTCTTGCGAAAATTTCATTTTCCTTTTTTACGTTTTTTATGCATCCAGTTCTCCAGCTATCACATTCAGGCTGCTCAATGCCACCACAGCGTCACTCAGCAATCCGTTCTTTACTATTTCAGGATAGGCCTGGTAATATATAAAGCATGGCCTGCGGAAGTGTAACCTGTATGGCGTGCGCCCACCATCACTTATCAGGTAAAAGCCCAGCTCGCCATTGCCGCCTTCCACTGCCTGGTATACTTCACCTGCAGGTGCATTTATTTCGCCCATTATTATTTTAAAATGATAAATGAGCGCTTCCATCTTGGTATATACTTCTTCCTTAGCAGGCAGGTGAAAGTGGTCGGCCTCCGGTGCATAGAATACATCTTTCTGCTCTGGGAATTCACGCTCTATCTGCTCTACTTTTTCCAGCGCCTGCTTCACAATGCTAAAGCTTTCCCATATCTCGCCATTGCGCACCATGAAGCGATCATAGACGTCACCTGTAGTGCCTATTGGTATTTTAAATTCAAAATCTTCGTAAGAGCAATACGGTTCAGCTACACGCACATCATAATCCACACCCGCAGCTCTCAGGTTGGGGCCTGTAAAACCGTAGTTCAATGCCCTTTCCGCACTTATCGGCCCGGCACCTATACAACGCTCCATAAAGATGCGGTTGCGGTTTAGCAGGGCTTCAAATTCTTTCATCACTTTCGGGAAGCCCTCAATAAAGTTGCGGATCTTTGTAAAAGCAGCCTCAGAAAAATTGCGTTCAAAACCTCCCACACGGCCAATGTTGGTGGTAAGGCGTGAGCCGCAAACTTCTTCAAATATCTCGTATATATGCTCGCGCCACTGGAATACATAAGTAAATGTGGTAAGCGCGCCGGTATCCACCGCAATAACCGAATTACAAACCAGGTGATCGGCTATACGCGCCAGTTCCATGATCAGCACACGCAGGTAATCAACACGCTTGGGCGTTTTAATACCCAATAGCTTTTCCACTGTCAGATGCCAGCCCATATTGTTGATGGGCGATGAGCAATAATTCAGTCTGTCGGTAAGTGTTGTTATCTGGTAGTAAGGGCGGCGTTCTGCTATCTTTTCAAATGCCCTGTGTATGTAACCTATGGTGGGCGTAGTTTCAAGCACTATCTCACCATCTATCTCTAGTATGTTCTGGAACACACCATGCGTAGCCGGGTGCGTAGGCCCCAGGTTGAGCGTGGTGCTCTGTTTTTGTAATGACTCTTCAGCTAGCTTTATATGGTGCTGCTGTTGCGGTTGTATGTCAGACATAATCTAAAACCCCAACCCCTAAAGGGGCTTTTATTATTTAAATCACTAGTCAACTATTCAATACCCTTCGCCATCTGAAAGTTCCCCTTCAGGGGCGGAGGGGTTTACCTGCCAAACATTTCATCATCCTTATCTATACGGGTTGGGTCTTCCAGTTCGTATTCTTTACGCATCGGGAAGTAGTCCATCTCGTCAACATTCAGTATGCGTATCAGGTTAGGGTGGCCTATAAAGTTGATACCATAAAAATCATAGGTCTCGCGTTCCATCCAGTTAGCGCCCGAAAAGAGCTGGGTAGCTGTAAACACATCCGGCTTTTCTATCGGCACGTATATCTTCATCCTTACGCGCACATTATTAGTAAGGCTATGCAGGTGGTAGACCACGCTCAGCTCTTCACCTTTCCTGTCCGGGAAGTGCACAGCAGTAAGGTCTGTAAGAAAACGGAAAGCAAGGCCCTCGTCGTCATACAGGAACTGCATCACCTTCAGGTTCATATCAGCAGCTGCCCTGAACGTAAGTAGCCCATAGGGTTCTTCCCACTCGGTTAGCTGCTCGCCAAACTGGCTCACAAGACGTTCTTTTACTATTTCTTTGGTCAATGCCATATATAAGTCAAAAGTAAAAAGGCAAAATCCAAAAACGTTATTCTTTTGAATTTTGACTTTTGAATTTTATTGTATTCCGTATCCTTCCAGCAATGCTTTGTACTGCGGGCCTGTTCTTCTGCGCAGGCTTTCACTTGCTACAAGGTCCTGCAACTTCAGTATTCCATCTATAATGCCTTCCGGCCTTGGGGGGCAACCGGGTACGTATACGTCAACAGGTATCACCTGGTCTATACCTTGCAATACAGAATAAGAATCAAAAATACCGCCGCTGCTTGCGCATGCGCCTATGGCTATTACCCATCGTGGCTCAGCCATCTGCAGGTACACTTCGCGCAATATCGGGCCCATCTTCTTGGCTATCGTACCCGCTACCAGCAGCATATCGCACTGGCGGGGTGTAAAGGCCATACGTTCCGAGCCGAAACGCGCAAGGTCATAGTGGGATCCCATAGTAGCCATAAATTCGATACCGCAACATGAGGTAGCAAATGGCAAGGGCCACAATGAATTTTTGCGGGCCAGGCCCACCACTTTGTCTAACGAGGTTGCAAAAAAACCTTCTCCGGAATACCCCTTGGGCATTTCCACCAGCTTCACTTTCGTATTATATTGAACCGGACGAGGCATAATCTTAATTTTTTATTGAAGATTGAAAACTGAAACATCAATCTTCAATGGTTAACAATAATATTCAATCTGCACTTTACAATTCTTCACTGTTTACTCTTCCCACTCTATCGCACCTTTCTTCACTATGTATATAAAACCACATAAAAAGAAGGCCACGAACATTATTACTGCAAAAAAACCTTCCATACCCAACTCCCTAAAATTCACAGCATAAGGATAGAAGAAAATAACTTCCACATCGAACAGGACAAAAAGGATAGCTACCAGAAAATACTTGATCGCCATAGGCTGACGCGCATTACCGACAGAGGGTATACCACTCTCAAAGTTTATCAGCTTATCCGATGTTTTTCTTTTAGGTCCAAGCAGGTGCGTCACTGCCATCATCACCACAATAAAACCTACTGCTATCACCAGTTGCAATGCTACCGGGAAATAATTAAATGGGGTGTTTTCATCCACCGCCAGTAACAAAGAGTTTATCATTGTATAGATACGCCTTGGGTATTGATTTTAAGGCATACAAAGGTAAGTTTATGTATGGAATTTACAAGATGGTTTTAAATTGTATTTCGTACCACAAAACAGAAAATATAGATTATTTAATAACGCGTTTGCATTGGGCAAAATGCTAAACAGAACTTAAATCTTATTATTTTTACTCTTGCGGCGCTAAGCCGCATTTTATTTATTGCCCCGCATATGCACAATCTTACCAAAATAAAGGTTTTCAGGACCTTGCTATGGTTCACCTACCCCTTCGCATTGGTATTCGTATACCCTTTTGCTCTAGTCAAGAAGAAGAATAGCAGTCCTTTTTTCTTTTTCCTCGACAGGTATTCTATAGGCGGCGCCCAGCGCATCCATCTTGACATCCTTGCAAGCATTTCAGATATACATAAACAATTATATTTCACCCGTTTATCTGTCGACAAGAACCTGAAAGATGTCTTTTATGCCACCCCCAATGCCGACATAAAAGACATTCATACCTGGTGCGATTACCTGTTTTTCAGGCTTTTTACCGTCCATTTTTACACTTTTTATATAAACAGGCATAAAAAAGCGCATGTTTTTAGCTCTAACAGCACCTTTTTCTATGATATGCTGCCTTTCTTCGGAAAGCATGTGATAAAAACAGAGCTCTTGCACAATTTTACCCATGGTAATAACGGCATGGAGTTCTTCGGCCTGGCTAATGTTAAATATCTCAATTATCGCATAGTATACGACAATTTTACATTAGGCAATATAAAAAAGCAATACGAAGAGTATAAGGTTGACCCGGCAATGCTCGATCGTATTAAGTTCATTGAGCCGGGGGTTTTTATTCCGCCCACTCCACATAAGGAATTCAAATACCCCATAAAAGTACTTTACGCCGGCAGGGGCGGACCTCAAAAAAGGATACCGCTGCTGGATAAGATCGCGGCTCATTGCTTACAGCAAAATAATTTATTAGAGTTTCATTTTGCCGGCCCTATGATGGACGAGCTGTCCGATTACGTAAAACAGCATTCCGTTTTTCACGGGCAGATAAGCAGGCAGGAGGACATGTATGCCTTATACGACCAATGCCATATCATCCTTATGACATCAGCTTACGAAGGTTTCCCCATGCTGATAAAGGAAGGCATGGCTTGTGGTTGTATACCGGTGGTTACAGATCTGGTGGGCAATAAAACCCACCTGCAGCATATGAAGAACAGCCTGCTGATAAATGATTTTGAGAACGAAGAGGCAGTGGTTAAAAATGGCATTGCTAACCTTGAGATGCTGAAGAACGACCTTGCACTAACAGAATCATTGTCGGAACGCGCATATAAATATGCCCGCGACCACTTCAACAGGGAAAATTTCCTAAAGTCCTACCGTAAGTTTTTTTTGTCTTAACTAATACTTACTGCTTAATAGCTATCCTGCCAGTATTATCCATACGGTTAAGCAGTATCTGAATATTGTTTTCAGCAAAATATTCATCCACCGCCTTGCGAGCTCCTTTCCAGAACCCGTAATCGTCTATAATAAGTACGCCACCTTTCTGCAGCCTTGGAAAAAGGTGTGTCAGCTCGTGCTTGGTCGACTCGTACCAGTCGGTATCCAGCCTGAGCAAAGCAATTTTTTCAGGAACATTTGAAGGTATCGTATCTTCTACCATTCCTTTCACGTAATGGATATTAGACTCGGGGTATTTTGTAGTGCTCATTCCTTGCTGCACCGTTTCAAGTGCAGAATAGGCCCAGACCTGGCTGGTTTCCTTGTTGCCTTTGGCAAGCAGGCTTGCGGCGCTTTGGTTTGCAAGATCCGCGTCCACTTCGGTGGGGGCACTCATACCCTCAAAAGTATCATATAAGTACAATTGCCTGCTTGTATTATTATCTTGCATCAGCGTTTTTGCTACGGCCATCATACTGCCGCCGCGCCATACCCCGCATTCCACGATGTCACCTTCCACCTTATGCTTATTGATATATTTTACAGCCTCAATTAATCCATAAATACGCTCCTTACTTGTCATAGTATAAGAATTTACCGTATTCCAGATGTTATTATGGACATCTTCAAAATCACTGTGCATTCCAGCGTAGGCACCCCCATCGGTTTTCACTATATCGTAGTTCATCGAATTGAGAACCTTCCTGATGATCTTTTTCATGCTTCTGAATTGTGGCTGGCAAATGTATGAAAAAAGCAATTTATCTTCGCATTATGAAACACCTATATCTTATCGTAGTCCTATCGCTGCTTTCATTATGCTCGTCCGGACAAGCCACATTGGTGGCCCACTGGGATTTTAACGGCAATACTAACGATGTAACCGGCAACGGGCTTAATGGCATCGGCATGAATCTCACACCCGCTGCGGGTTTTTCCGGCAATCCTAATACTGCCTACTCATTTAACGGCACCAGCTCGGGTATAGATGTTCCATATAACCCCCTAATGAATTTAAACACCTGGAGCATACATGCATTGATAAAACCCTTGGGATATTACCAGGGACCTTGCCAGGCAAATTATATTTTATCCCGCGGTCATGAATATACAGATGACTATTATGCTACTTACTTTCTCGATAATCCTTATGATCTGAATTGTACCACCTTTTACCCTGATAGCCAGGTTATAGAAGCTATGCCCGCAGGGAATATGGCGGCATATGGTCCGGAATTCAGGTCCGGATATTTTATTCATCTCAATACATGGTATTGTCTTGCCGCCACCTATGCAAATGATACCGTGAAAGTGTACTTCAATGGTATGCTGGCAGCTGCAGTACACTGGACATATCAATACGGGGCAGGGACCACAGCGGCATTGAGCATCGGGTACTACAATTACGGCCTTCCTACGTATCCATATTGGTTTAATGGGATAATGGACGATGTACGCCTCTATAATGGGGTCTTGTCGCAACCACAACTCGATTCCTTATGTAATGCTTTGGAAGTCGTTACTCCAGGCACGATAGTATATGATTTTAGCAGCAATGTAATTTGCAATACTGCAGCATTCAATGCTAGCTATATCAGTGGCAATGCCGCCTCACAATATTCCTGGTCCTTCGGCGATAATACCAATGGTACGGGCAATCCCGCAACGCATTCGTATGCATCCGGCGGCACCTATACAGTTACATTAATTGTTAATGACACAGCGGGCAATGCCGATACAATTACACACCAGGTGACTGTTTCATCCGGCAACTTTAATTATGCAATTAGTAACAACCTGGTTGGTTGCCGAACTATTCAGCTAAATGCAAACTACATGAATGGCGATACGGCTACGCAATTTCTTTGGATATTTGGCGACAACAGCCCCACAGGCAGCGGCTCCCAGGTTACACATACTTATAGCCAGAGCGGCACTTATGATGTTAAGCTGGTGCTTACAAGCGCCCTTGGTTGTATTGACACGGTAACAACGCAGGTGATCATCAACACTAATATCAGCTACAGCATCACGTACACGCAACTCAACTGCAGAACAGCCCGTTTGATTGCCAACCATATAAGTGGCGATACAACAACACAATACGTTTGGCTGTTCGGCGACAACACGCCCAACGGCGCAGGCAATCCTGTTACACACAGTTATCCACAAAATGGCTCTTATATTGCCCGGCTGGCAGTTATGAATAGTGCAGGCTGTACCGACACTATTTCACTACCTGTAAGCCTGGCCTTTGATATCAATTACAGCATCGCCGACTCCGGCATAGATTGCAAGACAGCACAGCTCACTGCAACACATTTAACTGGCGATACGGCTGCACAATTCCAATGGCTATTTGCAAATGGTGACACTGCTTCTTCCAATCCTGTGATTCATACCTTCCCCAATACGGGCGCAAACACCGCTGACCTGGTAATGGTCAACTCGCTTGGTTGCCGCGATACTATGAGTTATAATTTTACCATCCTATATCAATTATTTGCCGATTTTACGTTTACTCCTGATCCTCCGGAAAAGAACAAACCTGTTCAATTCCACAATGCATCTTCGCCCGCTGCTGTAAAATTCTCATGGGATTTCGGTGATAGTACGCACAGTGCTGAAGAAAACCCTCTTAAACTGTATGACAGGACAGGCGTTCACAAAGTGTGCCTTACTGCTACTGATTCCAACGATTGTTCTGCTACGGCCTGTAAAGACATACTTGCTGACGTTACAGAGATCATTGACATCCCCGATGCCTTTAGCCCCAATGGCGACGGCATAAATGATGTCCTCTTTGCAAGGGGCTTCGGTGTTGCAACAATGACGCTCAGTGTCTACAACCGCTGGGGCCAGAAAATATTCACCAGCACCGGCCTTCAGGTAGGCTGGGATGGCACATACAAAAGCAAGCCCCAGCCCGACGAAGCATACGCATATGTAATCGATGCAGTTTTTGTTAGCGGCCGTACTTTCCATAAACAAGGAAACGTTTCAATACTCCGGTAGCAGAATTTTCGATAATAAACCGTCTTTAATGAAGAAAAAAACATTGATGCCTATCTCCCCTGTCAAATTTGTCTCGGCACAGCCCGGTACCAGTTTGAAAAAAATTGTTTTAACCCTGCTGCTCAGTTTAGTCGCCTGCACCATCTATGCACAGGTGGTGATCAATAAATATGCTGCAGTCTTAGCCTACGATCCCTGCAAAAACAATATCACGGTAGACCTCGCTACAGACTTTGGCATTGGTGACACCATTCTTTTGATTCAAATGAAGGGTGCTACCATTGATACTACCAACACTGCAGCATTTGGTTCTGTACTTAATTATAATGGCGCAGGCAATTACGAGCTTAATACCATAGAGTCAAAGGTGGGCAATGTGCTTACACTTCATTACGTAATGGCACGCAATTACGATATACCCAATGGCAAAGTGCAGATAGTTCGTGTACCTTATTACCAGAATTATACCATTAGCCAGCCACACACTTGCCTGCAATGGGACGGTAACAAAGGCGGGGTCTTTATGATCAACGTGGCCAATACGCTTACCATGAACGACAGCATTAGTGTAAGCAATAAAGGGTTCCGGGGTGGTATCGCGTTATTGTCTACAATTAGTAACACCTGTAATGAAACAAATTACTTTTACGATGCCGCATCCAATAAAGGGGCAAATAAAGGCGAAGGAATCGCCGACATTGGCATTGATAAAACTTATGGCAAGGGCAGCCTGGCAAATGGAGGTGGAGGCGGTAATGCGCACAATGCAGGCGGCGGTGGCGGCAGCAATGGTGGCGTTGGGGGACAGGGAGGCAACCAATACCCTCATTGTCCGCCTGTCGCTCCGGGCACCAATGGCCTTGGCGGTATCGGGCTCAATTATTCCAACGTTCAAAATAAAGTCTTCCTCGGTGGCGGTGGCGGTGCAGGCCATGGCAATGATCTATCCGATAAACCCGGCGGCGCAGGCGGAGGAATAGCTATCATTTGGGCCAATACCCTGGTGGGAAATGCCAAAGCAATAAACGCAAATGGTGAGACCCCTTTTGATTGCGGTGGCCCCTTCGTAAGTTGTGCAAACGACGGGGGCAGCGCCGGGGGTGCGGGTGGTACCGTAATACTGAAAGTAAGTAACTATACGGGCAGTTCGCCTGTAAATGCAAAAGGTGGCAAAGGTGCTGACTTTTGGTACAATCCACCGAATGCTGCGCTGGAAGCTGGCCCCGGTGGTGGCGGCGGCGGCGGCATTGCCTGGTTTTCTCAGACAGTCGCTCCACCTGCTGTAACAAATACTTTGACCGGCGGAGCAAATGGTGTAGATCCGCAGTTTGCTAACAATAATAATGGGGCCGCACCGGGAAATAACGGGCAAACTTTAAACAGTCTTGTATTCAATTTCCCGACCGATACTTTCGCCATCACTTTTAATTTTAACGTTACCGAAACGACAACTGCCTGCAATACCTTGCAGTTCAGTAATACCAGTACAGGTACACCACCCATCATTTCCTGGTTCTGGGATTTTGGCAATGGCACCTCTACGCTGCAAAACCCCACTCATACTTTTCCGGCTGCTGGTACCTATACAGTAACCCTTGTAGCAACGGACAGCATTGGTTGCACTGACACTTTTTCTCATACTGTAACAGTGATATCCAATATTAACTACAGCATACTTGATTCATCCCTCAGTTGCACCGCCGTTAGGCTCACTGCAAATTATATCAGCGGCAATACCGCCACCCAATACACATGGCTTTTTGGCGATAACAGCCCTTCAGGTAGCAGCAATACCGTTATGCATACTTATCCGCAGAGCGGCACTTATAACGTCACCCTTATCGTAAACGATGGGCTAGGCTGTGTCGATACCATCACCAAAGCTATTACGCTCACAGGTGGCTTGAACTATACCATCACAGATGTTGCTCTTAATTGTAAAACCGTGGAGCTCTCCGCGCAGTGGCTAAGCGGCGATACCGCTACAAATTTCCTGTGGATCTTCAGCGATAATACTACTGCCACCGGTACGCCGGTTACTCATATTTACAGCCAAAACGGCACCTACACTGTGGCACTTGTAGTATCAAATAGCCTGGGCTGCCTCGATACGTTTCACTACACGTTTACCCTACCGGTCGATATCCACTACAGCATTACTGATTCAGGCATCGACTGTAAAACGGCAAAACTGACCGCAAGCTACCTAACTGGCGATACTGCTTCCGGATTATTATGGCTCTTCCCCGATGGTGATACAGCTTCTTCAAACCCTGTGGTTCATACTTTCCCCAACACGGGCGCAAATACCGCCGGCCTGGTAATGATCAACTCGCTAGGTTGCCGCGACACTATGAGTTATAGCTTTACCATCCTGTATCAATTATTTGCCGATTTTACTTTCACGCCCGATCCTCCGGAAAAGAACAAACCTCTTCAATTCCACAATGCATCTTCGCCCGCTGCTGTAAAATTCTCATGGGATTTCGGTGATAGTACGCACAGTGCTGAAGAAAACCCTCTTAAACTGTATGACAGGGCAGGTGTTCACAAAGTGTGTCTTACCGCTACCGACTCCAACGATTGCTCTGCAACTGCCTGTAAAGACATACTTGCCGATGTCACAGAGATCATTGACATCCCCGATGCCTTTAGCCCCAATGGCGACGGCATAAATGATGTGCTCTTTGCAAGGGGCTTTGGTGTAGCGTCCATGACACTTACCGTGTATAACCGCTGGGGCCAGAAAATATTCACCAGCACCGGCCTTGAAGTCGGCTGGGACGGCAGCTACAAAAGCAAGCCGCAACCCAATGAAGCCTACGCTTATATACTTGATGCGGTTTTTGTAAGCGGCCGCACTTTCCATAAACAAGGAAACGTTTCCATACTACGGTGATACTTACAACTAAAACTTCTATTTGAACTATTTCTTACAGATAAAAAAGGCAGCTAATTAGCTGCCTTTTCATTTATACTCTTCAAACAGTACCTGCAGTTCCGATATGATCATCGCCGTGGCGCCCCATATTATCGATCCGTCAGTTAATTTATATGCAGGTACGGCCCGCCTGAACGTTTTATCCACCGGTGATGTTACTTCTACGCGTGTCTTACGCTCGGGGTGCAGCAGCTCATCAAGGGGCATTTCAATTATGCGGGCCACTTCATTGCTGCTCAAGCTATACACTGGCTGCCGGTCAGAATACCCGACAAAAGGATGAACAATAAAATTACTTACCGGTATATACAAGGGCGTTAGTCCTCCCAATATTTCCACATCTGCGGGCACAATACCCACTTCTTCATTCGCTTCCCTTAATGCGGTAGTCTCCAGGTCATTGTCTGCTGTCTCATACCTCCCGCCCGGAAAACTTATTTGTCCACTGTGCGCCCTGCCATCAGCTGTTCGCTCGATCAGTAGCGTGTGCAGTGTATCATTGTGTAAAAAAAGCAAAGATAATACGGCACTCGGCCTGGCCGTATCAGGCACAGCAGCAGGCATTTCCTTTACACGTGCACCCATCAGTTCCTGTGCAGCATTGCCGGGCAGTCCCTGTGCCAATCTTTCTTTAAGCCATGATATTTTACCGGTATCTCCCAAGCCTACTCGTCTTTTGCTTCCTCTAAAATACTCAAGGCTCCCGAGGGACAATTATTTACCTGTTCCAAAATGCGCGCCACCTCAGCTCCTTCCATATTGATCCATGGCTTTGCATTGTAGTCAAATACTGCGGGCAATCCCCTCCAGCATTTCTCAGAATGCCTGCACACATCCGGCTTCCATACCACGGTCACCCCATCTTTGCTGTAGTGCTTTTCCTGCATGTCTATTTTCTTCTTTCCTCAAATTTACTAAAACCATTCTTACATATACATCGGCACTTCAAGCAGCAATATGTCACTGTCTGTATTCGCTTTCAGGCTTACGCGCTCCTCCCCGGATATTCCATAACCATCCCTCCTGCTCAGTACTTGTTCACCCGCAGTAGCACTTCCCTCTATCATAAATATATACAGGCCGTGTTTATCGTCCGTAAGTATATATTCCACTTCTCTCCCTGCTTCAAGGTTCACTCTTGATATCCTTGTGTCCGAATGTATCTTCAATCCGGCTTCATCCTTGTCTATCGACGATACCAGCTGCTGTATCTTATTTACCCTTCCCGCTGCCTCAAACATTTTTTGATCATAACGCGGCGCCACATTCCGTTTGTCCGGGAATATCCAAATCTGCAGCAGCTCTACGCTTTCGCTCTTGCTATGGTTGTATTCACTATGGGTCACACCGGTTCCCGCGCTCATTACCTGCACCTCTCCGGGCCTGATGGCCTGCGTATGCCCCATACTGTCCTGGTGCTCCAGGGCACCTTTCAGCACCACGGTTATGATCTCCATATTATCATGCGGGTGCTTGCCAAAGCCCGTGCCCGCCGCTACCACATCATTATTCAGTACCCTTAAAGCACCAAAATGCACCCTTTCCGGGTCGTGATAACCGGCAAAACTAAAACTATGATATGCATTCAGCCAGCCATGGTCGGCATGGCCCCTCGTATTCGCTTCATGCAAAACTTTCTTACCCATATAAATACTCTTTTTTGAATGAATGTATGTACATGTATCTGCAAAACGGGTGCCATGCGTTTGCCCTGACAAAGTTGCAGATATTTTCGGTAAAGAATTATTAATGTTACAGAAATACGCGCCCCGCAAGCAAATAAATTGCTAAATTGGCTCAAATTACTTTCTATCATGAAATACATACTCGCGCTCGCAATATTCATTTCGGGTGTTTTTTCGTTCTCGGGCGCTGCCGCACAGAAGCTTGACACTGTGCGTACTAAGACGGAGGACGGGCATGAATTTATACAGGTAAAGAACCACGATAGGATAACGGAGGACGGGTATATGCTCAATGGACTCTTTGATGGTGCCTGGACTACCTATTGGGACAATGGCTATCCCAAAGACATAAAGATATTCAGGAACGGCAAAATGAACGGCCTGCATGTATCCATAGATGTTACCGGCTATACTAGTCTCCTCGAAACCTTTAGAGATAATATACTGAATGGCCCACGCAGGGTATTTAACAAGGGTGCCATGCGTGCGGAGGAAGCATATTATGTAAACGGCAAAAAAGACGGCCCTTATAAAAGGTGGTACTTTGCAGGCAATATCCAGGAAGAAAGCACCTTTTCACAAGACAAACGCGTAGGCCGTTCCATCTGGTACTTTGATAATAAGAATAAGGCAGCAGAGTACGACTACAAAGACGGTGAGATAGATGGCATGGTTACTACCTACTACGAAAATGGAAAAGTAAGCGAGGTGACTAATTATAAAATGGGCAACCAGACCGGCGATGGAAAAGAGTTTTATGACAATGGCAACCTGAAAGCAACCGGCAACTACAAAGACGGGCAGAAAGAAGGCCTATGGAAACAATATGATATTGACGGCAAGCCAACCAAAACAATCAAATACCACAACGGCGAAGAAAAGAAATAAATTATGTCACAGACAATACTTATAGTAGACGACGAAAAAGCGATACGCAAAAGCATAGGAGAGATACTTGCCTTCGAAGGCTTTGCCATCGATGAAGCGGCTGACGGTGTAGAGGCAGTAAAAAAGATAAAAGAGAACAACTACGATTGCATCCTTTGCGATATAAAAATGCCCAAAATGGATGGCATGGAAGTCCTGGCAGTAGCGCGTGAAGAAAAACCGGATACTCCTTTTATAGTCATCAGCGGCCATGGCAACATTGAGACCGCTGTGGAAGCAGTGAAGAAAGGCGCATTCGACTATATCTCCAAGCCACCCGATCTTAACCGCATGCTCATCACCATCCGCAATGCCATGGATAAAAAATCCCTGGTGGCGGAAACAAAACAACTACGCAAAAAGATATCCCGCAGTGCCGAGATGATAGGTACTTCCGAAGGGATGGCGCGTATAAAAGAAACAATAGAAAAAGTAGCCCCGACAGATGCACGCGTACTGGTAACGGGTGAGAACGGTGTAGGTAAAGAACTGGTCGCACGCCGCATACACGAGTTGAGCACACGCTCTGCAGCACCGCTTATTGAGGTGAACTGCGCGGCCATACCCTCAGAGCTTATAGAAAGCGAACTATTTGGCCATGAAAAAGGCTCTTTCACTTCAGCCATCAAGCAGCGCATTGGCAAGTTCGAAATGGCCAGCGGTGGTACCTTGTTCCTCGATGAGATAGGCGACATGAGTCACGATGCACAAGCCAAGATGCTGCGCGCATTGCAGGAAGGCAAAATAACCCGCGTAGGTGGCGAAAAAGAAATTAAAGTAGATGTGCGCGTAATAGCCGCTACCAACAAGGACCTGCTGCAGGAAGTGGACGCCAAAAAATTCAGGCTCGATCTGTATCACCGCCTCAGCGTTATACTCATACACGTGCCCTCCCTCAACGACCGCAGGGATGATATACCTCTGCTGATAGAACATTTCCTTAAAGACATAAGCGAAGAGTACAAGCAGCCGGTAAAAGAAATGGAAGCCGCCGCAGTAAAAGCGCTCCAAGATTATAACTGGACAGGCAACATCCGAGAGCTACGTAATGTGGTAGAACGCCTCATCATACTCTCAGATAAGAAGATAACCAAGAAGGATGTGGAGATGTATATACTTTTGAAATAGGCTACACATCATCTATCTCCACCTCCTCAGCCGGCCGGACGAGCTCGTATTGCTTGGCAAAGTTGCACCAGTGGCAATCTTCTTTGCCACAACCGGTATTGAAGTCATGGTTCATGATACTCACATAGGCATCCCTTAACTGGCCAAGTACGGTTTCTTCATCCTGTGAGTACACGGGTACCAGCAGGCGCTTATATTCATTGGTCTTGCGCCCTTTTTCTATGTAGTCGAACATGCCCATCTTCACCTTGAATGGCCTGTCCGGGTATCGCTCCAGTAGTAGCTTGTAAAACACCATCTGTCGCCAGTAGTCACCGCCCATCGGATCTTTTTCATTCGGTCCGGCTATCATTGCGCTGGCCGATCGGTCCGGGTCACCCGTTTTATAATCCACCACCGTGCAGCCATCAGCATCCATTTCCATCTTATCTATCTTCCCCGTCACAGGTATGCCGTCCAGCATATAGCGTGGCACTTTAAATTCAATCTCCACATTCGTGGCAAAGGTGTTTATGTATTGATCATAGTATTCCGATAGCATAGTTATGCCCTGTTCCTTGCGCCTGTCGTACTGCACTGGGGTAAACGAGGCTGATTCACGGAACAAAGAGTTCTCAAAGAACACCAGCATCTCCTCCTTCGTGGGGAACACACCCTCACGCTCCTTCATCACTTTGAACATGCGCTCCAGCGTATTGTGCACTGCGCTACCAAAAGCCAGTGCATCGCTCTTCTGGTAAGGAACCTGCAATATGTTCTCATAATAAAATGCCAGCGGGCAGCGTATGAACTTGCACAATGTGGTATAGCTCATGGTAAAATGCCCCAGCACTCTTTCTATCCACTGGTGGTTGGCAAGCTCTATCTGCACTTTGGGCGCAGGCCCCATCGCCAGGTGCATAGTTGTTATCACATCGTTGGCCTCTACTATCTTCATATGCCTTTCTTCGGCGGCACTTATTTCGTCTATGAACAAGGACGGCTCCAGGCTTTTGCCCCCGTTATCCGCCTGCGCATACGATACATACAGGTGTTTCTTCGCCCTGGTAAGCGCCACGTAAAACAGTCGGCGGGCAACTTCAATTTTATATGTGCTTTCAGGATCGTCCTGTGTATTAGTCAGCGTATCAGGTAGCTTGTAAGCATTCATCGCACCTCGCTTCGCCTCCCAGAAGTTCTTGGTAGCGCCTATAAGGAATACGTACTCAAACTCATTTCCCTTGGCGCCATGCGCTGTATAAAAACGCACACCGTTATCATTCTGCACCACTTTTTGCAAGGGTATGGAAATGTTTTCTTCTTTCATTTTTTCCAGCATGCGCAGCAGCTCTGCAGGCTTTATTCTTGCATCGCGTCCATAGGCATCTTTCACAAATTCAAAGAAGGTATGCAGCACTTGCACATCCCATGTATAGTTCTTGCCACGCAGTATGTGCGATACCATACCGCTCTCATACACTATCTTTTCCACCAGCAGCGGCAGGGGTAGTTCCGTTTGCTGCCGCAGCCATTGCTCTATATTATTACCCAGCCTTATCAGCGCACTTGCCGATCGCAGGTTCAGCGATTCGAACAGCAGCCCGTTACCCAATACCATACGCCAGTAGCCCAGGCTCCTGTCTTTTGTCCTGTTAGCCTGTATATGCAGCGACAGTAATGCTATGTCCGTACCGGTAATACCATAATACGGCGCATGCATCATCTCAAATAGTCTCGACTCCGCACTGAAGGGTATTTTGCGTTCTTCATCCAGGTAGTAGAGTATGTTCACCACCTGCTGTATCAGTGGCAGCTCCAGTATATTCACGGGCTTCTTCACATTATAAGGTATGCCCTTGCGCTCCATAAGGTCTATGATCTTATCCGCCTGCTTATGCTGCGCATATAGTACCGCTACCTCCTTAAGCGGCACTCCCGCTTCCTTCAGCTTTTCTATCTGCATCACCACATCCGCCTCTTCCTGCAACACATTCGGGTAGATGTTCACCTCCGGCTGTATGGTATCATTCCCGTCCTTAAAGCGCTCGGCAGATGCAATGATATTCTTGTCAAGGTTCAACTCCTCAAGCTGGTATATCAGCCTTTGCTTATTTTCCTTTATGGTTGCAGTAGCCTTATCCAGTATCGCCTGCGATGAGCGATAGTTTTGCGGCAGGATGATCACTTTTATCTTGTCTTTGTATCGCTCATAAAACTCTATGATGTTCTTTATCCGCGCTCCCTGGAATTCGTATATCGACTGGTCATCATCGCCTACCACAAATATGTTCGGGTCTTCCCAGAATTCCGTCAGCATCTGCAGCAGCTTATTCTGCGAACCATTTGTATCCTGGAACTCATCCACCAGTATGAATTGGTGCCGCTCCTGGTAGCTCAGCAGCAGGAAGGGGTGTTTCTCAAATGCATCCAGCACCCAGCTGATCATATCATTGAAGTCGTAACGCCCTGCTTCTTTCATCCTCCGCTCATACTCATCAAAGAGCGAGGCCGCTGCTTTCGTCACCAGCATTTTTCTTACCTCCTCGTCTATCTTATCCTGCTTCAGGTCGCCGGTCTTGTACCCTTTGCCATTGCGCTTGTACACATATTCATCGCGCTGGGGCAGTCCTGCTATATAGCTATCTATGGCAGCCGTTATATCCGGCGGGCGCATGTTCTCACGCTTCATCAGGTCAAAGAGCCTGTCCAGCTTACTGGCATCATAATAGATGTTTCCGCTCAGTTTCCGTAGTGGGTGGCCCGGCGGTAATTGTTCCAGCATTTCATACAGCAGCTCGGTGCGTTCCAGCTCGGTTATTGGCTGCAGGCTGCGCATGCTGAAGTATTCGCTGTTACTCTGGATTACATTATTACAAAAGGCATGGAAGGTCACAATATTCACTCTGTGCGCTGCCGTGCCTATTATCTGCACCAGCCTGCGCCGCATCGAGTTAGTAGCTTCTTCAGTGTAAGTAAGGCACAGTATTTCATTTGGTTGCACCTGGGCCTCGCTGCGCAGCAGGTTGGCTATCCTCATGGATAGCACCTCGGTCTTTCCTGTTCCCGGTCCCGCTATCACCATCACCGGCCCAAATATCATATCTACTGCCTCACGCTGGCTTTCATTCAATTTCTCGTACCGCTGCAGGAAAAGTTCTTCATTCATATAATGGGCCGCTCCTATATATTAAAGGGAATAATTTTATACTGATAAAGTTAACTAAAAGGATTGTATGCTTACATTTGTTGGTACATTTATTGATATATACACCGCACAGTCAAACTTATATGAAACGTATTTATTTGCTCCTCCTGGCTTGTATCGCATTCGCTGCTACTCCTGCCTTTGCACAGAACGACAAAAAGGAAAATCCTCATGCAGATGATAGCCTGCCCTATATGCAGGACCCTAACATGCCGCCCTTTGAAATAAAGCTGCTGGATAGCGCTACCACTTTCAACTCGGCCACCATACCGGCAGGCAAACCCACCGTTTTCTTCTTCTTCGGTGCTGAGTGCGGTCACTGCGAATCGGCTTTCGAAACCCTGCAAAAAAGCTGGGATTCACTTTCAGGTGCCGATTTTTATATGTTCTCTTTCTCACCCATCTACCAGATAAAGGGCTTTGCGAAAAAATACCATCTTGATGACTATAAGAACATCAAGATAGTAGGTATGGATAGCAGGATGTTCTTCACCGGCTACTATGGTGTCCGGGGGGTACCCTTCATAGTCGTCTATGATAAGGATCGCAAAGTGGTGCAGGCATGGCACACACACGTGCCGGTTAAAGAGCTCTACGACGCCATCCAGCGAAAGTCGCACGTGAAGATGAAGAAAAAGAAGAAATAACACATTTAATATAAGCAAAAGCCCGGGCACAGTCCGGGCTTTTGCTTTACAACAAAATAGCCTTGTACCAAATACAAGGCTATTTATATAGAAAAACATGACCGGGAGCAGCTTTATATCGAAGTGTAGGCCTATAGCAAATAAGGTGAAAATGGCCCGGTCTACCTATATTGACGTAAGAACCATCCGCCCCGTTAGTACATTCCAAAAAATAACGCCCGGTAGAAACCGGGCGTAGTCTTTGTATAAACCACTTTCTTGTCAGAGTGGGTAATCTTAAACGCTTATTCTGCTTTTGGTGCAGACTGCTCTTTTTGAGGAGCAGATGAATCTATGGTAAATATTATCTTCTTTTCTTCTTCACTATAGTCTGCAGTTACCGTATCACCTTCTTTTATCCGGTGGTTCAGTATCTCTTCCGCCAGCGGATCCTCCAGGTATTTCTGGATAGCCCTGTGCAGCGGGCGGGCACCAAACTGTTGGTCATACCCTTTCTCAGCTATAAATTTCTTCGCACCCGGCGCCAGCGTAAGTGAGAAGCCCAGTGCATTCAGGCGCTTCATTACGTCCTTCATGATGATCTCGATGATCTGGCCTATGTTCTCCTCGTCCAGCGAGTTGAATATCACCACATCGTCTATCCTGTTCAGGAACTCGGGAGAGAAGGTGCGTTTCAAGGCTTTTTCTATCACACCGCGGCTGAAGTCCTCTGCATTTTCAGTTTTTGTAGCTGTTGCAAAACCTACACCTGCACCAAAATCTTTCAGTTGGCGAACACCGATGTTCGATGTCATGATGATCAGCGCATTCTTGAAGTCCACCTTGCGGCCAAGGCCATCGGTAAGCTGTCCGTCATCCAGTACCTGCAGCATTATGTTGAAGATATCCGGGTGCGCTTTTTCTATTTCATCCAGCAGTACCACGCAATATGGTTTACGGCGCACTTTTTCAGTCAGCTGTCCGCCTTCTTCATAACCCACATATCCCGGAGGAGCACCTATCAGGCGGCTGAGCGAGAATTTTTCCATGTACTCACTCATGTCTATGCGTATCAGCGCTTCATCACTGTCAAACATGTAGCGTGCCAGCGAGCGGGCAAGCTCAGTTTTACCCACACCCGTCGGGCCCAGGAATATGAACGAGCCTATCGGCTTGCGGGGGTCTTTCAATCCCACGCGGTTACGCTGTATCGACTTTACTACTTTGCTTATCGCTTCGTCCTGGCCTACTACCGCACCCTTCAGGTCTTCACCCATGCGGCGCAGCTTGGCGCTTTCAGCTTCCACCATGCGCATTACCGGTATACCCGTCATCATGCTGATCACCTCAGCTATATGCTCTTCGTGTATCGGGTAGCGCTTGTGCTTGGCTTCTTCTTCCCAATCGTTCTTCGCTTTTTCCAGTTCTTCGCCCAAGCGTTTTTCACGGTCGCGCAGTGCCGCAGCTTCTTCAAAGCGCTGGCTCTTTACTACCTTATTCTTTTCCTGCTTTATATCTTCTATCTTCTTCTCAAGCTCCAGGATATTCTCGGGTACATTAATGTTCTTCAAGTGAACACGTGCCCCCACTTCATCCATCACATCTATGGCCTTGTCAGGCAGCAGGCGGTCGGTCATATACCTGTCGCTCAGCTTCACACAGGCATCTATAGCCTCTGCATCATATTCTACATTATGGAAGTCTTCGTACTTCGATTTGATGTTGTTCAGTATCGTAATGGTCTCTTCCACGCTTGGTGGTTCTACCAATACCTTCTGGAAACGACGGTCGAGCGCACCGTCCTTCTCAATGTACATACGGTACTCATCCAGTGTGGATGCACCTATACATTGCAGGTCGCCGCGCGCCAGTGCCGGCTTAAAGATGTTCGAGGCATCCAGTGAGCCCGAAGCACCGCCCGCACCTACTATAGTATGTATCTCGTCTATGAACAGTATCACGTCGCGGTTCTTTTCCAGCTCGTTCATGATCGCCTTCATACGCTCTTCAAACTGTCCGCGGTATTTGGTACCTGCTACCAGTGCAGCAAGGTCAAGGCTTATCACACGTTTGTCGAACAATACGCGCGATACCTTGCGCTGTACTATGCGCAGTGCCAGCCCTTCCACGATGGCGGTCTTACCCACACCGGGTTCGCCTATCAGTATCGGGTTATTCTTCTTACGCCTCGAGAGTATTTGCGATACCCGCTCTATCTCTTCTTCCCTGCCTACTATGGGGTCTAAATTGCCCAGTTCTGCCATTTTCGTGATGTCGCGGCCAAAGTTATCCAGTACCGGTGTTTTTGATTTGGTATTACCCGGTTGCCTGCGCTGCTGTTGAAACTGCCTGCGTTCGTCATCATCTTCAAATTCTTCTGATCCCGGATCACCGTAATCGGCTGCACGGGGATTTTCTCCTTGCAAAATACTTAGTTCGCTTTTAAATCGTTCATAATCAACATCATATTGATGCAGTATCTGTGTCGCAACGTTCTCCTTGTTCTTCAGGATAGAGAGCATCAGGTGCTCCGTCTCTACTGTAGCACTTTTCAGTGCCTTAGCTTCCAGTACGGTGATGCGTATCACTTTTTCGGCCTGCTTGGTAAGCGGCAGGCTGTTTATATTGGCCAGCGGTTTGTTGTTCTTATCCTTTATAGCCAATTCCAGTTCTTTACGCAGGTCGAAGAGGTCTACCTGCAGGGTCTGCAGCACGCGCACCGCCAGTCCATCGCCTTCGCGAATGAGCCCCAGCAGCAGGTGCTCCGTTCCTATGAAATCATTGCCCAGCCTTAATGCTTCCTCACGACTGTACGATATGATCTCTTTTACTTTTGGTGAGAAATTAGAATCCATGAATCCTGTCCTTGTTTTAAAATGTAAAATTAACGATATTGGATGTAGTATGGTATTGTGTTTAGCTATATTCTCATTGCCTGCCTTTAACTTCTTTTGCCTTACTAACTTCCTGTATTAAATATACGAAAGAAAGTATAGCTTGGATATGTTAATTTTATGCCCGAATTTAACCCTGCCTTGCCACCATCCAAACTTTTTATACTGTATGGAATTCAAAATTGATACCAAACCTTCATATATAGTAATTACCCCGGTATCTAACCATTTAGATGCTAATTTGGCAGCATCGCTTCGCCAAAAGTGTAATGAACTTACCGAAAACGGCAGTGAAAACTATATTATCGACCTGCATAACTGCCTTGATACCGATCCTAAGTCCTTCCACCTGTTAACAGAGCTACACGAAGATTGCTATAGCAATAATTGTTCCCTCGTATTTACCAATATACAGGACACTGTATTGCAGCAACTTAAGAAGGATGAGACCGATAGTGCCCTGAACATTGCCCCTACTATGCAGGAGGCAATTGATATAGTAAGCATGGAGATACTGGAACGGGATTTGTTTGACGAAGACTAAGGCAGCTAAGACGATGAAAGTAACTATACTAGGAAATAATTCGGCCCTCCCGGCTTTTGGCAGGCACCCCACCTCGCAGGTCGTATCGGTTTACGGTGCGCTCATAATGCTCGATTGCGGTGAGGGCACCCAGGTGCAGATGCAGCGTTATGGGCTTAGATGGCGCAACCTGGAGCATATTTTCATCAGCCACCTGCATGGCGACCATTATTTTGGTCTGCCGGGCCTTATCAATAGCATGAGCCTGCTGGGCCGCACGGCGCCGCTGCACTTATATGCCCCGGCCCCCCTGGGCGCCATGATGGACCAGATCTTCAACGTGGCCGATACTACGCTTTGTTTCCCATACTTCTTTCACCCACTGCCGGAAGGCACCGAACTACTGGTGGAAAATGATATGTTCAAGGTCACTTGTTTCCCGGTCAACCACCGTATACAATGCCACGGTTTTCTTATAGAGCGCAAGACAAAAGGCCGCAAGCTGCTGCCCGACAAGGCAAAAGAATATGGCATAGCGCCCGATTTTTACGACCAGCTAAAGCAAGGCAAGGATTTTCAACGCGAAGACGGCCTGCTGGTGAAGAATGACTGGGTGACCGAAGATGGCCCCTCGCCACGTAAATATGCCTACTGCGCCGATACCATCTTTACAGATTCATTCCTGGATGTGATACAAGGCGCAGACACCATTTACCACGAATGCACCTACCTGGACCGTGACGCCGACAAGGCAGAGAAAAGGTTTCACAGCACCGCCGCGCAGGCTGCACAGCTGGCCAAAATGGCCAATGCAAAGCAATTGCTGCTCGGCCACTTCTCTTCCAAGTACCGGGACCTCGAGCCCTTCCGCGAAGAGGCACTCCCCATCTTCCCGAACGTACAGGTAACTATAGAAGGTACAGCTTACGAGATATAGACAGCCAGCGTCAGCACCGCTTCCCGCGGCCAGACACCTTAAGAGCGTGCAATAAGGGTGTGTTAAAAACATTATTCATTTCTCTCAAATAGCTGCATAATGATTGTTGGCTGATACTTTTGTATTTTTAGGCGCTATAAAATTCAGGTCATAATATAAATGGGTTGGTTAGATAAACTTTTAGGGAAGGCAGATGAGCAGAAGGCCGCGAACGGCGACACGGCACATGAGCATGTTTCATCCGAGGCCTCAGGTATTGCCAGCCCCTTTGCCGGGCTCGATGGCATCCGCTTCGGGCGCTATAGCGATAACAATAAGAGCTACAAGAAGACCCAGAGCTGGTATATAGCCGAAGACCGTTTTAAAGAAAAAAAATACACCGAGTCATTTACTGCCTTGTTCGATTACCTGCGCGATGAGGTGGAGGACAATGTGCACTTCCGGCCCGAGGGCGACAAGTTCACTTTCGAAATACTGCAGGGCTCTAAATGCATAAAGGGCTCCAGCGATGGCCTAAAGATAGTAGCTAAGGCACCCCTGGCTATTATGGACACACCTGCCACCGCCGTAATGCGCCGCCTGCTCGACATGAACTATAGTCTCTTCTATACACACAGTGCTATGGACGAGAACAACACCCTCTGTATGATCTTCGATAGCGATGTGACATCAGCCAGCCCCAATAAGCTGTATTACGGCATGCGCGAGCTGGCTACCAAGGCCGACAGGCTGGATGATATGCTGCTCACCGATTTCAATATGCTGAAGCCCTCGGGCACAGACCATTTGGTAAAGCTTAGCGAACAGGAACTGGACATAAAGTACACCTGGTTCCACAAGTGGATACAGGAGACGATAGACCAAATTAATGAGCTGAATGCCGATTCTTTTTCGGGCTCTATTGCATACCTGCTGCTCACGCTTATATACCGCATCGATTTCCTTGTCACGCCTGAGGCTAAGTTGCTCACACAGATGGAGCGCATACACTCCATGTACTGGGAGAAGAAGGAAGAGGTATCGCTGGTGGAGCGCAACCAGATGATGAAGGAAGCTGCCCGCAAAATGCTGGACCTGACACGCGAGGAATTTGCAGCCAGCGTGTACCGGAGCAAAAGCTCCTTTGCCATAAGCGCCCCCGGGCCTATCGAGAAGGTGAACGAGCATATGATAAATGCCAACAACGACTCGCGCTGGTACGTGGACAATAAGTACCCCGCCCTGGCGCGGGTGCTCAATGAATATGGTGTCATGTACAACCAGTTCATCTACAGTATGCCCCGTGTGCTTACCGATCTTGCTACCATATACATGGCCGTTATGTACTCAGAATATTTCACCGCCCTGGGTATGCAGCAAAGCCTTTACGATACTGCTAATAGCCAGTTCAACAAAGAAGCTATCCGCAGGGCAATAGACGAAGCGGTAAAGAACTACGCCGATAAATTCCCAAATATGAAGTGGGACCATAACCAGCTTTCATACGACAGCCTTTATTCTTTTGGCCTCAGCTTTACACAGCTCATGGCGGGCCTTAACCTGGAAACAAAGAGATAATGACCATACAGGAGATCATAGAACGGTACCACGATGCAGTAGTGCAGATAGCTACCAAGACAGGCACAGGTACGGGCTTCTACCTGCGCGATTATGACCTGATAGTTACTAACAACCACGTGGTGGGCGATAGCCGCCGCGTGACCGTAAAAGGCCGCAACTTTGATAAGCGCCTGGCACCCGTGGTTTTTTCCGACAGCAAATACGACCTTGCTTTTGTTACACCACCAGTTGACCTGCATGCCTTGCCCGACCTGAAGCTGGGGCTCTATGAGAACACGCACGATGGCGATACTGTACTGGCCATAGGCCATCCTTACGGGCTCAACTATACGGCTACGCAGGGTGTTATATCGCGGGTGGACAGGGTGCAGCAGGGTATTAAATACATACAGATAGATGCTGCCATAAACCCCGGCAACAGCGGTGGCCCATTGGTGAACGAGGCGGGCGACATTGTGGGTGTAAATACTTTTATCATTAAGGGCGGCGATAACCTTGGCTTCGCATTGCCATCATCATACTTGAAGGAGGCGCTGGACCAATACCTGCCGCACCGTGGCGAGCTGGCCATACGCTGTCCCTCATGCAGTACATTGGTTACCGAGCAAACACTTGAAGCAGGACAGTATTGCCCCAACTGCGGAACTAAAATAGAGTTCCCTAAAAAGGAAGAACCAAAGGAAGCACCATTATCGGGCATAGCAAAAGTGGTGGAGGACATACTGGAAAAACTGGGGCAGGATAAAGAGCTGGCACGCACCGGCACCAATCGCTGGGAGGTGGAGCAGGGCTCGGCCAAGATCAAGATCACTTACAACCCGGATAATTATTTTATAGTAAGCGATGCTTACCTCTGCCGCCTGCCTAAGACCGGCATCAAGGAGCTGTACATATACCTGCTTAAGGAGAACTACAATATGCGCGGCAAGCTCTTCAGCCTGCAGGGCGATAATATTGTGCTCAGTTCTCTTGTGTACGACCTGGATATGACGCCCGATACAGGCGAACATATGTACCGCGACCTGTTTGAAAAAGCCGACGCTTATGACGATCTGCTCATAAAGCAATTTGGCTGCGAGCCGATACTGGAGGAAAGATAAACCTGTTTTAAAACTCCATCGCGCCGTTGAAAAATTTTGTCGCTTATTGTTTTGATAGAGCGAGACTATCCTTCTTCGTCGTTATGTTTCCATCTCTCTATGAGATGCCCCAGCGGGGCTACCGCTTTGTAGCCACAAAATACCCCATCTAATATATTGCCCCTCTGGGGCAACGTCACTGCTACCTATCACATTAACTACAAAGCGGTAGTCCCTCTGGGACACAACATTATTCTTTGAAACGAGACATTTTGCATCCCCAAAAACAACTTTTTTACTTTTCATATAACAATCAATTTTCTACCTCCACAATCAAAAGCAGTTCAATAGCTTTTGAATTTTGACTTTTGAACTATAACCGGAAATAAGATTATGATACCCTCCGTAAAGGGGTATGATACCCTTCCAGAAGGGTATCATAAAACTTCGATTTCGCCATCCCAATTCTGCACTTGACCTTTGTGGAAAAACTCAAAATGGGACAAAATAGAAACGGCATTTGGAAAGAACGCGTTAAGAAAATATTTGATTAGACCGTTAAGAAGAGGGAACCGTCTACTGACGTTTAAAGTAATTCGGACTTATAATAGTCCTGCTATTGCATGGATATATTCGAAGTTTGAACTTATTTCCCTCTTTAGGGCTAAGCAAATATTTTTTTGCTTTCTTTCCAAGAGCCTTGATCTTTTCTTTGGTTACTTTCTTTTGTATCAAGACAAAAGAAAGTAACAAGATGAAGAAAGTTTCTTCAGATGAGTTTTCCTCTTAAGCAATAAACTATAAGCAGTTATGAACCCTTCATTAACCTTTCAAAACATTTCAATTCCCCTAATAACCCAACAAAATCAACACGCTTTACCCATTCAACCACCTTCATAAGTAAACACTTTTTCTCGTTTACATTTCAACAACTCGCTCTGGTGGGCTAATTAATTATTTAAACCATTATCAACTATGAACACAAAACCAAAACAACAATCGCTCGCCCGCGATCTTTATTTCAATACCAACCTCTCGCAGGCAGCCATCGCCGCCTACGTCGGTGTCAGCAAAAAAACCGTCTGCTTCTGGGTCAACGAAGGCAACTGGAACCAGCTTCGTATGGCCATGCTCCGCATGCCCTCTATGCTCGTCGAAGACATGTATGCCCAATTGCAGGAACTAAATCACAATATCCGTAGCCGCATCCCCGGTCAGCGTTTCCCCACCTGGCACGAGGCTGATGTAATGCGCAAGCTTGTTTGGTGCATCATCAAAATGCGGCAAACGTCCTCCATCGGTGAGAATATGGAAAGCGTTACCGATTTCTGCCAGCATGTAGCAAGCAAAGACCCGGGACTTGCCGAAAAGCTTGAGCAGCATACCACAACCTTCATGGAAGAAAAAATGCAGCAAACCCATGTGCCTACCGAAATCGACTACATGAGCGAACAAGACATACCAAATGCTGAGGAAACATTTACATCCCGCACTGCTCAGGATGAGCTACAGGATATCCAAAACGATATTGAAGCAAGCGAAGGCTTTTACAATAAAGAGGAAGAATTCAAAAATTTCTGCGAAGCAAATAACATTCCCTACTTCCCTACACCACCGGCCTACAGCATAAAATAAAAAAATGACAAGCCTTCTAACGACTTGTCATTGCAATATGTTGATCTAAAAATGAAAATTATGAACCTTACTTATGCTTCACCTGGCGTAGCTCCTTCCTGTTCTTCCGCAGCCGGTTCGCCAGATGCCGTTACCGTCTCGGCCGCCTGCTCTTCTGAAGCAGGTTCATCAGCAGATGCTGTTACTGTCTCTGCTTCCTGCTCTTCGGTTGGGGCTTCAGTAGTTGATGCTGTGGTTTCAGCCGGTGGCGCTTCGTTAGTTTGTTTGGCCTTGGGCTTTTCTTTTTCTGCTTTGGTCTTTTGCAGCAGCTCTTCGCTCTGCTTGCGGGCATCTTCCAGCTTGGCGCGTTTCTTTTCTATTTTGGCCCCTACTTCTTTTATCAAATTTTCGAGGTGCGCACGCAGCTCTTCGGCCTTTTTGCCGGGAGTTATATTTTCCAGGCCGTTCTTGAAATCGGCCAGCTCTTCTTCGTGTTCTTTTATCTCGTCCTGCAGGGTTTGTACAAAGTTGTGCGTTTGTGCTACGCGCTCTGTCTTGTGCTTTTCAAACTGCTCTTTACGTTTTTCGCGCGAGGCGTCCTTACGCTCAAAGAAGTTCTTACGTGCTGCAAGGAAGCGCTGCCATATATCTTCGCTCTGCGCCCGGGGCACAGGGCCTATGCTCTTCCACTCGTCCATCAGCTCGTTCATTTCCGCCGTAGTGTCGCTCCACTGTGTTGAGTTCTTTAAAGACTCCGCACGGTTCAGGATGGCCATCTTGCGGGTAAGATTATCTTCCATAGATACACGCGCAGTTTCAAAATGCGCACGCTTGGCCTTAAAGAAAACATCTTTTGCCGCCTGGAATTTCTGCCATAGCTCTTCGCCCAGCTCACCGGCCACGCGGCCCACTTTCTTCCACTCTTCCATCAGTTCTTCATACGCGTCTGATGTGGCATTCCATTTTGTACTGTCCTGCATTGCAATGGCTTTATCTATGATAGCCTGCTTAAGCACAGCATTATTTTCCTGCTCTTTATGTATGTTATCGGAGTGTTCTTTTTTGCGATCGAAGAAGGCATTCTTTGCAGCTATGAAGCGCTGCCAGAGGGCCTCGTTCTTATCGTGCATGGTGCGGCCCACGGTCTTCCACTCATCCATGAGCTTGCGGAAAACTTCGGTGGTTTCCTTCCATTCTTCGGATGCTGCCAGCTTCTCGGCCTTTTCCACCAGTTCCATTTTCAGGTCCAGGTTCTGCAGCATTTCCTTGCCATGGTCTTCCTGGAACTGGCGCTTGCGGTCGAAGAACTTTGTTTTCGCTGCCTCTATCCTGTCCCACAATTTATCGTTGCGGTCTTTGTCCACATACCCTATTTGCTTCCAGAGTTCGGTAAGGTCTTTAAAGGCCTTCGCACCTTCCTTGAAGTTCTCCGTATCAGCAAGCTCTTCGGCCTGCTGTGCCAGTTTTAATTTAGAATTATAATTCTCACCTGTAAGCTGATGCAATACTTTTTCCCATTCCGTTACTTCGCGAAACAGGTCCTGCACGGGGCCTACGGCTGCTGTGTGCAGCAGGTAGTCTTTGGTGCGCTCCACCTTGCCTATCAACTTCAGCTTATCCTCTGTGGCTACCCATTCCACCTGCAGCTCTTTTATGCGTGCTGCAGCTTCGTTGTATTTTTCCACCAGTGTTTTCAATACTGCATCGGCAGTATCGGGGGCCAGGTTAGCAATAACACGTTCGGTATTGCTTACTCCTTTTGTCAGTACCAGGTCGCCGGTGTCGTCCAGGCGGTATATCTCTTTGCCTTCAAAAGAAACTTCGTTCCACCAGTTTTTCAGTGCCTCAAGTGTTTCTTGGTCCATTGTCGTGTGCGTTTAGAATGTAGCTATGTAGCGGTTTTTTCGTATCGCAAGATACGGGAATCTGCGATATTGAATATAAAGAACATGTTATTAACGTGCCCCAAATACCTTTTTAAGGATATCGGTAACACGGGCAGCAGGGTTGGTACGTATCTTATTTTCCTCGTCGGCCACGGTAACGAAGAGGCCGTTGAGGGCGCGCTCGGTAACATAACCTGTAAGATCTGTATTCACATGGCTTACCATGGGCAATTTATTATAATAAGTAAAAATGTCTTTCCAGTACCTGGTAGCGTTCACTTTGTCCAGCGAACCCTGTATGATGGGACGGAAGGCATTGGTGAGCGCCGTGGTGGTCCTTGCTTTAAGGTAATTGGTAGCTGCGCCGCTGCCACCCTTAAGGATAGAAAGACCATCTTGTATGGACATACCCTTTATCGCATCGATAAATATAGGTACCGCCTTCATCGCTGCATCTTCGGCCGCGCGGTTCATGGAGAGAATGGCCTGATCCACCTGGTCGCCCATACCTATGCTGCGCAGGGTGCTTTCCATCTTCTTAGCCTCGGGGGGCATCAATATCTTGATGAGTGTATTGCCAAAATAACCATTGGGCAGCGACAGCTTCTTGCCGGAGTTCTGTGCACCTATCTGCAAAGCCTCGCGCAGGGCCGCCACGATATCGGTATTGCTGAGGCCACTCATAGTCCCCTGGTTGCCCGAATTATTGTTCTTATTGCCATTCAGCAGGTTATTGGCCTTGTTGGTGTAATCTTTAAAGGTCTGTGCATTGCCTTGCAACGCTGTGGCAAACAAAGCTGCAGCGACAAAACTCGTTTTCAAAAATATCTTCATAAGTCAGTTTTAAATTCTTGTTTCCAAATATATTCAAAAATGGAGCCAACTTTTATAAGTGTTCATTATCCGCCCTTTCCGCCGCCATTGCCGCCTGCGGGAGCATTGCCCCCTCCGCCGCCGCCGCCGCCTTCGTCATCGCCCTGTTTCAGGTTGTTCTCGCGGTCTTTTTCGGGTGGGGCATTGTCTTTCTTCTTGCGTTTAGGCGCTGCGTCCATAGGACCTTTAGGCTTATCATCGGCCGACTTACCGAAGCGGTATGTAAAGGAAATATTACCAATACGGGTCTCCTTTTCGCGGAGTATCTGCTGGCTATATGAGGGCAGATCGTACTCATTTACGAATTTGCGTGTTTTGAAAATGTCGGAGCAATTAACCGTAAGGTTGGCTTTGCCCTTCCAGAAGCTTTTCTTGACTGCAAGGTCTATCCAATACGATTCCTGCAACTTGCCCTGGGCTATTACTTTGGGTGATTCGTAGTTGCCATTGAGCTGCAGGGAAAAGCCTGCCGGCAACCTAAGACTGCTATTGACTTTGCCAAACCAGCTGAAGCCATTGGTATTGCTTAAAAAGCTCCGGGTAGCAGAATCGGCAGCACCAATGTTGATCCGGTTTTGGAATGCGTTGACATTCAGGGTGGCATCCCAGATGGGCAATAACTGGAACTTGCCGGTAAGATCAAGGCCGTAGGTACTGGCGCTGGCGATATTGAGCGGCTGGCTGTAGAGCCTGCCTGCTAGCTCGCCGGCATCGTAAGTACGGATAACACGCTCTATCAGGTTGCGGGTGTTCTGATAGTACAGGCTGAGAATAAAGTTATCTCCCTTAGTGGTTTGCTTGTTATAGCTCAGCTCAATGTTGTGAATGAACTCGGGTATAAGGTCAGGGTTGCCCTGGCTGACCGTACTCGGATTAGAAAGGTCTTTGTAGGGCATTAACTGCCAGAAGTTAGGCCGATTGGTGCGTCGGCTATAGTTCAGGTAAACGCTCTGCTGCGCCGGCAACTGGTAAGATATAAAGGCTGAAGGAAAAAGGCCGAAAAAATTATTGCTGAAGCTGGTATCGAAAGGCACTTTGTTGCTGCCATCGTAGATAGCGTCCTCAGCACGCAGGCCCAGCTGGTAAGAGAACTTGCCCAACTGGTCGCTCCAGTTGATATATGCAGCATGTATTTGCTGTGTATAATTGTAAGCGGACCATGTTGAGGAGTCGCGGTATTGTGTGCGGTTATTGGTATCCAGCATTGCATCGTTGCTGCTGTTGAAGTTGGTTATTTGTGTTTTGATACCCAGGCCCAGCTTGCCATTTTTAGTGAAAAGCGGATCGGTATAATCGGCAGAACCTGTGAATGAATTGTTGGTGCCATTACCCGGTGCGGACTGGTAAATGATATCGGGGTGCTGCGGATCATGTGAAACGGTAAAATATTCCTGAGTACGCTCTGCGTGAAAGTTAGAACCATTGGCATCGAGCGTAAATTCTTCGTCCTTCTTTTTGAACTTGTGCTTATAGTTGAGCGAACCCGAAAGACCACGCAGATCACCTACTGAATTGCTGTACCTGTCCTGGTTGAAGATGGGCGTGTTTGATTCAACCACCGAGACATTGTAGTGCGATGCGTCCTTAAATGCATGCTGCATTATGTTGACATTACCGGTCACGGTTATCGAATTGTTCTTGTCCATATCCCAGGTGGCGCCAAGTGTATTGAACCAGCCATTGAAGTGGCGCGGCACAATCTCGGTGGTGTGGTACACCAGGTATGAACCGAATGTATCGGTATTCTTGTCATGACGCAAGGTGCCTACATTATTATAGGTATTGTTGAAGCGCAAGTTGCTGTTGATAAATACATTCCACTTGCCTTTATGTGCATTGAGGCCAAGGCCTGCATTGTACTTATCGCCGGTACCTGCGCCCAGTGTTACGTTGCCGTTAATGCCAAAAGCGCGGTCTTTTTTTGTAATGATGTTGAGAATGCCGGTCATTCCCTGCGCATCATATTTGGCGGAAGGGTTTGTGATCACCTCAACACTTTCGATGCTGGAGGCCGATATACTTTGCAGAGCTGATGCCACATCGCTACCAAGGAGTGTGGCGGGCTTGCCATCGATAAGAATGGTTACGTCACTTTTGCCGCGCAGGCTTACATTGCCGTCGGCGTCGACAGACACCGAGGGAACATTTTGCAATACATCGGAAGCGCTGCCACCGGCTGTGGTGATATTTTTCTCAACGTTAAACACTTTCTTGTCCACCTTCATTTCCATCACAGCTTTCTCACCTGTTATCTCAACAGCTTTGAGTGCCTGCTCGGTTTGGGAAAGGGTAATGTTGCCCATGCTTTTAGTAGTCGCATCCTGTGTGATCTCGATACCGCCGATTATCCTGTTTTGGTAACCAATAGCATTCGTACGGAGCAAGAATTTACCGGTACCTGTGGGTGATATAGAAAAAGAGCCGTCTTCTTTAGTGAGGTCGCCACCGACTACGGTAGAGTCGGGGCGGAGCAAAGTAACTGTAGCATATGATACCGGGTTCTTTTTGCCGGCCACCAGGCGACCGGTGACCTTACCAAGTTGAGTATTTTGCTGCGCAATAGCGGGAACAGAAATAAAACAAACCAAAAACAGGACTAAGATCCTTTGTGCCAGATACATATTAATAATACAAATGAAGGCACAAAGTTGCCTGAAATAAACGAGAAAACGCTAATAGCGTGATAATAAAGTAATGTTAAACAAGCTTGATATGATAATATTTAGTCCTTTGGCATTTCCCAGCCCAGGCGTTGCTCAACGAGGTAGTGATTCCTGTCGGCGGCGTTGCGGGTTACCAGCTCGGCTACGAAACCGGTGAGGAAAAACTGGGTACCCATGATCATAGTAGCTATGGCCAGGTAAAAAGTAACCCTGTGGGTAAGGCCGAAATCGGCGCCGGCGGATATGCGAGCTATTACCAAATATAAGGTCATGCCGAAACCCAGCATAAACATGAGGGTACCCCAGACACCAAAAAAGTGCATAGGCTTCTTGCCGAAGCGGCTGGTGAACTGTACAGAGAGCAGATCGAGAAAACCATTGATGAAACGCTCCCAGCCGAACTTGGAAACACCGTACTTGCGGGCGCGGTGCTGCACTACCTTCTCACCTATCTTCTTAAAGCCTGCCCATTTGGCCAGTACGGGTATGAAGCGATGCATCTCGCCATATACTTCTATGCTCTTTACAACCTTTCTTTTATAGGATTTCAGTCCGCAATTGAAGTCGTGGAGCTGGATGCCGGAGAGGCTGCGATTGACTGCGTTATAGAGCTTGGAGGGTAGGTTCTTGGTTAACTTATTATCGTAGCGCACTTTTTTCCAGCCGCTGACGAGGTCGAAACCATCAACTATAATCATGCGATAGAGGTCGGGGATCTCGTCGGGGCTGTCCTGGAGATCGGCGTCCATGGTGATGACCACGTTGCCCACGGCTGCTTTGAAGGCCTCGTTGAGGGCGGCGCTCTTGCCGTAATTGCGCTGGAAGCGGATGCCGCGGAGGGTGGAATATTGGTTAGACAATTTCTCTACTACTTCCCAGCTATTGTCGGTACTGCCATCGTCGACCATTATTACCTCATATGCATATGAATGCTCTGTACACACCTTGTCGATCCATGCCATCAGTTCCGGCAGGGACTCTTCTTCGTTATACAGGGGTACTACTATAGAGATATCAGTGTGCATCGGGCGCTAAAATACAGGATTTTCTTTTATGGCGTATTATGTGCGCGGATGAGGGTGTTAATTTTGGCGGAAAAGTGCGGAACTACCTACCATCGCGAGGATTTGGGCTAAAGCCCGATCGTCGTTTCTTTATCCCCGGCCTGAAGGCCGGGGCAATTGATGTCATCGGCAAGACAGTGTTCTTTGATTGGGCTGCAGGAGGAAGAATTCCGGTGGCAAACCGGGAGTTATCGTGAACGCGTCTGACCGCGGAAAGCGGTACTGACGCTACCCACCCTTACCGCGCCTGACTGCCAGAAGCGGTGCTGACGCTACGCATAAAAAATGTCCCGCAGGGTGTGCGGGACATGTATGATGTGTGTGGTATTTAGCTTACTGCATTGGGGCTGCGCCTTTCTTTTTAGGGATGGCGGCGGCGATGAGTGAGAATATTGCACCCCAGAAAAGAGTAGTGAAAATAACACCGGCAACCATAAACACATTCCAATATTTTTTGGTCATGTTCATTGCTGTGTCTATATCCTCATCGCTCATCTTGGGGTTTTCGGCCATTTTTTTGCGGGCCATTTCCAGTATCTCATCTTTCATGTGCGGGAAGATGAACATGCTGACTATAGACCACAGGAGCAATAAAAGAGAAATGATGGCTGATGCTTTAAACCCGCTGCTGAAAACATTGCCATAGGTTACAAAGCCGTCATTTTCTTTTGTGAAGGCGTTCGCATTTAAAATAAGACCAATGAGGAAGGGAATGTAGCTGACGTACTGCATGCCCGGTTTCAGCGCTACCCCTGAAATGTATAGGATGGCCCCAACCACTACCATTATAAGCCCAGTTACAAGGCCGTATTTCATGTGTGTATTTTTCATGATCGCTGTATTATTTATTTAGGTGAATGATGCCGTTGTTGATAATGCCTATAATATTTCCTTTCAGCTCTTTGCCAATGAAGGGGTTATTGCGGGAGGCAGACTTAATATCATCTGCCTGAAGGGTGAATGGTGTGCCTGTAGTAAAAATAGTTAATTCGGCGGTATCGCCTTCATTAATATTTGCTGCGGACAGGCCGAATATTTTGCGGGGGTTGGTGCTTAGGGCTGCAACCAGTTTATCCGCGTCAATCTCATTGCCCATAGTGTTGATGACCTGGAAGGTTATTTCCTGAAGGTTCATACCATCGGCGGCATATTCAAATTCCTTTTCCTTTGCGTCCCATTCCTGCGGGCGGTGGTGAGAGGCTATGCAATCGATGGTGCCGTCATTGAGGCCTGCTATGAGGGCTTGCCTGTCGGCCTCGGTGCGGAGCGGTGGTGAGACTTTATATAAGCTGCTGTATGTGTTCAATGATTCGTCGGTGAGGGCGAGGTGATATGGCGTGACGGAGCAAGTGATGTTCAAACCTTCGGCTTTTGCTTTCCTGATCATCTCTACGCCTTCGGCAGTGGAGACGCCTGTGATGTGGAGCTTTGAGCCTGTGTAGCGAAGTAGTTCGATATCACGATGTATCATTAAGCTCTCGGCCATGGAGGGAATCCCTGCCATGCCCAGCTGAGTGGACACAGGGCCTTCGTGCATGAGTCCACCTTCGGAAAGAGCGGCATCAACAGGGATCTGCAGTAAAATGCCGTCGAATGCGCGAACATACTCGAGTGCCTTGAGCATGAGGCCTGCATTTTGTACGGGTTTCCAGCCATCGGTGAAGGCGAGGGCGCCGTTGCTATGCATGTCCATCATTTCGGCAAGGGTTTTGCCTTCTGCATTATTGGTTATTACACCAAGGGGATGCAGACTTACTATATTTCCTTTAGCTTTTTGAAGTATGTATTGTACCGTGGACTTGCTGCCTGTAACAGGATTAGTATTAGGTGCGAGCAGTACATGTGTGAAACCACCTGCTGCTGCTGCATCGAGACCTGATGCGATTGTTTCTTTGTGCTCGAAGCCCGGTTCGCGATAATCGGCAAGTACATCGACCCAGCCGGAACTGATACAAAGGCCTTCGCCTTCTATTACCGTATCCGCTTTGGTTTTGATACCGTCTTTAATGGTTTTTATGATGCCATCTTCGAGCAGTATATCTGTTACTTTACCGTGAAATGGTGAGGCAGGGTCTATAACCTTTGCCCCGCGGATGAGAACGAGCATTGTATGATATTATTGGTAAGCTCTTGTACAAGCCCTGCTGTTATGAGGCAGCAATGGTCTGTTTTTTAAAGCCGCCTGCTAACAAGTAAGTTTCGACAGCCAGCATTATGAGCGCTAAAATAACACAAACTTTCCAAAGCGGGAAGCTGCCCCAGTTGCCATTATTTGCCGCGCTGCCCGTGGCGGAGAGGCTAAGCCAATGCACACCGGGGCTTTTCCAATTATCCTTTAAGGCGCTGATATCCCAGGCTTCAAGCTGTGATTCTTTGCGATCAGCATCGAGGGCGACCTGTATGGTATCGCTGCCGGTGGCTGCGAGACTGTAAAAACCGGGCTGCTGAACGGAACGATCGATAAAGACATCAAGGCCTGCGCCATCAGGGCGCTGTGGAGGGATGGCATCGAGGCCGGGTCCGTAGAGATGTATCATATTACGCTCGTCGGCATTGCGAAGGGGAAGGTAAACGGGTTGCTGCCGGCCTGCAGTGATGGCATATATATCGCCACCACGCGACTGGACGGCCATCTGGTATATGAACGGCACGAAGAAGTAGCTACCGGGGAAATTGCCGGAAGCCAGATCGGCAGAGGTGGCACAAATGTATAGCTGGCCTTTGGCGGGCGAGTACCTTGCGAAGAAAGGATCGCCATTGCGGAAGCTGAGTATGGACTGCTGGTTGGCACCCAAGCCTGCTTCTATTATATAGTGCCAGTTGGCCACGGGAAGCTGGACATTTGGCGGGATGCGCTCGAAGATATCTTTTACGAGGTTGCTGCCCTGTTGTAAAGTGCTTGCTGCCTGCACGGCAGTATCAAGGCCTTTTACCTGGATATCGCCTGCCTGCTTTAAACCTTCGTTGAAAGATGAAAAATTACCGGTGCGGCCGGGGAAGATACACACAGTTTGTCCTTGCACCATGGCATTGCCGAGCAATTTGCCTAAAGCAGCATCTATATGGGTAATACCATTGAGGATGATGAGGTTGTAATCTTTCCAGTCGGCGGGGGTAGAGTTTATGTCCAATTGATTGAGGCGGAAACCATTGTATGCGCGGAAAGCGGCTTGTATAAAGGGATTAGACTGGCCTTCGTTCAAGACCAAAACTGAAAGTGCAGGAGTGCTGCGGGCGGTGATGCGGAAAGTGTCATCGAACTTTACCGCGGCATCATTGAGCGTGAGCACCATGCGCTGCCAATTGGCATCGTTGGTAGAGAAACTGAGTGTATCGGTGCTTTCGTTCTTATCAGAAAAGGTAAGGGTTGAAGCGCTTTTTACCTGCCCGTTGATAGCCAGCTGCAGGACCGGTGCATCTTTGGGCAGCTTACCGATGGCCCTTGTGCGTACGATCAACTGATTGGGCTGGCCAGTTTGCAGTACGGGGGAATTAAGGTAAGCGGTGTCTATAAAAATATTTTGCAGCTCATCGGCCTGTACGGGAACGCCATAGAAGGCCACATTCTTCATGAGCGAAGCATCGGGCTTGGTATCGAAAGTGCTCTTCTGGAAATCGGAATAATAATAGACATCTGCGGCTGTTGCTACTTCGCCCTGCATCATACTCTGGACGATGCTTAAGACCTGTGCGGCGGACTTGTCGGAAGCGGAAACGTCAATGTTATTCAGCTCTGTAAGTGCTTTATCGGCAGGTATGGGTTTGTATGTCGCGGGCTTGTCGTTGGTGAGGAGGATGAACCTGCTGCCCGTTGCTGCACTCTTCAGTTGCTTGCGGGCGGCCTCTTTGGCGATCTCGAGCAGGCTACGTGCTCCATTTTTAACCAGCATACTGTAGGAGTTATCTATGTAGATGACCTTGAGCCCGTTGCCAGCGTCTTTCTTGTCGTTTTGGGTGAAGAAGGGTTGTGCAAATGCCAGGATGAGTGAGAGTAAAAATAAGAGCCTTGCAGCCAGCAGCCATTTGTAACGCACTTGCGACTGCTTGCGGCTATTGAGCTGGATATTCTTTAAAAAGCGGGTATGCGGGAACAATACCGTTTTGTACCTCCTGAGGTTGAAAAGGTGGATAAGTACGGGTATTGCAAGGCTAATGCCTGCGAGCAGGAAAAGCGGAAAAAGGAAACTCACTGAACAAATATAGGGCTAAAGCCAAGTCAAAAGGCAAAAGTGAAAAGCAAAAAGTAAGATAAATTTTTATGTGGCTCCTGCCGCTGAGATATATAAATAATCGTTTATCAAAGCTGGTAATCATCAATTATCTTTGCAGGCTTATAGTAGCGAAAAAATTTATGCTTACAGGTAACGAGATACGCAAACAGTTTTTAGATTTCTTTCATAGCAAGGGGCACCATATAGTACCTTCTGCACCGATCGTGGTGAAGAATGACCCCACCCTGCTTTTTACCAACGCGGGGATGAACCAGTTCAAGGATTATTTTTTGGGCAATAAACAGCCTGAGCATACGCGTGTAGCAGATACCCAAAAATGCCTGCGCGTGAGCGGCAAGCATAATGACCTGGAAGAAGTGGGCGTGGACACATACCACCATACCATGTTCGAGATGCTGGGCAACTGGAGCTTTGGTGATTACTTCAAGAAAGAAGCGATAGAATGGAGCTGGGAATTGCTAACAGAAGTATACAAAATACCAAAGGACAAACTATATGTAACGGTTTTTGAGGGGGACGCAAAAGAGAACCTGCCCAAGGATGAAGAGGCATATGGCTACTGGAAACAGTTTGTGGCGGAAGACCGCATACTGATGGGCAATAAGAAGGACAACTTCTGGGAGATGGGAGATACAGGCCCCTGCGGCCCATGCAGCGAGATACACGTGGACTGCCGCAGCGAGGAAGAGCGCAAGCAGGTGGATGGCAAAACACTGGTGAATGCAGATCACCCACAGGTGATAGAAATATGGAACAATGTGTTCATGCAGTTCAACCGCCTGAAAGACGGCAGCCTGGAACCGCTGCCTGCCCAACATGTGGATACCGGCATGGGACTGGAGCGACTGGTGCGCGTGCTGCAGGGCAAGCAAAGCAATTATGATACGGACCTGTTCACAGGAACCATAGCTGCAATAGAAAAAATTACTCACAAGAGCTATGGCTATACGGACAGTAAGGCGGATATTGCGTTCCGCGTATTGAGTGATCATATACGTGCTATATGTTTTACTATAGCCGACGGGCAACTGCCATCGAACACGGGTGCAGGATATGTGATACGCAGGATACTACGCAGGGCGGTGCGTTATTACTATTCTTATCTTGACTATAAACAAACATTGCTGCACCAACTGGTGCCTGTACTTGCTGAGCAGTTTGCGGGGGTATTCCCGGAACTACAGCAGCAACATGATCTTGTGAGCAGGGTGGTGAAAGAGGAGGAAGAAGCCTTCCTGAGGACGCTGGATAAAGGGTTGAAAAAAATAGACGATATCATTACCGATACGAAAGAACAGAACACCCATATCATAAACGGCAAGGCTGCTTTTGAGCTGTACGATACTTACGGCTTCCCGATAGACCTGACCAGGCTGATAGGCAGTGAGCATAAGCTGGAAGTGGATGAAAAAGCCTTTGAAGCAGAAATGCTGCAACAAAAAACGCGCAGCCGTGCAGCAACTGCGCTGGATACAGATGACTGGGTTACGGTAACGGATGGCAGTGCAGTACGCTTTGTGGGCTATGACAGCCTTGAGGCAAAAGCATGCGTGCTTAAATACAGGAAAGTAACCGCGAAAGGAAAAGAATCTTACCAGATAGTGCTGGACCAAACACCGTTCTACGCGGAAAGCGGCGGACAGGTGGGTGATACCGGGGAACTGATATTTGCCACCGATAGCGTGCAGGTAACAGATACCAAGAAAGAGAACAACCTGATCATACACTTTACCGAGGTACTGCCGGAAGATATAAACGGCGAAGTATTGGCAAGAGTGGATGCGGAGAAACGCTTTGCAACTGAAAAGCACCATAGTGCCACACACTTACTGCATGCTGCTTTAAGACAGGTATTAGGAACGCATGTGGCACAGAAAGGCTCATTAGTAAACGAAGAGTATTTGCGTTTTGATTTTTCGCACTTCGCAAAAGTGAGTGATGAAGAAGTAGCAAGGATTGAAGAAATAGTGAATGCCAAGATACGCGAGAATGTGGAAGTGGTGATACGCGAGATGAGCAAGGACGAGGCAATTGCACTTGGAGCTATGGCGTTGTTTGGTGAGAAATACGGTGACAGGGTACGCGTGGTTATTATGGACCCTGAATACTCTATCGAATTATGCGGAGGTACACATGTGGGCAGCACGGGCGAACTGGGCTTCTTTAAGATAATAAGCGAAGGCGCTGTGGCAGCCGGTGTGCGCAGGATGGAGGCATTGAGCGGGAAAGCTGCCGAAGATTATGTGAACGAGAAGCTGGCTTTGCTGCATGAAGTGAATGCACAACTGAAGCATCCTAAAGATGTGATAAAGGCGATAGAAAAAATACAGGAAGAAAAGGCGCAGCTGGAGAAACATGTGGAGTCGCTGGAAGCAAGGCAACTGGTGGTGGTGCGCAATGAAGTGCTGACGAAGGACGAAATAATAAACCAGGTAACTTTTGTAGGCACAATCGTGAATGTGAGTTCGCCGGATGCGCTTAAGAAACTGTGCTTTGATGTGAAGGGCCACCTGAATGACCATGTAATAGTATTATGTGCGAATATTGATGGCAAGCCATTTGTAGCTGTGGGTGTGGATGAAAAAGTGAACGCAGCTAAAGGACTTGATGCAGGCAAGATCATTAAAGAACACGTGGCGCCCCTGATAAAAGGCGGTGGCGGCGGACAGAAGACGCTGGCTACAGCAGGCGGACAGGATGTGAGCGCATTGCAGGCGGTAATAGATAAGGTGCGGGGCTTGCTGTAGGATACCGGAGGTCATTCAACAAATTGTTCAAGCCCTCCGGGGTTGCAGCATGTAAGAAACCGGGTACCCCGGATTTCAACCGGGGCTATTAACATTGAATCCTTCCGGGATTCTCAATTTGATTCAAACTAATAGATGGCATTTAACAAAAAGCCTCCGCAAATGCGGAGGCTTTTACTTTATTGTCTAAACGGTCATTATTGTTTTGTGATCTTAATAGTTTCCTTCCTCGTATCGTCGCTGTAGTGCAGCATATACATACCTGATGCAAGGCCGCTCATATCTATAATGGCTTTGTTGTTATCCATCTCTACATTGATGAGGGTTTTGCCCATAAGGTCGGTTACTACAAGGCTGCTGTTATTGCTGCGTTTGCCGGTAAGTTTCACTTCAACTTTATCCTGTACAGGGTTAGGGAAGGCTGTGATGCTGAAGCCGTCGGCAGCTGTGGTATTACTTACACCAAGCGGGAAGTTACCGGTGTGTATGTAGTAGCCGCTGAAGCCTGTAGCGGGGAAACTCATTACCCACCAGTTGTTGGCTATATCCCAACTAACGTTTGGTGTAATTTCCTGTGTAGGACCGGAGTAGTTACCCGGTGCTGAGCCGGTGCCATGGAATATTGTGATACGTGTGTTCCCATTGTCTACCCTATTAGTTGGCAAGACGGGCAACCACTGTTGGGTAGCTACGCTGTTATATGCCAGGAATTCGTTCTCATAAGCATACAGCTCTATGGTTGCAGTGGCAGTGGATGGATTGTTCTGTGGCTCAATATCATAGTGGCGTTGCAGGTAGGGATGACCGCCGTAGCTATTTACCTGCGGATCGAGCGTAACCTTGAAAGTTGCGGTGCCCGATACCGGGTTTGCGCCGGTCGCCTTAATAGTGCTTATCAGATCGCAATCGGTATAGCCCACCTTTAAGGGATTATTTGTGGCGATGTTCACAGTGTTGCTTTCTGTTGTGCCGGTTGTACCTGCAAGATATCCGCTGCTGAACCACTTAATTGTATCTGTAGCACTTGTATCCACTGCCTTGGTGAGGCAAAGGGCTGAACTCGTCATGATGTAGTATATCTTATCACCTGCGTTAAGCATACCTGCAGTGTAAGAAGAGGTATTAGTGCCTACGGGGTTATCATTAAGCATCCATTGATAACTCAGGTCAGCAGGCAGGCCTGCGCTGTCGACAGTAGCGTTAAAGGTAATTGGTGAGCCACTACAAGTGAGCACACTGGGATCGGCTGCGAGGTATACTTTAGGATTCATCCACTCATTCACCGTTATAGTATGTGCGTTACTATTGGCCTGGGCAGGTACCGGGCAAGGATCGCTGCTCAGCAGATCGCAGGTAATTATGTCGCCATTGGAAAGGTTATTATCACTATAGGTAGGTGAAGGATTGCCGACAGGGCCACCATTCTTCTTCCAGACATATACCGGTGAAGGGCCACCATTTACAGCTGTAGCAGTAAAGGTTGCGAGATCGCCGCGGCAAAGTGTATCTGCCAGACTGTTTGTGATAGTTATAGAAGGATTAACAACGGCATTTACCGTCATATTTGCCGGTGAACTAACAACAGTAAGGGGAACTGCGCAATTATAACTGCTGGTCAATTCACAGGTTACTATGTCCCCGTTATTTAAACCGGTAGTGCTGTAGGATGGTGTATTACCACCAACGGGATTATTATTTACTTTCCAAACATAGGTAGGTGCAGGACCGCCATTTGCAATTTGTGTGTTGAAGGTGGCCAATGAACCGGCGCAGATGGTATTGCCCGGAACAGGGGTTACCGTTACCGTTGGCGTTACATTGCCTATCACTGTCATTGTAATGTTATTGCTATACAAGGAAGGCGGAGTAGCACAGGTGGCACTGCTGGTCATCTTACAGATCACCTGGTCGCTGTTGTTGAGTGTATTATCGGTATATACAGGATTGTTTGTACCAACCATTACGTTGTTCTTGTACCATTGATAAGTAGGTGAAGGGCCACCATTGGCCGGTGTGGCCGTGAAAGTGGTGAGCGTGCCGCTACAGATACTAGTAGCAGGAGATGCTGATATATTAACTGAGGGATAGCTTAACGGGTTAACGGTCATAGTGGTGGTGCTACTGGTTACCATGGCAGGCGTGGGACATACCGCGTTGCTGGTCATGGTGCAATACACCGCATCGCCATTTGCCAAAGCGTTATTAATATAAGTAGCGCTGTTACCGCCTACGGGATTACCATTGAGGTACCATTGATAAAGCGGAGCATTACCGCCGTTAACTGATGTGGCATTAAAAGTTACACTGGTACCTGCGCAGATCGTGTTCCCGGTATTAGCAGATACGCTTACCGAGGGGACAACTGTCGGGTTAACCAGCATCGTGATATTGTTGCTGGTAGTTGTGGCCGGTGTAGCGCAAGGGGTGCTGCTGGTCATGGTGCAGTATAAAATATCACTGCTGTTTATGCCGTTGTCGGTATAGACCGCATTGTTGAGTCCTACAGGTATTCCATTTTTGTACCATTGATAAACAGGTGTGGGGCCTCCGTTGATAGCGGTGGCGGTGAAAGTGGCAAGCGAGCCGGAACATATCGTTGTGCCGGGGCTTACATTTATGCCTACACTGGCCGGAACTGTGTTTGTAACAGTCATTGTAATACTGCTGCTAACCGATGCAGGATTAGGACAAGGTGCACTGCTGAGTAAAGTGCATTTTACCACATCGCCGTTTGCAAGTGTGTTTGTAGTGAAGGTGTTGCTATTGGTGCCAGCGGAAACGTTGTTCACCGTCCACTGATATGTGGGTGCGGGACCACCGTTTGTAATAGCTGCAGTGAAGGTAGTGCTTGTACCTACGCAAATTGAGTTACCCGGATTGGCGGTTACATTTATGGTGGGTGTTACCACTGGATTAATAGTCATTGTGATAACATTACTTGTTGCAGTGGCGGGTGAAGCACAGGGCGCACTGCTCGTCATTACGCATTTAACTGTATTTCCGTTTACGAGGGTTGTGGTGCTATATGTCGGGCTATTGGGACCCACCGGTGTAGCGCCGACATACCATTGATACGATGGCGCAGGGCCACCGTTGACAGGGGTAGCAGTGAAGGTTACATTTGCGCCCGCACATGCAGTGTTGCCGGGACTGGCAGTGACGGAAACGGAAGGTGTCAATACAGGATTCACTGTAATTGTAAGGGGAGCGCTTGTGACAGGGTTAACAAGCAAACAAGGAGCGTTGCTAGTAAGTACACAAGTGATGATATCGTTGTTGCTAAGAAGATTATCTGTGTAAATATTGCTGTTGGTGCCTACAGGATTACCATTTTTATACCATTGGTAGGTTGGACCAGGGCCTGCGTTTGTTACGGCAGCTGTGAAAGTGACCAACTGACCGACGCAGACATTATTAGCTGCCGGTACCGATGTGACCGTTACCGTTGGTGTTATGAGCGGATTTACTGTCATCGTAATCGCATTGCTGGTAGCAGTAGTTGGGGTTGCGCAAATGGCATTACTAGTCATTACGCAAGTCACTACGTTGCCATTAGCCAGCGTTGTAGTATTATATGTGGGGCTATTGCTGCCTACCGGAGTTACCCCCACATACCATTGGTATGACGGTGAAGGGCCGCCATTGGTGGGTGTAGCAGTAAAAGTAGTGTTACTGCCGGAGCATATAGAGTTGCTCGGGCTTGCTGTTATAGTTACTGCCGGGACAAGCTGGGGATTGATCGTGAGGTTAGTGCCGTTGTCATTTCCTGTGAAAGCAGCAGAAGTAGAGACCGTGCGTATACGATAGGCAGTGCCACCTGCCTGCGCTGCGGGGATGGTGCATGCTATCGCCCCACTGGTGGCAGTACTCGTAATACTACCTATTTGTGTAGGAGTAGCAAAAGATCCGGCAGCATCGCTAAGTTGTACTTTGAATTGATTGCCCGCAGCAAATGCAAGATTAAAAGAAGAGTAATTGACCGTTATATTTGCCCCGGCACACCAGGGACTACCGGTTACTGTGGAACTAAGACCTGTAAGGGGGAATGTGTTTACATAAGAAAAGATATTTTTCCAGAGATTATATCCTTCAGTTTGCGGTGACCATGCAAATGGCAAGGTGCAACCCCCAAAGAAGACAATACCGTTGCCCCAAGTTTTATAACATAATACAGGATGTGAATTGACCGCATAACTAACGTCATATAGTAAAGGAGTAAGCCCTGTACCAATTATGTAAGCATGTGCAAAAGAGCTACCTGAATAGGTGGTAGCTGTGGGCAGAAAAGGACCTGTGAATATCTGGTTTCCCGGGACAGTTGTGGATACTGTGCCTGCATACCATCCGTAGCTTAAAGTGGTTCCGCTAAAACCCCAGTTCTGATCGCAGCAATAATTTGGTCCGGCGTTCATAAACAGCCGGCCGCCATTGTTTACCCAGTTCTCAATGAGCGTAATATTTGCGCTGATGAAGCCCGGCATAGAAGAGTTGTTGTTGCTTCCTTCGAGCATTACAAACTGTGTAGACGCCTGGAATATAGTGGCCGCAGGCGTACCGGTATTTGCCTGAATCCAGCCACCGGCACCAAATACTGCATCCATGCACACCTGATCTGTGTTGTAGCCCCATGGATAAGAATCCTGCACAAGGTATGGGGTTGCTGATATTTTTGCCTGGAAAAAGACTAGCAGGGCGAGTAAAGCAAACAGCTTATGACCGGAGTAATATTTCATTTTCATGACTGGCATTTTTTGAATTTCCTTATTTTAACCGATTGTCAAAATCTTACAAGGATTACGAAATTAACACAGAATGGTATATGTCAAAATTTCAAAAAATGTCAGGAAGCTCCAATTTCAGAAAAAATTAATTAAATGCAATTTTTGAGAAAATGTTTTTAATTATTTGGAATTAAAAAATTTCAAAAAAGTTTGGGTCCCGTTCACTTTCGGGGAAGAATCCGGGAAATAGGGTCGCACAGATTGTAACCAAATACTAAAAACAAGACGCGATCCCGTATAAAGGGATCGCGTCTTATAATATAAGAAACAGTTAGTTTTTCGTGATCTTCAGTGTTTCATTCCGTGTATCATCGCTGTAGTGCAGCATGTACATGCCTGATGCAAGACCGCTCATGTCGATAATCGCTTTGTTGTTATCCATTTCTACATTGATTAGTGTTTTACCCATAAGGTCGGTTACAACGAGGCTGCTGTTGTTACCACGCTTGCCAGCCAGTTTCACTTCTACTTTGTCCTGTACAGGGTTCGGGAAGGCCGTCATGCTAAAGCCATCAGTACCGGCAGTGTTGCTTACGCTAAGCGGGAAGTTACCCGTGTGTATGTAGTAGCCGCTGAAACCTGTGGCAGGGAAAGTCATCACCCACCAGTTGTCTGCAACATCCCAGGTAACTGTTGGTGTGATCTCTTCTGTAGGGCCACTATAGTTGCCCGGCGCCGTACCTGTGCCATGGAAGATGGTGAT
>DDET01000037.1 GCA_002336915.1 Bacteroidetes bacterium UBA1947 | reverse complement strand
AAGCCGACAGGATGCTGGACATGGGCTTCTACGAAGACATCATGCAGATCGTATCGCATATGCCCAAGCAAAGGCAGAACCTGCTCTTCAGCGCCACTATGCCGAATGCTATACGCAAGCTGGCCAACACTATATTGCATAACCCTGTTGAGGTAAATATAGCGGTATCGAAACCTGCAGAGAAAATAAAGCAGGGTGCATTTATAGTATTCGACCAGCAGAAGATACCGCTGGTGAAATATGTATTGTCGCAGAAGGAGTTTAACAGCGTGCTGATATTTTGCAGCAGCAAGCTGAATGTAAAACAACTGACCGCGGAACTAAAGCGTGCCCGCCTGCCCGCAGAGCAGATACACAGCGACCTGGACCAGGCAGAGCGTGAGCAGGTATTGATAGACTTTAAAACCAAGAAACTGAAGATACTGGTAGCCACAGATATACTGAGCCGCGGTATAGACATAGAAGATATAGACCTTGTAATAAACTACGATGTGCCGCACGATGGTGAGGATTACATTCACCGTATAGGCCGCACAGCACGGGCCGCAAGCGAGGGCACTGCATATACTTTTATAACCGATAAGGACCAGGGCAAATTCCAGAAGATAGAAAAGCTGCTGGGCAAGCCTGTAGAAAAACTACCCGTTCCACAACAGTTTGGCCCAACACCCAATGTGTGGGAGGGCGGAGAACGAAGGAGTGGAAGCGGAAGTGGTGGCGGAAAGAAGAAGTATAATAAGTTTAAGAGGAAGTGATCAGTTGATTTGTTAGTTGTTGATCAGTTGCTTTGTAACTAATAAACCGGTCAACTAATTAACTAATCATCTACGCGAAGCAAGCCATTCTTCCATGCGTTCTTTTTCGTTGATGGAGACGGAGAGGATTATCTTCCAGTCGTTGTTCTTGTCCAGTTTTAGCACGTATTGGTAATCGCAGGTGTAGAGGGGCATCTTCAGGGCATCGAAGTACTGCCAGTTCACTTTCACTTTTGCTATTTTATCGGTCCACTGGCGCTTGGTCCAGACCGTGGGCACTGAATGGGCGATGCCAAATTGCTTGTAAAAAGTAGCTCCCTGGTTGAAGAAACCTTCTAATTTGCTGGCCTCGGTGAAGACGGTATGGTTGTCGTCGGCAAGGAAGGTGCAGGGTACTAAATAATGCCAGGCAAGGCCTTTGGTATCATAGATCTCAAGGGCATGGGCATATGAATCGAAGAAGCTATTTATATGGAGAAAAGTGTTTTCGGGGCTGTTCATAAGCTGCAAAATTAATGGCTCAATAGCTCAATAACTCAGTGGCCCGATGTATTTGTGTTATATTTTTTAGTGCTATCCATAGCGCGGAGATAGTTCAACCCCTGTCGGGGTTGCGATGCGTTTTGGCCCGGGGTCCCCGGATTGCATCCGGGGCTATTAACGTTTAACCCCTCCGGGGTTTTGAGCGAAATGTGGGTTATCTATAGGTAAATAGGCAGGGGGTTTTTAATAATCGGACAATTAAGCTATTTTTGGGCTCAAATATCCCAATTTGAAGACCCTGCTGGACAGAAATCAACTGAATATAACGTTGCAGCGGTTGGCCCACCAACTGGTTGAAAACCATCTTAATTTCCGTGATACCGCTATTATAGGCATACAGCCCCGGGGCATCTGGCTCTCGGAAAGGATAGCCAAAATGGTAAAGGACATAACCGGACAGCAAAACATAGACTACGGTCAGCTCGATATCACCTTTTACCGTGATGATGTGCACCAGAGCGAGATACACATACCTGCAGCTACCAATATCGACTTTAGTATAGAGGGCAGGAATGTGGTGCTGATAGATGATGTGCTCCACACGGGCCGTACCATACGCGCGGCGATGGATGCCCTGCTGGCATATGGCAGGCCAAAGAACGTGGAACTGCTGGTGCTGATAGACAGGCGCTTTAGCCGCGAGCTACCCATACAGCCAGACTATGTGGGGCAGACCGTGGATACAATAATAACCCAAAAAATAAAAGTGTATTGGGCGGAGAAGGACGAAAAAGACGAAGTGGTGCTCATAGACCAGTAAAACATAAAACCAATTTAAAAGCATGACGCTTTCTGTAAAACATCTCTTAGGCATCAAGGAACTTCAAACCGAAGATATAGAGCGTATTTTCCAGACTGCGGATAATTTTAAACAGGTGATCAATCGCCCGATAAAGAAGGTTCCCAGCCTGAGGGATACTACGGTTGCCAATGTGTTCTTTGAGAATTCCACACGCACACGCATATCGTTTGAACTGGCGGAGAAAAGGCTGAGTGCCGATGTGGTGAACTTCTCGGCCTCGGGATCCTCAGTATCGAAAGGGGAGACGCTGGTGGATACGGTGAATAACATCCTGGCCATGAAAGTCGACATGGTGGTGATGCGGCACAGTGCCAGCGGAGCGCCATGGTTCCTGGCCAACCATATTGATGCCAGCATCATAAACGCGGGCGATGGTATCAATGAACATCCTACGCAGGCCTTGCTGGATGCCTATTCCATAAAAGAAACGCTGGGAAGCGTGAAAGGGAAAAGGGTAGTGCTGATAGGCGACATAATGCATAGCAGGGTGGCATTGAGCAATATCTTCTGCCTGACGAAACTGGGTGCTGAGGTTATGGTAGCCGGTCCGCCGACGCTGATACCGAAGCATATACAATCGCTGGGGGTGAAAGTGGAGTATGATGTAAAGAAGGCCCTGCAATGGTGCGAGGTAGCCAATGTGCTGCGCATACAACTGGAGCGCCAGCATAAGCCCTTATTCAGTACGCTACGTGAGTATGCACTATACTACGGTGTGAACAAGCAAATGCTGGACAGCCTGGAAAAAGAAATAGTGATCATGCACCCCGGCCCCATAAACAGGGGAGTGGAAATAAACTCGGACGTAGCAGATAGCAAACAGTCGATAATACTGGACCAGGTGGAGAATGGGGTAGCGATAAGGATGGCTATTATTTATCTGCTGTCGGGGAAGAGGGAGATGGAGTAAATTAAGGCAACATGCCTAATCTTAAATATCAAGTCCTATTAGTCCTTGTAATATTTGCCAGTTGTTTATCCAACAACTCAAATAAGAGTCCCATTTATATTCCGAGAACTATAGAGTTTCCCAAATTTAAATTGAAGGTACCTGGTGGTTGGGAAAAACTTGATGTTCACGATTCTGTGAAAGGGAGTCTTACCAATGGGAAAGATACTTTGTTCTTCGAATTTGGAGAAAATGTGCCAATAGTAGGTAGGGAAGATGTTGATAGCAACGTCTTTGCTATGGATACGATCGATGGCTTTCTTGCAAATGTGGTAATGCCAATCAGCAAAGAAAGGATTTATATCAGGATGAGTATAGAGGGTGTCTACTCTAAAACGAATTTTTTTATAGAATGTAAGAATGCCAAGAACGTTGAAGATATTTTAGACATTATCACTTCAATCCAATTTCCGGAAGGCGACAAGCATTTAGGCTATCAACTGACTAAAAGTGATTTTAGCCAGATTGGTGGAAATAATGAAAAAGGCGGGCAAATATATCGTACTCATTGCGAGACATGCCATCACGTGACAAGAAATATACTTGGCCCATCATTTGAAGAAATTCTTAAAATCCGAGACAGAAAATGGTTGACAAGGTATTTAACCGATCCCAAATTTAAATATAAAGATGGCATTAGTAAAGATTGGGAGAAGTCGAGTGGAGGTCTTGAATGTATTGCGCCCCATACTTTAACCCAATCTGATGTTGCTGAATTATACAAGTATATAAAGTATATGCAATATTACTATAGTCATCCCGTATATTAGTTGGTTTTTCTTTTCTCTTAGCAATCTAATTGTATCTTTGCCGTCTTATCAAATCCAAAGAGATTATGTCATCAACCTGGTTTCGAAGAGTGAGGAAGGGAGTACTGACCAGTACGAATGAGAAGAAAGAAACACCGGAAGGACTATGGCACAAATGCCCTGAGTGCAAACTGACCATTACACAGGAAGAGCTGGAACAGCACTTATATGTATGCCCTAAATGCAACTACCACAATAAAATAAACGCTAAAGAATATTTTAAGATATTATTTGACGAGGGTGAATACGAGGAGCTTTTTGCGGGAATAGTACCGAAGGACAAACTGGGCTTCGTGGATATGAAACCCTATGATAAAAGGCTGGTGGATGCCCAGGAAGCTACAGGCCTTACCGATGCGATGACCGTAGGCACTGGCAAGCTGGATGGAAAGGGTTTTGTGATAGCCTGTATGAACTTCAACTTTATAGGCGGCTCTATGGGCTCGGTAGTGGGTGAAAAGATATGCAGGGGTATACGCTACTGTATTGAGCATAAGCTGCCCTTCATGATTATATCAAAAAGCGGTGGGGCAAGGATGATGGAAAGTGCCTTCTCGCTGATGCAGATGGCTAAGACATCAGCCAATTTGACTTTGCTGGCTAAGGCAGGCTTACCATATATATCTTTAATGACCGACCCGACAACGGGTGGTGTTACCGCATCATACGCTATGCTGGGTGATATCAATATCGCCGAACCAAAGGCGCTGATCGGTTTTGCCGGTCCGCGCGTTATTAAAGAGACCATTAAAAAAGATCTTCCTGCAGGTTTCCAGCGTTCCGAGTTTTTGCTGGAGCATGGCTTCCTTGATTTTATAGTAGATCGGCATGTACTGAAGCAAAAACTGAGCATGGCTATTGATTGGTTCGTTAAATAATGTGCTAATATAATAATGTGCAAATGTGCAAATTGAAGTTTGCAATAATTACAAAAGTGGAACTTGATTACTAATTCCGCTTGCCCCAAAATGGTAGAGAAAGTTTACATAAAGAACCGCCCGGCTACCTTTGAGTATGCTATAGAAGATAAACTGACCGCAGGTATTATGCTTACGGGATCGGAGATAAAATCTGTGCGCAATGGTAAAGTGAGCTTTAACGACAGCTATTGTTTCTTTGATAAGGGAGAGTTGTGGATAAGAAGCCTGCATATAGCCGAGTATGTAAATGCGGGTTACGCAGCACATGCACCCACCCGCGAGCGGAAGCTGCTGCTGAATAAAAGAGAACTCACTAAATGGGCTAATAAAGTAAAAGAGAAGGGCCTCACAATTGTGCCCCTCGCCATGTTCATAAATGACAAGGGATATGCCAAGCTGGAGATAGGCCTGGGCAAGGGTAAAAAGATGCACGATAAGCGCGATACCATTAAAGAGCGTGATGTGCAGAAAGAAATAAAACGCCACTTAAACAGATACTAGGTCAATTCAAAAGTAAAAATTCCAAAAAGAACTACGGTTTATTCGGTTGGAGCAGTGACAGCTTTTTTATGAACGGGGATGTAGAAGCCTATGTTCATGATCATTTCGTAAGTGCCCATGTTTTGTTTTGCGGTGCCTTTGTAAATTTTCAACCCGGTATAGCGGGCGTAATCTAATTTGTTACAATATTCGATATAGGCGTAGTGCAGGAATGTAAGCCTTACAGCGGCTTCCACTGCTGTGTTCCATCCGCTGGTTTGAAAATGGGGGTTATTCTTGTCACCATAAAGCTGGTTCTCCACATGCGGGACCATAAATCCCATACCTGCCTTTGCAACAGCATCGAGCCGGATAAGTCCCTTTTTATCTGCGATAAATTTCCAGCGCTTCACCATATCGAAAAGGAAAAAATTAGCCCCATTGTTGAGGTAGTAAAAGAATCCGTTTGCTTCACTGAAGGTTATTACTTCATCTACTTCTTTACCATTTCGTTTGCCTGTCACATGTACTTGCTGACCGTCCGACACGATGAATTTAGGATGATCGTAATTTAGCTCTACTCCCCAGCCTTTGTCTTCGTTGAACATATAGCCCAGGCGGCAATTAAATTGGGGAATCGTGATCGGCTGACTTAAAAGGTTGTGGTCCCAGCCGCGATGGTCGTGTGCTGTGACGTGATTGAGCGTGTAATCATTGCCCAGTTCGGGTTGTGATATCTTTATATTAGGATGAGTATACCATTCGGTATTGTAACCCCATGAACCGTAAAGTGCGGTGTTATATCTATGCTTTTTTTTTGCCGCTGCGGAAACGGATATGAATGCAAAAAAACAAATAAAAGCTATTCTATTGAGGGTAGATGGCCTGGCTGTAATAAATGACATACGCTAAAGATGCGCAAATATACAACAGTAAAACGGGAGATGAGCAGGATGTGGTGGTATTGTAATGTAAGAGGTGGAAGGGTAGGTAAGAGGTACAGATAAATGAATTATGATCACTCTACTTCATCAGTAAAACGGATGCCGTGATGATTTAATTCAGTCAATAAAGGACGGTATACAGACGGCATATTGGGGATATGAACGCCTACCGGTGGAGTAATTTTTTTAGTGAGCACCATTTTGGCAAGAATACCCATTGGCAGGCCCACTGTTTTTGCCATGGCTGATAATTCGCTATTCTCGCCTTCAAGCACCATTGTGCTGGTAAGCTTGTTTTTCTTGCCTTTATGTATGTATTCTATCTCGTGCTGCATTACCACCATGTCTTTATCATCAGGTTCCATCTTCCACTTTTCTACCAAAAGATCAAGCAGGATATCAGCAGAGGAGCGATTCTTTTGCGGCACGGGTTTTTCATCAAAAAGGCCCAGCCAGTGAAGCATAGAAAGTACCTTATCATCGCCGGGCACGTTGAGTTTATTGGCTACGTGTTCAGGGAGCGTAGTACTGTTCTTATAAGAGGCCTTACTTTTAAGCCAGCCAGCATAAGTCAGATCACCATTATTGATATTGTCATGTTCGTCAGTAAGGCCAAGGTGCACCAGCGCGTTCCAGCCTTTGCAGAAATTTGGATAGCGTAAGGTGGCGCGCATAAAATTCTTCACTTCGGGTACATCATACAGATCGAGGTAACGAAGCGAATCCCTGTTTGGATAATAGGCTAGCTGGCCAAGACCTTCGACTTTTATCTTTTTGTTGTTGTCGAACATCTTTTCGTAGGGCACATCAACCTGCTTGCCATTCGACAAGTATTTAGCACCGTCTTTACCTGCTGTAATTATATTCCGTGGATTCCAGCTAAATTTGTAGTGCCAGGGGTTATTGTCATCTTCGGGTGCAACAAGGCCACCACAATAGGACTTGAAGGAGATGATGCTGGCAGCAACGCGCTGAATGCTATGAATGATCTGGTTGGCAGTCATATGATCTATACCGGGATCAAGCCCCATCTCGCACATGAACATAAGACCGGCTTCTTTTACCTCTTTGTCCATCGCCCTCATCTCGGGAGAAATGTAGGAAGAAGTTATCAGGTTCTTTTTGTGTTTAAGACAGTCCTGCGCCAGGTGAATGTGTAAATGTGGAGGCATTAATGATATCACAATGTCGGCACGCTTCACCAAAGGCTCACGTTGTGCGGCATTGGTAATATCAATTACCGCAGCCTCGGCATGTGAATTACCGTTAATTTTATGGGCGATGGCCTCTGCACTACCGTCCGCAATTACTACCTTCCACCTATGACGAGGTGCAATAGAGAGTAAATAATGGATTAGGTAAGTAGTTGATTTTCCAGCACCTGCAACAAGAATTGTATGCATAGTTAATGACCAAACTTAAATCGAATCAAAAGTAAGTGCTATTATTGATTAATTACCTGCATCAAATAAAATTATTTTATATTCATAGTTTATTTTTAACATACAAGTTATATCAAAAATGTGGAGACAAAATGGAATATCACGACTTCA
>DDET01000038.1:91181-256772 GCA_002336915.1 Bacteroidetes bacterium UBA1947 | reverse complement strand
CCGTTAGGCTGAATGTTCCGCCTGTAGGTACATCCCACCATCTGATCACGTCTCCCGCGGTCGATGGCGTTGCTACCAGTTGCCCTGATGGTCCTAGCTCGCAGAAAGCAGTATCATGAGGTGTGGGCGGTGGCGTAGGTGCCGGTTGCGTGATCACAACTGTATCCTTGGTAATACAGCCTATTGAATCTGTAACTGTGGCTATATACGTGCCTGCGCACAGTGCCGTTGCAGTGGCTGCATTGCCCCCTGTGGGCGCCCAGGAGTAAGTAAATGGTGCCGCACCCCCACTGGGAGTAACAGTGGCAATACCATCACAATATGCATTGCACTCAGGGTTGGTCTGTGTATGGCTCAACGTTGCAGGTGCCGGACCCGCTGGCACCACCACAATGGCAGAATCGCTGTTGCAAAGCGTCGTAACACGAACTGTATAGGTGCCGGCGCACAAATTCGAAGCGGTCGCGGCATTTCCACCCGAAGGCAGCCATTCATATGTATAACCAAAGGGACTGCCTGTGGCCACCACGGTTGCGCTACCATTACATAAACCGCAGGTAGTTGGTGTGGCTGTTGTAGCAAGCGTTAGCGATGGAGGGGTGCACACTACACAGGTTGTTGTCTGGTAGTACAGTCCCGTAAACGCAATATTAAAACAGTCGCCACCGGCTGCCACCGAAAAGTCGACACTGGTTTGTCCCCCCGATAGCGGTGTATTGGCTTGGAAAAAATTCCACCAGTTGAAATTATAAGGCACCACTACATTGTTCATAGTGATGGTCTCTCCGTCAAACTGGATATCACCCACACCCATTATAGACTGCTCATTCTGTGTAGGTCCACAGGGAGCAGGAAAGTTCATACTATGGGTCGCCGTGCCTCCACCTAATTCTATCGAGCCATCATCCAGTTGAAACGTCCCCTGGTATGTCTGCATGGGGTCGGCGTAGATCACGATAAGTGTGGCGCCGTCCATATCATTGGGATTGCCTGTCAATATGCCACTGATCAGGTAAGTGAAATTGCCTGTTATTACGGAAGTAACATCCGCGCGGTAAGTTACGGAACCGGCATAGCCCCAGCATTTATCAGGCCCCTGCCCGATCAATGTTAAAGGAAAATTTTGCGTCCCTGTCGGGCCGACTATTGTCGCTGTTTGTGCTGCGCCATTTCCTGAACCCTCAACATATAAAAATGCTTTTTCAATAGTAGCACATGGCGGTATCCCCGCAATAGCGAATGGCGCCGGTTGAGGACTGCCCGGTGGATTAAAACGCTGGCCAAGGCGTTGTGATGCGCTGGTAAAGTTAAGACCGCATTTTGAAAAACTGTACGAAGTGCCGAGAGTACCGTTACCGTCGGCAAGCGCGTTATAAGTTGTAAGGAGAATTAATAATGGTGCTAGTAATTTTTTCATGTTGTTCCTATGATTGATCTTTCAAATAACATTCCGATGGATTCTGTGTCCTACAGTTATGCAGGATATTAGACAACAAAACCTTGCATAGGGTTGGTTAACAGCTCTAAACAGGCCCGCACCTTGCCATATTTAACACATTAACAGGCAGCAACAGCATTACAATCTACCGCTTACACAATTTATGACATATTTCTTATAACTAAAAGGTATTCGGCAAAATATATTGGTCCAAACGGGAAAAACCCGGAATATCCGGGTTTTTCTTAAATATCTTATGGTCGGCCAATTTAATAATCGTAGTTATAACCCTTGTCAACAAGGTACTGTTTTTGCACTTCCTGCACCTGGCGCTTGATCTCATAAGCGTCCCATTTCTTCAGGCCGTCAAACATGATTGGCGCATCACCATCCAGCTGAACTTTAACCGATTTAACAGTGTGGAAAGACAACATCTGTAACGCTTCGTCCGACAGTGGGAAATAAGCATAATTATAGTAATAAAAATCTCCCCTCTTCTGGTGTAAGGGTTCTGCCGAAGCAATTTCCTTACATTTCAATACCAGTTCATTGTCACCGGATAGTTTTAAAACTATTTTTTGCTTTGGAGTAATGTAAAAAGGATCGGCATAATATACTTTGATGACCATGCCAGCGTGGTTTTTATGAGCAGCAACGCCCACCTTTAATGCCCTGTCCTGGCTACTGTATATCTTTGTTTTGGCGGTTTCATAATATGAAGGCGGCCAGCATATATCACCTTCGCGCTTCTGAGCAAATGAAAGTAACGGCAGTAAAACGAACAAAAGAATTAAGCTCCTCATGATTTGTGAATGCGTTTTTTTATATTGGCTTGTAAGTTTACTACAAATATTGGGATTTTTGAGTAAAATCCATAATCGAACCCAAGAATTTTTCGGCAAAACTATTTTTTGTACGCTATTATGGCCAAAATGGATAATACCTGTGAAAATCCGGCCCAAAGGGTTTTGTCTTTCGTCTACCCACTATTATTGCTTTATTCGCAACCCCAACGGCTCTGTTAAAGTTTTCCCAACATCCTTTTTCCGCTATGGCAGGAATGTGCAATTATTATATTTGTGATATGCGCAATCAAAACATTCTGGACAAAAAATCGGGGACTGGCGAAGCTGGTAATGGCAAGCCGGCTGGTCCTGCAAGCCCAAATCTTCAGGCTGCAGCCCTTCGCAATACGAAACTTGGCGATGCAGAACTCAGGAAGAAGGTAGAAGCGCGTACCGTCTACCTCAATTCTATCAAGCTAAAACTGTCCTGACTCCTTTTATTCTCTATATTTTGCCATCCACTGCCTGAATATGTAATTTTTAATGCCCGGTATTTCTTTTATCGGTAAAGAATGCGCTAAATTTGCCGGTTATATTTACGAACCACCTGTGGGCAAAAATCTGAATAGAGTATCTGGTGCTGGGCTACTTATTGCATTAGGTATTATTTACGGGGATATCGGGACCTCTCCGCTGTATGTTTTCAACGAAATCTGTAACGATAAAGTTATAAGCGACTTGCTTATAATAGGCAGCCTCTCTTGCATCATCTGGACACTCACTTTGCAAACAACGGTCAAGTATGTTACACTCACCTTGAAGGCCGACAACAAAGGTGAAGGTGGTATTTTCTCTTTATTTGCTTTAGTACGCAGGCATGGCAAGTGGACCGTATTTCCCGCTATGATAGGTGGGGCAGCGCTGCTGGCCGATGGTATGATCACACCTCCCATCTCCGTGGCTTCAGCTATCGAAGGTCTTCGCAATATACCGGCATTTAGCGATGCACCCGATTGGACAATCATCAATATTGTACTAGCCATTATCACCGCCCTTTTCTTTTTTCAGCAGTTCGGCACCATGTCCCTGGGCAAGATGTTCGGTCCTATCATGCTTATTTGGTTCCTCATGCTCGCCGTCCTCGGCATTTATCACGTAAGTGACGATTGGAGCATCTTTAAAGCATTTAATCCCTACTACGCCATTAAGTTACTTACGGTCTACCCCAAAGGTTTTTGGCTCTTAGGTGCTGTATTCCTGTGTACCACGGGTGCTGAAGCGCTCTATTCCGATCTCGGGCATTGCGGCCGGGGCAATATCAGGGTGTCCTGGGTATATGTTAAAAGTGCGCTCCTACTCAACTACCTTGGCCAGGGTGCCTTCCTGCTGAACCACAAAGGTGAGGTATGGAATTCAACTTTGCGCAATCCTTTTTACGCATTGATGCCCCAATGGTTTGTGCTAATAGGCATCATCATAGCCACAATGGCAGCCATCATTGCCAGCCAGGCATTGATATCCGGCTCTTTCACGCTCATCAGCGAGGCCATAAAACTCAATTTATGGCCCAAAATGAAGATCAACTACCCCACGCTCGAGCGAGGCCAGTTATTTATTCCGGGTATAAATTTTCTCTTATTTGCAGGTTGCGTTTCCATAGTCCTGATATTTGGCCAGTCATCCAAAATGGGCGCTGCTTATGGCCTCGCCATTACCATTTGCATGATAATGACCTCTTGTCTTTTCTCTTATTTCATGTTTATTAAGCGTGTTCCGCTTATCGGCATAGTGGTTTACCTCGCCGTCTTCCTCACTATCGAGACCTCTTTCCTCATCGCCAACCTTCAAAAGTTCAGGCATGGTGGTTACGTTACGCTCATCATGGGTGGCATACTCTTCCTCACAATGTTAACCTGGTTTAAAGCGCGGAAGATCAAGAACAGGTACGTCGAATTTGTGCGTATGGAAGACTACATACCCATCATCCAGGAGCTCAGTAACGACCGCACAATTCCAAAATACGCAACGCACCTGGTGTACCTCACCAGTGCAAACAACCCTAAAGAAATAGAGCACAAGGTCATTTACTCCATACTTTACCGCAAGCCGAAACGTGCCGATATCTACTGGTTCGTACATGTTGACGTACTCGATGATCCTTATACGATGGAGTACTCTGTACAAACCATAGTTCCTAACGAAATAATACGTGTCGAGTTCCGCCTCGGTTTCCGTATCGAACATAAGATCCAACTGATGTTCCGCAAGGTGGTGGAGGAAATGGTGCAGAACAAAGAAGTGAATGTAGTGAGCCGTTACGAGTCCTTGAGTAAAAACAATGTAATGGGCGATTTCAGGTTCATCATCATGGAAAAATTCCTCTCGCGCGATAATGCCCTGCCACTCTGGGAGCGGCTCATGATGCGCGGCTATTTTATACTAAAGCGGTTCAGCCTTTCCGAAGAAAGAGGTTTTGGTTTAGATCCCTCCGACGTGACTTTGGAAAAGTATCCCATCATTGTATCTGCCGTGCCCGATGTCCAGTTAAAACGGATAGAAGAAGATTAGTTGAAAATGCAAGGCTATGGTCAAAAATGTATTGTCAATAATTATTGCTACCATAACCGGCATGATATGCATTGTCTTCATGCAAATGGGCATTTATAGCTTCTTCCCTCCTCCCCCGGGTACCGATCTCTACGATGCCGATTCGGTTGAGAAAGCTATGAAAGTAATGCCGCAGCAGGTTTTTGTTTTGTTCATTGCCAGTTATGTAATTGCCTCGTTCATTGCAGGGATTACTGCAACACTCATCTCGAAAAGAGAGACAAAAAGCCCGGCTTTAATAAGCGCAGGAATTATGACGGTGGGCGGCCTGATCAATGCATTATCCGTTCACCTCCCCTCATGGTTTTTACTGGCTTGTTGTTTTGCTTATATCCCTTTTGCATGGCTGGCTTGGTCAGCGCTGAGAAAACGAAATACGCGTCAATAATATGTTGTAGGTACACCCGTTGTATAATTATATAGAGCGGTCCTCATTTTTTCGGGCCGCAGTTCCCTAAATTCACAGGAATTTTGACTAATTTGAGTACTCTTTCTTTAGGTAAACGCATTATTTATGTCTAGATGTCTCCTATTTATACTGGCTGTCCTTATGGCACAGCATGTATATGCGCAGGAGGCCGGCGATACTATTCACATATATTTTGAGCGCAACGTAGATAAACTGAGTCCCCAATCGCAGGCTAAGCTGGATTCACTAACCGGCCTGGGTGTCATTACAGTAAAAGACAACCTTTATATCATTGGCTATGCCGATTATCTGGGCAATGAAGAACACAACCAGGCATTATCTGACACAAGAGCAAAAAGCGTCGCTGCCTATCTTGCCAATTTTGGCGTAAATAGAGATAACATAAAAGTTTGTCTCGGTAAAGGCCAGGTAGAACGAGTGGTACAAAAGAACCCTGACGGCTTCCCCGCCGACAGGCGAGTCGATATAGTGGTGGCTGACAGGTATGTACCGGAAGAAAATACCCCAACTGTAAAACGCATGGTGCCCGGCAAAACGGCAAAACGTACCGGCCGCATACTGGTAAATGATGATACCGATCCCTTAAAGCGCCAAAAACAAAAAATAAACAACCGCGAAGAAACAAGCAAGGTACTGGCAAACGACCCCGACAATATTGATATTGTGGTGAAACCAGGCTCCCCAAAGCATATACCAGACGATTTTAAAATACCTGATAAAGGCAAAAAAACCATGGCCGATATCAATAAGTATAAGACCGGCGAAACAATTGTACTGGATAATATTTATTTCTACCCGGAGTCTCACAGGGTTAGAGAGCAGTCCACCGACGAGCTACAGCAACTTTACAATTTGCTCCATATTAACCCAAAGCTGAAGATTCGTATCGAAGGGCACATTTGCTGTGTTACGGACGTTGACGATGCTTTTGATATTGATTCTCAAGACAACCTTCTTTCTGTCAACAGGGCAAAATACATCTACGATTTTCTCATAAAAAAGGGCATTGACTCCGGGCGGTTGCAATTCATTGGCTACGGTAGGTCTAAGCCCGTGGTGCCTGTAGAGTTAAATGAGGCTGATGCCAATAGGAACAGGCGTGTAGAAATACGCATACTGGATAAATAGAAGTTTCCTCGCTTTTCCCAACATACTCAATAAGGAATACTTTTTCCTAAAAACACCTGAATAAAATAGGGCGGAAATGCTCCCATGGAATACTTTTTGTAACTGTTTAAACGTATATTGGTCCGCTAAATCACCAAATAAATAAACCAAAACGAACATTTTTTTATGAAATCAGCACTCGGGGTTTACGACAGTCATGATAAAGCTGTTCAAGCCGTAATTGAATTAAAAGAAGCGGGATTTCCGGTAAAACAACTCTCCATCATAGGAAAAGCTGAAACTGAAGTGGTGGATGATCAGCTTCACGTAACGCCTAAAGATCCTATTAAAGTAGCCGGTGTAGGTGCCGGTACCGCCGTTGGAGCCACCCTGGGTATCCTTACAGGGGTTGGACTTTTCGCAATACCCGGCCTTGGTTTCTTATATGGCGCAGGTGCCCTTGTAGGTGCCATAGCTGGTTTTGATTTTGGCTTGATCGGTGGTGGTATCGCCTCTGTCTTAACCACTGTTGGCGTTAAGGACGAGAATGTAAAAAAATATCACGAAGACCTGGAAGCAGGCCGGTTTATCGTTGTCGCCCATGGCACGGAAGCCGAGGTAAATCATGCTAAAGATATCCTGCATGCGCATGATACCCACGAGGATCTCGACATTCATTAAAGTTCCAAATTTTAGATAAAAAGGGAGCTACAATATAATAGCTCCTTTTTTCATTTTACACAGCGTTATTGCAATGGGCGTATAGCCTCCACGCGTGGCGGCGAAGAGCAATCGCCCCGGAGAATTGCTATGATATCTAATCAATGAGGCCATCAAACTAAGTCAAATAAAAAAGGAGCCAGTATACAATAGCTCCTTTTCTATTTATATTTCAATGTTTTTCTATAAATGCAGTTTTTCTTTTTTCGCTAATAGCTCTTCAACCGTTTCACGATACATCTCATCGGGTACGCAGCAATCCACGGGACATACCGCAGCACATTGCGGCTCTTCATGAAAACCCTGGCATTCCGTACACTTGTTAGGCGTAATATAATATGTGTCAACTGCCACAGGCGCCTGCTTTGCATCTGCATCCACATGGCTGCCATCCATTAGTACAAAATCTCCTTTTACAGAAGTACCGTCCTTTATAGCCCATTCCACTCCGCCTTCGTAAATGGCATTATTAGGGCATTCCGGTTCGCAAGCCCCGCAATTGATACATTCATCGGTTATCTTAATAGCCATATATATCTTTACTTTTTATTTTAGTTTATGTGCGCACAAAGTTACAATTTCGCACACAGAAATTGTACAAAAAACATGCTTTCTTTAATCAATAGGATAGAACTGGCGGACAACTTAGGTAAATATATGCTTTCCGGCAGCGAAGAATGGCTGGCCATTCAGGAAAGGGCCGCCAGGTCCAATACCTGGTTTACCCTCAGCGATATTGAAACAGCATCAGTGAACATAGCCACCGGGTTCCTTCAAAAAGAAAAGCTGGAAAAATGGGCTGCACAATATCAAATGCCCTCAGAGGCAAAAACGGTAGGCATCGTGATGGCGGGCAATATACCACTCGTTGGCTTTCACGATTTCTTATGTGGTTTTATCAGTGGCCACAAGCTCATGCTTAAATTGTCATCCAAAGACAACTTGCTTATTACCCACCTGCTGAACAAACTCATCGAATGGGCTCCGCAGGTAGCGGAACAAGTGCAAGTGGCCGAAATGCTGAAAGGTTGTGACGCTTACATAGCCACAGGCAGCAACAACACCGCAAGGTATTTCGAACAGTATTTCGGTAAGTACCCCAACATCATCAGGAAGAACCGTACCTCTGTTGCTGTTCTTGATGGTACCGAAACGGAGCTTGAGTTGAACGATCTTGCAAAAGATGTATTTACTTATTTTGGCCTGGGCTGCCGCAACGTAAGCCAGCTCTGCGTTCCCTTACAATATGATTTTTCAAAACTCCTTGACGTTTTCAAAAGCTATGAGAGCCTTATAGGCCATCACAAATTCAAGAATAATTACGATTACTACCTGGCAATATACCTGCTCAATAAAATTCCATATCTCACGAATGGCTCTATATTGTTAAGAGAAAATGATATGCCATTTTCTCCTGTCGCAGTGTTACATTATCGTTACTATAACGATAAGGAAACATTAATGAATGAGTTGAAAAGCAGCAATGAGATTCAATGCGTTCTTGGCCGCGATGCTTTGAAGTTTGGCACTACTCAAACTCCCTCACTCAGCGATTACGCAGATGGCATAGACACCATGCAGTTTCTTTCTAAATTGTAACTGACTCTTTTTAGCAAGCCCTGCCCAATTGGTTATAGACCAATTGCAGACTTGCATTGATTCTCATCTCGCAGTATCTGCATGGCCATGGTAATAATTACATTTTCATGCATCAATATATATATTTATACTCAATTTATTAACTATTAGTTAATAGAATTTTTCCATCCATTAATGCTTTATTTTAGCATAATAATATATAGGAAATTATTTTTTATAGTTCAGAAAATTAACGTTAATTTAGTAATTAGTACTTAGTAAAACTGTAACTCATGCTTAAAAAACGCTCCTCCCCCCAGGATAGCAAAAGGCGTATAGGAACCCATGGCGTCCCCGTGAATGTCTTTAAAGCTTTCATCCTGCTTGTTTTCATTATTCTATTTGTTGGTAGTGCCGGCTTTGCGCAGGTGGCAAGTCTGTATACCTTTTCGCAGGGCACAGTTGCCACAAATCCGGCAAGTACGTCCACTGCAAATATTATTATTGGCGCCAATTGGGATGACAACACTGCAACATTTAATTTCCCCGGTGGCTTTGTCTTTAATTTTAATGGTACAAATTACACAAGCTGTAAGGTGAGTAGCAATGGCGCCATCAGTTTTGGTGCTACGGCGATTGGAGCGACAAATTACGCCGCGATCAATAGTAACGCAGGGTATTCAGGGGCTTTTTGCCCTATGTCAGATGATCTCTATGACGCCTCCGCTGCTCCTATTACTTATAAAATAACGGGTACTGCACCTAACAGGACCTTGACGATTCTTTGGTGTAGGACCAGTAGGTATAACGCATGGTCGAACGTGGGTACCGAAGACATATATTTTGCGATCAATATGTATGAGACAACAAATGCGATCGAAGTTGCATATGGTAACTGCACTTTAGTAAATTACACGGAACCTGTCCAGATAGGTTTGCGTGGAACATCAAACTCGGATTTTCATCACAGGAATCTCACAAGTAACGCAGCATGGTTAAATAATACAACACTAGCCACTACTAATGGACAAGGTGTAAGATCAAAGAATAATGCCAAACCCTCAAATCTTTATACTTATTTCCGGTGGACACCGGTTGTTTGTGTACCTCCCGCTATCACATCCGTTAGTACTGTTAACCCCACCACTTGTGGAGGCAGTAATGGATCATTTACTGTTAATGGCACATCACTTTCGGGAAGCTACACTGTCACATATACCAGCAGTGTAGCAGGTACGGTCACCACAGGCTCAATCGCTGCCGTATCCAATTCAATAACTGTCACCGGCTTGCCTGCCGCTACCTATACCAATATTAGCATAAAGGTTCCCGCAGCCACCTGTAGCTCTAATGTACTAGCGGGCCCTTATGTTTTAAGCGATCCCGCAGCGCCGTCCATCACTTCGGTTACAACTGCTAATCCTACCACCTGCGGTGGTAGCAATGGTTCATTAACTATTAACAGCGCTTCGCTTACCGGCAACTACACCGTCACTTATACCAGCAGTGTGGCAGGCACTATAACAACGGCAGCTATCGCTGCGGTTTCGAATTCGGTCACTGTTACCGGCCTGCCCGCTGCTACATACACCAATGTAAAGATCACATCGTCTACCACCAATTGCGTTTCCAATATATTGGCCGGCCCTTTTACTTTGAGTAATCCGGCAGCGCCATCTATTACCTCAGTTACTACTGCCAATCCTACTACCTGTGGTGGCAGTAATGGCTCACTTACTATAAACAGTCCTTCGCTTACTGGTAATTACACAGTTACATATACCAGCAGCCTTGCGGGCACGGTAACCACAGCCGCTATAGCTTCCGTTGCCAATACCGTAACTGTATCGGGCTTACCTGCTGCAACTTACACTAATATCAAGATCACATCCTCTACCACACTTTGTGTTTCCAACATATTAGCCGGCCCGTTTACGCTAAGCGATCCCCCCGCACCCGTTATCACATCGGTCACCACCGCCAATCCTACCACCTGCGGCGGCAGCAATGGTTCATTGACTATCAACAGCGCTTCGCTGACCGGTAACTACACGGTCACTTATACCAGCAGCCTGGCAGGCACGGTCACTACTGCAGCTATTGCCGCTGTAGCCAATTCGGTAACAGTATCCGGCTTACCCGCTGCTACATATAGCAACGTTAAGATCACATCGTCTGCTACACTCTGTGTTTCCAATATATTAGCGGGGCCTTTTACGTTAAGCGACCCCACTCCGCCCTCCATTACTACCCTTAGTGGCGGCAATCCTACCACTTGTGGTGGTACTAACGGTACGATAACAATAACAGCGGTTTCACTTACAGGTAACTATACAGTCACCTATACCAGCAGTCTGACAGGCCCGGTCACTACTGCACCAATTGCTGCAGTGGGCAATACAGTAACTGTTACCGGCCTTCCAGCTGCTACTTATACCAACATCAGCATTAAGTCATCTACTACGCTTTGTACTTCCAATGTCGCTGCGGGGCCGGTAATACTCTCGGATCCCCTGCCGCCTTCAATTACAACTGTAACATCAACCAATCCCACCACATGCGGTGGTAGCCAGGGCACCATAACAATCACGGCGGCTTCCTTATCAGGCAGCTATACGGTTACCTATACCAGCAGTGTTGCAGGTACCGTGACAACCGGTGCCATTGCCGCTGTGGGAAACACAGTAACCGTTACAGGATTGCCGGCGGCTAATTATACGAATATCACTATTAAGTCATCAAGCACACTTTGTACTTCCAACGTATTGGCGGGACCTGCTGTTTTAACAGATCCCACTCCGCCCTCTATCGTATCGTTTTCGGGTGCCAACACCACAACTTGTGGCGGTAGCGATGGTACACTCACCGTGACCGGAATTACATTATCCGGGAACTACACCATCACTTATACCAGCAGTGTTGCCGGTACGGTAACAACAGGTTCTATAGCTGCTGTAAGCAATACGCTTACCATCACAGGCTTGCCCGCAGCTAATTATAGCAATCTCAGCATCACCTCTTTGACCACTTTATGTACTTCTAATGTGCTGGCAGGCACAGTTGTTATTTCAGATCCTGCGCCACCGGTTATCACGGGCATCACATCTGTCAACCCCGTCACCTGCGGCGGAGCACAAGGCAGTATAACATTAAACGTCACCTCTGCAGCACAACCCGTTAACGGCCCCTGCATTGTCAACTATACCAGCAGCCTCACAGGCGCGCAAACCATTAACTTAAATGCCGTGAATGGTGTTATGACCATTACGAATTTGCCGGCAGCCAGCTATACTAACTTCAGTTTTACCGCACCTAATAATTGCACATCTGCAGTTACAGCCGGCCCCCTTGTATTAAGCGACCCCGCTCCTCCGGTAATAGTAAGTATAACCACTACCGATCCCACTACATGCAGCGGCAATCAGGGTACAATAACATTGAATGTAGATTCTGCTGCCACACCTATTAATGGCGCTTGTGTAGTAAATTACACAAGCAGTGTAACAGGTCCGCAAACTATTAATCTTGTGGCTGTAAATGGGGTAATGACTATCCCAACTCTGCCTGCAGGTAACTATACGAATTTTAGTTTTACTACAGCTTACAATTGTACGTCGGCAGTTACGCCCGGGCCGATAACATTGTCAGATCCTGCTCCGCCGGTCATAACAAGCATCACTACTTTTGACCCAACCACTTGCGGCGGCAGCCAGGGCACCATTACATTGAATGTGGACTCTGTTGCAACGCCTATCAATGGTGCCTGTGTAGTTAATTATACAAGCAGCGTAACAGGTGCACAAACGATCAACCTCGTAGCCGTTAATGGTGTAATGACCATACCGTCCTTGCCGGCCGGCACCTATACCAACTTTAGCTTTACCACAACTTACAATTGTACCTCTGCTGTTACACCCGGGCCCATTGTGTTGTCAGACCCCACTCCACCCACTATAGTAAGCATTACCTCTACCGACCCGACAAGTTGCGGTGGCAGCCAGGGTGCTATCACGCTTAACGTAGACTCTATGGCAACGCCTATCAACGGTGCTTGCGTGGTAAGTTATACCAGCAGTGTTTCGGGTGCGCAAACAATAAACCTTACTGCTGTTAACGGCGTAATGACCATCCCCGTCTTGCCGGCTGGCAGCTATACTAATTTTAGCTTCAGCACTGCATATAACTGCACTTCGGGGGTAACACCCGGGCCTGTCGTATTATCAGACCCCACACCACCTACAATTGTCAGTATATCTCCTGCCGATCCGGTTACCTGTGGCGGCAGCGAGGGCTCAATAACACTTAATGTAGATTCCATTGCGGTGCCAATAAACGGTGCTTGTGTGGTCAATTATACCAGCAGCCTTACCGGTCCGCAAACTATTAATCTTACTGCGGTAAATGGTGTCATGACAATTCCATCACTGCCTGCAGGTAGTTACACCGGCTTTAGCTTTACTACAGCATATAATTGTACCTCAGCTGTTACGCCGGGTCCAATAGTGCTGTCAGATCCCACGCCACCTGTTATATCGGGTATCACATCTTCCGATCCTACAACCTGCCTGGGCAGTGAAGGCTCAATAACGCTCAATGTAGATTCTGTGGCCGTGCCTATTAATGGTGCTTGTGTGGTCAATTATACCAGCAGCGTTACAGGTCCGCAAACTATTAGCCTTATTGCGGTTAACGGGGTTATGACTATACCCACCTTACCGGCAGGCAGCTATACAGACTTTAGTTTTACTACTTCATATAATTGTACATCAGCAGTTACACAAGGGCCAATAGTATTATCAGATCCTAATCCGCCTGTTGTTACCGCAACTACTAATGCACCTATATGTGAGGGACAAACACTCTCGCTTACATCAACCGTAACGCTCAATGGTAACCCGGCTGCAGCCAACTCTTACTCATGGACAGGGCCTGCATTCGTGAACCCCGTAAACCAGGCTAATCCGGTAGTACCCAATGCTCCGGCCAGCGCAACGGGTGTTTACACAGTTACCGCTACTATTGCCAACTGTACATCGGCACCGTTCACAATAAATGTAACAGTCAATCCTGCTCCACCCGTACCCACACTTGCCGCCAACACACCATTATGCTCCGGCAACGATCTGCACCTGGATGTGACCAACCCTGCAGCAAACTTTGTGTACGCCTGGACCGGCCCCGGCATTGCCACTCCCGATACCACCACTAATGCGGTGGTGACAAACGCCCAGACGACAAGTGCAGGTACTTACACTGTATCTGTTACCAGCCAGTTTGGCTGCAACCTGCTACAGCCGTCTACCATTAATGTAGTGATCAACCAGACACCGGGAGCTCCTACGCCAGTTGATGTAGTATATTGTCAGCAGGATGTTCCGGTAGCACTTACTGCGTCGCCTTCCGGAAATCCTAACGATACGCTTAAATGGTACACAACGCCTACAGGCGGTGTAGGTACCACTACGGCTCCTACGCCTTCCACAGCGATAGCGGGCAACTTTGTTTGGTATGTAAGCCAGACCACGCAACCGGGTTGTGAAGGTGCACGTACGCCGCAGAACGTTTGGATAAAACCCAAACCTGCCCCGCCTACCTCTTCGGTGCCAACATCCACTTATTGCCAGTTCGATGGTACTGCGGTGCCATTAGTTGCCGCAGGCGATTCACTGCAATGGTATACAGTTGCTACAGGTGGCACACCATCTTCTACAGCACCCACGCCTTCCACTGCTACATCCGGCACCTTTACCTGGTATGTAACCCAGACAGATGACGGCTGTGAAAGTAACAGGCTGCCCATTACGGTAACTATAATACCAAAGCCGCAACCACCGGTTACCAAAGACCTTACCTATTGCCAGTATGACTCTTCTGTAGCGCTTACTGCTGCAGGACAGAACATAAAGTGGTATGATGTGCCAACAGGTGGCCTTGCATTAACATCAGCCCCTGTGCCATCCACCGCTGTTCCTGACACCACTACATGGTATGCAAGCCAAACGGTACAAGGCTGCGAAAGCGACCGCACACCGCTCAAGGTTATTATATTCTATAAGCCTACAGCAGGCATCACTGCATCGCGCGATGAGGTATGCCAGGGTGATACATTGCTCTTCAGCTATGTGGGCAATGGCAGCCAAATGACTACTTACAACTGGACATGGCCTATAGGAAGCACCATACAAAGCGGCACCGGCCAGGGCCCTTATACAGTTAGCTTCAGCAACATCGGCAAGTTTGATGTGACATTGGTGGCCTCTGAGAACGGATGCTTCAGCCCTACTGCATCGCACAGCATCACTGTTAAGCAAACTCCTATCGTCACGATAGACATAAATAACGGAACAGTATGTACCGATGATCCTGCCTACCTGTCCATAACATATACCGATATGGAACTACAGGGCTACCTCTGGGATTTTGCAGGTGCGCATACATCAACAGGCTCAACCGTTGAGCATGATAAAGGCCCGTACTACCTGAGCTGGGACCAGCCGGGTACTTACGTGGTAAAGCTGGACGTTACAGCAAAAGACCAGTGTATGAACAGGGCCACCGATACTGTGACGGTACGCGAGCGCCCGCTGGCTAAGATCAGCACTGCAGGTGCAATAAACGACCTGTGTACCGGTGACGATGTGGAACTTTCATCAACAGAAAACAATTACAAGTACACGTTCCGCTGGTTGCCACGCCAGTTGTTTGACGATAATGAGCACAATGCAGTAGTGCGTGTGCATGCCGACAGGAGCCAGTACATAACACTGGAGGTGGCCAATGAGTATGGCTGTACCAGCATGGATAGCATTATGCTGAATACGAAACCCTGCTGTGAGCTTTTGCTGCCCTCTGCCTTCTCACCTAATGGTGATGGCAAGAATGACCTGTTCCGCATTATAAACCCGGGCAGGCACAAACTGGAGAGCCTCAGGGTCTTCAACCGCTTTGGCCAGGAAGTATATACCACCAGCAATGAAAAGGATGGCTGGAATGGCAGCTACAATGGCATAGCGCAGGACATAGGCGTATATCAATATCTCATAACGTACCTCTGTAATGGCAAAGAAACTATTATTAAAGGCGACGTAACACTGGTAAGATAAATAGTAAGTCAACGAAAGTGCTGCTCCACCCCGGGGCAGCATTTTTTGTTTAATTTTAAAGCTGTGACTGCCAATAAAAAAACTGCCACTAGAACGATAGCCAATAACAGTGTGCCGGGGGATAACGCAGGCGGAGAGAATACCGACCGATATTTTCTTTTCCAGGTCCTTACATTGTTTCTTGTTGCATTCCTGCTGTATGCCAACAGCATTAATAACGGCTTCAACCTGGATGACGAACTATACACAGTTAATGCAAAGGCAATGGCGGGTAGGGGCTTGCAAAGCATCCCCCAAATATTCACCTCGCATACCTTTACTGATGCCGACAACAACTATGAATACAGGCCGGTAGCGCTTCTGTCATTCGTTCTGCAGTATATATTTATCAGTCCCTCGGCGCAGGCCAGCCACCTGGTAAATGTTGTACTATATGCTTTTACCTGCGTACTGCTATTCATATTGCTGCGAAAGTGGTTCACAAAAAAATATTCCTGGTTCGCATTCCTGGCCTGCCTTGTATTTACGGTTCACCCACTCCATACAGAGATCGTTGACAACATAAAGAACAGGGATGAACTGCTGGAGTTTTTCTTCTCTTTGTCGGCACTTATTGCCATCTGGAAAATGTATGAGACCAGGAGATGGGTATATGGGTTGCTATACGTTGTCCTCTTTATGCTGGCGATGTGCTCCAAAAAAACCGCGACACCTTTTGTTGTGCTTATCCCCATAGCTTTCTATTTCTTCAGCAAGCTTTCCTTAAAGAAAATACTGCAATATAGTTCACTCATACTGGTACCACGCCTGATCATCTTTGTTTTCGGCCGCCATTTTGCGGTGCCCTCGCACAGGATAACGTTTGAACATGAGAACCCATTCTATAAGGTGAATAGCGATGTGCTCATAAAGCTGGCAACAAGCATAAACGTAGCAGGCAGATACTTGTACTTACATATTTTCCCATCGCGGCTGGTATACTATTACGGGTACAAGTATGTACCTGTGGTGGGATGGGACAATGTTTATGTATGGGTATCCTTATTACTGCATCTTGCGTTCGTGTGCTTCCTTGCTATGAATATCCGCAAGCGTTCCATACTTGTATTCGGGGGTGTGCTGTATATCATATCGATAATTGTTTACTCAAATATTGTACGCCCGGCACCGGGTATGATGGCCGAACGCTTTATGTATTTACCAAGCCTAGGCTTTAGCATATTGCTCTGTGCTGCGATAGCCTGGCTATTCAAAACCGACCTGTCACTGATCGGGAATAACAAAGTGCTTACTACCCTTATACTGTTAGTATGCTTTGGTTTCGCAGCGCGTTCCTTTGTCCGCAACAGGGATTGGAAGGACAAACATACCTTGTACACCCACGACATGAAATATCTTGACAGCTCGGCAAAGGCAAATAGTATGTATGCTGAGCTGCTGACCACCGAGGCGCACAAGTATAAAACACAAGCCTGCCAAGGGTTTTCACCGAGTAGCGGTTTGGCTAAGGCATACCGGGACAGTGCCGCAAATTTGCTGGCAGAAGCTAAGGACCGATACAAGACCGCCCTGCGAATTACACCGGACTTCCCGAATGCATTGAATAACATAGGTATCATTCTCATTGAACAAGATAGCATAGCATTGGCTAAAGATTATTTCCAAAGATCGCTGGTGAGCACTACACAGAAAGCGCGTGTATACCATGACCTTGCTATGATATACATGCGAGAAGGTTTGTATGATTCTTCTGTCCTGTTTTTCAACAGATCTATCAATGCCGACTCCAGTTTCCTGGATGCATACTGTAACTTGAGCAAACTGCAGGTAGACCAACATGATACGCTAAGGGCTGAACATACACTGTTACTTGCAGCAGTGAAAAACAAGCAGAGTTCCATTCCCTACATACAGCTTGCAGACATCGCGCTCTTTAAGCGTGATACAATGAGCATTGTCCGCTATTGTGAAATGGCAGCAGAACTGAGGCCTGCTAATGTACCCATACTCTCATTCCTTGTCACTTATTACAAAGGGAAAAAGGACCAGGCCAAGGCAGATTATTATAACAACAAAATAAGCGCCATTCAAGCCAGCGAAGAATAGCTAAGGCTCAGTATAATATTTTTAGGTAAAACATTGTTATTTTCACGTGCTTGCCAGCTATGGGAAAACGAATACTGATCATCATACCATGCTATAATGAAGAAGCATCCTTACCTGCATTGGTGAAGGAGTTGCGGACAATAGGAGCTTATGGACTATCGATACTGGCCGTTAACGATTGCTCTACAGACAGAACTGCAGAGGTGATAAGAAAGTTAGGCATCAATTCGCTTGAGCTGCCCATAAATCTTGGTATTGGCGGCGCCATGCAATCTGGTTTTTTGTATGCTCAGGAAAATAACTTTGATGTAGCAGTGCAGATGGATGGTGACGGGCAACATCCCCCCGCTGAGCTGCATAAGTTACTGGAGTATCATCTTAACAAAGGGACTAACGTTGTGATAGGGTCACGCTTTATAACACGCTCTGACTTCCGCTCTACATGGACAAGAAGGATAGGTATACGCTACTTATACCTCTTCAACAAGTTGCTTACTGGCAAGCACATCTATGACAGCACATCAGGCTTCAGGTTACTGGATAAGCAGGCTATAGACATAGCTGCAAGCATGTACCCGGATGAGTACCCCGAGCCCGAATCTTTGATACTATTCTCGAAGTATGGGCTGCAGGTGGCTGAAGTGGCGGTGAATATGCGCACGCGGCAAGGTGGTGTTTCATCGATAAAAAGTTTCACATCGTTTTATTATATTGTTAAGGTTACCATTGCTATGTTTTACTCTTATATACGATACAGCAAAAAATAAAGTATGGCCCGCATCCAGATAATAGCTATCTCCATTAGTGCTTTGTTCCTGCTATACATTTCCTACCTGATCATCAAAGGCAGGTTGCGGGAAGAGTATGCTATAACGTGGATAGCCTGTACTATTATCCTTATCGTGTTCTCCTTCTGGCGGAACGGGCTGGAGATCATGTCGCACTTATTTGGTGTGTATGAGGCCCCTAACCTGGTATTTACAGGTGCCATTTTTGCAATCCTCATATATCTATTGCACCTCTCTGTTGTTAACTCGCGACTGCATAGCGATAATAAAAAGCTGGCACAGGAAATTGCATTACTAAAAGAGCGCATCAACAAGATATTAGTGGACAAAGAGTAATGCATTAATACATATTCATTTCAATGCTTATTCACATTGGTTGATAAAAACAAGACTGCGGGTGCAGGATGTTAAGCATTAGATAACATTCTTGAGCGCTAAAGTTGCTATCTTTGCGGCGGAAACAGTAAAAAAGTAACCAAAAAGACGAATCACATGAACCTTGGAAAAGCAATAACATCGGTACGGAAACAGCTTGGAATTAAACAGTACGAACTTTCTGAAATGACGGGGATCTCCCAAACCAGCCTATCACAAATAGAAACAGGATTAAAAAGGCCCAGCACACGAACACTTAAGAAGATATGTGACGCACTGCAGGTACCCGATTCTTTATTGTACATATTAGGCATGCAGGACACTGATATACCTGAAAGCAAGAAAGCAATTTACGCCCTACTCTTCCCCTCGATAAAAAGCCTGGCCATGCAGATGGTATCTACAAATGATAATGAGGTAATGGCCGGCGTGGAAGCTAGTCAGAACTAACAAATATGAGCTAATTCAATGAACAGAGGTTCAGGGCGATCCCGAACCTCTGTTTTTATTAAGTGTATAAACAAGCTATTTTGTTTTATCCTGCTTCACCTCTCCCTTACCGGGGTCGGCCGCAGTTACTGATGCGGGCAAGGGTTTCGGGCCATCATAAGTTTGTGTTTGCACCGTTGTTGTCACCGAAACGTTCGTGACGGCAGGCGCATAATGGTTCGGGTTCTTAACTTCCGTTACCACATTACTGTTATCAGTTGAAGTCAAACCTGTTGCAGCGGGCAGAGGCTTAATCGCCTGTTTTCCTTCCTGGGCATTTGCAGCCGTACAACATACGAACAAAGCCAGGATCAAAGTGCATTCGATGATTTTTTTCATGAGTACTTATTTTATTATTCAGCAATTTCAACAAAACCACTGCACCTGAAAGTTGTTGAACCCAAAATTGGTACAGAGTTGAACTGCACGTACACTACAATAATATCCCCGGCATTAAGCGTGGTGGATAATGGTATTGAAAATGAATAAACACCTAATGAAGCATTGGTCATATTTACAAATGTTCCACCGGGGTTCAACAAGGTTCCCGGAATGAGCGTTGTGTAGGTGTTGCCACTTGTTGGGTTAGCGTAATAGTAGACATAATAAGTAACAGCTGATGCAGCCAGCCAGCTTTGCTGCCAAACCCAGCCATATACCCTGGTTATAGTGGAGGTAGCGGGTGCAATATATGTAGCATCAGAAATAACAACGTATTGGTTGGCTGAGGCCGGTGTAGTGGTGAAGAAGGGCCCTATTGCCTGGGTGTTCAAACCAAAATAGTTGGTTGTAGATGTTGGTGTGTAACCCAGCGTAAAAGGCACTTTGAACTTAGAACTGGTGTTCGTCCATGTTGGTGCAGTACCTGCGCCATTGGACTTCAGGAACTGGCCTGAAGTACCGGCGTTGCCCGCAGGCATCAGTGCGTTGCTGAACTGGAGGTTGCCATTCACGTCGAGTGCCTGGGCAGGGGCAAGCTGGTTTATACCTACTTTAGAACCCGTTGCTGTGATCGTGTTCGACCGTCCTATTTCTACGGTACCTGCAGAAGGGCCATTCGCTATATTCACCAAGCCGGTGGAAGAGCTGGTAGCAATATTGACATTATTATTGGAAGCATCATTCAAATTGATAGCACCGCCTGAAGCAGATAAACTAAAGCCGCCCTGCGTAATAGCGGTGTTTGAAGTAAGTGAGCCACCCAGCTGTACATCAGGCGCAGCACTTACGTGAAGACCATTGCTGGCTGCCAATGAAACAGGAGGATTAACCCATGTGGGCGCACCTGCACCGTTGGACTGCAAGAGCTGGCCGGCAGTACCTGCACCGGTAAAATTGGATGAAGCGCCCGTACCATATAATACAGCACCTGCAGTTCCTGCTACATTTATTGTCGGGTTGCCGATGCCTACTGCCTGTGCAGTACCGTTTGTAACAACTACCGGCCCTGCACCCACCATATTAGTTGTGGTGAGCGTAGTGTTAGGATTGACCCAAGCAGGAGCGCCCGTGCCATTCGATTTTAGTATTTGCCCTGTTGTGCCCGCAGCTGTAAAGCCAGAAGAAGCACCTGTACCGTATAATACACCACCACCGGTACCTGCAACATCAACTGTCATATTAACACCTCCAACAATCTGGCTTGTACCGTTTGTAATATTAACAACGCTACCTCCAACTACATCATTAGTGGCGAGCAGTGCATTAGGCGTGGCCCACACAGGGGCACCTGCCCCTGTGGAACGCAATACCTGGCCTGCTGTGCCGGCAGCCGTGAATGCAGATGAAGCGCCTGTACCATACATAACACCACCATTAGTACCAAAAACATCAATATTAGCATTACCTGCACCCACAACCCTACCAGTACCGTTGGTGACACTTACTACGGGGCTGCCAAGAAGGTCGGAAGAAACTAAAGCCGCGTTAGGATTAACCCATGATGGTGCGCCTGTGCCGTTAGACTGCAATACCTGGCCGGTAGTACCTTGTGCTGTGAAAGCAGAAGAAGCACCTGTACCGTACAATAATGTACCGGCAGGGCCGTTCACATCGATATTCATATTAGTACCGCCCACCAACTGGCCGTTACCATTGGTCACGTTCACTGTGGGACTGCCAAATACATTTGAGCCATTTACCCAGGTAGGCGCAGCGGCACCATTGGATTGCAAATACTGGCCTGCAGTACCTGCAGGTGTGAAAGCTGAAGAAGAACCCGTACCATAGAAAAGACCACCATTAGTGCCTACCACATCTATATCGGCAGGAGTAGCACCAGCAAGCACATTTGTGCCATTGGATACTACAACAGAACCTTTACCGGTGAGATCGCTGGTGGTGATACCAATATTAGGATCCTGGGCAGTGCCCGAGTTGATAATAGGTGCAGTTACAGATACAGTAGATACTACAGGAAGATTGGAAGAGAATAAACGCATCCAAACGGTGCCATCCCAGAAGTAATACCCTGGAGTAACATCGTTCTGCGTATTAGTGTTGAATACCATGAGACCGATGGCGGGGTTATTTACCGGTGGCTGCAGCGTAGTTTTAGTAAGTGCAACCTTTGGTATGAGTATACCTGTATTATTTGAATTGGTAAGATCGAGTATTGCTGAAGGATCAGGGTTGGAAGTGCCAACACCTATATTGCCGCCTGTACCCACGGTGGAGAAGGTAAGCTTTTTACCGGCAAGCGGTATATCAGTATTGTGGATCAGTGTACTACCCAGTTGCACATCGGTACGTCCATTTACAATAGCTATTGTTGCACCATTGCTTGCAGTGCCAGGGTGGCAAAGTGATACCCATTGGAAGTTGTTGTAATAAAAATAGCATGCAGAGTCAATAAGGTATACCATCAATCCATCGGCAGGAGTATTTATTGCAGCCACCTGCGCCGCTGTAAGACGAGGGACCAATACGCCTTTGTCGGTGGAGGTGATATCCAATATGGCCGAGGGGTCGGGTGTGCTGGTACCGATACCAATGTTCTTTGTGTTCTGCCCTTTAGTGGGGAAAGACAAAACCAAGGCAAGCAAGATGAGTAAATAATTGTGCTTAATCATACAAGTACAGTTTATTGATTAAAAGGAGACAAGTTTTAAATTTTGAATACTAATGTTTCACTACCGTATCAAGGTCACATCACCTTTCACAATCCGTTCTTTTCCTTTCATATCCACTACCCTGAGCACATACATATATGTGCCCATATCGAGGCCATTGCCTGCCCAATCGTTCTTATAATATAAAGTGGTGTACACTATCCTACCCCAACGGTTGAATACCTTCAACTCATTGAACTTATAATTTTCAAGGCCTTTGACAGCGAAGTAATCGTTCTTGCCATCATTATTAGGCGTAAAACCACTTACGACAAATATCGGGTCGGTTGCGATAGTATCTGAAAGCGCCAATATGTGGGCGCCGGCGCTTGAAATATGGTGATGCATGGCGTGGTCGGTACCTTCGCCCGATTCTGCAGCGTCGCGGTAATTGCCTGCATCGAGCCAATGATTGTCAATAAACCTTGCGAGACCATTAAAGCTACCATCTTCAGTTGTGTTATACGCGATCTTAATATCGGCATTAGTAACACCTGAAACTGAAGTAACGACATGATAAAATTTATCGTTGATGACATTGTAGTTAACCCCTGCTGACTGCATGCGCTGAAAGCCATCGTTGCCAGGATCGTAGTTCTGGAATTGCGCAGCGAGCACACCATCATCTGCAGCTATTGCATTTACAGGCCTAAACTTATATTGTGCCCCGCCACCCAGCGGATAATCGTAAGAACTGCCTGCAGTAACGCTACGCACTAACCTGCCCAAAGGATGATCGCTGGTGTTGACATAGCCTGTGCTGCGTGTAATAGCGTTTGTGGCCGTATTGGTTACCCACATATCGTTACCGCGTACATCCAGTTGAATATTATTCAGATTCAGATTGCGTGTTACTTTGGTATTAACGATGAGCCGTTTGGTATCATAGCCTTCAAGGCTGAGCGAAGGAAATGCAGTGGTAGTATAACCTTGTATTTCCTGGATGCCTGTTATGAGTTTCACTTCACCGTTAGACGAGGCTGCGAAGGCCTCGTTCTGGTTTTGGTTTATGTTGGACCAGTTGCCGGTCAGCTCCATTACACCGTTGTGCTCGATATTACCATCGGTGAAACTAACATCACCATTCACGTGTATCAATGTATTTGCCTCAGTGTGTATACTGGCACCCTCTATGTTCAGGATGGCCTGCGCATTTGACAGGTTACACAAGCACAATAAAGTGCATGTAAATACAGGTAATCGTAATATTTTTCTATTAAGCGAATGTTTTGTTTGTAATATCTTCATAAACAGGGGATTTATTTATAAATATTGATATAAACTTAACGAATATTTCACACAAATACAAGAAAATAATTTTTATTAATCTCTAATTAAAGACGTGTGTATTTCGCATTAAGTTGGGGAAATAGCCGGGGGCAGCGGGACTTTACCAATTGTAAGGGCCAAAACCTTCGTCGTAACCTTTACTTAGCGGGTCTTTTTTGGGCACCTCGCGGAAGCCCTCAGGTGGCTTGCCGTATTTGGGGCTCAAGGCTTTGCGCTGGGTTATTTTGTCATAGTAGAATGTGTAGGGGTCGTCGGGATCGCGGATGCATTTTGGAGGGTAGATCATTTGTTCCTGTCCATTTAATGGCTGATCATTGACCATGAATTGACTATGGTTTGACTGCGGAATTTCGGTTGAGCTTTGTTCTTCGCAAGCTTCTCCTTGCGCGAGTTGATCCTTCCGCCCTTCAGGTACTCCCGAAACAGGTTCGGGACAGGCCTTCCCTAAAGACGAGGAAGGAGCCTCTTCTGCATGCGCCGTGTTAGTGTGGTCCGTTGACTGGTCATTGACCATGGATTGACTATGGTCGGGAATGTCGTAGGCAAGCTCGAAAGACTTGTGGCCGTTGAGCTCTTTGCCCTGCAGGTATTCGTTGGCGTATGGTATTACTTTTTGTGTGAGCTCATTGTCGCGACTATTAACGCGGCCGAGAAAATTTTGAATGACATCAATACTTGCACCAAGTGATGTTTGCTTCTGGATGTTGTTGATACATACTATGAGCTTACGCATGGTCTCGGCTTCTTTGAGTGTGGCGAAGCGTGCACCTTCTTCGCGGCCGGCGATGGCATTCTTTAGCTCGGCAAGCTGAGTAAAGTATTGTTCAACAAGTATGGATGGTGTGCGACGAGCTGCTTCCTTTATTTCTTTCCAGCGGCCATTCTTCACCCAAAGGTTGACGGTCTTGGCTTCGACGCCTACCTGCCGCGCGATCTCGGCTTGTGAATGATCGGTTTGGAAAAAGAGCTCGCGAGCAGAGTTGTGTTCTTGTGGTTTTATCATAGCAGGTTAATGTGAAAATGTACAGACATGAAAATGTGAAAATGAAATTTTGAAGGAATGCACAAGAACGCTAAGCACAAAGGCCATGCTTCATACTTGCCAACAGGGATATTCAGGGGGCCTTGATCTCTCGCTGGAATATATGCTGCCGGATGAAATCCTTCGTTCCATAGTATGATTTAAGTTACGCTATCGCTAAACTTAAACCAGTTGGGCCAACAGGGATATTCAGGGAGCCTTGATCTCTCGCTGGAATATATGCTGCCGGATGAAATCCTTCATTCCATAGTATGATTTAAGCTACGCTATCGCTAAACTTAAACCAGTTGGGTTGGGGAAAAATAAATGTTGAATGGAAGCACAAGGGCGCATTGCATAAAGGTGGGCCTGCATTCTTGCGGCGACATTGCTAAGGCGAAGCGCGTGGTAATAAGAGATAGCGTACAAGGTTCATAAAAAATATCATTTCCTGCACAAAGGTCGGATGGGAAATTATTTTTTGCAAAAAAGGATATTCACATATTTTGATAATGGCTGAAGGGTTCAATGTTCAATGGTTCAGTGTAATTTTTTTAACGTGGAATGTGGATATGTCGATCTGCCCGAGATAATGTTGGACCATATACAGAGTAAGCTACGCATCTATTGACTCCTGTGAGGGAGCGCGCGTCAGATACCTTATCCTTATCCTTATCCTGATCCTGCTTTGCTAAATATGAGCGTGTACGTTACGCTATTTAGCCGCTCCCCAGAGCGGCTAAATAAATAACAATATACTATTACGAAAACTTAGGCCGAGCAATTATCATTTAGTTATGTTGTGACGCTGCGCTTGCGCACTATCCAATACCTTTGAAGATGGCGGTTTCCCTTTAGGGTCAGAGCTAATTGCATCAACACTTACCATATTTGCCTGCCTGGGATCTGCCGATACCGCAGGAGCGACAGAAAGCGGCCTTTGCTTCACATCGGCGGGTAGTGCATCGGCAGCAACTTTGTTTGTTCGTCCGACGAGATCCTGACATGGGGATTCATACCAACAACATAAACAGACAAAACCGAGGATAACTTTTTTCATCTTTTAATTTTTGTGTTATTGAATGTTGGTTGTGTATTCCATTTGGCCCGAGAAATAGTAAGCAGCTGAGCTTGTATTTGTTGTACCGTAGAACACTACTATCTGATCTCCTTTCGTAAGAGAGACAGCAGCATCTATTTCCCAATGATATACCGCAGTTGCCGTAGTTAAGGTAAGAGAGGTATTGCCAATAGCAACCGGGGTCACAAGCGCCAGTGAGCCGTCGACCGGTGTATACTTATAAACATAGACCTGGAAATTGCGGGAAGCTGTAGTACTGAATACCCAACCATATACTTTCGAAAATGTACCATTTGAGGTTATAGCAATACCGGGGCCGGCCGACATCCATGTTGGGCCAAGGGCCAAACCTGCCGCAGGAGTAATAGGTGCTGCAAAAGATGTTTGTGAAAATGAGGCCCCGTTCTGGTAAACGAAATAAGAATTACTTGGTGTAACAGCTGATGCGCTGGTCATATTTACAGCCATAGTATTAAGCGGCACCTGTACCCTGTTTACAGGCTGCACCCAGGTGGGTGCAACACCGGCTCCCTGCGATTGAAGATAATTACTGGTACTACTAGTGAAGCTTGGCACCGGGGCAGAGCCAGGAAGATTATTCGGCATTAAGGCATTACTGAATTTTACATTACCTGCAACATCTAGCGCCTGCGATGGATTGACGTTAACACCAACCTTTGAACCGGTTACCTGTACCGTATTGTTCGTACCAATATTTACAGTTCCTGTGCTGGCTGCGCTGTTAGAAATATTCACAGCGCCTGAGTTGGTACCATTATTAATATTTGTGGGTTGGCTGTTATTCACATTCATATTTATAGCACCCGAACCAGCGCTTATGTTTGTTGCACTGGTGGTATTTGTACTACCCAATGCGAGTGTTTTTGGACCAGCTCCGTTGGCAATGCTCACCGTTTGAGTACTTGCACCAGTACCTATGCTTACGGTTCCGGCGGAAGCATTGGTTGCAATATTTACCGCATTGCTTGATGCATCGTTCAAATTAATTGTACCACCTGCGACGGAAAAGTTAAAACCTGCCTGGGTGATAGTGGTATTTTCGACCAAAGGATTTGTCCCCAGCCTGTGGGTTTGAGACACAGCATTGTAATAAAGCCCGTTGTCGACATTGACGATGCTGGCAGGAGCTACCCATGTGGGTGCTGCTGCACCGTTGGACTTTAATACCTGCCCGGAAGTACCTACGGCAGTAAAACCAGAAGAAGCACCTGTACCATACAAGACGCCACCGGCAGTACCTGCGACATCTACGCCGGCATTACCAACACCAAACACTTTGTTGGTACCGTTGGTAATAGTTACAACGGAACTGCCGGTAAGATTGGATGTTGTTGTATTAATAGTCGCCCAAGTAGGAGCTCCTGCACCGTTTGATTGTAAATATTGACCGGCTGTGCCCACAGAGCTAAATGCGGAGGATGCGCCCGTACCATAAAGAATACCACCACTTGTACCAACTACGTCGATAGTGGAATTCGAAGCACCAACTAATTGGTTGGCGCCACTAGTGACAGTTATTACGCCATTACCCGCATTTGTAAGGTTTTTTGTTGTGAGCGCTGTATTAGGATTCACCCATGTGGGTGTTGATGCACCGTTCGACTGCAGAATTTGCCCTGTTGTACCAACGGCACTAAAGGCAGCAGCAGTGCCGGCACCTTTACCATAAAACACGCCGCCACTTGTACCCTGCACATCGAGGCTCATATTTGTACCGCCAACTACTTGTCCTGTACCGTTTGTGACCACTACGGCAGATGATGCGCCGGGAACGACATTATTGGTAGTAAGTGTAGCATTGGGCGATGACCATATGGGCGCGCCTGCCCCTGTTGATTTTAATACCTGGCCTGCGGTACCTGCGGGTGTGAAGGCAGATGATGTACCTGTGCCATACATTACACCGCCATTGGCACCTGCCACATCAATGTTCATGTTAGATCCACCAACGAGCTGATCTGTACCGTTTGTGATACTCATTACAGTGCCACCCGTTACATTAGCAGTTGAGAGCGTAGAATTGGGGCTGACCCAAGTAGGTGCGGCAGCACCATTTGATTTCAATATTTGTCCTGAAGACCCTGCGGGTGTGAAGTTTGAAGATGTACCGGTACCATATAGCACTCCGCCATTGGCGCCACTCACGTCCACATTCATATTGGTACCGCCCACTACCTGGTTGGTACCATTAGTGATATTTACTACAGTTCCGCCAGTCACGTTATTAGTTGTCAGTGTTGCATTTGGCGAAGCCCATACAGGAGCACCTGCACCGGTGGACTGCAATACCTGGCCTGCAGAGCCTGCGGGTGTAAAGTTTGATGAAGTACCTGTACCGTAGAGTACCCCACCGTTAGCACCTGTTATATCCACATTTGAACCGCCAAGGCCCACCAGTTTGCCCGTACCATTTGTGACCGTGACCACAGAGCCGCCTGTAAGGTTTGAAGTAGCCAAAGCGGCATTTGGAGAAACCCATGAAGGAGCTGCGGTACCGTTTGATTTCAGTATTTCGCCGGGATTGCCCTGCACTGTAAAATCTGACGATGTACCGGTACCGTACAGCACTGTACCTTGCGGGCCGACCACGTCTACATTCATGTTTGCAGCACCGATCGTTTGCTGTGTACCATTAGTAATACTTACTACCGTTCCGCCAGTAACATTTGAACCTGTGGTCCAGGCCGGGGCAGCAGCGCCTGTGGATCTTAAATATTGTCCTGCAATACCTGCAGGTGTAAATAATGCTGATGTACCTGTACCATACAAGAGGCCACCGTTGGCACCGCTTATATCGATGCTTACATTGCCGACACCTACCACCTGATTAGCGCCGTTGGTAATTGCAACTACGGGGCTGCCTGTAATGTTGGTTGTAGTCAATGTTGAGTTGGGTGCAACCCAGGTTGGCGCTGCAGCGCCATTCGATTTCAATATCTCGCCACTGGCCCCTGCGGGTGTGAATGAGGATGATGTGCCTGTACCGTATAACACTCCGCCATTAGTACCTGTTACATCGAGCGAAGCACCGCCCGCGCCTGTGAGCCTGTTTGCACCGTTTGATACTGCGATCACAGTGCTGCCAGTGAGATCGCTTGTGGTGATACCGATGTTAGGATCTTGTGCAGTGCCACTATTAATAATGGGGGTGGTTACAGATACAGTTGACACCACAGGAAGGTTGGATGAAAACAAACGCATCCATTGCGTGCCGTCCCAGAAGTAGTACCCGGGTGTAACATCGTTTTGCGTATTTGTATTAAATACCATAAGGCCTGTTGCAGGAAGAGCTACCGGTGCGGCAATACTTGTTTTTGTAAATGTTACTTTAGGCACCAGTAAACCTGTGTTGTTATTGTTAGTCAGATCGAGTATTGAGGAGGGGTCGGGATTATTATTACCGATGCCTATGTTGCCACCTGTACCTGTGGTGGAGAAAGTAAGTTTCTTTCCGGCAAGCGGGATGTCCGTATTTTGGGTTAAGGGGCCGCCCAATTCATAATCTGCGACACCGCCTACTACGGCTATATGCACACCGTTGCTTGCAGTACCTACATGGCAGAGCGATACCCACTGAAAATTATTATAGTAATAATAGCAGTTGGAATCGAGGTTATACACCATCAGGCCTTCCGCGGGGGTGTTGATGGCATTAATCTGTGCGCTGTTAAGTCGCGGGACAAGGATACCTTTATCGGCTGATGTGATATCCAGTATGGCAGACGGATCGGGAGTACTCGTACCGATACCGATGTTCTTATTGTTTTGCGCCTTAGAAGAAAAAGACAAACAAAGTACAATAAGCGCAATGAGGAGGAGGCAGGCTTTTTTCATACTATTTGCTATTTTGCAGTGGTCAACTATAAATTTTTAACTTTTAATTAATAATATTACAAATTGCAACTAATTATTTATTTATAAACCATCACAGTTGAGTTCTGGCTAAATTAAAAAGTTATGTTAAATCTAACTCAATAATCCTCAACCAACAAAAATATTTTTTATTGATAAACTATAATCGATTGAAAATAGGAACGGGAATAAAAAGCGCTACTTTAAGTCAATTGCTACAGAAAATTATATATAGACGGCCAAGAGAGCATAAAAAAGCCGGGAAGCATATGCTTCCCGGCCAAAGAAATATTATCTATCAGATTCTTACCTGATCAGTGTTACATCGCCTTTTATGATGCGTACTTTATTATGCAGATCTTTAACGCGAATCCAATACATGTAGGTATCCATATCAAGGCCATTACCAGCCCAATCATTTCTGTAATCCAAAGCAGTATAAACCAATTTACCCCAACGGTCGAATATCTTCACTTCGTTGGTGCGATAGTTTTCCAAACCTTTTATTGCAAAGTAATCGTTCTTGCCATCATTGTTTGGCGTAAAGCCGCTTGTCACGAATATCACAGGCTCGGCTGAAACAGTGTCCATCAGGGCTAATACGTGTGAACCGGCATCACTGAAACCGATACGCATAGAGCGGTTGGTACCTTCACCGCTTTCCGGAACGCTCTGAGCATTACCTGCATCTATCCAATGATTATCGTCCACTATCCAACGGGCAAGCCCGGTATATTCACCGCCATCTTCGGTAGTGTCGTACGCGATTTTGATATTGGCACTTGTAACGCCAGAGATAGAATGTACCACATGGTAAAACCTGTCGTTTATCTTGTTGTAGTTCTCGACAATAATGCGATTACGGTCGAAGCCATCGTTGTTGGCATCGTAGTTCTGGAATTGAGCTCCGAGTACACCGTCATCGGTTGCTACTGCGTTTATGGGCCTGTACCTGTATGGTGCATTAGCAGCCAGGGGATAATCATAAGAAGCACCGCCATTCACCGACCTGATAAGCCTGCCTAATGGAGCATTGCTGGTATTTACATAACCTGAAGTACGGGTGATAGCATCGGTAGAGGAATTAGTAACCCACATATCGTTGCCATACACATCCAACTCGTCCTTATTAAGATTAAGGTGACGTGTTACTTTAGTATTTACCCTTAGTACCTTTTTATCCCAGCCCTCGAGACTTAAATTAGGAAATGCCGTAGTAGTATAACCCTGTATCTCCTGGTGGCCGGTTATCAGCTTTACATCGCCATTGGATATAGCGTCGAATGCTTCGTTCTTGCCGGGGTTATTATTGCTCCAGTTACCTGTAATTTCCATTACACCATTATGTACGATATTACCATCAATGAAACTAACATCGCCGTCAACATATATCATAGACTGCTGATCACTGAAGACCGTAGCACCCTGTATGTTCAAAATTTGTGCTTTTGCATTGCCAGCGCCAAACGCCAATCCCATACCCAATACACCCAGAAGGTACTGTTTATTGATTCTTAAAAAACCTTTTTTGAGCATGCTCATAAGAATAGTCTTTAAAAATTTTATGAAATGTTTTTATAAGTGTCAGCACGGTTTTGAAAACCGTGCTGACAGACTATTCAATTACCAAGAAAGACTTATTTGACCATTACCACCCGGTATCCAGGTATAATTGTAAATATATCCACGTGCACCTTCACCAACGCCAGCTACATAAGGAGCAGCAGTATTAGGAGGAGCGATATTAGGATAGTAAGTACCGCTTGATATAGTGTTACCATTCAATGCTGAAATAACAGTAAATGCCGGGTTGCCTGTGTAGTTGCTACCGCCGCCACCGCCGCCTTCTGTAGAACCATAGCTATTGCCGGCACCGCCGCCGCCGCCATAGTAGCCACCACCACCTGCACCGCCGGGATAGTTACAAACCTGGCCACCACCGTTGCCACCCTGGTATTGTGTACCTGCGGTACCACTTGGTGCACCTACACCGGCTGCACCGCCTGCTACTGCAGTACCTGCACGACCAGAACCCGGGCCAACAACATCCATTGGCGATAAGTTGTGCCAACCATCTTTGCCTGCACCACCACCATTAGGATAATAGTTGTAAGAGTAGCTACCGCCGCCGGCACCACCGCCTGCTGTTACAATATCAGTACCTGCTGTAAACTGAATTGAAGATCGGCCGCCGCCGCCGCCGCCATTGATACCGTAGCAGGTATTATCATTAAAAGCAGTGCCGCCGCCGCCAAAACCGCCGACAATAGATGCTGCCTGCGAGTTACCGCCACCGCCTTTACCTACTACAAGTGTAATTACCTGGCTAGGCGTTACAGCCAGCACACCTTCAACATAACCGCCTGAACCACCTGCAGCATAGTAACCTTCGCTACCACCTGCACCCCACATCTTAACAGTAAGGGAATATACACCGCAAGGCACAGTAAATGTTTGTGTTGCACCGGTTGCTGCAAAAGTTTGGCTACCTGCAGTATGTGGTGCTGCAGAAACAGTATTTGAGTTATCGCTAGGGCCTGAGCAGAATACTGCACGAACCCTGTAATAATATGTAACGCAATTGGTAAGCCCGGTAACCGGAGAAGAAGTACCTGCTACAAAAAGGTTGTTATACCCGGGAACGAAACTTGCAAAAGTATTGCTGGTTGAAACATCCAACCTATAGCCTGAAGAACCTGTAACTGCGGTCCAATTGGCCTGGAAAGAAGTAGTAGTAGAAAGTGTAGCAGCAAGAGCTGTAGGAGCACCACCCGGAGAGACAACACCCTTCCAGTAGCCACCTGTGCTATAATAGTTAAGCATGTCGCAATCGAGATTGAATATTACCATACCTGAACTTGGTGAAGGTATCGCATCACGCTGTATAGTTGTCATACGCGGAGGAGCGAAAGCTTTGTTAGTTGATGTAAGATCAAGTATCGCACCTACTGCAGGAGCGTTAGTACCGATACCTACATTACCTGTAGTACCAGAGAAAGTCATTTTCTTGCCATTTAACGGAATGTCTGTATCAAAAAGGAGCGTACCACCCAGCTGAACGTTAGGTGTGTTTACGTGCAGACCGCTATTGGCGCTTACGTTACCCCAAGTAGGAGCACCGGCACCATTTGAAACCATAACCTGCCCAGCAAGACCTGCTGCTGTAAAGTTAGATGAGGTACCTGTACCGTACATGATACCACCATTTGTACCCACCACGTCAACACTCATTGGGCCGTTAACTACCTGGCCTGTTCCATTAGTTATGGCAACGGTAGTGCTACCTGTAACGTTAGCACCGTTTGACCATGTTGGCGCAGCGGCACCATTTGATTTTAAATATTGTCCTGAAGTACCTGCACCGGTAAATGCTGATGAAGCACCGGTACCGTAAAGTACTGAACCTATTGTAGTACCTACAACATCAAGGCTTGCACCACCGAGGCCAACTACCCTATTCGCACCATTAGTTACCTGTAACACTGAGCTACCATTCAGATCAGAAGAAGCAACTATTGCACTAGGCAGCACCCATGTTGGAGGGTTAGAACCGTTCGACTGAAGTAAATAACCTGGTTGACCCTGAGGCGTGAATGCCGATGAAGTACCTGTACCATATAATACTGTACCTGCAGCGCCGATCACATCGATATCCATGTTGGTACCGCCTACAACCTGTCCGCTGCCATTGGTAACATTAACTGTAGAGCTACCATTTACATTGGAACTGCTTGTCCAAACAGGAGCACCTGCGCCATTGGCCTGGAGGAACTGGCCAGGAGCACCTGCACTGGTAAATGCAGAGGAAGTACCTGTACCATATAATAAACCACCTGCTGTACCTGTCACATCAAGCACTGCATTGCCAACACCGTATACTTTACCTGTACCGTTGCTAACGGATACTACACCGCTACCCTGAAGATCAGAAGTTGTATTTGTAATAGATGCCCATGTTGGAGCACCTGTACCATTAGACTGGAGGAACTGACCCGGAGCACCCTGAGATGTAAAGTTTGCAGAAGTGCCTGTACCATACATAACTGTACCGGAAGGACCAGTTACATCAATGCTTGCACCACCAAGACCGAGCACCTTGTTAGCACCATTTGTAACATTGATCACAGAGCTACCTAACAGATCGGATGAAGTGATGAGTGAAGCAGGATTAACCCATGAAGGAGGATTGCTACCGTTTGACTGCAGCAGTTCGCCAGTGTTACCTGGAACAGAGAATGCAGAAGAGGTACCTGTACCATATAATACGCTACCGGATGCACCGACTACGTCTACCTTAGAGCTACCACCTGTAACGCGACCGCTACCATTGGTAACGCTTACTACAGAGCTACCATTCAGGTCGCCGGTAGTAACACCTAAAATAGGATTGGTTGCAGTACCTGTATTAAATACGGGCGCAATCACATTTATTTTAGATACGGCAGGCAGGTTGGACGAGTACAAACGCACCCATACATTACCATCCCAAAAATAGAAACCGGGGAACACATCATTTACGATGTTGGTGTTAAACACCAGCAAACCCACGGTAGGATTACTAACGGGAGCCGCTACCGCAGTACTGGTAAGCGTCATTTTAGGAACAAGGAAACCCTTGCCATTATCATTATTAAGATCGAGTATAGCCGATGCGTGGGGGTGCGCGTTACCAATACCTACGTTACCACCGGTGGAAGTAGCGGAGAAGGTAAGCGTGTTGCCAGCCAAAGGTATATCTGTATACCTGTTGAGCGGGCTGCCCAGCTCGTAATCGTTCTTACCATTTATCTTCACCTTAGTCACACCATTGCTGGCAGTGTTAGGATCGCATAACGACGTCCAAACGAAATTGTTGTAATAGAAAAAGCAGAGCGAGTCTGTATCATACACCATCAAACCCGAAGCAGGTGTGTTGATGGCTGTTCTCTGAACAGAGCTCATGCGGGGGATCAACACACCTTTATCTGTAGATGTGATGTCTAATACGGCTGAGGGGTCAGGCGTAGTTGTTCCGATACCTACATTCTTGTTAGTCTGCGCGTTAAGCAGCAATGGCGTAAGTAGGAAAATGCAAGTAAGAATACGGTACGTAAATAACTTTCGCATACACTTTCTGGTTTTTTGTTAAAATACAGTTGGAGTAAATTTATAAATCTTTTGTTAAAAAAAACAAAATCACGCTTAACTATTTTTCATTTTATTATACACAAGTTGATAAAACACGCGCTGTTATTGACCAAATCCTATTATTTATTTCTTAAAAAAATGTCGATTTAGCGTTAACAAAATAGCCCGCAGAGCAGAAAAAATGGTATTTCAGTTAAAAATGGATACAAAAAGTTTGTTTTATCGTTTTTTTTGTACTGTCATAAAAGTATATTTATTCTATCCATATAGTGAAAATATTTACGTTTAATAAGGAATAATATTAACTGAGGCAGGAAAATGCAGGAACGAGCCGTTTTAACCAACAGTTAAATTGGAAATTGGCAATCATGGCCTTGTCTGTAATCCCCGTGGGTCTATTAATTATCATTTGTTACACGGAACTGGTATTTACAATTATTTTTGCGAGATGTCGTTAAGCAACAGGCAAACTGCTTTTATTATCCTTATCATCCTGATAACAGCTGCTACATTCAGCTACTCCAACCATTTCAACAATTCATTTCATTTTGACGATGCGCACACTATATCGGGCAACCTAAGCATACGCGATATACACAACGTCGGAAAATTTTTTACTGATGGCCGCACTATGAGCTCATTACCGGCCAACCAGGACTACAGGCCCGGGCTCACGACACTTAATGCTATAGATTTCTATTTGTCAGGCAAAAGCACACCTGAGCCTTTTGTATTTCATGTCTCGATATTCTGCAGTTTTATCTTAGCAGGTATACTATTTTACCTGTTCCTTTATCACATCCTTAATACCAGTGCTGCATCGGTATATAACAAATGGCTGGCGCTCTTTGTTACGGGCTGGTTCTGGCTACATCCTGCCAATGCGGAAACGATAAATTACATCATAGCACGCGGCGACTCATTTTCCACATTGTGTGTGATCTTATCATTCATCATATATATAAAACTGCCGGCGCAGCGGAAGTATTATTTGTACCTGCTGCCTATGATCATTGGTTTTTTCGTGAAGGAACCTGCTATTATGTTCGTGCCACTGCTGTTTTTCTACAAGTTGTTCTTTGAGCAGGAATTGTCGTTGTGGGAGGCCGTATCAAAGCCATTAAGATCATTGCGGTCATTTATACCATTAATCATTCCACTACTTATCGCCGTGGGCCTTTTCGTTTTCTCGCGGCATATGGCGCCTGATACATGGGTGCCGGGAGGTTATGATAAATGGCGCTACCTGTTCACGCAACCTATCGTTGTCTTTCACTACTTCAATAATTTCATACTGCCTTTAAACCTTGTTGTAGATACAGACTGGACGCTTGTGCCTTCGTATACAGACGAGAAGGTGATCATAGGGCTGGCATTTGTGCTGGCCTTGCTGACGCTGGCCTTTATTAGCTCGGCAAAAAAAGAATGGCGGCCTGTGGCCTTTGGTGTCCTCTGGTTCTTTATTGCATTGGTACCAACATCAAGCATATTCCCCTTTGCGGAAGTACTGAATGATCACCGTACTTTCTTTCCATATTTAGGCTTATTTATTGCTGTGGCTGCTGCCGGCAGAAATATCCTGCAGGCCAGGATGCCAGGCATTACAACTGCAGGCAAAACGGCTATTATTTTGTTTGCGGTAGTTTTTCTTTCTGTATATGCGTATGGCACCCATGAACGCAATAATGTATGGCATACAGAAGAGTCGCTGTGGAAGGATGCTACTATTAAAGCCCCCGGCAATTCGCGTGCCTGGATGAACTATGGCAATACGCAAATGTCGCAGGGACATTTTGATATAGCAGAACAGTGTTTTGCAAAAGCCTTATCCATTACGCCCAATTATTCATATGCCAACATCAATATGGGCGTGTTAAAAGCTGCACGAGGTGACCATGATAGCGCAGAGCCCTATTTTAAAAAGGCCCTGGAACTGGACCCCACAAACCCGGAATGCTATGCCTACTATGCGGAATTCCTGATGCAAAATGGCAGGAGGGCCGAGGCTGCACCTGTTCTGGACAAAGGACTTGCACTTAGCCCAGCACATGAGAAAATGAACCAACTGGCAAAACAGATCAAAACAGTGCCAACTAACAATACCATTACAGTGACCATACCCGAAAGTAACGACAGGCTACAGCAAATTGCGAAATGGACGGAAGCCCACCCCTCGGCCGAAAATTATCTTACCCTTAGCCTTGACTATTATAATGCCAAACAATTTGAGCAAAGTATAAAGGCAGCAGAGCGATCAATAGCAATAAGACCGGGCTATGACCTTGCCTATAGTAATATATGCGCTGCTTACAATGAGCTGCATGAATGGGACAAAGCGATAGAAGCGGGGAAAAAAGGGCTGGAGTATAATCCACACAATGCAAACATAAAAGCCAACCTGGCAGTATCTTACAGGGGGAAGCAGAAATAAAGCGTTTACTTAAGGGGATTCCTTTTGAAAAATACGAAACCATTTTTTGTACCCAGATCCAGCAGGTCGGGCAATGTGCGGTAGGCGGGAGCATTGGTTACCTTGCAAATAAAATATACAGGTTTATCTATCTTACCATAAAGCAGCCAATCTTCTTTATAAGACTCGGGATGTTGGGGTTTTGCTTTCTTAGTGTAAAATAGTTGTGCATAGCTTTTATAACCCAGTACATGTACATAGACATCTTGTCCCTCAAGGCCTTTGAAATATTCGATTGCTGCACCCTGCGAATAGGCTTCTATTTTGGGCGTAAAATGCAAGACCGCAATTTGGATAATGAATACCTGGACTACGCATAGCACCAGCATGCCCCTCATAAAGCTTTTGCGCATAAAGATGAGCGCCGCCGCAATACCCAGGAAGTAGACTACACCCCATATGCACTCGGACAGGTTCCAGGAAACATTTGCTTGCAGGTTGCCTACTGCAAAAGGATCATTGATATAGGGTATGAGCTCATTTTTATAAAGCCCTATCAAAGGAAAGGCGGTAACAACAATAGATAACAATGTGCCAATTACCATGAGCAATACAACTACCCTGGTTTTTATCTTCACTTCCTTTTCACTGATGCGGTATATCTGCAAAGCCGCAAGGTATGTGAGCGGGAAATAGCAAAGCGATGAATAGTGAACGATCTTGGTCTTTACAATTGAGAACAAAATGAGCACTACCCAAAACAATATCCACATCCAGCGCGTGAATGCCCGTGCGGGTTCGTTGTCGGTGCTGCGCTTACGGTTATACTGAAAAAGGAATATGGATGCGGGGAAACAACCGATAAGTAGTATGATGAAATGATAAATAAAAGGACCGCCATGATCTGCATCCTCGGTAGTGAATAGCCGTATTTGATAAGTGATAAATTCGTGCACGAACCACCAGCCATGATTGAGTACCTCGAGCCCGAACCACAAACAAGTGGTGAGGAAAGCCGCAAGACCAACCAACAACAAGTGTTTGATCTTATAGCCCCAGAGCCCTTTGTTCACGATAAGGTATACAAGAAAAGCAAGCAAGGCAACCAGTATAGCTACAGGCCCCTTGGTAAGAACAGCAAGACCTAAGAAGAGGCCTGCAAGGCCCGCATGCAATATCTTCTTTTCTGCGTAGCGAACGAGGTGGACCTGGAAAAATGAAAGAAAGATAAGCAGGTTAAACATCGGGTCGATAATACCCGACTTGAAGTAGAAATGCGGCAACCAGGTGGCGGCATATATCAATACCCACCACGTAGCCATCTTTTCATTTATAACGCGTCTGCCTGCATAGTAAATACTGCAGAGCGTAAGTATACCGGTAAGGGCATTTGGGAACCGGGCCGCAAACTCATTAATGCCAAAAAGCTTCATGGACAAGACCTGCATCCATATGAACAAGGGTGGTTTCTCCCAGAAGGGCTGGAAGTCTATTTGTACACGCAGGTAGTCTTTGCCAGAGATCATCTCCCGGGCGCACTCTGCAAAGTTTATCTCATCCCAGTCGAACAGGTGCACATGCCCGAGGAAGGGAATGAACAGCAGGGCGCCCAGCAGCACGATAATACTATAGCGTATGAGATTTTGCATTATAAATTGCTTGTGGCTGCATCAGTTTTTTGGGGTTTAAAAAAGTAACGGCCGATATAGCGCATTATAGCAAGGAGCATGATAGTAAAACAGGTGCCTAAAATGCTACCTACGTATACATCGAGAAAAAAGTGGGCTGCAAGGTAGATACGCGAATAAGCTATAAGCAAAGCTACGATGAATAAAGGTATTCCCCAGCTTTTATGCCTTGGTGGCAGCAGGAAGGCAAGGAATGAAAATAATGCAAAGCCTGCGCAGGTGTGCCCCGAGGGGAAGCTATGATTGTAAAGATGCGGCCATTCGGGTAAAGCGTGTATCCAGGGCGCATTATTGAAGTACTGGAGCGGACGTGGCGCTTTTACTAAATATTTAACTCCTTGTGTAAGAAATGCAGACAATATATTACAACAGGCTGCAGCTATAAAGTACCACCAATTGCGCAACTTACGCATGCCTAAAAGCAACAATAACAATATGGCGCTAAAGGGGCCCTCGCCCAGCATGGAAATGTAATACATGCACACATCACCAAAGGAACTATGGTGCGTATTGAATATTGCAAAAAGTACCTGTTTATCAAAAAAAAACAGTGCTATCCCCCCGGCAATGATCCATATAGAAAATGGCACAAGGAAATACTTGTTGAATGAGGTATAGAGCGGCCCTATCATCCGGTGGTCTTTTTTATGGACAGCAATCTAAGCAGGCCAAACCAGCGGCGGGTATACCACTCCCTTGAGAATATCTGCGAATCGTTACGTGCCTGGTTGATGAGCAGGAAGGCAATGGGCAATAGCATAAGGGTAGACATCCACATGCCTGTCCATGCAGGCACTGCCCCACCCTTAGCCAGCTTCTCGCCAATTACGGAAGTGATATGGAATATCACAAAGAATATGATGGCAATTACCAGGGGCATACCAAGGCCACCCTTCCGTATGATGGCACCAAGCGGCGCGCCTATTAGGAACAGCAATATGCAGGCAAAAGACAGGGTTAACTTCCTGTGCCATTCTATCTGGTATTTGCGGTAGTTCTCGTTCTGAATGTTGCTGTCGAAGGAAGGGAAATCCAGTTGGCTCTTTATATTGCGTACATTACTGAGGGCGAGCTCAAGTGCCTTTTGGTGCAGGGTATCATTCACCAGCTCAAAAAATGAATTGCGGTATTTTCGCAAGCCTGTTTTTTGTGTCTCCATTTTTTTCAAAAGCAGGCCGCGTTCTTTTTCGTTACCTGCGTAGGTAACATAAGGCGCTATGAAATTGCCTATGGCGACGGGCAGTTTTTTCTGCACCTTTTCCAGGCTGTCGATACTCTCACCCAGTTGGGTAACATTCATCATCTGGTAGGCGCCTTTGAACAGGTCCTCATTTGTGCGGGCCAGGCGGAAAGAAGAAAGATCGAATACTTTGTCCCATTTCTTGAAGTGCATCCTGGTGAGGGCATTATTCTGCTTACCTGTTTTTGCATCGTCACCTTCTTCGTAACGCCAGCCGTCCTCGAGGCTAAAGATGATAAACTGTTTATCGGGACTGGCCTTCATCTCGCCTTTTCTTGCCAGCACCACGTTGTCATTGCCCTTGCCTGAGGTCTGGTTGTAGATGATGATGTCGTAAATAGTCCGGCCATCTTTATCTTTACTGCCTACCCTTATCGAGTAGTCTTTAATGTCATTATTGAACTGGCCGGCACGGATATTAAATGTTGGTTTGGAGTTGCGAAGGTCGTATAGCAGAGAAAGCGCCTTCAGGTTGGCCACCGGGATTATGTTGTTATTAAACAAGAAGGCTAATCCACCAATGAGCGTTATGAACAAGAGCAGGGGACGCATAAACCTGAGTAATGAGATACCCGAGGCCTTGATGGCTACGAGCTCAAAATTTTCGCCCATATTGCCGAAGGTCATTATAGATGCCAGCAGTATACCCAGGGGCAGCGCCATGGGAACCAAAGTAGCCGACATATACAGCAGGAGCTGAACGATCATCCAGATGCCGAGGCCTTTACCTATCAGCTCATCCATATATAGCCAGAAGAACTGCATCACCAGTACGAAGAGCGTAACGAAAAAGGTAATGATAAAAGGCCCTATGAAACTGCGGATTATGAGTATGTCCAGTTTTTTGGTCAAAATTCCCCGGCTGATTTGCTGCAAACCTACATAAAAACGGCTGCTAATACTATAAATAGCAGTCGTTTAACCTTTATTTAAGCCATATAAACAGGAGCCCCGCAAAAGCGGAGCTCCTGTCTTGGTTTTTTATTGATGGTGTGAATTAGCTGCCAATCCTGTGCTTCAGGTCACTAACCTGTGAGTTCCAAAGCCTTTCCTGGTCTTTTATATCGTTTTTATCGGCAAAATCGGTGATCTTAAGGATGGTTTCGTTGGTTATCGGGCTTTGTTCTATTCCAAATTCAAAGAATTCATCCTGGGGTAAATGTTCCCAGCGATACCTTATAAACTCATTTTCCACGTGTTCCAGCATTTCTGCAGTGTCTGTAGATCCGTTCCAGCTGAAGTAAAACATGTTTTCACGTTGGTCCACCTTGTCAGCAAACCACTCCTGAAGGCCAACGGGGGTTGATAAAAATTCGTATAGTATGGTCGGGGAGCATCTTACAGGAAATTCCAGCGAATACATTGTCTTTTTCTTACTCATCGTAGATTGACTCAATTTTTGTTCTATTTTATAGTTCCGAGGCTGCAATAATAAAAAAATGGTTGAACAATCAAAATTTTTAATCAAGATAATTCACCAATCGGTCTCAATATCCGCTAAAGTATTGTGTAGGCGCTGTTAACAGTTTCATAATTTTTTTTGGGTTGAATTGCTCAGAAGCTTAGATTTGCCATACAAATGTCACCCTTTGGCATTTGCCTGTTACAAAAGTTCATCCTCTTTATTAACTATTTAATGCTTTGCCTATGTCCATGCGTCAGCTAAAGATCACGAAATCAATTACCAATCGTGAAAGCCAGTCTCTTGAGAAATACCTGCAGGAGATCGGTAAAGTAGATCTGATCACCCCGGAAGAGGAAGTGCAGCTCGCCATCCGCATTAAGCAGGGCGACCAACGTGCACTGGAAAAGCTTACCAAAGCCAACCTCCGCTTCGTGGTATCGGTAGCCAAGCAGTACCAAAACCAGGGACTGTCTTTGAGTGACCTGATCAATGAGGGCAATCTCGGCCTCATTAAGGCAGCTCAGCGTTTCGATGAAACGAGGGGCTTTAAGTTCATTTCTTACGCCGTATGGTGGATCCGTCAATCTATCCTGCAGGCACTTGCAGAGCAGTCGCGTATCGTAAGGTTGCCCCTTAACAAGGTGGGCCTTTCGAACAAGATCAGCAAGGCCTATTCTCAACTGGAGCAGGAGTATGAGCGCGAACCATCTACCGAAGAGCTGGCAGAACTGCTGGAAATAGGTACGGAAGAGGTGGAAACTACACTGGGCGTTGCTGCCCGTCACGTATCGGTTGATGCGCCTTTTGTTGACAGCGAGGACAATACCCTCCTTGATGTGCTTGAAAACCCCAATTCAGAATCAGCGGATTCGGAACTGGAACATTACGATTCACTGCGTTGCGAAATTGAGCGCTCTTTAAGCACGCTTACCGACCGCCAGCGTGATGTGATCAAACTGTACTTTGGTATAGGTGTTGAGCACCCGATGAGCCTTGAGGATATAGGCGAGAAATTCTCCCTTACCCGCGAGCGCGTTCGCCAGATCAAAGACAAAGCCATTACTAAACTTCGCACAGCCACACGCTGTAATCTTTTAAAATCATATTTAGGCAATTAGACGACTACATTTTTACATAGTGAAAACCCCGCACGACTGCGGGGTTTTCTTTTTCACCTTATGAAAAAACTAAAATTTGTAGGTAGCGCTTACCTTTAAAAAGAAGGGCGTACCGGGTGTATAACAAATATCTGTTTGTGCGGGTATATGTTGCGCGAGCTCTGTTCTTAGTCTCGTTTCTGTCGCAAACTGTGCCTCCCTCCACTCTGCATTGAAGAGGTTTTGTATTTGTATACCAAATTCGTACCGCGGACGGATGTAGTTGATGACAGCGTCGCAAACGGTGTAGCCTTTGGCCACAAGCGAATTGTCCTCAATAGCTGGCCTGTCGGCCATGTACCTGTAGCGGATGCCGGCGCTCAGATCTTTATTTATTTTAAACGTTAGTCCGCCTATGGAGGTAAAACCGGCTGCGAGCGGGATGTAATCCTGGCCCTTCGCATCGTCGCGATAGCGGGCGTGGGTATAATTGGCATCCCCGTCGATATAGAGCCATTTTAGCAGCTCATAACGCAGGGAAAGGTCTATTCCCTTACGGCGGGTACGGCCTGAGGGTTCCACAACCCCGCCATCGCCGCTGTAGGTGAATTCCTGTTGCATATCAAGCTGCCAGATGGCTACCGATACCAACAGCTTGTTATATGGCTTTATTACAAGACCAAGGTCCATTGAGTTAGCCAGTGGCAATACATGACCAACTACGCCACTCTCGCTTTGCTGCACACCTATTGCCAGTGTCCTTGTATCGTTTGAATGGAAGCCGATGCCGTAATTGTAATAGAGTCTTGCTTTATTACCAAAGTTGTAGTAGATACCTGCCTTAGGACTGAACGCATGATTATTGTAGGAATAATCGCGCTGCTCTACATTCGGCATTTTATCCTGGTAGTCTTGTACAAAGTAATCGAAACGAGTACCCGCTGTCAATACCAACTGGGGCAGCAGATAAATTGTTTGGTTCAGGTAGCCAAAGAGGTTGGCCTCGTTAATGTCGCCGAGCACTGTGCGGTTAAGGATGGTATTCATACCTATCGTATGGCTCAACTCGTTGTTGCTGACATCATCGTATCGCATACCGATACCCACTTGTGTTTTCATCTTTAGCCCTGCGGCTACATAGTTGGTATTGTAGTCGCTATTGTATCCGCCAAATACTCTCTTCTCAGCTTGATGTATTTGGTCGCCATTTACAGAGTCAATAGCGAAATATGTAAAGTCGGAATAGAGGCTGAAGTCATAATAGCCGAGGTAAATGTTGGTTTTGATATAGCTATTGTTGCCAATAGATTGTGCGTACTGCACATTGGCACTATATCTGCTTGTAAGCCCGCTCTCTGCATCCAGCTCGCCAAAGCGATCTATAGTTCCGTCGGCTACGGCACGCTCAGGGATCTGACCTGACGCATTCCATTTTGAATTGAAAGCCGAGAGTGTGAGCGTTAGTTTCTTATGATCTGATAAATAATTGGTGTATTTGCCGGTGAGGTTGAAGCGCTTAAAATCCTGCGACTTATCAAAGTAGCCGCGATTGTAGCCATACTCCCCGGCTATGTATGCTGTTTGATGTCCTGATGCTGTATTCTTGTCCAGCAAGCTAAGACCGGCAGCCGTGCGGAAGTATCCATAGGTGCCGCCTTCCATCTTTACGAAGCTGTTGTCGAGGTATTCCTTCGTTTTAAACTCTACCCAACCTGCAGTAGCAAGGTTACCCTTGTCGATACAGTAAGGCCCTTTGCCAAAATCGACTTCGTTTACCAATTCGGGAATGATAAAGTGCGCATCAGCGAAGCCTTGTCCGTGTGCATGCGATACCATGTTGACCGGTGTGCCGTCTACACCTACATGTATATCGGTGCCGTGATCACAGTCAAAACCTCGAAGGAATATTTGCTCTGCCTTGCCCCCACCCTGGTGCTGCGATGTGAATAGACCCGGCACAAGGCGCATAAGGTCTTGTGTAGTATTCACAGGACGTTGTTTGAGGTCTATACCACTTATGGCACTTAGGTTAAGGTCTTTCTTAGAGTTGATGGCTACTTCACTCATCTTTACTGCCGAGGATATGAGATTGAAAGAAAGCTCGGTAGTTTCACCATCGGTTATTTTGGTCTCCTTTTCAATTGTTTCATAACCAACATGGCTGATTGTGATCTTGTAATTGCCTTCCGCGATTCCCTTCAGGAAGAAATGGCCGAAAGCATCGGTTATTGCTGCATTGTTTGTGGAGGGCATGTAAATGCCAACACCATCAAGCGGCTTTTTTGAATCGCCATCGTACACAGTGCCCTTTAAACTGCCTGTGTGGGCGGCTGCTACAAATGATATGCAGCAGAGCAAAAAAGTAGTAAGTGTGTTTAGCCTCAGTGTTCGTATCATGTTATGCATTGCTAAGCATTTGCTGTATCATATACGAAACAACCAGCACTGTGGATTTAGCTTAGCACTTAGCACAAATAAAAAAGGCAAGAGAATATCTCTTGCCTTTTTTATTATTCATCCTCAAATTATTTTTTTGCTTTTACGCCGGCGATCTTGTCTTTAAAATCTTTACCAGGTTTAAACTTAGCAACTTTACTTGCTTTAATTTTTATTGTTTCACCTGTCTGTGGGTTACGGCCATTGCGCGCTGCCCTTTGAGAAACTGAGAATGTACCAAAGCCTACTAATGTTACGGTGTCACCTTTTTTCAAGGTAGAAACTACTGCACCTGTAAAAGCTTCGAGAGCATCATTTGCCTGTGTTTTTGTAATGCCAGAATCTTTCGCGATCTGGTCAATTAATTCTGCTTTGTTCATAAATGGATTACGTTTAGACCACGATAATACAAAAATCCTGAATCTTAATAAAATATTTAGGGTCAAATACTATCAACAGTTGTGGATATCTTTTTTCCCGTGAAAGCCAATCCCACTATGTTATATTAATAAAAAACATTGAATATTTACCCCATGGGCCGTATGATTAAGAGCCGCCGTGGCTGTGCATGAACCGGATCAAGCCAGAAAAAAGATGCGCTCAATTGTCCAGTAAGCCGCTACCATGGCTATTATCAGGGAAGCAGGGATAACTACCCGACTACGGTACCACAACTGCCTTGAAAACACCTTCGATACACAGAAATACATGAGTAGAATAATGCTCAACTGCCCCAACTCCACCCCAACATTAAAACTAATCAGTGCAGTAGCAAAAGCATTTTGCGGCATCCCAAGTCCCGCTAATGCTCCCGCGAAGCCCATACCATGCACCATACCGAACAAGAATACCATAACCATACGCCATGGTTTTACCTTGTTTGAGTAGATATTTTCGACGGCAAGAAATACTATTGAAAGCGCGATTAATGGCTCTACAATATTCGTTGGCGGCTTAATGATCCCGTACATTGCAAGCCCGAGTGTTATAGAATGCGCTACCGTGAACATAGACGCCTGCAATATGATCTGCTTAATGTTCGTGTTCAAAAAGAATACACAGAGTATGAATAGTATATGGTCGAAGCCCAGCGGAATGATATGCTCGTATCCTAATACCAAATATTTCCAGAACACCGATCCTGCATCTTCTTTATCCAGTACATAATTTATGGTATGCGCAGACATCGGCAGAACGGCAACCAGCAATAACAGCAGCAGGAAAAAATACTTTTTCATACTTATTATTTAGCGGCCAGTAATATCCTTTGATCTATATACGGAGATACCTGCTTAGCTTCCTGCATCAGTTCATTTCCTTTCACAACATCACCGGCGGCGGCATATACCATACCTGCTTTATAAAGCGTTGTAGCGTTTTTACTGTTTGTCTTCAGTGCTTTTGCAGCGTGTACTTTTGCATTGGCATAATCGCCTTTCTTATAGTATACCCAGGCCATCAATTCGTTTGCATCTATATTCCCGGGGCGCATGGCCAGGTCTTTTTGCGCATACTCCAGCGCCTTGTCCATTTGTTTGGTGTCCAGGTAAGCCATAGCCATTTCGCGGCTTGCATTATGCTTTACGTTTTCTTTTGCTTGCTCCGTCTCCCCTTCTTCCAGCAATTTCACTACTTCGTTCCTTATCTCAGCTGCCTTGGATTTATCATTCTTCAGTTCATACAGGTCGGCAAGCATAGATACAAATGCAGGCTGGCTCATGGTATTAATCGCTTGCTTTGTCAACGCGATCGCGGAATCATAATTCTTCATCGTCTTTTGCACCTTCGCAAGTCCTATTTGCGCATAAGGATAATCAGGACGATAAGAAAGAGCGGTCATATATTCAAATGAAGCACTATCAACGTTGCCTGTATTCAGGTACAGGTCTCCCAAAGTCACCCTCGCCCACTCTGTACTTTCATCTCCGGGACCACCTGCTTCGACCGCCATTTGCATGGCTGCAATAGCCCCTTTATTATCGCCATGTATCTGCCTCAGGTAAGATGCCCTCGAGTAAGAACGCAGGTCCGGGCGGATGCTCAGCATTCTATCGCAATCTGCAACTGCTTCTTCGTAATTGCCCATTTCTACATTAGCATCCACCAGCGCCCCATATATTGCGGAGGTGGAGCTATTAAGCGCAAGGCCCTCGTTTGCCACAGCCAGCGCATCTTTGAACTGGTGCATATTAAGCAATACTGCCGATTTCAGGCTCAGTGCTTCAAAAGCTAATTCCTTATTTGAGGCCTTTTCATTTGTAACCCGGTCCAGCACATTAATCGCTGCATTGCTGTAATAACCACTATTACCCGTAATACGGCCTTCCGTAATATAAACGGACGCCAGCGATATAAACTGTTTCAGATCATCCGGGTTAGCTTTCAGAGCTGCGATAGCTTTGTTGTAAGTTTCCTTTATCAAAGCAGCCTCCGCAGGATTGGAAACCTGCTTTTGGCTGGTAAGCAATGCCGGCACACTTAACTCGCCGTTTATCTTTTCGCTCTCCTTGCCCTCTGTGGATGTGCAGGAAGAAAATGTACCGATGCTCATTGAAAGGAGCAAAAGGCCTGTGAATAGTGTGAAATATCTCTTCATGAGTGTGTATTTTAGGGTATATACGCAATAGTGGCGCAAATGGTTTTAAAAAAGTAAAGGGGTGCCGAAGCATCCCCTTACCTAATCTAACCATTTAACCTACTTAATTGGCTTTCACCAGCTTTACCGATTGTACGGTGTTACCACCTACACTCAGCTGCGCAAAGTAAACACCCGAAGCAAGGTTGCCGCTGTTCCATGTTGCGGTGTATTCGCCTGCTTCCTTTTGTTCGTTAGCTATTACCTGTACCACCCTGCCATTAAGGTCAACGACCTGTAATTGGATATTTGCACGGGTAGCAAGCTTGTACTTAAGCGTTACCTCGCCTGCAAATGGGTTAGGATATGCAGACATTGCTCCCGCCGGGGTAGAAAGGCCTAACTGGGCTACACTGGTAGGACCGGCATATTCTGTGCCTGTAAAGCCCCTCCATGGTTGCTGCAGGTATGGCATGCACGCCTGGAAGGTGGTGTCATTATGTGTTACACCTGCATTGAAGTCCAGTACATGCAACAAGTCAGGAGTAACCGGATTGGTAGTATAGTCGTCATACCACAGGCCTATTGCTGCCAGCACTACGCCCGATACAGCCTGTAATTCGATCGTTGTCACATCATCCTCCAGCCTGCGGCCATTGGGGAAACCATCCATATTGGGAATGAACTGCAGGTTTGCATTTGCATTGTAAGCAGGGTCGGTAAGACCAAGCACTGCTGCATACACAAGGCCTAAAGAACTGAATTTAGGATCATTACGCGGAGTTACGGGAACTGCCATATTAAGACGCAGCAGGTCAGCGAACTCCGGTGTACCCAGCAATGGTGAATACAGTAAGAAGTTATTCACAAAAGGCTTTCCGTTCGCCAGTGGATTGCCATTCTTTCCGGTAGCCAGTTGATATGGGTTCAGGTTAGGTACACCCATCAGGAAGATAGGCATGATGTCCACAGCACGGGGGCTGAAGTTATTGGGCAGCAGGTAAGTACCGAAACCGCCTACATCCGCAAGCGCCGTACCAGATACGGCAGGAGAATTTTTAAGTGGGTACAGTCCCTGGTGTGTGTTCCGGAAATCGTAAGCACCCAGTGAATTGCTCTGTATGCGCAATGAATCAAGGCCCGGTACAGCACCGCCATACTGTGAGTTGTCCATATACAGTGCCAGCTCAGGGTTCTGGAAATAAGACAGGTAGTTAAAATCACTTGCGTAAGGATTCGCCCTGTTCCAGGCATCTTTAACACCTATAGGATTGATCACCTCGTTGGTAAGCGGCATGCCTATGCGCGATACCTGTACCCAGCTGCCTGAAGTAGCAGGCTCATCACCCACGTTACTTAAGGTAGTGATCTTTGGCCTGCTGGCTGATGCCCAAACACCGATTACGAAGTTGCCATCCAGTATGCTGGTAGCGGCTGTTGTATTCAGTCCTGTTTTCTGCAGGGTAGATATTGGCACTTCTATTACTATAGAGTGGCAGTTAAATTTTGCCAGGCCATCACGTGCCTGGGCGCCGGTGCGGAAACCGCCCACATCAAATGCACCACCGAGGTCCACGAAAAACGGATCGTCCGTAGGGCCGCAGAACAGTTTTTCACCTGTTGATGCAGTTGTTACAGCCTGCGTCATTAGCTGACCGTAAGAGGTAGCACCCAGGCCTACCGTAGCGTTTTCAATAGAGCGCGGGCCTATGTTTGGCGGAGGCACTATTGCATTGCTGGCTATGGTTACGAATGTAAGGCCGCCGTTTGTACTGCGTTCGCAAGTATACGTCGTCTTAATATTCTGCTTTCCCAGCCTGATGTTGAAGAAGGTAGAGGCATCTTCGTTCACATGCTGGAAGGTGAAACGGTAGATGATATTATCACCTGGCGTGTTCGCATTGTTCTTCACATGTATCTCGTAGCGGATGTTCTCGCCAAAGGTGTAATAGTTTGGTCCGCCTGCAGGATGTTCGAAAGGAATATAGTTAGCTATCAGCACTATCTTATTCGTATCGCAGGGACTCCTGAATGCATACAGATCCGTATTATCCGCTATCGGGTCGTTCGATATCAGCGGTGCTTCGCGATGGCTCGAGGCCATGGCCCTTAGTTGGGGCAATAGTAGTATACTTAATACCACCACAGCTTTGCTAATTATGTTTTTCATATTTTATGTCTTTTGTGGTGAATTAAAATCTTGCTTGTATTGTATGGTCATATCCTCTCCATGGCTGCTGCACATAGGGAAACGATGCCTGGAAAGTAGTATCGTTATGTGTAGGTCCGGCGGTGAAGCTCAGTACTCGGCCTAATTGGGGAGTAACAGGATTGGTAGTGAAATCGTCGTACCAAAGCCCGATGGCTGCCAATGCAACACCCGATACAGCTTGTAGTTCAATGGTGGTCACATCATCCTCCAGCCTGCGGCCGTTGGGGAATCCATCCATATTGGGTATCATTTCCATATTGGTATTGGCATACATTGGATCTGTAAGGCCCAGCACGGCTGCTTTCACTATACCCAGCGAACTGAAGTTCGGGTCATTGCGCGGTGTAGGTGGTACAGCCATGTTCAGGCGCAGCATATCGCCCAGCGTAGGCAGGAAGTTGTTGATAAATGGCTTGCCTGCTGCCAGCGGGTTGCCATTCTTGCCGGTAGCCAGTTGGTATGGATCAAGATTTGGAACGCCGGTGTAAAATATAGGAAGTATATCAACAGCACGTGGGCTCATTGAGTCAGGTAACAGGATGGTACCGAATATCGCATCATCCAATGCAGTACCTGCTACTGCGGCTGATCCTTTTAATGCCCACAAACCTTTCTTTCCATTACGGAAATCATAAGCACCCAGTGAATTGCTCTGTATGCGTAGTGCATTGAGTGATGGAACAGCGCCACCAAATTGTGAGTTGTCCATATACAGTGCCAGCTCAGGATTGCTGAAGTAAGCAGCAAATTGCACATCACCACTTGGATTGCTTGCATTCCATTTGTCCTTCATCCCCAATGGTATCACTGCTTCATTAGTAAGCGGCATACCTAAACGCGACACCTGTACCCAGCTACCACTATAACTGTCGGTACCGTTTGTATTCAGCGTTTTTATTTGTTTGCGGCTTGCTGACGCCCATACGCCTATTACGTAGTCCGGGTCCAGTATATTTGCTGCCATTGATACCGGGTTGCCATTTTTTTGCAGTGTGGCAATGGGTATTTTTAATGCTATACTGTGCACATTAAAGCGCGCCAGGCCATCCTTTGTAGGATTGGTAGCATTGCCTTCCGGGCGAAAGTTACCTACATCAAAAGCACCTGCGAGATCCACGAAAAAAGGATCATCCACCGGGCCCGCAAATACCTTTTCCCCTGTGCTTGCAGTGCCTATGGCAGCCTGCATCAGGCTCATGTAGTTTGTTGCGCCAAGGCCTACAGTGGCATCCTGGATAGAGCGGGGGCCTATGTTATTGGCAGGCACTGCGCCTGTATAAATAACAGTGAAGGTCATACCACCATCCGTGCTTCTTTCGCAGGTATAGGTAGTTTTCAGGTTCTGTTGTCCCAGCCTTATATTAAAGAAGGTGCTGGCATCCTGGTTACTTTGCGCAAAAGTGAAACGGTAAGTGATGTCATCTCCCATTGTGGCTGTCTTGTTCTTGATGTGTATCTCGTAGCGCACATCGGGAGAGAAGTTGTAATAATTCGGTCCACCTTCAGGCAGTTCGAATGGTATATAGTTAGCGATGATCGTCACCGTGGTAGGATCATCGGGGCTACGGAACGCATACAGGTCTGTATTGTCCGCCAGCGGGTCTCGCGATATAAGTGGTGCTTCCCGGTGACTGGAGGCGTAGCTTTGAACTGAAGGCCCCAGTAATCCCAGTAATACCACACATACCCGCAATCTTCTTAGTAAGGGATGTTTGCTCATGGAAAAATTGTTTTAAAAATCATTAACAATAGAACCATATACGGGGCATTATACTTTGCGGTTTTGGCTTTTGTTAAAATAATCAGGGTATTTTACGCAGGTTGCAAGAAATCGCAAAAGCCGGCTCATTACCGGCTGCTAATTAAGTATCATGAAAGGAAAAGGGGATCTTATATCACCACCGGCTCGTGGGCTGAAGCTTATTATATTGTCCCAATGCTTTCGCAAAGGCTGGCAACAACATAATGTGTCGTAACCAGTAGGTAAAATTTTGTGGCTCGGATTTGAGAAGCTGATGAACTTTGTCTATAGATAACCACCTGATCGCACTTATTTCTGCGGGATTCGGCTCAATGGCCCCTTCATACCTGCCAAAATAAACATGGTCTATTTCATGCTCGGCCAGGTTCTTATTGAATGCAAACTGGTAAGTAAAGGAAAATTGCTCGCTCAGCGCGGTAGTTAAGTTAAGCTCTTCGTCCATCCTCCTGCCGGCTGCCTCGCTTGTGCACTCACCGGGTCTTGGATGCCCGCAGCAGGAATTCGTCCATAGACCAGCAGAATGATATTTGCCTGCTGCACGCTTCTGCAGCAACAGTTCGCCGTCCTCGTTGAAAATAAAAATAGAAAATGCCCGGTGCAGCAGGCCTTTGCGATGAGCTTCCATCTTTTCCATAGCGCCTACTTCATTGTTATCCTCATCTACAAGTATCACATATTCCTGCCTTACGATCATCTTAAATCCGGTCTTTAAGTCAATAAATTATTTATTAGCGGCTACCCGCCAAATGCGGTCATTTACATCATCGCTTATTAATAGCGAACCGTCAGCCAGCTGGGCCACACCCACAGGGCGGCCGTATACGTCTTTTTGCTCAGTGTCAGAAGCCTTAAATCCTGTCAGGAAATCGGTGGCCGGGCCTGATGGTTTTCCATTTTTAAACGGGACATAAACCACCTTATAGCCCGCCAATACAGAACGGTTCCATGAGCCGTGCTGGGCGATGAATGCACCGCCCTGGTACTTCTTCGGGAACGACTTGCCCTTATAAAAGACCATGCACAGCGATGCGGTGTGCGCTCCAAGCGAAACGTCGGGCACTATCGCCTTGGCAACCAGTTCCGGCCTTTTCACTTCCATACGCGGGTCTTCATGCTGTCCCCAGTAGCTCCATGGCCAGCCATAGAAACCGCCGGCTTTTACACTGGTCAGGTAGTCGGGTACCAGGTCATCACCCAGTTCATCCCGTTCGTTTACGGTCGCCCACAGGGTTTTTGTGCCCGGTGCCCAAGCCAGGCCTACCGGGTTGCGCAGGCCGCTGGCATATACGCGCGATCCGCTGCCGTCTGGGTTTATTTCCAGTATACATGCCCTTTGGGGGTGAACATTTTTGCCATTATCGCCAATATTGTCAACTGAACCAATAGCTATATATATTTTTGAGCCGTCGGCGCTTGCAAGCAAATTACGGGTCCAATGTTGGTTGCGGTCATTTGCCGGTAGCTGCATGATCATTTCGCCCTTATCTTTTATTTTGATCATCCCCGGGGTAAACCGATAGCGCATCAGCGCATCGGTATTGGCTATATAAAGCCAGCCATTTAGTAACAGCATACCGAAGGGCTGGTTAAGGTCTTCCAATAACACTTCCCTGTTATCCGCTATACCATCGTGGTTCACATCGCGCAGCAGGCTTATCCGGTTTGCGCTTCTCTTCAGGTTCTCAGCACCACCCGCACCCAGTATCACGGCGCCGGCCTGCATCAATGCGTTCTTAATGGTATTGGCCTCTGCGACCAGTACGTCACCATTGGGCAACACCAGCATATTACGGGGATTACTCATCCCCGATGCATAAAGGTTAACGGCAAATCCCCTGGGCGCTTTGGGTGTCTGGCCCTCTTTCCAGCCTTGCACGCTGCTGAAATTTTTGTTGGATTTTGTGGCAAAGGGTGCCGGAAGGTCCGGCTTTACGGGTATGGTACCGGTACTTTGCGCAAATACGGGCATAGACAAAAGCAGGAGAAGTAAATTACAGATAGCTCTCATTAAGTATACTTTAGGCAATGTATACACTGCTTATAAAAATTGTGCCGCTTTCCTGAGGGGTGCCCGCAACTACAGGCTACGCTATAACATGAAAGTTGATAAGTGATATAATAGTGAAACAAACTACCATGCATACAGATGCTATTTTATTCATCAGCATGGCATGCCTGTAGTCAACGTAGCTTTTATCGCGCAGCGATTTAATGAACCAGTATTGGAAATAAACGATGACAGGTGATAGGCAAACAAGAAAAATAAAAAACTGCTGCAGGTAGTAGTATTGATGGAAGTAGTGTAGCGTAACCAAAGCGCCCGCTGCAAACAGTAGGCCCGAAAATATAAATGTGCCGTTTATTCCCAATTTATAGCTAATGGTATGATCGCCGCGTTCACCGTCCTCTCCATGCTGGTATATCTGCGTCAACGGATATGAGCCACCTATCAGTAATGAGGCGATCAACATGCACTCAAGGTTCTTGGCGGTGAACCACTGCATCGAAACATCATCCGTCGCGGCCATGTTTGCCAGCATAAATGTATAGCCGCCCTGGAAGAACATAACGCTCAGCCACCCTGCAATGGCGTATTTCTTCAGCCGTATGCCGTACCAGCTATAGGCTTTCGAGAAGCCTATATACCCCGCCATGATGAGCACATGCCGCCAGCCCGCAAAGGCGCACAGGGCCAAACCGGCTACGTCAACAATTATGCTCGCATAGTAAAGTTTAACGGTAACAGGTGGTGGGTGCTCCAGGCCTCCTATGGCGCCGGTATCCTTATCCATGTAGCTGTTATAAATGTTGCTGCCGGGATAAATGAAGAAATGCAGCGCAATAAAAACAATAATTGCGGTGGTGGCATGAATGTTTAGTGCTTGACTAATACCGAAGCAAAACACAGGTAATAGGTAAAAAGAAAAAGGTAATCGAAGGTGAAGCAGGGTATCTCTATCAAAAACCCCGTTCAAACTGATTTTTTCCCTGTTCATTAAAATGCATTTGTTTTTGACTTCGATACATCGTAAAATCATGCCATGGTTCACCCCGCAATACAAGCAATAGGAACTGCAGTACCAAAATACAAAATAGCACAAGATCTGCACTATTCCATTTTAGAATCGGCAAACGGAATGAGCCGGGGCGAAAAATTGGTGCTTAAAAAGATCTATAACAGGAGCGGCATTATGCACAGGCATAGTGTGCTAAATGAATTTGCGGCGCCTGATAAGGACGAGAACGTCCTTTTCCATCCCTCAGGTAAATATCCCGCCACCACCATTTCGCAACGGATGGCCATATATGAAAAGCATGCGGCCGGTCTCTGCGAGGAGGCAGCAGCAACCTGTTTCGCACAGCTGCCCTCGCTATCGGCTAAAAACATAACGCACCTTATCACATTCAGCTGCACTGGCATGTATGCCCCCGGGCTCGATATACAACTTGTAGAGAATCTTGGCCTCGATAAGAGCGTGGAGCGCACCTGTATTAACTTTATGGGCTGCTATGCAGCCATCAATGCACTCAAATCCGCCTACCACATTTGTCGCTCGCAGCCGGACGCCCTGGTAATGATAGCGGGGGTCGAATTATGCTCCCTGCACTATCAGCGCAGCTACGAACCCGATCAAATGGTGGCGAACGCACTATTTGGTGACGGCGCAGCAGTTGCCATCATATCTGCAGAAAGTCTGCAAAAGGCGGCGGGTAAGGTCGGCCTGTCCCTGGAACATTTTTATGCCGAGTTCGAACAGTCGGCCGGTAATGACATGGTTTGGCGTATTGGCGATACAGGATTCGATCTTCGCCTCACTCCCGAAGTTCCTAACATTGTTCGTCTGAACATTCAACCATTGCTGGATAAGCTGTTTGAAAAAACAGGATTGAACCAGTCTATGATCGATTTTTACGCCATTCACCCCGGCGGAACAAAAATACTGGAAGCTTGTGAAGAGGCTTTACAGATCGACGCAAGCAAAAATGCAAATTCTTACGAGATACTCCGCGATTACGGTAACATGTCTTCGGTAACGATACTCTTTGTTTTGAATAAATATCTGGGCCAATTAAACGCGGGCGATAAAGGCAAGAAAATACTGGCATGTGCATTCGGCCCGGGCATAACAATGGAATCAATGATCCTGGACGTAGCATAATATATGATGCCCAATCTCTCGATACGAAGCGATCTCCCGGAAAAGATGGATGACCTGGCCGCGCCTCAGGACGAGTTACGACAAAACCTGCGTGAGCTTGAGGTCATCAATAAATACCTCGGGGGCTACAGCGTAGTGTTAGATGCCTTGAAAAAATTACATTGGCCTGCTAAGAAAATGACCATAATGGACCTTGGCTGCGGCGGAGGTGACATGCTCAGGGCCATTGCGGAATGGGGCGACAGGCGGCAGATCCGGTCAAGGTTAGTAGGTGTTGATCTCAATCCTGTAATGATAGCATATGCAAAAGAAGCCTCGACAAAATTTCCGGCTATTGAGTATATGCTTGCAAACGTTTTCGATGAGTCTTTGTTAATGGAAAGAGCGGACATTGTAATTTGCAGCCTTTTCTGTCATCATTTTAAAGACGATGAACTGGTTACCCTTCTGCAACGTATGGCCGCAATAGCAGGCACAGCGATAATAGTAAACGATCTCCATCGCCACTGGTATGCCTATTATTCCATCAGCATACTAACTGCGCTGTTTTCCAAAACTTATATGGTAAAGCATGATGCCCGCCTTTCGGTGGCACGTGCATTTACCCGCAGCGATTGGGTTCGCATCCTTAAGGCTGCAGGAGTGAAGAACTATACATTAAAGTGGCGTTGGGCATTCAGATGGGAGTTGATCATTCACACATCTCAGCAATGAAACCGGAATTTGAAGTAATAATAGTAGGTGGCGGTTTGGCAGGACTAACAGCAGCCATAGTTTTGGCTAAGGCCAATAGGAAGGTCTTGCTACTCGAGAAAAAGACCTACCCTTATCACAAAGTATGCGGTGAATATGTCAGCAATGAAGTCCTCGGCTATCTTCGGTCTTTGGGCTTTGATCCATTTCATTTCGGGGCAAGCAATATTACCAACCTTCGCATATCCACTCCGCAGGGGAAAAATATTTATACCCCGCTCGATCTTGGAGGCTTTGGCATCAGCCGCTATACCATGGACGAAGCCTTATGTCAATTGGCTATCCAATCGGGTGCAAGAGTCGAAACCGCGACACGTGTTACCGACATTCAATTTCAGCACGAACAATTTACTGTTAGCACTGCCAATGGTGATACTTTTACCTCGGCACTCGTAATTGGTAGTTATGGCAAAAGGGAAATGCTGGATAAAAAGCTCGGCCGCCCTTTCATGAAGGCCCATACAGGCTATATGGCGGTCAAATACCACATACGAACCGACTACCCTCCTCACGAAATAGGATTAGACAATTTTAATGGAGGTTACTGCGGCATCTCAAAAATAGAGGCTGATCGCTATAATCTTTGTTACCTCTACAAGCGGCCTGCACTGAAAGCCCAGAGATCTATCCCCGAACTCGAATCAGAAGTGTTATATCAAAACCCAAATCTCAAACGCTTTTTTACTGAGTCTGAGTTTTTGTTCAAAGCGCCGGAGGTGATCAACGAGATTTATTTTGAGCCGAAGAGCCAGGTCGAAAACCACATCCTGATGTGCGGGGATACTGCAGGCCTGATCACACCGCTCTGCGGGAACGGTATGTCAATGGCTATTTCAGGCGCACAATTACTTAGCTCCCTTATTCTGAAAAGCAATATCTTATCGGGCCAGGGTGATATAGCCGAAGCCCGACTGCAATTAGAAAATACATATCAGCTTGCATGGAATAAGCGCTTTGGCAAACGCCTCTTCTGGGGGCGCACCATTCAGCATTTTTTTGGCAATCCCCTGCTTACACAAGCCTCCTTAGCTCTGCTGCATGCTTTACCTCCCCTCGGGCGTAAGATCATCTCATTGACGCATGGCCGGCCTTTATTGACGAATGCTCCAATCGGGTCTTAGATTAACAATTATGCTTTTATGTCATTTTATCCACAAAACTTGGAGCACCCCTTCTCCATTTCGTAACTTGCAAGGTCGCGCAAATTTTTGGCTCTCCTCTTTATTTTCAAAGAGGGGTGGACTGATTCAGACAAAAGACCAACTTCCATTGAATGAATCAGGACGGGGTGATTATTATTCTTTGAAAAATATTGTAAATGAAATCCATCTTGGGCTAGCGATAGGATTATGAAAAATAATAATTTCTCTTTTTATGGAAAAGAGTAAAAAAGGGAAAAAACGAGAAATAATTATTCTTACGCATATGCCAATACCAGTAAGCCTTTCCGGCAACTGTCATAAAAAAAGAGGAAATAATAATGCTCCCCCGAAAACAGGAAATAACTAAATATCATAATTTCTCACAGGAAGTGACGGATGCAAACTTAACTTTATAACATGGAACGAGACAAAGCCTTAAGAACACAGCTCATAGCATTGCTGGAAAAGGCACAGGCGCATGTAAGCCTTGAAGACGCGCTAAAAGACATCACCCCCGAGGTATATAGCGTAGTACCCGGCGGACTGCCCTATAGTATATGGCAGCTGGTCGAGCATATACGCATAGCCCAATGGGACATACTCGATTTTTCAAGGAACCCGGACTATAAGGAGATGAAATGGCCTGAAGATTATTGGCCAAAGGAAACTGCCCCCAAAGACCTTAAGGCATGGAACCAGTCACTGCAATTGATACGCAATGACCTGAATGCATTCATCGAATTAATAAAGGATGAATCGAATGACTTGTATGCACCCTTCCCCTGGGGTAGCGGGCAAAACCTGTTGCGTGAGGCGCTCCTTATCGCCGACCATAATGCATACCACGCAGGAGAGATCGTGCTGGTGCGAAGATTGCTGAATGCATGGAAATAATGGAATGGCTATACCCTACTCCCCTCTCTCGTTGCGCAGCTGGGTATATTTGTTGTAATAATAATTAGCGCGTTCCATATCTTTCTTCGATTGGTAATAGTTGGCAAGAAAGCCCATGGCAAACATACTACCGGGTTTCATGTCAGCAGTTTCTTCAAGATATTTTACAGCAGTAGCCGTATCGTGTTGATGCAAAGCAATGTCGGCAAGATCTATATAAGGCGCAATAGGATTGGTGATGTTCTCCGTAGCCAACTGCAGAGTACTGATAGCAGCGGCTGTATCATGTTGCGAAAGCTGTATATCGCAGAGTGTTTGATAGGCAACGGCAAATTCATTATCATAATCAATGGCCTTCTTCACCCTGTACATCGCTGAATCGTACATGCCCGCCTTCAGGTATATGATACCCAGGTTGCAACTGAGCTTAGCATTTGAGGTGTCAACCTCAAGCGCTTCAACAAGATATTTCCTCGCAAGAAGCTGGCTGTCGGCTGCAAAGTAAGCAAGCGCAAGGTTACTCATACCTGATGACAAACGCGGAGTGACCCTGAGTGACTGTTTAAAATTCTCTATCGCAATGCGGTTATAATAAACTGCACTATCAGCATACAAGTTTGCAAGTGCTGCATTGCCTTGCTGCCGCAACTGCGCTGCTGTCTCCCGGTATTTGCCTGACAAGTTCATCATCAGGTCGCCATGAAGCACGTTCGCCTTAGCGGAACTACGCAGGTAAGGCATATCATGTGTATAGAGTGTATATTTATTTCTCCAGTCATCGTTCCGGGCTATACAGCGCACGGCATACAGTGAGCCAACCAGTATTATACAGGCCAGCAGTTGCCTGCTTCTTCCATCAGTCTGCAAGGCCCTCGTCACGGGCACTTTGAACAATGCATAAAGTACCGAACAAAGCACAATACAATAGCCTAGAGAGGCCATATACGCAAAGCGCTCCGCCATTAAGCCCGGTACAAGACGCAACATATTGGAGCAGATGAAAATGCCGGCCAGGTAAATGGTAGCACCAAAAACAAGCATACTCCTTTTACGAAAGTTCTTAATAATGTAAACGACTATTAAAAGATGAATAACAAGCGAAAACCATACCCATATATTGCCCCATGTAACAATAGGAATGTAGCTGGCACCATAATAGTAAGCCAGCTTGTATGGGAAAATATGAAGCAGCATGTACCTGCCCATTACGTATAATGCGGTTGCCGTCCGCGACATTATTCCGAGGTCTTGAGTATAAAATGGATTCTCATGCTCATAAAAAGTTCTTTGTGCATGGGGCAGGAACTTCAGCACCAGCCGCAGCAATGGCAGCGATGCAAAAACAGGAACAGAATAAATGACAATCTTTTTAAGAGAAAGGTTACTGAAAAAGAAAAAGGCAAGGGGAATGAGAAAGGCAAAGGGCCAAATAGTTTTTTTAGACAATACAGCAAGTAGAAAAAATAAAATGGTCGCGAAAACATACTTCCATGATGATGTGGTATATGTTTTCCAGGCGGCTAAAAAGCTGAGGAGTACAAAGAAAAATGCCAACAATTCGTCGCGGCTTTTAATGCTGTTTACTATCTCGGTATGCAAAGGGTGCAATGTAAAAAGCAAGGCTATGAAAAACGCCGGCCAACTGCGTTCAGGCCCAAACCATTTACACAATAACATGAATAGCAGCAGGCAACTCAGGGCATATAGTATAACATTAAGTGCATGGCTGGCATTCGGGCCCATACCTATTAGTTCATACTGTATCACAAAACTAACTAGTGTTACCGGCCTGTACTCATACTGCTCTTCGGCATCAATGAAAGTACGCGTAGTGAAGGCCTTCACAATCCCCTTGGTGCCCGTTGCCGCAAGCTTTACCGCATGGCTATGGTATAATTCGTCATCAAGATTAAAATCATGGTTGATAGTACCCGCATATACCAGGAAGGCTATAGCAAACAATACAAGCTTTTGCAAAAGCAGCAGGCGCTTTGCTTTAGAGGCTGGATCCGCGTTATGACCGGCCTCCGCGTTTTGCTTTATTGCTGCTCCTGTTGATGGATTCTTTTTAGACATCCGGCATTCTATTTCGGGTAAAAGATATGAAAAAAACTGCCCCGTGGCACAGGGCAGTTCAGTATTATACGAGATTCGGTTTTTATCTCACAAGGGTAACTTCCCCTTTCAAGAGGGTATTCTTACCATCGCAATCATATTTGAGAATGTAGAAGTATACTCCCATTTCCTGTGCCACACCATTGTGGCTGCCATCCCATCCGTTCAGTTCGTTGCTGGTCTCAAATACTTCCTCGCCAAAACGGTTGAATACTTTCAGCGTTTCCAGTTTATGCCTGCCGGGGTTTAGTATGCGGAACAAGTCGTTCTTGCCATCGCCGTTTGGTGAAAATGCGGAGGGCAGGTAAAGCTCACAGCATGGCTTTGTATTGAGCATTACACTATCCATACTCTCACAGCCATACTCATTAGTCACCTTAAGGGTTACATATTGACTCCGGTCGGCATGTACGGTTACCACAGGGCTATTGTAATCAAAGTCAAAGAACTGTTGAGGCTTCCAGCTATAAGTATACTTTGGGTTATTTATGCTGGCTGCGAGTATCACGTCTTCACCATTGCAAAGCTCACCTGTTGACGATGCGTTGATCTTTGCTTCAGGATGCTCGTGTACCATCACCGTGTCTGTGGCTTTACTCCAGCACTGGTTCTTTGCGGTCACTTCCAGTGACACGGTATAGTGACCGGGATTATCCCACGACAAGTAGTAAGGGCCGGGACCATATTCCAGGGAGGCACCCGAAGAACTATGTGCAACACCAAAATCCCATAAGTAGTTATGTATCTCCATGTCCAGGCCAGTGATCTCAATATATTGCGGGTCACCGGTACATACAAGGCTGTTGCGCAAGTCAATGCTCACAACAGGTGTTTGCTTCACGGTTATTGTGTCGTGGGCTATCGGGCTGGCGCAGGTGCTATCTGTAGCTACCAGCGTGACATCAAAAGTGCCTATGTTATTGAAATGTACTACATAAGGTCCCTGACCGTTGCCGCTAATGACATTACTGCCTATAGGCCATGTCCAATTGTAAGTGGTAGAAGGCAGCGAATTGCCTACATAGTTGAACACCAAAGTATCGTTTTGGCACACTTCATCTCTTGATGAAATTATGTCCGCAGTAGGCCTGAAGAGTACGTGTACATCAATAGCCGCCAAATTACTTTCACAGCCCAAAATGCTTTGGCTCACATACCATGTTGTGGTCCCCGGTGTATCCGTTAAAGGTACAGGCGCCATAGACAAAGGAGTGCCACCCAAAGGACTCGTATACCACAATAGGTTCTGGCCGATAGCGGTAAGCGGTAAAGAAACATCGCCCCTGCAATAGGTGACAGTTGTGGTGACAGGTGGTGCGGGCTTTGTATTTACAGTAACTATTATAGGGAGCCTGTCACTTTCACATCCGTTTTTCGTTTGTGATACATACCATGTGTAAACGCCGGGAGTATCAGCAGATGGGACGGGCGCTGTAAAAGAAGGTGTGCCGCCTACAGGAATTGTGTACCATTTTAAAGAATCCCCTGTTGCTGTTAAAGGAGAAAGCGCAGTATCACCCTGGCAATAATGAAGATTGCTGATAGCAAAAGGTACTGCCGGCTTAGATTTGACATACACTGTCTGCGGCACGCGTGCGCCTTCACAATTTGCAGCCGTTACCTGGCTCACATACCAAACGAAAGTACCTGCCGTAGTTGTTGAAGGTGTAGGTGCGGTGGTACCTGTACCGCCTGTGGCTTGCGTATACCATTTAAGCGTATCGTTTGGATTACCCGAAGGAGTTGCTGTTAAGGCTAAGGCCGCATCCTGCTGGCAATATACCATATCAGTAACTGCAGGCGTACCCGGTGTGGGATTGACAACTACGGAAATATTCGCCGGCGATAATAAGGTACAATTGTTTACGGTAGTAACCGCAAGATCATAAGTGCCTGCGTTTCCGCTCTGCGCATTATTGATCACTACATTTTGCTGGTGCACATCTAGTCCGTTAGGCCCCGTCCAGTGATAATCCGCAGCACCTGCAATGGGATCTACGTTAAGTAATATATCATTGCCTGAACAGACAGGACTGTTGGTGGAAGTTACCGGCACCGCAGGTGCGGGGTATACGTTTACATTTGTTGTCACGGGTATGGAGTTACAACCTGCTACGGTGGCAACAACTGTGTAAACGCCACTGTAAGAAGGAACCGCATTATTCACTACCGGGTTTTGTGATAAATTGGGCGTGATGAACGCAGGGCCGGTCCAGCTAATGCTATTTGGGGCCGTAGGGTTCCCATTTACCATAACTGTAGCTGTAAAATTGATTGCCTGTCCTTCACATACGGGGGTGTTACTGGCGGCCGTTACTACCGGTGCAGATGGATCCGTTAAAGTAAATGGCCCTGCTATTGCCGAAGTACATGAATTAAGCGTAACAGTTACGTTCGAATATACACCTGCCGTCAGTCCTGTGATAATAACTACACCCGCAGCATCCGAAACATTATTCAGTGTATGAGTTGTAACACCATCGAAATAGTTAACGGTATATGTAGTATTTGGTAAAAGGCCTGTAAGTGATATACTGCCCTGGGCACCGCCACAGGCTGTGGGCATTGATGCTGATGAACCTGCTATTACAGGTGGCGGAGGGTCTGTTACAGTTACCGGACCAACAGTATTTGAAGTACAATTGTTTAATACTACGTTGATATTGCTGTATGTTCCGGCAGAAAGGTTGCTGATGGTAATAACTCCTGAGCCACCAGAAAGTATACTTACTGTGTGCGTGGTGATGCCGTCAAAATAATTTACAATGTAAGTTGTGTTTGGCAATAGCCCCGTGAGCGATACACTACCCTGGTTGCCGCCGCAGGATGCAGGCGATGTAGAAGAAGTGCCGGAAATAAAAGGCGGTGCCGGATCTGTAAGTGTTACGGGACCCACGATATTTGAAGAACAACCGTTTTGGCTAACATAAATATTGGTGTATGTACCTGCTGTTAGCCCTGTAAGAATATACTGACCGCCTCCGTTCGACAGAATGGGCAGGCTAAGGGCAGTTGGAGTTGAATAATATAAAGTATAATTACTGTTAGGCGTCAATCCACCGATTATTATCGCGCCCTGGTTGCCACCGCAGGAAGTGGGATTTGAAAAAGCTGCAATGTTAATTGAAGGGATGGGGTATATAACAACCGTAGTAGTACCTGTAACCGAACAGCCACCGGCTGTGGTAGCCGTTACTGTATATACACCGGCAGCTGCAAGCGGAGCACTCGCAAATGAAGGATTTTGCGTTAAATTCGGGGTGACAAATGCAGGCCCGGTCCAGATGTAGGAAGTGCCTGGCGGTGTGGTGGAAACGCTAAAACTCAGCGGACTACCCGCGCAGATCGGGCTGCTGTTTGAAGGCATGCCTGCATTGAACACAGGAAGTGGGTTAACGGTTATCGTGATCCCAATATTGCCCGGTGCTGTGCATGGTCCAAGTTGTATACTTACCAGGGTGTAAGTTACGTTACCAAAAAGGGCCCCTGTATTAATACTCGCATTACCCGAGCCGTTTAGCGTTATCGTCTGGTTGGGACCACCGCTATTATATGTCACAGTGGCATTTGGTGTGCCTGTAAAATTTATAGTAGTACCCTGGCCATAGCATACCGATGAACTGACAGCAGACATGCTGGCAGTGAGTGGTGCAGGCTGGGTAATATTAAAGTTGATTGTACTGGAGCAGTTGTTCGCATCAGTAACAGTGCAGGTATAGTTCCCTGCACAAAGGCCTGTTGCCGTCGGGTTAGAGCCACCACTTGGCGCCCAGGAATAAGTAAAGGGACCAGTTCCGCTGGTCACGGTTACTGTCGCGCTACCGTCACACTGTCCGTTGCAGGAAGCATTGGTCTGGGAGCCGCTCAAGGTCAGGCCTCCCGTGCTGCCCACTACTACTGTAGCAGTATTGGTAAGGCAGCCATTAGATACCGTAACAGTATAAGTACCCGAGCAAAGGCCTGAAGCCGTCGCATTAGTACCTCCGCTTGGTGCCCAGGAGTAGGTGAATGTATTAGGCCCAAATGCCGTAGTAGCTGTCACAGACGCTGTTCCGTTACAGGCTGCGCAGGTAGCAGGGGTAGATCCCGTAGTTAATGTAAGGGCCGGGGGACTGCACACAGCACAGCTTGTGGTCTGGTAATATAATCCGGCAAAAGTGTAGTTATAACAGTCCCCGCTGGACACAAAATTAAAATTAGCGCTTGTTTGTGCAGCTGCAACGGTAGTATTGGTTTGTATGTAGTTCCACCAATTCCATGTTACTCCAACGCTTGTACCATTAAGCGTGCATGAAGTTGGACTCATTTGTAAGTCGCCAATACCTGCAAATGCAGAAGCATTTTGCGTAGTGCCGCAAACCGCAGAAAAAGGAAGGTTGTAATTAAAAGTACCCCCGGCCACAACCGCTGCACCATCGGCAATTACCATTCTCCCCTGGTAGCTCGCTGTCGGGTCACTGTATATAACTACCAGCGTAGCACCATCCATGTCATTGCTGGTATTGGGTGGATTAGTCAATATTCCCGATATATTGTAGGTACCATTACCGGTAACTATTGAGGTCACATCCGCGCGGTAAGTATAAGAGCCCGAATAAGACCAACATTTGTCCGGCCCTTGCCCTACGATGCTCATTGGATAATTTTGCGTACCACTGGGGCCTGCTATGGTAGCTGTTTCGGCGGCCCCGTTGCCTGATCCTTCAGACCATAGATAGGCTCGCTCAATACTAGCGCAGGCTGGTATACCGCTTATCACGAAAGAGGCCGGTTGCGGCACACCAGCCGGCGAAAACCTTTGGCCAAGCCGTTGTGAACTGGCCTTATAATTTAGTCCACATTTGATGAGATCATATATTACTCCCAAGCCCCCGTTGCCGTCGGCAAAACAATTTACGGAAATAAACAATGTGACAGAAAAAGTAGAAAAATACCGTAGAAATGTTTTCATGGGAGTGACTTAGTAAGATACGGGGGCTAAAATTAATAGAAATAGCCGAAAAATGGTAATACCAGCTACATGAAAACAAAAAAAACTGTTAAAAAAATAACATATCAACTGAGTCTATAGACTTTGTCCATCGTTGATAAGCCACAGGACCTTGAACTCTACCTTTTTCCTTTTGCCTGCTAAACTCCCAAGCCAATTTCCTGGTGCATTGCCGGTATCTCTACATCTGCAAATCCTTTACGAATAAGGCGGTCTTTAAAGTTAAGTTGCACGTCATACTCACCATGCACAAGGAAGAGTTTTTGCACTTGTTTAGGGTCCTGGCAGGCCAGCCATTGGCATAGGTCTTCGTAATCGCCATGAGCACTCAGGCTGCGTATAATGCCAATTTCCGCATTTACCTGGAAGGGCTGGCCATAAATATGCACTGCTTTTGCACCCGCACTAAGACGCCCGCCAAGCGAATGTGGCTCGCAATAACCAACTATTAGTATAGTATTATTAGTCTTTTCTATATTATGTGCAATATGGTGTTTCACCCTACCCGCTTCTGCCATACCTGAAGCTGAGATGATCACACAGGGTTCATGTTTTTCATTCAACCCTTTCGATTCTTCGGCATTGCTGATGTACTTAAGGCCGGGGAAGTCAAAAACATCTTCATCCTTACGAAGCATACCTTGTACCTCCTTGTTAAAACATTCGGGATGGTGCTTGATTATCTCCGTAGCTTCTATCGAAAGCGGGCTATCTACATAATAAGTAAGTGGCGGAAGCCTGTTCTCTGTAGACAGGCGGTTAAGTATGTATAATATTTCCTGTGTGCGCCCTACGCTGAAGGCTGGTATGATCAGCTTGCCATGCTTCTTGAGGCATGTATCCACTACATATTTCAATACCTTCTCCGTTGCGGGCAGCATCATATCATGCAGCTTGTCTCCGTATGTCGATTCTATGATAATAAAATCGGCCTGTGGGAAAACATCGGGGGAACGGAGCAACATGTCATTGTAACGTCCCACATCCCCACTGAATGTAAGGTGTACGATTTTACCGTTCTCCTTCAGCACAAGGTTAACCGCTGCACTGCCCAATATATGTCCGCAGTCAGTATACCATAGTTCTATATCCTCATCCACTTTAAATTTCTGCTTGTAGTCCACCAGCTCAATATGCGGGAATACATTGAATGCGTCTTCCTCGGTATACAAAGGCGTTACCGGCTCGCGGCCGTCACGGACCCTACCCTTGTTCACATAGCGCAGATCACTCTCCTGTATACGCGCCGAATCAAGCATCAGTATCTTGGCAAGATCAGCAGTTGGCGGCGTCATATATATCTTACCATTGTAGCCGTCCTTTACCAACTTAGGCAGCAGGCCTACATGATCTATATGTGCGTGAGATATGATGACATGCGACAGCTCAGCGGGTTCAAAACCCCAGGTGCTGTTAAGTGTTTGTGTGTCCTTGCCAAGGCCCTGGAACATACCACAGTCCAGCAGAATTTTCTTGCCGGATGAAAAAGTCAACAAATGTTTCGAGCCTGTTACCGTACGGGCCGCGCCGTGAAATGCTATCTTCATAATTGTGAATAACTGGCGATGAAGTTAATGCTTTAAAAATAAAAAGCGCCCCGGTCTTTCAATACCGGGGCGCCTGACAAATAATATTTTTGCAACTATTTCTTTGCTATGCTCTTGAAGGTATCTTCATTTACCACTACGCGGTATTTAGCGCGCATTTGCTCGTTCCATTGCTTTTCAAGAAAATCCTGGTATTCGGCAACTACATAACCACGTGCATCGTCCAGTGACTTTTGTGTTTGTGTTTTGAATACCTCATCCACTTTTACGACTGTATAAGTACCGTCGGCATTTTTTACAGGCTCTGTTACTTTACCTTTCACTATTGATGCTTCAGGTACGTCCTTGAATTTAGAGAACTCATAATGACCATGCTGAACGGTAACGCGCTCGGGTGCATTATCACTGTTCAATTTCTTTACAAGGTCCTCATCTTTCATATCTTTTTGTGCAAGCAACTTAATGCCTTCTTTCATGATAGAGTCTGACTTGAACTTATAAACAGAACCTACAAAACCGGGCTCCCACATGTATTTACCTTTATGTGCTTCATAGAAAGCTTGCAGGCCCGAGCTGTCGCGCGAGGCTTTACCCCATACGTTACGGTCCATCAGTTCAAAGAGCATGATACCATCACGGTATTCTTCCATAAGGTTCTTAAAGTCCGGGTTTTCTTCTACAAGTTTATGCTCTTCAAAATCGTTCACTACGTTGTTCACATACATCTTGTAGATATCGTTAAAGGTGCCGCGTTTGGGGCCGTTAAGGCGTCCATGTGTAAGGCTAAATGCGAACGCTGCAAGATCACTTTGCTGGTAATCTTTACCGGCTAGTGTGAACAAAGTCTGGTGCATATTCTTGTAGTCATCTACATTAAATGTATTTGCTGCCTTGCCTGTATCAGGTATCTTAGCTACCATATCCAGCATCGCGTTAAGTGCAGCGGGATTTTCCTTAAATCCGTTCTTCTGCTTGATCTTATCAAAGAAAATATCACGTGCTGTTTGTGCACGGCTATCATTTTCCACTTTTTTCTTTATACTTGTCTTAAGGCTGTCAAAAGGCTTCATTGGGTATTTTTCCAGCAGCTTGATGATGTGAAAGCCATATTCTGTTTTAACAGGAGCAGAAATATCGCCCGGCTTTTTCAAAGCAAATGCTGCCTCTTCAAAAACCGGTGCTACGCGGCCTACACCAAATGCCTGGAGTTCGCCCTTATTGTCTTTCGAAAATTTATCGTCCGAATATTTTGCAACCACTGTTTCAAAAGGAACTCCTTTCTTTAATTCGGCAGCAGCGCTGTCTATGCGCTTGCGTGCAGCTGCTACACCTTCATCACCTTTCGATTTCGGCGTACCCACCATTATATGTGCCACTTTCACTTCACCTTTGGCGGACCGCTTATCCAGAACTTTAAGTATGTGGTAACCAAACTGGGTACGGAATGCGGGAGATATTTTACCTACAGGTGTATTATACATCACGTTCTCAAAAGGATAAACAGTTTGCAGCGCCGTTACATAACCCAGGTCACCGCCATTGTCTTTCGATCCGCGGTCTTCGGTTACCGCCCTGGCTAAATCAGAGAAGTTGGCACCGGCTTGCAGCGCCTTCGAAATACTGTCTATCCTCTTATAAGCTATAGCTGTATCACTGCCCATGGGCGACATGATAAGGATATGCTGCACATGAATTTCATCCTTCATGCGGTCGTAAGCTTCTCTCACCAGTTTATTGGCCACCTCATCATCTGTCAGGTAATTTTTGGCCAGTTGCTTACGGTAGTTGTCCAGCTCACGTTCTATGGATGGCAATGTATCCAGGTGTTGCAAGTCTGCTTCGCGCACCTTCATACGAAATAGTGAATAAAGATCCAGGTATTCCCGCAAAGCAGGTTCAGAGAAATCAGGCTTTTTGTTCAGGCTATTTTTTTCGTAAACTCTCAAAAACTCTTGTTTGCTTACGGGATTGCCACCGTATGAAAATAGAGTTTGTGCAGAGGCGGCGGATGTAAGTAATATTCCTGAGGCTACACAGGTTAAAGCAAGCTTTAGCATTGTAATGGAGTGTTTATTTTTATTTTAATTTTTTAGCGTCTGTCGTTTTTTCTTTTCGTTCCAGTATTTCTATTACCGACATTATATTAGTGTGGTCCAGCTTCTTACCGCGGATGATCTTCTTCTCATCCAGCAGGTATATGGTTGGTGTACTATATACGTCGAACTTAGAACGGAAATCGGAGTTATGGTCTTTGTCCCATACATGTACCCAATCTTCCAGTTTGTTCTTTTTAATGAACTCCTGCCATTTGGTGTCCTCATTATCTACATTCACTGCATATATTTTTACACCCTTGCTTTTCAGCACCGCGCGGTATAATGAATCCAGCACAGGCATCTCGTGTTGGCAATGTCCGCAATCAGGCGACCAGAATACTACCAGGGTATATTTAGCATTAGTAGCCAGCATACTTTGTACGTTCCCTTTTGCATCAGGCAACCTTACATCCGGCGCCAGATTGCCTAAAACGTTCGGTGCGATCTTAGATGCCCTGTCGAAATATTTACCTAAAGCGTCGTTATCCAGCCATGTGGCATCTCCTTTCATGTAGTAGTTCTCCACCAGGTACACGAACACAGCGTCCATACCCATTATTTTGCTGTTCTCGGCATTGTGCGTCAACCACCAAAGGGTATACTTGAATACGTCTTTACTGCCGCGTGATTTTGAAAGCAGTACGTCAGCCTCATGTTCTACGCTATCCGGCCACGGCAACACCACCTTGTTGAAATACTCATCGAGCTTGCCATCATATATAGGCGTCTGTATCAGGCGGTCATCTTTGAAATTGAAATGGTCCCAATAATGCTCCTTATAGTAAGTATAAGAGAAGTTTGAGTCTACCTTGCCATCAGGCAGGTAGTGTGTTCCTTCCGGAACCTGAGGAACCTCCAACGCATTGAATATTGCTGCCAGCAGAGTACCGGGATACTTAGCTGCATAAGTCTGGCGGAATTTGATCAGCTCTTTAGAACCTGCACTAAGTTTATCGCGTGCAGCTGTACTATCCTGCTTGGTCTTGGCAGCCTTGTACTGTTCCATAGATGCCTGCTGGCGTGCGCCAAAGTCTTTCAGAAATTTTACATACTCCTGGAAGTGATCGTTCTCAGGCGAACCCTGGAATGTAAGCGCTTCCGGCAGTTTTGATGCTGTAGCAGTAATGCTCATTTCGTTGCCGTTATCCAGCAGGAACTCGAAGTAAGTTTTCTTGTCGGAAAGCAGCATGATATATATGCCGCCAAGTGTTTTTTCTTTACTGTCAAAGATAGCTTCGCCTTTGCTGTTCAGCTTTGCGGAATCGGCCTTGTAGATCGTTGGCAATGGCTTCCCGTAATAATGGGCAAGGAACACCATTGAATCTTTCATGTCTGTAAACTTTAGCTTGATGTGGTATCCATCTTTCGCAAAAGCACCCTGCGCTATGGCACAAAGCAACAGCAAGGTAAATAGTTTAAATCGCTTCATAATTTGGTCGGTGAAGATAAATTTGTTCAGCCATTAAGACAGCTTCCCATCTACAACTGTTTGGTAAAGAAAACAAAATTAAGTGTTAAAAGGAATGCAACCAACATAATAAAGGTAATTTTGCACTTTCTTAACCCAATTTATAAAGAAATTTTGTCACGTAAAAAGAAGCAGCCCGTTTATAATATAACAATTGATGCATATGCGGCCGAAGGCAAGAGTGTAGCGCACCTCGAGGATGGCAAAGTGCTCTTTGTTGAGAACGCCATACCGGGCGACATAGTGAATGTACGCATTACAAAAGAGAAGAAAAGCTGGGCCGAAGGTAAGGTGATGGAACTGGTACAAGCTTCGCCGCAGAGAATAGAACCTTTTTGCCAACATTTCGGTGTTTGTGGGGGCTGTAAATGGCAGATGCTGCCATATAAACAACAATTAGCATACAAGCAACAGCAGGTAGCCGACCAGTTGACACGCATAGGGCATATAGCGCTGCCCGAGATACAGGGCATTTTGGGCAGCCCGCATGAACAATATTACCGCAATAAAGTTGAATTTACCTTCAGCAACCACAGGTACAGGACCCGTGAAGAACTGGTAGAAGCCGATGGCGCTGCCTTTGTGCCTGAGCCCGCCCTTGGCTTCCATGCGCCACAATTGTTTGATAAGGTAGTGCCCATTTTTACCTGCTACCTGCAGAGGGAACCAACCAATACCTTGCTGAAGGTGTTACGTGAGTACAGTGAAGCAAAGCAGCTAAGCTATTACGACTATCATACTCAAAAGGGCTGGCTTCGAAATGTGGTGCTCCGTATAGCTACCACGGGCGAGATACTGGTAAACCTCATAGCGCAGGAAGACAATGAAGAGCTGAAACCCATACTGGAGCATATACTGGCCAATGTACCGGGTATCACTACCCTGCATTATACCGTAAACCCCAAGGTGAACGACAGCATACACGACCTGGATGTGCAATGCTACTATGGCAAAGGGTATATAGAAGAGACCCTTGGTAAATTCCGCTACAAAATATCCCCCAAATCTTTCTTTCAGACCAACTCATACCAGGCCGAAGCGCTCTATAAGGTTACCCGTGAGTTTGCAGGCCTTACCGGCAATGAAACTTTGTATGATCTTTACTGTGGAACGGGTAGTATAGGCATATTCTGCTCCGAAGGTGCTAAGAAAGTAATAGGCATTGAGGTGGTGGAAGACGCAATAAAAGACGCCTATGAAAATGCAGCGCTAAACGGCCTGGAGCATTGCAAATTCTTTGCCGGCGACGTATCAGCGATATGCACCGACGAATTCTTTGCGGAACATGGCAGGCCCGATGTGATCATTACCGATCCGCCAAGGGCAGGCATGCATGAAAAGCTGGTACAGCAACTGCTGAAAATGCGCGCTCCCAAAGTGGTATACGTAAGCTGCAACCCTGCCACACAGGCCCGCGACCTGGCCCTGCTGGCGGAAGCCTATGCTGTTACCCGCCTGCAACCTGTCGACATGTTCCCGCATACACACCATATAGAAAATGTGGCCCTGCTGGAATTGAAAACTCCTGTAGAATAAGCACTCGTTAGGCAATGAGTGATCATGCCTTCACGGCATCAATCTTTTACCGGCTTTGCTGCGTATATGATTGGGTTATGGCATTAAGAAGAGCTTTCACGATATTATTGATCTCGTTCCCCTTCCTCTCCTTTTCACAGGAAATGGACAATGGGGCATCTTACAAAAGCATGGATTTCGATAGGTATATCCGTTTTAGTTACGACAATGATTTTTTCACCGCTACCGATGAATACTATACACAGGGCATAAATATCGAGGTAGTAAGTCCCAACCTCAAGTATAATCCGCTTAGCAAAGTGATGGTACATCTCCGCTCAGCAGATAATAAGTACGGGCTTGCAGTTGTCCACGAAGGCTATACCCCTCGCAGCATTGGCGATGAGCAAATACTGTATAACAACCATCCTTATGCTGCTGTGCTGGTCTTAAAAATTTTTTCCATAAGTAATAAAGCGGAAACCGGGCAACGCCTGTATACGGCATTAACAGCCGGCGTAATTGGGTCGGTGGCACTTGGGGAGCAAATGCAGGTGGCCATACATACTGCCCTTGGTAACCTGCTGCCCGGCGGCTGGAAAAATCAAATACATAACGACCTTGTGTTCAACTATGAGGCGAGTTACGAGTACAAACTCTTCAACGCGGGCCATATGTTTGAACTTGATGTAAATGCAGCAGCGCGCGCGGGAACCTTTAACGATAGAGCCAGTTTAGGTCTCTCGCTTACGACCGGCTATTTCAATTCTCCGCTCAGCGACAATAAGGACGGCAAGACCTTTCATATTTACCTCTACGAGGCACCAATTGTTAGCGCTGTTGCCTATGATGCTACACTCCAGGGCGGTATGTTCAACAGGACCTCGCCATACACAATTACGGATGCCCAAATGAACAGGATAGTGTTCGAGAACAAGGCGGGTATCGTTCTTACCTGGAAAAGCGTATACCTTGAATACTACCAGGCCTATGTAAGCAAGACCTTCAGCACAGGCCTCACACACCAATGGGGCGGCCTCAGTTTCGGTGTACGCTTATAAAAAAGTCGTAACTTTAAGTATGCTTGAAATGCGACCAGTTTGCGAGCACTGCGGTACATCCTTGCCACCCGCCTCTGATGATGCGATGATATGTACTTTTGAATGTACTTTTTGTAAAAACTGTGTAGATACCGTACTGCACAATGTTTGTCCTAATTGCGGCGGTGGCTTCAGTCCGCGGCCCATAAGGCCAAAAGAATGTCTGAAACCTTACCCGCCAACGCTTGAGAGAAAGTGGCAACCCGTGAATATGGAAACTTTCAGCACAATGCTGCATAAATACATTAAGATACCTCCCAAAGACAGGTAGCCCTGCTATTTCATTTTCCCCTTATAGTTTTCAGGCTTCAGCGCTTCCGGCGACCATTGCTGCAGGAACTGCGCAACCAGTTTCGGACTGTGTCCCCTTCCCTCTTCCAGGTAGCCTGAGTTCTGCGTATGCAGCCTGTTGCCTTTGGCATCCAGTATCACAAAAACAGGAAAGCCAAAACGTTGCGGATAGCCCAGTTTTGCCAGCACTTTTTCGTTCTCGTTATCGGGGCTGTAATTCACATGCACCATCACGTAGTTATCGTTCAGTATTTTATTAAGGGAATCGTTTTTAGTTACCAGTGTGTTGAAATACCTGCACCATTGGCACCAGTTGCCGCCTATCTGCAGTAGCACATGCTTATGTTCTTTGGCAGCGCGGGCTACCGCCTTGTTGATATCAAGCTGTGCATTGGCCTTGGGGTCATATACCTTGAAGGTATCCAACGTTTGCGCCCCGGCGGGCAAAGATGCTGCGCATAGCAGCAGGAAGGCGGCGAGTAATTGCTTCATTTTTCAAAATTAAAGCAATAAGCATACAAATCATCTTATGCGCCTAAAATAAGTATACCTACAGGTATCGAGGCTACTATGATTGATATCGTCAAGGTGATGATCTTTGCCTTCTTTTCAAATTGTTTGCGTGTGTTCATGATCATTTTCGTTTGTCGACACAAAGATGCTGCAGCTTATGTCCTGCATGAAATATTCTGCATTGCTTAACTGCCGCTTTACATCTGCTTAACCATGGTTTTGCCAAATAGCCGCTTTTTACCCAAAAAAATGTTAAAAGCGCTGCTAACTGAGGTCTGTTAAGCAAAAAAAACTGTGCAATAAAAAAAGAGGCTGTGCAGAATAGCAACAGCCCCTTTTCGATCATTAAAGCACACACATCTTTACCTGCGGTAGTAGTTGCCGCGCGGGCCATAATTGCCCCTTCCGCAGCTATTACCGTATGAATAACCATAGTTTCTTTGCGGGCGGCAATATCCGCCTCTTCCATAATAAGCTCTGTCGTAGTATGCCCTGTCATTGTACCTATGGCCGTAGCCACGGTTATAGTTAGGCCCGCAGTATCCGCCGCCGCCATAATAACCGGAACTAACAACTACGGGCGCAGGAACGGGTATTGGTATAGGCGGTACAAAAATTGATGCATGCCCGTGGCCCCATCCACCCCTGTATCGCCAGGGATGAGCACTTGCACTTGTGCTCACTGTCAATGATATCATTGTTATCATCAACGCTGTCAATAAGATCTTTGCTTTCATAAACCCTCTGTTTTCGTTTACAAATACAAATGCAATTGCCATGCCAATTTTGAATTAGAAGGCAACATTATCTTAATGAAAGGCTAACTTATTTATGGATGTGGCAGGTGCGGGTGCGGTGGTAACGGCGGATGTGGAACATGGCCCGGACCAGGTACCGGTACCGTAACGTTAACGCCACTGCCGCGCCTGTATCCGTCATTATCATAACGGCGGCGTTCGCGGTAGCGGCTTTCGCGATAGCGCGGGCGATCGTCATGTCTGTAATATCTATCGCGGTGGCGGTATTCGCGGTTATGATGCCTGTAGCCCCGATCGTGCCGGTAGGTCTGGGCCATCGTTATACCTGAGCCTGAAACCAAAAAAATAAGTACTATGATGATTGTTTTCATAGTACTTACGATAGCAAAACTGTGCCGCTGTAATTAATGTCTTAATAACGATGCCAATGATGCGGACGGGGCAGTGGAACACTTATCTCCACTCCGCCGCGGTAATGCGGATGGCGGTAATAGCCTCGATGGTAGCGGGGAGCGTAATAGCTTTCCCTGTAATAATGACGGTGGCGGGGATAATAGCTATAGTTCCTGTAGTGCCTGTGATGATGATAATAAGGGCGCTCATAATACCCACGATGATAGCCATGGTGCCAGCCACGATGATAACCTTGCGCATTTGCAAAGTATACGCCGGATATAATAAGAAATGAAGCAAGAATGATCGTTTTCATGATATCGAGTTTTTGTTTAGAAATTACGCCCTTGCAGCTACATGTCCCAGGTGTATCTTGTGTGTAGGGAAGTAGCTTGGGTGGTGTTTAGATTTGCGGGGGCTCGTTAGTGCCAGTTTTATGGCATCTATTACATTGTCCGCGATGATATTTCGCCTGTCACGTGTGGCCGTTCTTTTCTTGTCCACCAGATACACATCGTCTTCAACCAATGCATATATTATTGGTAGGCCGGCGAATAGCACATTGTCCAGCAGTGAATGGTACATTTCTGTCGCCTCTTTACCGGGCGTCTCGGGATTAATGAAAATAACATCCGGCTTAGCCTCTGCTATCATATCAGCAGCAATGCCATAGTTGAAGCAGGTATATACACCCATGCCCCTGTCTTTAAGAAGCTGCACATCGGGTTCGGTGTATCGGGCGCTATCGCTTATTACCAGGATGTTCAACAGCATAAAATACATTTTTAGTTTACACTTATATAGATGTAAAAAACCATGCCAAAGTTTGTATCACTTTTTCTCCATATCCTTTTTTAGCTGGTTTATAGCAAGTGTTATAAAAGAGTCCATGTCCGAGAGTGTTTCATACCGGTATTTATGGGTCCAATGCTCTTTTATTTTCGTGTTCGGGTGCAATTCTTCGCGGTACATATCAGAATAAAGGATCCGCTCACCATTCGTCATACTATAAATATCATAAATCCTGTAGCTATACCCTGTACCCGTTAACTGTATGGAAAAGGAAAAGAAAATGTTTTGTGGGCCATTCGATAGCTGGTTGCTATAGTGTATTACTCCGTTGCCTGCTATGGTACCCTGCTCATGATTTTCCGTTGTCAGGCGGGTATCAGCTGTTTTATAGTTGGTATTGTACCAGGTAAGTGCATTCTTAAGTAGCTGGTCTTTTGAATAACCGGTAAGCTTTAGGCTTTCGCTGTATACTATATCACTGCCTTCCAGTGGCAGGGGTTTTACCTTCCAAACGGGTTTCCCCATCAGGGTATCGTCCCATTTGCCTTGCGCACCACAGGAATAACATACTATAAAACATAAAATAAGGAGCAGTGTTTTCATATTCAATATGTGGTTAAATTGGCTAGCCGCTATGCCGGTGTTTAAACTGTATGCCAAAAAGTGTCGCGTCTTTATCCTCGTTATGTTCCTTTATGCGACGAACATTTTCTTTCGCCGTATCGGCTATATATAATACAGAATTCACCACAGTTATTATCACCGATTTGCAAACCAAACCTATCATCACACCGGTTAAAAAAAGTTGGCTTACGGTATATTCGTTCCAGTTGAAAAAGTAGTTAAGCGCTTCGCTTATTATATGTGCCAATTGCTTCCGTATCATAACCCTTGTATTTATATCCATGCTAGCTATTTTAAAAACTATGCCCAGCAGTTTTTTTAAGATTATCTTATAGTTAAGTATAGTATATTGCTGCTATGTAATTGCCCGAAATAAGATTGATGAAATTAAAACCCCGCTTTCCCCGTTTTGCTTTGTTGCTCTGCATCCTGCTCGCGTGCATGGGGTCCTATGTCCTGCATGCCCAGGAAGTATCACAGGACCAGATGGAAAAAGATATCCTGTATTATGTGAACCAGCACCGTGAAGAAATAGGCAAGCCCCCACTCAGGCTCTCACCGTGTATAACCAGGGAATGTATCTCGCATAGCAAGCGCATGGCATCGGGGAAGACAGAGTTCGGTCACGATGGTTTTGAAGATCGTGTAGCCAACATCAACAGGAAACTAAAGCCCTACCATGCCGTAGGTGAGAACGTGGCATACGGTCAACTAAGCGCCGAGAAAGTCGTAAAACTATGGCTCAAAAGCGGGGGCCACCGCAAGAACATCGAGGGCAACTACAACCTCACCGGCATAGGCATATCTCAGGCCAAAGACGGCACCATATACTACACCCAGATCTTTATACTCAATGATGAATAATCTCCCATCGTTGCAATGAGCGTACAGCCATGTGAGTGGCTGCTAAGAAGCAAATTTCCGCTGAGAATTAGCGGCATGCAAAATCAAGGAACAATTACCCACAAATACCTATCTTGCTATTAAGCGATCATGCCATTACAATACACATACCCAAATTTCTACCTCTACCACCGCCTGGTAAAGGCCAAGATGTATATTGATGAACATTACGATCAATCCATAGACCTCAACAGCATTTCTTCCGAAGCCTGTTTCTCCAAGTTCCATTTCATACGTAGCTTCAGCAAGATATACGGCAAAACCCCGCATCAATATCTCATCAGCGTACGAGTTGAGCAAGCAAAGCTCTTATTGCAACAGGGTATGCCCGTCAACAACGTTTGTTTCGAGGTTGGTTTTGAAAGTGTCAGTTCATTTACAGGCTTGTTCAAAAAGGTGTGTGGCGCTACTCCATCCTTATATCAGTCAAGGCGCCTGGCCTTAAAGCAGGCACAACAAAGCAAGCCATTCCACTTTATACCCGGCTGTTACGTAAGCAGCCGCGGCTGGCTGGAAAACAGCAATTTTCAAGAAGCCGTAAAATAAGGTTTACTCCATCTTTGTCTTATCAACCGATTACACTAAACTAATCACAACCAACACATATGATCACGAGAATGTCCCATACCTGCATTTATGTCCTTGACCAGGATAGCGCCTACGATTTTTATGTCAACAAGCTCGGCTTTACCGTTCATACAGATGCAGCATTTGGCGAAGGTAACCGTTGGCTTACAGTTACAGCCAAAGGCCAACCCGATATGGAGATAACCCTGATGGGCATTAACGAAGGACCCATGTTCCCAAAAGAACGGGCCGATATGCTGCGCGAGCTGGTGAAGGCCGGCACCTTCGGCTTCGGCGTTTTTGAATGCGACGACATATATGCCACTTACGAAGAGCTGAAGGCCAAAGGAGTAAAGTTCGCGAAGGAGCCTAAAGAAGAATTTTACGGAATCGAGGCCCTCTTTTCCGACGACTCCGGCAACTGGTTTAGCCTTGGGCAAAAGTCTAAGCAATAGCAGCGGCCTTGCTGATATATATCAGTGGCTTGCACAGCTTTTATAGTGGCATGGTATTGTAACTTGCATAGCAAAACGACCATATGAAAGCCAGGCTCTTACTGATATTATCCTTAATGCTGCTCACCTTGGCAGGGAATGCCCAGGGTAAAAAGCACCATAGTGCCAAAAAGATTAAGCCCAAAAAGGTAATGGTAAGCCAGCTACCCTCCTGGTACCCCAACCACGATACAGTAGTAACGGTAAGCCATATTTACTTCCCCGACTATTATGCCTTCTATGATGCTAACCGTCATGGTTTTGTGTCATGGGCGCATAACCGCTGGGAGTTCTCGCCAACCGTGCCATTGTATCTTAAGAATGTCGACCTCAGTAAGTCCCGCATTAAAATCCTCAAAGGCCTCAGCCTCGACTTGCACCCGGAGACCAACTACCCCAATTACATGAAGCTCTACCCTGCCGATCCTAAGCTGGAACCTATTGACGTACCCGTGCCTACCATAACCAGGAACAGGTAAGCTCGTCTTAAAGGCAGTATCGGCTTTCCGTCATCCTATGTATATTAGCAGGGATTTTATACCTGCCTCATGATACATAAGATACTTAACGACAAGCCTACCAAACTATTCATATTCCTTGCCGCATTCTTTGTTGCTAATGCGCTCATCGCAGAGTGTATAGGTGGCAAGCTGTTCTCTTTGGAGGCAACACTAGGGCTCATAGCGCATCCCTTTACCCTCCTGGGACAGGAGGGGCTCACTTATACGCTTACATGTGGTGTAATACTCTGGCCGCTCGAGTTCATCCTTACCGATGTGGTAAATGAGTACTACGGGCCCAAGGCAGTAAAGCGTATCTCTTATACGGCAGTTATACTTATTAGTTATGCTTTTGTGGCTTTTTACGCGGCCATGAAACTGCCGCCGGCAGGCTTCTGGGTGGGCAGCCAGAAAAGCGAAGGCGTGCCGGATATGCAGGCAGCCTTCAGCAGTATTTTCGGGCAGGGGATGTGGATCATCTTCGGCAGCCTGGTCGCATTTTTAGTGAGCCAGTTGCTGGATGTCTGGGTTTTTCATAAGATAAAAAAGGTGACAGGAGAAAAGAGTGTATGGCTAAGGGCTACCGGGTCAACATTGGTGTCGCAACTCATAGACAGTTTCATTGTGCTATTCATTGCATTTAAGTTGGGCAGGGGCTGGAGCTACCAGCAAGTGCTGGCAATTGGTCTCGTGAATTATTCTTACAAAGCTGTTATGGCGATAGTGCTTACCCCGCTCATCTACCTGCTCGAGGCAGGTATAGAGCGTTATCTTGGCCCCGAGAAAACCCGGGAAATGAAACTCGCTGCCATGCGCAAAGAAAACGATTAGCGTTTCTTATTGCCTGAAAGGTCGTAATTAACAGACAACTGGACACCCATTTTCTTATTCAGATGGTCTGATACCACTTTGGAGCCCGGCGTTTTTGCGTTGTCCCAAATATTTTGGGTCATGCGAGCGTCTACACTGAACTTAGGAGTAAAATTGTACGATACCCCCCATATATAACCTAAGCCAAAGCGGCCTTCAAAACTGTCGTCGAGTATCTTCTGCTTTGTTCTTTCTATTTCTTCAGGTGTTGGCTTGCTAACCTGCTGGTGAGGAGGTATCTTACCGCCACCTGCTTCCGCATTGATAGCTAAAGTGTAAGCAGCGGTACCGCCTGCAAATATGCCCCAATTACCCAATTTATAATGCACAGTTACAGGTAATGAAAAGTTTTGTATCGTAGAGAAATTGTAAAAGTGTATCACTGAATCGCGGTACGAATTATGATCTGCGTCTTCTGTATATTGTACGTAGTTATCATTAACAACCATGTTCTTATTTAAAGTTTGCAGATACTTCAATTCAAAGGTCATACTGATATGGTCACTCAGGCCTAAGGTTTCAGTTGCACCCAGTTGGAAGCCGGGAAGCGTTTTCTCTCCAAAGAAAATCAGATTCATGCCACCGGTTATGCCGGTACTATAAGTCACCTGTCCCAGGTTGTACTTCACATCTTTAAAGAACTGGTTAACTGCATCAAAGTTCCAGCCGCTGCTTTTGCGTGCTTTATGGGTTGCTGCAAGCCCAAGGTTCTTATTTTCAGCTGTAGCTGCTTTTGTTTCTGCCGCAGCTGCAGGCAGTATCTCACTTTGGGCTGTTTCAATTACCTGCCCGTTTGCAGCACTCGCTACATAACGTGGATTATTATAATTATTCTCAGCAGTAGCTATGCTATTCGCGGGGCGCTGTGCAATGGCAGGCATTGGCGCCTTACCTACACTAACAACTTCTTCTGTGAATTTAGCCTTGCCTGTCCTTTTATCGATCGTTGTCTTCTCATTAACCGAGATGGCCGCTATAGAATCCTTTGCCTTGTTTATGGCCGGCGCGGTATTGACAGCCAGGTTATTGCCGGGGTTATTGCCCGGGGCCGGAACTATTTTGCTCTTCGCCGGCTTCTTAATATCAGCTACATTATTGTGTTTAGCATTATTGCCCGATGCAGGTATGATAGTATGAGCAGGCTTGCTTGCATTTGCAGTCGCCTTATCGGCAGAAACGCTTGAGTTATTGTTATCTAAATTATTGTTAACCAGTTTTTTATTCGAATTATTCTTAGCTTGGTTTTTACTGTTGTCCTGTACCAGTGCAGTGGCATTATCGCCAGCATTAGCAGGAATGCTGATCTCTGTATTCGCCTTTAAAGTATTGTTCTTAACGGTGTTCTTCTTGGTCGCAGTTTTGTTTTGGTTAGCTGTATTATTCTCCGGGGCCATGTTATTGGTGCCGGTGTACCTGTCCTTATCATTGGCCGTAATGATGTTGCCCGTAGCGCTGTTTGCGGCATTGCTATGGTAAGTATGTTTATTGTTGCTGTTTGCCGCCGTATTGGCTGCCGCAGCAATGCTCTTATCGCCATTGTGCATGCTGGATATAGCTTTATAACCACCAATGCCGATAGCGGAAAGCGCCAGCACTGCAGCCATATAGCTCATGAACCTGCGCCAGTTGAAGGCAGCCGGCACCGCTGTTGGCATCTTTTCATCCAACAATTCCTTCATATGCAGCCATGCGCCGGGGCGCTCTTGCTCCTCTCCACCATTCAGGCGCTGCTTTACGAGGTCGTCTACTGAGATCATGTTTTTATCCATGTGGATAAACTTTATTTTTTTAAATGCAATTGTGCTTTTTCAATCTTTTCTTTCAAATTCCGCCGGCCTTCGGATAGGTGCCATTTCGAAGTACCCTCACTGATACCAAGCATTTTACCTATTTCTTTGTGCGAATAGCCTTCCATCACATACATATTAAACACCGTTCGCGTAGCATCGGGCAAGCCCTGTACTAACTCCAGTAAATGATTGTAGTAAAGCCTGTCCGCATGGTCTTTGTGCACGTACTCGTCCTTTTCCACCAGCACTACTTTCTCCGAGTAGCGAATGTTCTGCTTCACATAATCGGACACCGCATGGAAAACGATCTTTCTGAGCCAGCCTTCAAAAGAGCCCTGGAAGGTATATTGGGATACTTTCTGGAAAGCGCGGAGGTAACCGTTGTTCAGCACCTCTTCCGCCTGCATTTCATCGTCTATATACCTCTTCACTACACCCATCATCCTTGGGTAAAACAACTTATACAGTTTCTCCTGTGCGCTCCGCTCCTGGCGGATGCACCCCTGTATGAGTTGTTCCAACTCACTTGTCTGATTTGGAACTGAATATGCCAAAGCTATAGGCAAGTAATGGGATGTTTAAATTATTCAACATTATAGACTGACGCTCTTCTATTAAAGTTGGGTTGGGATCCCTGTTAATTTCTTAAAATTAAGCCATTTAGGCCAATGTAGCTAAGGAAATGGCCCGAATGGCCATTATATGACAACAGGTATGTATATATCAAATGTGGCGCCCTTATCTATCTCGCCTGTAGCAGTGATGGTACCGTTATGGTTCTCTACTATACGCCGCACTATTGCAAGGCCTATGCCTGTGCCTTTATACTCATCTTTGCCATGCAGGCGCTGGAAGACCTCGAAGATCCGGTCCTTATACTGGGGGTCGAAGCCTATACCATTGTCTTGTATACTGAGGTGGCAGTATTGCTCCCCTGCCTCGGGCATAGCATCACTGCCATCGCCAGCCTGAATTTCCGAATTTATTTTAATATATGGCGGTACACCGGGCTTTGAGAATTTTAATGCATTGCCCAGAAGGTTGTGCAGTAATTGCCTGAACTGGAATTTTATCACAGTGAGCTCAACCATTGGGCCGACCTCCACAGTGGCGTTTTTCGTTGTTATCGTATCTTTAAAATCAATGATAACCTCACTTAGCATTTCCCCCAGGTCCACCGTGTTGAAGACGCGTTGCGATGAATTGGTGCGCGAGTAAGCCAGTAGGTCCTCTATCAGGGTTTGCATCCTGTTGGCCGCATCCTGCATCCTGCGGAAGTAGTCTTTCCCCCGCTCAGACAGTGCTTCCCGCTCTTTTTCCATTATCAGGCTGGCAAAGGTCTGTATCTTGCGCAGGGGCTCCTGCAGGTCGTGGCTTGATACGTAGGCGAAGCTTTTCAACTCTGCATTCATTTTCTCCAGTTCCCTGTTCTTTTCCTCCAATTGTTCGGCGTGTTCTTTTATCCGTTCTTCCGCCGCCTTTTTTTCAGTCAGGTCTCGCGTCACCTTCGAGAAGCCTACCACATTGTTGTCCTGGTCGTGTATAGCGGTTATCACTACGCTGGCCCAAAACCAGCTGCCGTCCTTCTTCACGCGCCAGCCTTCCTGCCCTGCTCTGCCGGTAGTCAGTGCCTCAACCAGCAACTGGTCGGGCAGGTGTCTTGCCTTATCCTCCGGGGTATAGAACTTTGAAAAACTTTGGCCTATTATTTCTTCGGCAGTATAGCCTTTTATCTTCTCTGCACCCTTATTCCAGTTCTGCACTATGCCCTCCCTGCTTATAAAGAGTATCGCATAATCCTGCACCTCGCCTATCATCATTTGATACAGCTCATCTCTTTTCGTCAGTTCTTCGCCCGATCTTTTTATTTGCTGGCTTTGCTCGCTCGCCTGTATTTCCAGGTTGCGGGTAAGCTCCTGTTCTTTCCCCTTCAGGCTGGTCACCGCCAGCACCTTGTCTGTTGTCTCGCTGCATACCACCAATACCCCGCTTACGGTACCGGCGTCGTCGTACACAGGGCTATAGCTAAACGTCCAGTACACATCTTCTATGCTCCCGTTCCGGTATATGGGTATCAGTTGGTCCTCACTGTAGGTAGCCTCGCCGCTTGTCATCACCCGGTCTATAAGCGGCTTTATTACATGCCATATTTCCGACCAGGCCTCTTCGGCCCTTTGCCCCAAGATATAAGGGTGCTTGCCATTCTGGCCCAGGCTGGGGCGGTAGGCATCGTTATAAAAGCAGGTAAGCTCGGGGCCCCACCACAGGAACATGGGGAACCTGGAATTAAGCACAATGTTCAATATGGTACGCAGGCTTTGCGGCCAGTGCTCAGGATCGCCTACCGCTGTTTTGCTCCAGTCCATGGCACGTGTAAGCGCCCCCATCTCACCGCCGCCCGACATAAACTGGTGGCCGCTAGCAATAACTTCCGCCTTCATTTATAAAAAATATGCTTCATGGTTCAATAACAAAATGCTCTATAGTACCCGGCACCTCCCTCGCTTCGAGCAAAGGATCTAATGCGTTACGCAACACTTTCTTAAGTTTATCAAAGTTGTATGGTTTACGGATATAGTTTTGGGCCCCTTTATTGTAAAGCTGGCTAATTACATCGCGGTCGAAGGAGGTGGAAAATATAATAACTTTCAGTTGTTTCAACTTTTCATTTTCTCTTATTTCCGTGAGGCATTCTACCCCGTTCTTCCTGGGCATATTCAGGTCCAGGAAAACGGCACCGGGCAGCTTATCGCTGTGACCTAAGAATTGCATCAATTGCTCCCCATCAGGCACCGTAGTCAGGCTCACAGGAATATCCAGCTCCGCCAAAGCATCGGCAAAGAGTGCCCGATCATCCTCGTCATCATCTGCCAGCAGAAGATCGAACCTGTTCATGGCTACTAAATTAATTCAAATAAATACTTAAACAAAAGTCTTAGTATAGAAAAGAAGCAATTTAGATACTCGATATATATAACTTGTTGACGAGATACCGCGAGCAAAATGTACTACTTTTTCCAGCCGGCTATTGTGACACCTATGCCAACAATGGCCACCAGTCCGCCGGCATACACCGGCCAGCCCACGTGCTTGTTCTCTTTCTTGTTGATCTCCAGGGGGCCTATCTTAGCCACATTCTCCTTCTTCTGGAAGTTGATACCTGTAAAGACCATCATCAGGATACCTACCGCGATCAATATAATGCCTAGTACTTTCATAATGTGTGTTTTCACATGTACTTATAAAAACCGTGCGAGGGGGCTAAGAAAATCATCCCTTTATCCAGAAATCCAGCTCACCAATGGTGTCTACAAGCTCAAAACCCGGCTGTAATTCGTCAGGGCGGTGAAAGGTGACTAGCTTGCAGCCTTGCGGCATTTGTTGCAGTTGCTTATTCAGACAGGCTATATAATGATCATACAGCTCTGGGGAGTAGCCTGTTGTTTCATCTATCTTATCCCCCGGGTCTATCACTTCCTGGAATGAATTGTAGAAGTAGAAATGATCAAAATCGCGAAGGTCTGTTTCGGTAAAGTTGTCGTGGATAAATGAAACATTAGGTATATCAAGCGCCTGCTGTGCTTTTAAGGCATGTTCTACCAGTTGCGCTCTTTGCTCTATTCCATAGAACTGTGCATCCTGCGCATAGTAGGCCGCCGCCAGGCAAAACTTACCCACGCCGCTGCCTATGTCCAGTACTTTAGCTCCTTTGTCCCCTAAAAAACCGGCCGTCCGTCTGGCCACATGCAGAGGTGTCCAGTGCATATTGTCCAGCATCTGCACCTTGAGCGGGTAAAGCTCATTAAAGCTGGCATCGCTTCGCATATAGGCCTCTTGAATTAGCCGTTTGTCCTGGCACATATTACCGTTTGTCTGGCAAATATATATAGACCGTCACCGCATTACTGCCGGTACGTCTTTTTTAAAGTAGCTGTAAAAGCAGGAAAAAATAGCTATAGTATAGAAAAAGAAACCTGCGATCAGCTGACTTGTGCTATCCCCTTTGCCATATTGTAAAACCGGGTGCAAATATCAAGGTATTGTTTGTACTTGCTGGGTTTGGTAATGTAGTCGGCTGCGCCTAAGTCCATACATATATTTTTTTCTATCTCATTTACCGATGTGGAAAATATAACAACCGGTATGTGTTGGAAACGCTCATCAGCCTTAAGCATTCTCAGGGTCTCTGTCCCGTTCAGTTTGGGCATGTTTAGGTCCAGCACTATCAGGCCTATGTTATTTACGCCCTCGTCATGGAGATGCTTCAGCACCATTGTGCCATCCTCCACGTATTTTACGGCCTCATCATAATGCAGCTCCTCGAAGGTCTGGGACATGATAAGGCGATCCTCCATGTCATCTTCAGCTATCAATATGTGTAGTTTTCCGGTCATCACGCAGGGGTATCTAATTTTGTCGGGCCGGCAAAGTTATTAAAAAAGTAGCACCATTTCCCGGTTCACTTTGGGCTTCTATTTTTCCATTATGCAGTTCCACTATTTTTTTACACATGGCCAGTCCTATCCCGGTGCCCTTGTATTTGTCTGCCGTGTGCAGCCGCTGGAAAAGGTCAAACATTTTGGGCACATATTTTTCGTCAAAGCCTATTCCGTTGTCTTCGAACGACAGCCGCACTTCATTGTCGATTACCTCCGACCTGATCGTAATAAGCACATTTTCACCTTTTGAAAATTTCAGGCTGTTGGATATCAGGTTCTCGAACAATTGGCTTAATTGCCTTTCGTTTCCATCTATCTCGGGCAGGTCTTCAACATTTATCCGGGCCTGCTTCTCTTTTATCCCTATTTCCAGGTCCTGGATCGTTCCGCTGGCTACTTTGTTCAGGTCTACCCGCGTAAAACCCTCTTTCCAAACCGTGGAGTACGCAAGGATATCTTTTATCAGCGATTTCATCCGGTCAGAAGCATTTATCAGGTTCCCGAAAAATAGCTTCGCTTCATCCGGCAATATGGGCTCGTATTTATTCTTTAAAAAATCGCTGTAAAAGCTGATCTTTCGTAAAGGTTCCTGCAGGTCATGAGAAGCTACGTAGGCAAATTGTTCCAGTTGCTCATTACTTTGGTTCAGTTGCTTGATCTTCTCCTCCAGTTCTACCTTTATTTCCTTTAGCTGGTCATTATCTCTCAGGGTCTCCTCTATTATCTTTTGGTCGTGCACATCTACCAGGAAGGTGTTCCACCACTTTATCGACTCATCCTCATTGATTATCGGTATCGATACTCCGGCATGCCAGCGGTATTCCCCCCTCGTTTTGCTTTTTATTCTTAATTCAGGCGCTATTGTCGAGCCCGGGTCTTGCGCATGTCCATTCCAGTGTGCCCATACCCTTTCGTAGTCATCCGGGTGCATTACTGCTTCCCATTTGCTACCGTTTATCTCATCTATGCTTTCACCTGTATAGTCCGATAGCCATTGGTTGGAATAAGTGATCAAACCGTCCACCGTTGTCGAAAAGATCATGATCGGCAGTGAGTCGGTAAGGCTTTTATATTGTGCCTCACTATCACGTAGCTTATCCGCAAGCTCTACCAGCTGACGGTTTTTTCTTTTTATTTCTTCGTATGGAGATATGGTGGGGTCAGTGTTAAGGTTAATTTGCCATTTCTCCACCAGCATATCGTCTATGCGTAATGTTGGGGCCAGGCGGTAATGGAGCTCTGTTTTGGTTCCCCCGGTACCGGTTTCTGTATTGATATTGGATACCAGCCGCTTAGCATAAATGTAACCTTCATCTTTTTGCGCATCAAAATTCTTCCTTTTATCTTCTATTACAGCCGTTATGAATTTTACCTTATCTCGTTTATCTGCCACATACAGCTTGAGCAGGGCACTCTGCTCCCGGCTTATCGCACTTCTTGATACTTCCGATACTGCTGTTGCGAACGTGGTCTGTGCAGAGATCGAAAGTCCTGTGAGCTCGGCTAGTCGCATGCTCTGTTTATGGGCCAGTATAAGGTCCATTTCATTTTCTAACGTCACATGTGTTATCTCTGTCATGCTCTGGCGTTGATCCTGGCCACCATTACCGACATGTCATCCGTCCTGCGCGCAAAGTCTTTATATATCGCGGCAGCAACTATCGACAGGTCATATTTTAATATGCCGGGATATTTTTGCAATTCCCAGCGTGTTTTTATACCGTCCGAGCAAAGGAAAATGGTCTGTCCCCTTTCGTAAGGCACTTCCTGTTCCTTCAGGCTGTTGGGTATATTCATTCCTATAATGCCATTGTAAGACATGTGGTTCTTGCTTACCGTGGCATGCGTGCGTGTTGCTATATTCCCGATCCCGCAAATAAACCATTTCTTTTCTTTAAAATGATAGATAGCCACGGTCCCTACCAGTCCCCTGGTCCTTTTCACTTCAAGATGCACATGCCTTAAAAGCTCCACAGGGCTGGTTTCTGTGCTTGCTCCTATCACCGCTATTGCTTTCTGCACTGCAGCATACGCATCAGGCCCATGGCCGAGTCCGTCGCCCAAAAATATTTTCAGTTGATCTTTGCCAAGTTCGTAGAATGCCCCGTCACCGCTCAGGCGCTCGCCCGGTTTGGCCACTACCAGCGGCCTCACCTCTGCAATTGCCTGCTTAATGTACGGTGGGCGCTCGTTTTTGTACACCCTGCTCAGCACTATCGTTCCCCAGTCTTTCAGTGAATATACTTCGAAGGTATCTGATAACCTTTTCATAGCGCCGAACCCGTTACCTAAAGTATTGGAAGTCGACATACCATCCTCCACCATCTTCGCGGGGTTGATCATGCCCGGTCCCTTATCGATACTTATTACTTCCACCGCCTCGTTATCACCCTCCTGCAGCAGCCGCACCAGTATCTCGCCGCCCCCGGCATGCTTTATCAGGTTCGAGGCCATCTCGGCTACTATGATGTCCACTTCTCCCGTCCTTCGCTCGCTGAACCCTGCCGTCGAAACGATCTTGTGTATTTCCTTTTTCAGTATCGCAAAATAGCTCCTGTCTTCTGCATTAAAACTTACATGTGCCGCGCTATCCATTTTTCCATTTAATGATCATGACAGTTGTTCCTTCCCCCGGCTTGCTCTTTATGTCAAATTCACTCACCAGTCTTTTGGTGCCTGGTAGTCCCAGCCCCAGGCTCTTCCCGGTAGTGAAGCCATCCTTCATAGCCATTTCTATGTTAGCTATCCCCGGGCCTTTATCAGAAAAAGTGAGCCTGATCCCGTTTTCACGCCCTTTGCTCACTACCTCTATCAGTGTATTGCCACCGCCGCCATATCGCAGCATATTGCGCACCAGTTCACTTGCAGCCGTTATTAGTTTGGTCTGGTTCACCAGCCCCATCCCTATCTTGGTGGCATACTCCTTCACCCGGTTCCTGAAGGGTACCACATCCTGCTCCTTTACAATAAGCATGCTGTCTTTATTCAGCACTGTCACTGGCGTTGTCGTCATCGTCGCCATCGTTCTCCGGTCCATCAACAAGTATTTTATTGCGTAATAGCTCCATACCTTTTTCCACATCAAGGGCTGTATGTACACCTGTTAATGGCAATCCTAATTCTATCAATGTAATAGCAACGGCAGGCTGCATGCCCACCACCACGGTTTCTGCATCCATTATCTTAGACATATTGGCTATATTGCCAATAATGCGCCCCATAAACGAATCAACTATCGACACGGCTGATATGTCTATCAGTACGCCCCTCGCCCCTGTTTTGCTCACCATTTGCACCAGGTCAGCTTCCAGGTTCAGGGCCAGCCGGTCATAAAGATCTACTTGTATGGTCACCAGCAAAAACTGGCCCATCCGTAGAATAGGTATCTTTTCCATCTTCTTCTTCCCCTTAGATTTTTACTGAATTACTTTGTTTTTTACGCACCTCAAGCTGCAATATGGAAAAGGCATATTTCAATGCACTTGCAAGGGTAGCTTTCGTCACTATGTTCGATAGATCTATTCCCAGATGCACTACTGTCTGTGCTATCTCGGGCCGTATGCCGCTTATAATGCATTCGGCACCCATCAGGCGCGTTGCGCTCACTGTCTTTATTAAATGTTGTGCCACCAGCGAGTCTACTGCGGGCACGCCCGATATATCCAGTATCGCTATGCTGCTGCCCGTGTTTACTATCTCCTGCAGCAGGTTCTCCATTACCACCTGCGTCCGGGCGCTATCCAGGGTGCCTATGATGGGTAGTGCCAGTATACCGTCCCAAACGCGGATAACAGGTGTAGATATTTCCGTTATTTCGTCCGTCTGGCGCAGTATCACTTCCTCCCTTCCTTTAATGAAAGTCTCGAAGGTCACTATCCCGAAGTTATCTATCAGCTTGCCCACCTTTATAGTGGCATTATATAGCTGTGTTGCGTCATTTTTAAACTCCTGCTGCAATATTTCCAGCAGGGCATCTTTCAGGCTGAATATATATACGCCCGTTTCGCGCGGCGAAAAGCCCTGGCGCGCACGCGTTATCGAGATACCACCCAGTATTTCGTATATCTCATCAAAATCAGACGAGTCAATATCAGCTAAGTTCTCTTCATTAAGTCTCTTCAACAGGGCATCAACCAGTTCTTCCGACTGTACCCGGAGCTCGTCATTACTCATAAGGTCTTCCCTAAGGCCGGCATCAGCCAGTTGGTTTTTCATCCATAGGTCAATGATCTGCTTCTTCTTTTTTTGTAGCATTTTCGAGATTTCAATTTTCATGTACAGACGTTTGTGCATGTTAACAAATTGCCGGAAAATTCATCCGGCTTTCATAGCCCACTTTTAAGCATTATTACAACAATGAAGATGTGTCGCCTCTGGAATTTAGGAAAACTTACCTCAAGCGCAGGCGACCTATAGAAAATAGATAATTTGCCCTTACATTGTAAAATAAAGAAGAATTGTTAAATCCAGCAAATCGCTATCGTCATTTTTTCTTTACAAATAAAAGTATAAATTAAATAATCTGCATTACCGTTCTGTTATGGTACAATAACTTAATGGCAGAACGGGCGAGATAGACCGGAAAGACGTGGCTCGATAGTATTAAAGACGCATGTGATATGGGATTCCCTTTGAGTATTGATGGTCTCAAAGACGCCTCCCCTTGGGGTTAATATTGTAGTTTAGGGGCCCCTTACCCAGCTATATCAGCCGAAAAAGGTAGGGCATAATCTTTATTAACATCATCTGCATGACGGAGCCCGGAAAAGATATCGTAATTGCTGAAGACGACTTTGATGACGTGGTGATCTTTGAACTAGCAATTGCCGAGACCGGGATTCCCGTGGTTATTCGCCGTGCCGCCAATGCTGCAACCTTATTCGACCTGTTGCAGGAGCAGCTTCCCGCTGTGTTATTTCTCGACGTTCATATGCCTTGCGAAGATGGGATGTCCTGCCTTATGAGGATAAGAAAAGAAAAGGCATACGATCATCTTCCTGTCATAATGCTTACAGCAAGCAGTTCGCCTATGCTTATAAATGAATGCTACCTCAACGGGGCAAGCATGTATATGCAGAAAAGCTACACCTTAGCCGCCCTGGCTGCCAATATTACCAAAGTCCTTAACACAAATTGGGCTGAATACTCTGGAATAAGAAACCGGGAGAACTTCGTGCTGGATTAAGCTAATACATCTGGATCAAATAAACAATTTCAATTTTATGACTTCTTATCCACATTATTTGGATACCCCCTCCCTCGTTTCGTACCTTGCCAGGTTGCTAACCATTTTTGTCAGCATCGCTTTCAAAATAGGTTAGCATAAGTTCTTTATTTATTGAACGGATTCGTTGATTCTGGTAAGGCAAATTCCTAAATCGGTAATTATCAGCAATTTCCTTTTAGCAACCATAATTTCCTGATCGGTAATTATCGGAACTCTTCTCCTGGTTGCCTTTTAAAAGACAATCGGAAATAACCAGAAATTATCTTGAAACATAATATGATAGATCTGTAAAGCCTTTCAGCCAATTTCCCCTTTCCAAACCGGAAATTATAATTCAATCGGAAATCAGTAATTCCTGATCCGGGCAATCCGTAAATCCTTTAAATCCCGGTTCAGACAATGGTCAATCCATAGTCAATCCATAGTCATTGCCTTGCAAAAAACCTTCGCGACTTAGCATCTTTGCGATAAAACCACTCGTAAAAATCGGCAACTACAGGAACCAGATCGGAAGCGCTGTCCACATTAGGTAAACGACACAAGACACTGATAATTATTTAATTACCCGAAAAAATGTGGATAAGCTACTTCCGATTCTAAAAAACTGCGACCGGCAATTACAGGATATCTGCCCTGAGGCCTACCAGCCAGTTAACCCCCGGCATAGGGCGGGAGTAGACCACCTGGTAGCGTTGTGACCAAACATTATTGCAGGAAGCGAACAGGGTGAAGGGAATACCTAAGCGGGCGCTATAGGATGCCTGTATATTGCCCGTGTTATAGGGCGGTATAGGGCCTGATTCGTCGCTGGTGTAAAAACGGTAGCCGGTATAGGTATGGTTGTAATTTAGGTACAGCCCCCTGTATGCAAAGCCGATATTCAGCTGCCCGTTGTAGCGGGGTGTATAGGCTATTTGTTTGCCGATGCTGCTATCGCCGGGTATATAGCTGGCGGTGGTTACTGCCAGCACATAGGAGGTATTGAGGCCGGCATGGAACTGCCATTTGCCTGCTGTTACCAGCAGCCTGTTCTCGGTCTCCATACCGCGGCTGTGCACACTGGCTATGTTGTGCGGTGTCCAGATAGCGCCCCCGAACCATATGATCCAGTCGTTGATGTTGCGGTTGAAGTAGGAAAGATCGTGGTAGAAACTGATGTGCTGGCCAAGGTTGGTCTTTACGGTATAGCCTACATCTTCGGTCCAGCCCTGTTCGGGTTTCAGGCTGCTATCCCCACCGGGGAAGGTGTAGAGCTCACCCAAGGTAGGCACACGGTAAGTGCGCTGGGCATTGGCCCGTATGGATAGCCATTTGGTCAATGCAAAAGATCCATCTGCACCGGGCAGTAAGATGCTCTGCGAGTTGATGATCTCGCCGCGGGCATTAATAGCAAAATGCAGCTTGCTATGTGCCAGGCTAAGCGAGTATGCCATAGCGACCGCTGCTTTGGTTTGCTGCTTGGTAACATGCGTAATAAGTTGCTGCATCCATGCCAGGGTAACAGGTACGAAGACAAGGAACTGGTGATGCTCATTGATCTTCTCTTTCCAGCCAAACTCTTCATAAAGCTGGTAGCTGAGATTATCGGTCACTATACTAAGGGCGCTGTCGCTGTAATGAATGTTGTCGCGGATGAAGGCGCTCTTTGCGTAGAAGCTGCTGTGCTCTTTGTCATGTTTCCAGTCGAGCAGCAGGCGCAGGGACGCATCCTGCTGCTGCTTATAAGAGATGGTCTCGAAGAGTGCAGGAGGTATCTCGCGATAATAGTGCTGGTACCATGCCGTGAAGCTGAGGATATTCTGCGAGGCCATCTTATATGCAGCACGTACTACCCCACCCGCGCCGCGCAACCGGGCATTGTCCATGGTCTTATCAATGTGCTTAAAGGTGTCGGTATAAGCGAAATCGTTGACAGCCGTTTGACCAAATACATTGGCGGAGACAAACCACTTCCTGTTGCTGAAAGATGCTTTGATATCGCCATTGTAGCGACTGTAAGAACCTGCAGCAAGCATCGCAGATATGTGGGCTTTTGGCGCTGTATCGAACACTGGCGCATTATCCTCGAGCAGCACTGCACCGCCTACATTGCCACTACCCCATAGCGCTGCGGAGCCACCGTAGACTATGTTCACTTTGTTGACCAGTGATACAGGCAGGAGCGAAACATCGGTCATGCCGAGGGCTGCGTAAACGAGGGGCACACCGTTCCACAGCACGAGCGACTGTGCAGCCGATGAGCCGCGGAAGTTGAGCGTAGCAAGGTTATTGAAACCGTATGAGCGCACAAAGGCAGGCACCTGCTGCGTCAGTAATGTGGAGACCTGCTGCGCCTGGTATTGCACAAGGGTAATGCTATCGATGCTACGCACCTTTTGACCGGGAGAGAAGTTGTTGATGCGCTCATCGTTGGATACTTTTTGCTTGCGGGCATCGATGACCTTTATTTCTTTGAGGGTATCTTTTATATCCTGTGCATGAAGACAAGGCATAAAAGCAAATAGTACCGCTACAAGCGGCACTATTCTTACTATCCATTTTACTGTGTCATTCATGCGCTAATCGAAATAAAAGCGGGATGGTCCTACCCCCGTACCAAAAGACTTTAACAGCGTGCCATTGGCATTGTAAATATACGCCGCACCTTTTTGTGTAAAGCCCTTAGGATCGCTAACGTAGATATTACCTGTATTGGGGTCCACGCCAACACCGTAATAATACTGGTACTGCTGCGCTGTGATAAAGGCTGTGGAGGGCACAGCGGAGGCAGAGACGGGCATACGGTACACGCCATTATTATCGGTACCGCCGGTGTAGTTGATCTCCACATAGTACAATGTGTCTTTGGTATTGTTCAATACGGGGCGTATAGGATCGGCTTGCGATGGGAAGGGGTATGTGTTCAGTACCTGCCCGTTGGAGGGGTCTATTTTGGTAAAGTATGCCGGCTTGTTGGCCTGTATATTGCCAGATAGCAGCCAGAGCTTGTTATCCTTGTCAAGCGTAAGTTCCTTAGGTGCATAGCCAGTGAGCTGTATGGTTTGCGATAGCTGGTCGGTACCGGCATCAACCACGAAGAGCTTATTGACCGTGCTGTCCCATGTAGGTATAAAGATCTTGTTCTTGTACAGCAACATTTGTTCAGGGTTCTTGCCAGGCATATCGAAACTCCCGGTCACCTGCATGGTCTGTGGATTGATGACATAGACCTTGCTGCTGAACAGGCTGGATACATAAGCTTTTGTATCGTTTATGGGCAAGATATAGCGGGGCTTGGTAACGTTGATGGTACCGGAGAGTGTCCAGTTGCTGCGATCTATAACTACGATCTTATCGGAGTTGTTGACGCAGAGGAATAGCTTATCGCCAATACGTGTCATGCTCTGGAACACATCGCCCAGCGACTGGCTGTTAGCGGACCTATAGATGTCTTCAAAAGTGGTATCGGTAAGGGGCTTGTGGAGGGTGAGCGCGGCATTGCCATTGCCCAGGCTGCCCTCGCAAACAACATAGACACTATTGCCTGCGTTATTATTGGGCGGCGGCACAATGGTGCTATTGGGCCTGTCTTTTTTACAAGCCGCAAGCAGTAATATGCACAGGCAAAGAAAGCCTAGAGCTTTGTAATTTTTTCTACCCATTTATTTCCGTTGGTGTCCTGTAGTGTTAGGTAATATAAGCCTTTGTTGTAAGCAGCCATAGATATCTGCGAAGTATACCCTGCAGTATTGCCTTGAAGCAGGAGCTTGCCTGCAAGATCGCTCAAGGTGTAAGTTATAGCCTGCGCATCGGTTGTAGATAGAATAAGCTTATCCGTAACGGGATTGGGATATACTGTGACAGTTGCAGTACTGCCCAAGTTGCTAACAAAAGTCGGTGCCTGGTGGATGACACCAAGGGCATCGAAGTCGAAACCGGAGGTGGGTATGTTGGTAGGGTAAGGATCGTTGATCTTCCTGCCGCCGGTGTCGAGCGAAGCGTGGGCGCCTACTGAACCTACTACGTCGATAAGCCTTACGTGCGTAATGTGGTTCACGTCGAGCCCACCGATCATTGAAAGCTCCTCCAAATCGAAGGGAGTACCGTAACCGCCAATGTATTTGCCTGCGAGGTTGTTCAGATTCCTTGCATTGGTGTATTGCCCTGCAACAGATATTTGCGGGCTCTCGGGAGTAAACGATGCAGCGGGGAAACGATAGTAGTTGGTACCATTGGAACTTACCTCAACAAAGGCCAGTTCCAGGAAAGCTTCTTCAGGATCACCGGGATTGGCAAAGCCGTTCTCAAACACTGCGAAGTCAGAACCCGGGCCATTAATGATCGGCGAAGCAAATGTGAGCGTAGCAATGCCGCTATCGCCAAGGCTAACTACGTTTTGATCGTAGGGGCCGGCGCCGTTTGCATCGCTGCCTGCAGTTGCAAATCCTGAATCGGGCACAGCAATATCCCGGTAGCCGCGCTGCACGGTACAGTTGGTGGCCCATGCAACAAAGATGCTGCTATCGCCTTTAATTGCTGTACTGCCGCTCAAATGAGCCTGCGGCGCAAACTGCGCGTGAGCAGCAGACAGCAAAAAGAAAAAGCTTAGAAATGAAAAGATGCTTTTCATGTTTATTGTTTTACAAACCTTGTTGAGGCAGTTTGCTTATCACCTTTCAGCTGAAGGAAATACAGGCCGCTCTGCAAAGTTGCAGTATTAATCTTAATGTTCTTCTCATTTACCGGGATGTTCATTACCAGCTTACCCGTTGCATCAAGAATGTCTATTGTCTTAACTGAATTATCATTAAGGTCAATGTATAGGTTATCAGTAGCAGGGTTTGGATATATCTTAGCAACGAAAGCCGAAGCATTAACATGCTTTACATTGATAGGATCAATAACCGTGGTGAAGTTATCCATACAGAAATAAGTAGGGGTAATAACACCACCCTGGTTCGTATCTGATGAATTCATGATAAATTCAAGACTATCGAGCGGTGCAAGTGAAGTTAGGTCTACCCAACGCCAGTTGTTGACGATATAGTCATTTGCATTGTTCGCATCGCGGAAGTCGGCAAGATAGAAATCCACGCTGTCGGGTTTCAATGTTCCGTTATGATAGGCCTTGATGGTGAGCAGGAACCAATCGGGATCGTTGCCTGTTACACCACCGAACTTTTTGCCATAGTTAGGATTAGGATCACCATCACGCATAAGATTGTAGGCATAGGTTGAATTGGTGATATAGAAGCCTTTTACCGTGTCCGGGATGTATGTGGGGAATGTTATCCTTGCAGGTGCTGAGCCGTATAAGGAGCACCATGCTACGGCATACGTGGAGGAGCTGTCGTAGCCAATGCCCGTTTTGGCCGAGTACTGGTTTGTATATCCACCGGTAACACTATCGGTCATATTGGAATAAGCAAAGCCATGGTCCCAAATGCCACCGAAAAGCGTGTCGTAAACACAAGGGAAATGTGTCCAGCCGGCATTGAAGCCTATGTCCTGACCGGGATAGTCGTAGGAGATCAGGTAGGTATCAGCCTGCGAAATGCTGATGGTGTCGAAGGTGGCAACCTGTGTTTGTGCAGAAGCTGCCAGTGTCATGGCGACAGCGAAAATTGAGAGTAAAAATGTGCGCATATATAAATTGGTTTTTGAAAACAATTTCTAAATGCAGCCACGGATAAATGATACAGATAACGAAAAAAGCGAAGAGCAATGCGCCAAAGCCTCTAGCTAACTGTGCTTTTTTTCCCGAAAGCAGCAATAAGTAAAATTTGCATTGGCAGGTCTTCTGACTTGCTTCACCTTTTGTGGCCTTCCCGTCGGTTAAGACAGTGGCAATTAGGATACAAAAGGCTTTTTATGAAGCTTACAGCATCGGGTAATGTCCGGGATTCTCACCCGGTTCCCTTTTCATTCCTTACTTAATTCAGGAAACCGTTGCAGGGGCAAATGTATAATGTTGGGCAATAAAAACAAAAAAAATTATTTGGCTGAGAGGATCCGCTGGCGCAAAGCCTCGTACAGGATCATGCCTGTGGCTACGGAAACATTGAGTGAATCGAAGGAGGCTACCATAGGTATGCTGATGAGGTAGTCGGCCCTTTTAAGAACATCTTTGGAGATACCTGAATCCTCAGCTCCCATTACGATGCAGGATGGAATAGTGAGGTCTGTCTCGTAAACGGGCACACTACCCTTCATCTGCGTACCCATTACCTGTATACCATTTAGCTTTAGTACATCTATAGCCTGTGGAACAGATGGAATGCGACAGAGCATAATTTTGTTAAGCGCACCAGCTGATGTTTTGATTGCCTCTTCGGTAAGTGAGGCTGACTGTGATGTAGGTAGTATGATACCCTGGGCCCCGCAGCATAATGCCGAGCGGGCTATTGCGCCTACATTGCGCACATCGGTAACGCCATCGAGCAAAACAAAGAGCGGAACCTGTCCTTCATCCACAACATATGTAATTGCGGTCTGGAGGTCGATGTAATTGATAAGACTGGTCCAGGCCACTATACCCTGGTGCTGCGCGCGGGTCATGCCGTCGAGTTTTTCGACCGGCACCTGGCTGATAGGGATATTGCGCTCGCGGGCTATTTTTTTGATGGTGTTCACTTCATCGCCCGTGGCAGTACGCAACAGGAATATCTTTTCGATAGTAGTACCACCTTGCATGGCTTCCAATACAGGTTTACGACCGATCAATAAAGGGAGGGATGGAGCTTTTTTCATTCTGCAGCAAAGGTAAAAAACAAATACTCGTCTCCCCGCTATTTATTTGCAAGCTGATAAAGGTGGTAAAATGGCATACGAGTCGATTTTATACCTATATTAGAGGTGGTTAAAAAGATATAAATCATGCAAATTAAAAACCTGTGCAGCAAGATGCTGTTGCTATGCTTTTGCTTCCTTTCCTTCAATGTGGTGGCACAAGAAGCTGAAAATTATGCGGCCAATACGCTGGTTATAAAATTCAAGGCTGGCTATACCCCTGTTTATAGCGTAAAAAGCGAGGTGGCCCTGTTTGGGATACCGGCGGTAGATGCCCTGAACAATAAATACCATTGCACTGCGGCCCGGCGAATAAACGCAGGTAGGAAAAGCAAGATAGTGAGCTATACCTATGTACTACAATTTGCCGGCGATGTAAGTGTGAGCAGGTTGGTAAAGGCATATTCAAAGACAGGCTGCCTGCAATATGCGGAGCCGGACTATAAAGGCAGCGTAGGGGGGGCTACGAGTACAGTGCCTAATGATGCTGACTTTGGCGACCAATGGTCCTTGCATAACAATGGCAGTTTTCCGCACGATTCGGCAATAGCGGGAGCTGACATTAAAATGGAGCAGGCCTGGGATATAGAAAAAGGTGACAGCATAATAGTAGTAGCCGTACTGGATGCAGGTGTAAAAATGGACCATCCTGAATTTGCAGGGCGTATATGGAAAAACTACGGCGAAATACCCGGAAACAACCTTGATGATGATGGCAACGGTTATATAGACGATGTGCAGGGCTGGGACATGGCCAATGTGGATAATGATGCTACCGATGATCATGGGCACGGGACCAATGTTGCCGGCATAATAGGGGCAACCGGAAATAACGGAGTAGGATTTGCCGGTATGGACTGGCACTGCAAAATAATGGCCTTGAAAGTGTTGGTAAGTAACGGAACTGGACAATACACCTGGTGGGCTGAAGCTATAACCTATGCAACCGACAATGGCGCAAAGGTGATCAATATGTCGCTGGGAGGCAACAATGCTTCACAGGTATTACAGGATGCTATTACTTATGCACATACGAATGGTGTAACGGTGGTGGTGGCAATGGGAAACGGGAACGGCAGCGCGCCGTCCTACCCCGCCGCATGTGACCATGTAATAGCAGTAGGTGCCACGAATGCACATGATGTGCGTGTGACACCCTTTTCATGGGGAGGCGGCAGCAACTACGGCCCAAATATATCAGTAGTAGCGCCAGGCGACTATATTTATGGCCTTGATTATACATCCAATAATAATTTCGGCACGTACTGGAGCGGCACATCGCAGGCAACACCGCACGTGGCAGGACTTGTAGCATTGCTGCTGGCACAGGATACATCAAGAACCCCGGACCAGCTGAAGCACATTGTTGAAGTGACGGCTGATGACCTTGTAGGCAGTCCTGCCGAAGATGTAACAGGCTGGGACCAGTATTACGGACATGGCAGGATAAATGCCTACCGCGCGCTGACTTATAATCCCGCAAAAACACAGAATGTTACTTATAACAATAGTGGCGTTGAGATATTCCCTAACCCGGCAACAGGAAAAATCAACATACACGTTGCAAGTGCGAATGAGCCTGTGCAGTATTCGGTAACGAGTATAACGGGAGTATTGGTGGTGAACGGTTCTTTTACCGGTAATAATAGCCAGATAGACCTATCCAGGCAACCGAAAGGGACCTATATTATTAGGCTGAACAACAAGAATATTAATTACGTGCAAAAAGAGATACTAGAATAAGGTGGGATCTGAAGAAACATGTGATGCTCATATATCGAGAAGACAGACTAGTTACCAGTGAGAATAAAAATCAAAATCGAAATGTAGGCTGTCATTTTTGTAAATAAAATCCAAGCTACGTGCCTGAGCGCATGGTCCGCTAAACACAGAATAATTATCTATCGGAACAAAGCCAAACTGACCCCCAATTAGATAGGCTTTATAAAAGTACGGCTTGCTATTTGTCATAATCGTCCATTGCTTGTATTGTTTGTGATCTATTGTTATGCTGTCTATTTGGTTTACAATGGACGAAGGCCAATAACATGAAGGGGATACCTGATCGTTTACAGCCTCATTATAGTCAATCACCAAATACTCATTCAGCACACATCCAGTGCATTCAACACGACTATAAAATTTCTTATTTAATGTATCCTGTCTAATTTTTATGCGGACACTTTTATGCGATTCACTATGAGGATTTGAGGAATGAATTTGTGTTATCTCTGCGTTGTAGATTAAGTAAACATTGTTATTTATAGTATCATATAATCCGGATGGTGTGACAGTTGTATAAAAATGATAGAAAGAATCAAAATGATAACCAGTAGAGTCACCAACCACTGCACCCTGGTAATGGATAATCCATTTTACACTATCAAAGGGAATAGGAATATAATCTACGACCGGATTGCTATTAGTACTATCCTGAACATGAGTGGTGTCGTTTGTCGTCGGAGGGTTTGGAGTCGCAGGCGTAACTTTCTTCTTACATCCGGTAACAAGGAAAATAAAAACAAAAAACAAGAGGAATTTATGGTGTTTCATAAAGTGGGCAAATTATATAAGAATGTAATTTAATATTTTTATTTGAAAACAAAAAAAGCGACATTCTGCCGCTTTTAAAAGTATTCTCAAATTCTATTCTTAAGCCATGTTGTGGAAGACCTGTTGCACATCATCGTCTTCCTCTACCCTTGCTATCAGTTTGAACACATCAGCAGATTGCTCTTCAGTTACTTCAACAGTATTTAAAGGAATCCACTCCACTTCCGAAGATATTGGTGTGATGCCTTTTTCCTCAAGGGCTTTCTGCATGCTGCCGAAATCGTTGAATTCGCAGCGCACAATAATGTTGCCTTCGCTGTCCTCCCCCAGTTCATCAAGGCCTGCGTCTATCAATTCCAGCTCCATATCTTCAGTATTCAAGCCTTCGGGCTTTAATTTGAATACACCTACATGCTTGAACATAAAGGCAACTGAACCGCTGTTGCCGAGACTGCCGCCGCCCTTGTTGAAATGCGAGCGCACATTGGCAACGGTACGTGTCGTATTATCCGTAGCTGTAACTACTAATACGGCAATGCCATGCGGGGCATAACCTTCGTATATTACCTCGTCGTAATTGCTTGTGTCCTTACCCTGTGCATTCTTAATCGCTGCCTCGATACGGTCTTTGGGCATATTCACCGACTTGGCGTTCTGGATAACGCGGCGCAGCATGGGGTTTGTGTTAGGATCGGGGCCGCCCTTTTTAACAGCAATGGCTACTTCCTTACCGATGCGGCTGAACTGCTTCGCCATACGATCATAGCGAGCAAACATTGTGGACTTTCTTACTTCAAATATCCTACCCATTTATAATGTGTTTATTAGCAATATTATGATTCAGGGCGCAAAAGTAAGAATTGTTTTCTTTAGGAGCACATAATAGGCATGAAATAGAACCCTGCCTAGAATTTTACAAGCAGGTAAAAAACGACAGGCAGCGCAAATATGCCTTCCGCAGCTTTATTATCTATATCTGAAATGGTCGTTTCTACGGGGTTTCCCGGGTTGCCATTTCTCCTGCGGGTAACGGAGATGTTTTGCTTTTGGGTACCTTCGGTATAATAGAAACTAGTTTCGGTCCCGATCAGTATTTTTTCTGTAATATGATATCTTAGCCAAGCCATGGCTCCCGCCCCGGATGAAGGTATTTTGCTATTGGTAATAGTAGTAGTGGTGTCAAATGATGTAACCTCCGTCATGGTATAATCATCGTTTTTAGTAAACACTGCATCGGCCCCTACCCCGGCTGTCCATCTTTTAGAGAGCATAAATATTTTTTCGAGGCCAAGGCGAAACTGGTAATCATTGATCTTTGTTTCTTGTTTGGTAATACCGTCATCATTTGTAAAAGACTTGTAGGTGTAGCCCCCACCAAAGCGGAGACCAATACCCAGCTTCCTATACGTAAGCGAATACACCAGCAGGTACGGGTTATTCACCGAGGAGGAGGATGATGAAGAAAAATTAAAAACCTGCCGGATCAGTTGGTTTATCTGCACACCTACCTGGTGTTCAAACATTTTTTGTTTTGGTGCCGGGGAGGCATCCATTAGTTGAACATCCTGAGCATGGACAGTAATGGACATAGCAATGCCCAGGAAACATAAGAGGGTGTATTTCATTAATTACTTGTTTTAAAAGGGTCTGAAAATTTAGGATCGGTGATCATTTTGTAGTCGGTAAGCGTATTGAGGAAGGCTTTGAGCGCGCTTCGTTCCTGTTCGGATATATTCATTTTCACAGGCTGCCCATCCTTACCTTTTAAGAACGAATTGAGGTTGGGCGCATTTTGTATGCCGTGACTATAAAAATCAAGCACTTCATCAAGGGTTTTAAAACGCCCATCGTGCATGTATGGGGCTGTGAGCGCTACGTTCCTGAGATTTGGCACCTTGAAGCTACCGTCGAAAGAAGAAATCCCGCTTATAGCTCCGTAACCTTTATCAATACTTGATATATCAAGCCCGATGTTTAAAATATCTGCTCCATTGGCATAACCATTGGGATCGACATGATGACAGAGGGCGCAGTTGTATTTTGTTGTAAAAAGCACCCAGCCTTGCAATTCGAGTGCGGTCAGCTTTTGATTGAGGGTATCATCAAAGCGTGTATGTGTAGCTTTTATAGCACAAATGAAATACGAGATAGCCTGCGAAATATTATCAACCGTTATCTGGTCGGAGCCAAAAGCATCATTAAAAAGTTTTTTATAATAGGGTAATGCAGAAAGTTTGGCTGTAAGGTCGGAAAAATCGCTCACACCCATTTCCACATGGTTAGTAATGGGGCGAGCAATCAGATTGTTGATCACATGTTCGCGTGAATCCCAAAATAATGGCGCCATTGTTTTCCTTGTAGGATGGGTAAGGCCAGGACCGCCAAGATTTTCAATTGAGGGAGTGTTCCTCATTGTATTCCGGTTATCGAAACCATGGCTAAAGGCAATATTATCGGCAAATGCATGGGCCTGCTGATGGCAACTGCCGCAAGAGACGGAATTGTTAATCGACAAATGCTTGTCATAAAACAACACACGACCTAAAGTAGTGATCTTATTTACCTGCACAGAGTCGTAGTAATAAACATCTACATCGGCCGGTAAAACGGGGGAATCGGTCGTGGTAGTATTAGAAGTGAGTGTGGCCTTGTCTTTGTTACAGGCAATCGCAAAGCCTATTAAAGCCACTAAAGTGAGTAAGGAACATACTTTTTTCATAAGGGCTAAGTTTATGTGATAAAGGAAAAGCTACATTTGAATTACATATTATTGTAAATATAGCGAGTAGCAAGCCTTTACAAAGAAAGTAAACGTGTATTTTTTGTAATTATTATGTCATAAAATCATTTGGGCACGTAGATAAGAAATTTTTCTTCGAAAGAGGGCTCAGGGAAAATATCATGTACGCTCCAGGCCTGGACTACAGCAGCTAAGCCTGAATCATCAATCTCCTTTTCCAGGTCTCCGCCCTTAAGACAAATGAGGCCAGCGGGCAAGTCTTCGCTTTTTTGACCGGACCTGATGAGCGGGCTTATCCATTCCCAGAGTTGACCCAATGGTGCTACTGCCCTTGATACCGCATAGTCGAAAGTCCTGCCTTTTATTTCCTCCACCCTACTATGCACTGCAGTTACATTTTTCAGGCCTATGGCACTGGCCACTTCCTGCACTACTTTTATTTTTTTGCCAATGCTATCGGATAACAGGAATTCAACCTCGGGGAAAAAAATAGCAAGTGGTATGCCGGGGAAACCGCCACCTGTGCCAATATCCACTACCTGTGCGCCATCTTCGAAATTGCAAATAGCTGCAATGGCCAGTGAATGAAGCACATGTTTTTCGTACAGTGAATCAATATCCTTGCGCGATATCACATTTATTTTTTCGTTCCATTCTTTATACAATGCATCGAGCCGGCGGAACTGCTCCAACTGGTGTTCTGTAAAGTCATCAAAGTACTTAAGAATTATGTCCACTGTTTTTTGTTTTTGAAAATGATATAGGGCGCCAGCACAAAGTTATATAGCATGTAGCCTAAATCGAAAAAGGGCAAAGAAAATAAAAGTTTTTCTCCCAATTTGCACGAGGTAACAGCCATTATGGGCCAATATACAGCACAGCGTATAGCCATAAGCATTAGCAGCAGCCGCCAATCTCCCATAGCCAGCAATGCAAAAAACAAAAGCCACATGATGGCATGCGATAAGCCGTATAGCCCCAACAGATTTTTAATATCACTTTTATAATACTTACCCGTGGACATATGTCTTTGCTTTTGCTGCAGCCAGGCTTTCCAAGTCTGTTTCGATGCAGTGGATGTATACGCCTCCCGGTTGTACACTACTGCAGTATTTCGGGCCGTGGCGGCTATGCTCATCAATAAGTCATCGTCGCCTGAAGGGAGGTTGTTCCATACTTCAGAGGCCTGCGCTTTTAAAAATACATCCTTAGTGCAAGCCATATTCCGGCCTACAGCCATGTAAGGCTTCCCAGCCAGGGCGTAAGTGCTATATTGCAAAAATGTGTGCATCGTCTCCCAGCGCGTCCAGGCGTTGAGTAAGCCCGCAGCATGACGATATTTTCCATAGCCGGTAACAATCTTCTTCCCTTTTTCTAATGGCGCCACCATGTTCTGTAGCCAGTAATTCCCCGAGGGAACACAATCCGCATCAGTAAAAAGGAACCACTTGTGGGACGAATAGGTAATACCATGGCTTAAGGCATTTTTCTTACCAGGATGCGCTTTGGGCTCGCCCTGACTGACCACCACGTCCCATAAATTATCGTATTGCTGCTCCAATTGCTGCAAAACAGCAGCGGTATCGTCGGTGGAACCATCATTTACAACAATTACCTCATACATGCTTTTCCCTGCCTCATTCATGTATATTTGCGACAAAATAGAAGGCAGGTTTTCCCTGAGGTTTTGCGCCTCATTTTTAGCACAAATGATGATGGACACAGGGGTTGCAGCAGTTTTGTTTTTTTCGACAGGTGTTGGCAATGAAAAAATACGCCTGAAAAAGTAAATAGCATAGGCGCACTGCACAAGCATGCAGAGCGTAAATAAGCAGTATAGCACAAAAGCGAACACCTGCACAAAATAAGACAATGACCTTTGAATTATTAGCAAAAGATAAATTATCGCAAGCCCGGGCAGGCTTGATAAGTACCGCACACGGGCAGATAGAGACACCCATCTTTATGCCTGTGGGTACGCTGGGCAATGTGAAGGCGGTAACACAAAAGCAGCTTAAGGAAGAAATAAATGCAGAAATAATACTGGGAAATACCTACCACCTGTACCTGCGGCCGGGGACGGAAGTACTGGAACAAGCGGGCGGATTGCATAAATTCAACGGCTGGGACAGGCCATTACTTACCGATAGTGGTGGATACCAGGTATTTTCGCTGGCTGCTAACAGGAAGATAAATGAGGAAGGCGCTATGTTCCAATCTCACATAGACGGATCGAGGCACCTATTCACACCCGAAAGAGTGATAGAGATACAACGCAGCATAGGTGCAGACATCATTATGGCATTTGATGAATGCCCCCCCTACCCGTCGGACTACAGCTATGCCCAAAAGTCGATGGAGCTGACGCACCGGTGGCTTACACGCTGTGTGCAGCATATGGCTGATACCGAACCAAAATACGGGTATGAGCAGACACTGTTCCCTATTGTGCAGGGCAGCACCTTTAAAGACCTGAGGCAAGCCTCAGCCGAATTTGCTGCCGCGATGGAGTGTGACGGCAATGCCATAGGAGGCTTGTCGGTAGGCGAACCGGAGGAGCTGATGTATGAAATGTGTGCGCTTTGCTGCCAATACCTGCCGGCGGACAAACCACGTTACCTTATGGGCGTGGGCACGCCATGGAACATATTGGAGAATATAGCACTAGGCGTGGATATGTTTGACTGCGTAATGCCTACCCGCAATGGCCGGAACGGAATGCTATTCACCACCAATGGTGTGATCAACATCAAGAACAAAAGATGGGCTAACGACTTCAGCGTTATAGATGAGGGTTTTAACAGCCATACGAGCAATTATTACTCCAAGGCATACCTGAGGCATTTGTTCATAGCAGGCGAAGTATTGGGCCTGCAGATAGCCAGTATCCATAATCTTGCTTTTTACCTGCACCTGGTAAGGCAGGCACGTGAGCATATTGTAAAAGGCGACTATATAGAATGGAAAAACGAAATGATACCGGTTTTGCAGCAAAGGTTGTAACCTCAACCCCTAAAGGAGCTTCTCACTATTAATTTATATTTTACAGGCGAATGAAGAAACTGGACTGGTACATAGTTAAAAAATTTGTTGGCACATTCGTATTTGCCATCATGCTATTTGCCGTGGTGGCCTGTGTGATAGACTATTCGGAAAAGGTAGATGACTTTGCCCAGCACAAACCGCCACTAATGGCAGTGCTGAACTATTTCAAAAATTTCATTCCCGGCATACTCGCCCTGCTGTTCCCACTGTTCATCTTTATTGCCACCATCTTCTTCACCTCGAAGATGGCCTACCGCTCAGAGATAATAGCCATATTGGCATCGGGCACTTCCTTCCAGCGATTTTTGAGGCCCTATGTGATAGGCGGCGGTTTTCTTTGCCTGATCTCTTTATTTGCCAATCACTTTGTGGTCCCCCATGCCACCCGGCAACGCAATGCTTTCGAGGACAAGTATGTGCACCTGGCCACCATCGTATCGGACCAAAATATACACCTGAGACTTTCAAAAGAACTGTTCGTATTCATGCAACGCTATGACTATACTACGAATACAGGGACAAAATTTACGGCGGAGAAAATAGATGGTACACAGCTAAAAGAAAAACTATCAGCCGACCATGTGAGCTATGACAGCCTCAGGAACGTGTGGAAGCTCTATGATGTTACTATCAGGAAAATGAACGGCGTCAATGAGGATATGCAGTTCATACGTGAAATGGAGCAACAATATGCTTTTACTCCTAAAGACCTGGACGAGGACGATGCGATAAAAGAAGCATTAACCACGCCGGAACTGAATACCTATATAGCGCGTGAGAAGCTTCGCGGAAGAGAAACACTCAACATTTACTACGTAGAGCGCGACAGGAGAACGGCCCAACCCTTCGCCGGTTTTATACTAACTATGATAGGCGCATGTATAGCCAGCAGAAAGGTACGGGGGGGCAGTGGCCTGCACCTGGCACTGGGCATAGTAATAAGTGCGGTATACATCATGTCCGGGCAATTTTCCACTACCTTTTCTACAAAAGCCGGGCTCAATCCCACTGTAGCAGCCTGGATACCTAATATACTATTCGGGACGCTTGCCTTTTACCTGTTCAGGAAACAGATAAAGTAAGTACCTGCTGATGAATATCAGCTTTTTTCACCAACCATAATAATAATATTGCATTATAAGATACCCTAATCTTATAATGAAACAGCCTAGCGGCATGTTTTTTATAGTCGTTAATAAAAACATAAACGATATGCGTGCAATATGGTCGGGGGCAATAGGTTTTGGGCTTGTAAATATTCCCATACGGATATTCAGCGCAACCGAAGAAAGTACGCTGGACTTGCATATGCTGGATAAGCATGACCATGCAGGTATAAGGTATGCGCGTATCAATAAAGATACCGGCGAGGAGGTAGCCTGGAAAGACATCGTAAAGGGGTTCCTGATCAATGACAAATACGTAGTCCTGGATGAAGACGATTATGAAAAAGCCAGCCCGAAGAAAAGTAAGCTGATAGAGATAGAAGAGTTTACGGACGAGGCCTCCATCGACCCCATGTACTATGAGACTCCTTATTACCTGGAGCCATCGAAAGGCGGCGAGCACGCATATGCATTGTTGCGGGAAGCGTTGAAAAAAACCGGGCGTGTAGCATTAGGCAGGTATGTCATGCGTACCAAAGAAAATTTCTGCATGCTGCGGCCGGAAGATAATATGCTGCTACTGGTGAAGCTCCGCTTTCCCGAAGAGATACGCAGCCATGCAGATCTGAGCATACCAAGTGCAACTACAACTGTAAAACCTGCCGAACTGAAAATGGCGATCTCCCTGATCAACCAACTAACGCCAAAGAAATTTAATATCGCTAAATATAAGGACACTTACGATGCTGAACTGATGAAACTGATAAAAGAAAAAGCCAAGGGGAAGACGATCGCTCAGCCCAAGTTTAAGATAGTGAAGAATAAATCGAAGGACCTGATGGCGCAGTTGAAAGAAAGCCTCGAAACCAAAAAAACAACAACCACCAGACATAAAAAAGCATCGTAATGAGCCTGGCCACCTATAAGAAGAAACGCAACTTTAAGGACACACCTGAACCTGCAGGCAAAGAGAAAAAAGATACCGGCAAGCTGATATTTGTGGTGCAACGCCATCATGCCTCGCACCTGCATTATGATTTCAGGCTCGAACTGGGAGGCACCCTGAAGAGCTGGGCAGTCCCAAAGGGGCCATCGCTAAACCCGAAAGATAAACGCCTGGCTATGATGGTGGAAGACCACCCTATTGACTATGCAACGTTTGAAGGTGACATTCCTGAGGGCAACTATGGCTCGGGGCATGTAGATGTATGGGACCATGGCACTTACGAACCGATAGATGAAGAAGGCAATGTGATAAGTGCGAAAGAATTTGCACAAAACATGCGTAAAGGCAGTATAAAATTCAGGATGAAGGGCAGGAAGCTGAAAGGCGATTTTGCCCTTGTGAACCTAAAGAAAGATGAGAAAAGCTGGCTGCTCATTAAGCACCGTGACAAGTATGCTACCGATGAAGAATACAACAGCGAAGACTATGCTAAAAAAAGCTCGCTGGCCTATACCGAAAAACGAAATGCCGCTCGAAAAACAAGTCCCGCTAAGAAAGCGGTAAAAAAAAAGTAATGGCGCAGCCAGCGCCTGACAGAAACCCGGGCGATAAATTCAAGGACTTTATTGTGCCCATGACGGCAAAGCTTCGGGACAAACCATTTGACGATCCTAAATGGATATTTGAAATAAAGTGGGACGGCTACAGGGCTGTTGGCGAAATAAATGGGAAAGACACGAGGCTGTATTCAAGAAACGGACTATCGTTCTCAAACAAATACCCGGCAGTATTCGAACAGCTGAAAAAAATAAAACAAAAAATAATAATCGATGGAGAGATCGTTGCATTGGACGAGCACGGTATGCCCGACTTTCAATTACTACAGCAGTACGATGAAAACGGTGATGTACCACTTAGCTACTACGTATTCGATTGTTTATACGTCAAAGGAAAGAGTATAGAGAGCAAGACACTCCTGGAGCGTAAAGAAATATTAAAAGGCTTATTGCCTGAAAATGATATCATCCGTTATTGCGACCATATAGAAGGGAAGGGGAAGGAATTTTTCGCCCTGATGAAAAAACAAGGGCTCGAGGGAATGATTGCCAAACGCGCCGATAGCCGATACCATGAAAACACCCGAAGCGAAGACTGGCTGAAGATAAAACAGGTGTTAACAGAGGAAGCGATCATTGCCGGTTATACCGAACCGAGAAATTCGCGAAAACATTTCGGTGCATTAGTGTTGGGCATTTACAAATCAGGTAAATTTACTTACATCGGGCATACAGGTACGGGCTTTAATGGTAAAACGCTTAAAGATCTTTACGGCCAGATGCAAGAGTATGTTACGGATGAATCACCGTTCGGTATCAAGGTACCATTGAATGGAAAAGTGACCTGGCTACGGCCTGAGCTGGTATGCAATATAAAATACAGCGAAATAACGCAAGGTGGCACGAGAAGGCATCCTGTATTTATGGGTTTACGGGTAGACAAAGAGCCCCGGGAAATAAGTGAAGAGGCGCAAAGCATAAAAACGAAACAAAATGTTCATTCTTCAAAAGCAGCCATGGACAAAGCAATAACAGTGAGCGGCAATAAAGTAGCGCTTACCCATGTAGACAAGATATACTGGCCTGAGGAAGGCTATACCAAAGGCGATATGATAGACTACTATAACAAGGTCTACAAGTACATAGGTAAATACCTGAAAGACAGGCCGGAATCATTGAGAAGAACGCCCAACGGAATAAAAGATGAAGGCTTCTTTCATAAAGATACCGGCGACGCAGCACCCGAATGGGCCGATACTTATAAGATGTATTCGGACAGTGCGAAAAAGGATATCAATTATATAGTGTGCAATAACAAGGCTACCTTGCTCTACCTTGCCAACCTGGGTTGTATAGAGCTGAACCCATGGAACTCGCGTACGGCTGCACCTGACAGTCCTGATTACCTTGTTATCGATATCGACCCCTCAGAGAAAAATACTTTTGAGCAGGTAATTGACGTTGCAAACACCGTGAAGCAAATTTTCGACAAAGGAGGCTGTCCTTCCTATTGCAAAACATCGGGAGCAACAGGCCTGCATATATACGTACCGCTTGCAGCAAAATACAGCTATGAGCAGGCACGTGATTTTGCCCACACAATAGCTATGCTCACGCAGGAACAACTGCCAGATTTCACAAGCCTTGAGCGCTCGCTGAGCAAAAGAGGTAAAGACATGATATATATTGATTACCTGCAGAACCGGCCGGGGCAAACACTATCCTGTGCCTATAGCCTGCGACCTAAACCACATGCTCCTGTCTCTACTCCGCTCGACTGGAAGGAAGTGAAGAAAGGGCTGAACCCGATCGACTTCAATATCACTAATACACTAAAAAGGCTGGAAAAAAAGGGCGATCTGTTTGCACCGGTGCTGGGCAAAGGCATCGATATGATAAAGGTACTCGGCAAGCTGGGCGCATAATACGTGCCGGTCAACATTACTTTAACATTTGGATTTTCGACTTTGGCAAGGCATTTGGATTACATGCCTTATCTAAAACGAAATAGCATGAAAAGTAAAATGATAGTAGCAGTGGCCATGATAGCACTCAGCACAATTGGGATACAGACGAAAGCAGAGGCGCAGCGGACGCGTGTCCATGTAACGGCGCCATTGCCCGGGGGCGGACAGCTGAGTGTGCGTGGTGGCAACGGAGGTGGCTATAACGGGTATGGGAACGGCTATAATGATAGCAGGTACTACAGGAATGAAAGAGGTAATTATGGAAGGCGTGGATATGATAATGACCGGGGCCGTGGCTACAGGAACGAGTATCGCGGCCGGGGCTGCAGAAATGAATATCGCGGCCGGAGGTACAATAACTGCAATAGGCGCGACTGGCGATAAATCTCGTTTTTTTAGTATGGCATTAAAGTCTTAATTTTAGTAAAATCTCATCATTATTTAATAGTAAAATAAAACAGTTTATGAAAATAAGGGTCATAGTTATGCTGTTTATAGCCCTCTTCACAATTGCAGGAGCAGGCAGCAGCAAGGCAGGAGAAATTAAAAAAGTTAAAAGCGGCAATAGTAAAATTGCCGTGATACCGCGACCGGATAAAGCACGCGTCTTCCAGCAAGGCCGCCACAGGTGGCACCGTATGCACGGGAGACGACACCGCCATGAGCCGGTACGCAGGCATCATATGCGCCGCATGCATCACAGGGAAAGCAGGCATTACAGGCGCTAGATATAATTAAAGCAGTAAAAAAAGCGCTCTTCATTATGAAGGGCGCCTTTTTATGAAGCAGTGAACATCCCACTACTTCTCCCCTTTCACATGCAGGCCTTAATTACTACATTTGAGCATGAAATCGCTCAACCGCATAACAAGAAAATGTAGTCGACTGGCAGCCGGCTCATTGCTCATTTTCCTGGCAACCAATTCCGTAAAAGCACAAATAGTATTGGACGAAGCCAGGCTGGACAGCCTGATGAACGTGCTGGCGAGCAACAATAAATTTATGGGCTGTGTAACGCTGGCCAAGGCAGGGATGCCAATATACAACAAGGCGTTCGGCTATGCCGATGTGGAAAATAAAAAGCCTGCTGAGGCAAACACCAGGTACAGGATCGGCTCCATATCCAAAATGTTCACAACAGCTATGATCTTTCAACTGATAGAAGAACATAAGCTTACCGGGGCAACGAAGCTATCCAAATACTATCCGCAAATACCCAATGCTGCAAAGATCAGCATCGACCAACTACTAAGCCACCACAGCGGGATACACAACTTCACGGACAGCTTTTATACAACTTACTATACAAGGCCGCAAACACACGATTACATCATATCACTGTTAAAGAAGAGCAAGCCTGAATTTGCCCCAGGCGAAAAAGCCGAATACAGCAACTCCAACTTTGTACTGCTAGGCTATATCATTGAAAAGATCACCGGTAAAGATTATGCAAAAAACTTGCAGTCGCGCATCTGTAATAAAATAGGCTTGAAGAATACTTATTATGGGGGAAAAATATCGATAGATAAGGGCGAATGTTATTCATATGGATTTTACAACAACTCATGGCAGAAAGAAGAAGAAACGGATATGAGCATACCCGGGGGCGCAGGCTCTATAGTTTCCACAACTAATGACCTGAACACATTCATCAATTCCTTGTTCAAATATAAAATCGTCAGCAAAAAATCGTTGGAAGCCATGACGAAGATGCAGGACGGTTTTGGCAAGGGTATATTCCAAACCCCGTTTTACAGCAAAATAGGCTATGGGCATACCGGGGGAATAGATGGTTTCTCATCTGCCCTCTCCTATTTTCCGGAAGACAGCTTAACAGTTGCATTCTGTGCTAACGGGATGAACTATACAATGAATGATATCCTGATAGGTATACTGAGCATCTATTATCATAAACACTACCAGATCCCGTCATTCAAGGCTGTAGCGGTTAATCCCGAACTGCTGAAAAAATACGAAGGGAGCTACGCAAAAGAAGGCTTCCCTTTGAAACTGATGGTAAAAATCGAGAACGGCCAGCTTACTGCCCAGGCGACCGGTCAGTCGGCATTCCCGCTGGATGCAGTAAGCGATACTGAATTTAAATTTGACGCTGCAGGTATTACTTTGGTTTTCTTAGCAGATGGCAGCCAGCTTACCCTGAAACAGGCCGGGCAGAATATACCTATGTTGAAAGAGAAGTAATCAGAACAGTACATAGTAAAATGTCCCCCGGTATGAACCGGGGGACATTTTTATTTCAAAAAAGCATGTCAATTATATTTTCCAGCTTTTGTTTTGGAAACGCTCGCTTACTACTAGCTCCTTACTGCCGGGAGTATATTTGTAGAAACCTTCGCCTGATTTAGCGCCGTAAAAACCGGCCTGTACCATGTTAGCCAGTAATGTAGCCGGAGCATACTTCTGTGCGCCGAAGCCCATGTGCAATACATGCATGATAGAATAGCAGGTATCAAGGCCAATAAAGTCAGCAAGCTGCAGCGGGCCCATTGGGTGCGCCATACCCAGCTTCATGATGGTATCTATTTCAGTAACACCGGCCACGCCTTCCTGCAGTGCCAGTATCGCTTCATTGATCAGCGGCATCAGGATACGGTTGGATATAAAGCCGGGATAGTCATTAACGATACATGGTACTTTGCCCAGATATTCGGAAAGATGATACACAACATTGGTAACGTCTTTTTCGGTAGCGTAACCGTTTATGATCTCTACCAGTTTCATAACAGGTACAGGGTTCATAAAGTGCATACCTATTACTTTACCTGGGCGCTTCGTGTGTGAGCCGATCCTTGTGATGGAAATAGAAGAAGTGTTGGTGGCAAGGATAGTGCGCTCAGGGCACATTTTGTCAAGGTCCTGGAATATCTTGATCTTAAGATCAATGTTCTCGGTAGCGGCTTCTATTACTATATCAGCATCTTTTACGGCCTCAGCGAGGTCAGTATAGGTGGTGATACGTCCCAGTGCCTGCGCCTTAGTTTCCTCTGTCAGGGTGTTTTTGGCCACCTGGCGATCCATGTTCTTGCCAATGGTAGCAATTGCTTTGTCCAATGCGACCTGGTTAATGTCCATCATGTGCACATTAAAGCCACTTTGTGCAAATACGTGGCAGATACCGTTGCCCATAGTACCTGAGCCGATAACGGTAACAACTTTCAATTGCTGTAACATGTTTTTGATTTTTTCGTCCAAGCCGGCTGCTTCTAGTTTCACCGTACTTTGTTCTGTTGTTGTTATCATTTAGGAATATTTTTAAAACGCGCGTAAGTTAAGATTTTCTTAATAAAGGCAACACATTGGGGATAAGTACCTTCCATAGACATATCATATGCAAAAACATGGCAGATGTATGCATGCCAGCCCGGACGAAAACTTTAAGAAAGATTTTAGGGAATCACAGGCACTATTGAATCTGTATAAAAAATGAAATGATTACATTTGATAAGAGTACCCGCGGTATTGGTACTGCCATGAATGAATATGAATATACAACGCGCCACCCCTGTAAATGAATTATTAGCCCGGCTTATATTTCTTATACTACCCACGGCCCTTGTTTGCTACTTCCTGCTTTGGAATGCCCACGATTATTTCGGCATTATAGGCGACCTGCATACAGGTTTATTCTCTTTCCTGCCTGCCCAGGCAAATATTACAGTTGAGCTTACACTGTTTGCCACTGCAGGTATGGTAGTCAGCGCGCTTATCTATTCGCTTAGGTTCCGCTTTCTGCCGGTTTTCGCAGGTGTACTGCTCCTGCTGTATATTATATATAAGGGGCTAGACAAACTGCCCGGTGGTGAATTTGATGCATTCTTTATTTCCGTTCAGTTTCGAACTTTTGCTATCCTCTTTGTTACCGGCTGGCTGTTGGGCTGGGGTTTTATGAGGCTCAGGTATTGGGCAGTGTTCATTTCTGCGGTGCTGCTTTGCTCATGTATCTATTTAATAGCAAAGGAAAACACTGATTCGGTCAACAATCTTTTGGGGACCTTCAGCCCTGCCCTGCTCTATTCGGTTTATATCATCTTTACGTCCGAACAGATATACAACTACAAGGACAAGTCCGCTAAGTTCTGGTGGTTCCTCATCAGGCGTACAATCGTTTTTGCGGTCCTTGCTGTAATGGTACTTGGCGGTATCGTGTACCTGATGCGCGGCGAAATAAAAGAAACCGTGGCAAATTACGGCGGCGGAGGCAAGCAAGGCCAGAACAGTATGCTGAAGAAGAATAAGGATGGCACCTTCAACCTGGAGGACTATGCCCGCCTGCGCAGCAGCCTTGGCCGCAGCAATGAGTTGCTGTTCTGTGCGCACATAGACAATTTCTTCCCAAATACAGATATCCCAAACCCCCTATATCTCACCGCATTCTACTATACCAAGTTCGATACACTTACAGAAACATTTGAGCGAGACTCCGCTATTCCGTACAACGATCTTTTCATTCCGAGCCCAATAAGCATACCCCTATTTTCTACCAAGTCCGATTCAAGCGTTATCAGGAATAGTCTCTCCGACAGGCTGAGGAAAAATGTAGATATAGAGGTATATACCAAGACGCTTAGCCCCACAACCTACCTTGCGCCTAATGTTGGTTATTTCGTTCAGCCTATTACCGTTGAGAAAGACTTCCGCGAAGAGTTCAAAACAGCATTCAGGGCTAAGAGCTATGTGTCCGAGCTCAACAGCGCTTACTTTGTCTACAACCCCCAGAAAAATGAACAATTAGTAAAATTCCAAACGCAGCGTTTCGCAGTATTGAGAACAGCAGCAGGATATGAGAACACGGACAAGAAGTTCATGCAGTATTATACCTACATGCCTTCCGATGCCAAATTTAAAGAGATCTCGGACCTGGCCCATAAGATAACTGCCAAGGCCGACAAAACAGTTGATAAGGTCATAGCTATTCGTGACTACTTCACATCGAAAGATGAAAATGGCGAACCCCTGTATAAATACACCGATAACCCTGGCGTACCCGATATACCGAGTGCCTCTAAGCTCAGGTATTTCATGTTCGAAAACCATAAAGGTTATTGCGCCTATTTCGCCGGGGCAACGCTTTTCATGCTCCGCTCGCTTGGCGTTCCATCGCGCATAGCAGTTGGCTTCCTTACTATGGACAGGAGCGGCGGCAAGAACAAAGGCTGGTATTGGTATTATGCCGACCAGGCACATGCATGGGTGCAGGTATACTTCCCGGGCTATGGCTGGCTTGATTTTGACACTACCGTCGGTAACTCCGATGCTCAGGAAGCACCCAAACCCGACGGAACACCACCCATGCAGCCACCCAAAGCATGGCTTGCCGCAGATGGCATAATAGAGAATGTGGATACCACAAAGAAACTGATGGTGATGAAGGTGAAGCATATGGTATTCCACGATAAGGAATACAGCCTGACCGCACCTGTAGCTGTAACAATGGATATGAAAATAGCCACTGTGCAGCGCGATAGCCTGTCCGTACCTCTGGCCAGTATACAGCCCGGGGAAGAGGCGACAGCCGTATCTTATGCGGATGCCATGAAAAAAATGGAAGCAAGCGCCAGTGAAAATGGCACATCGATCATAAAACGCTTCCCCTCGCCCGCCCCTATTGATGAAGTGTACCTGAAGCGCAAGGACATAGAAAAACCTAAAGACAAACAGCAGGCAGTAACGGAAGATAAGCCGGTCGATTACAAGGCAATACTATGGACAGTTGTGGGCACCGTGGCGGGTTTATTCCTGCTCTTCCTCCTGCTACCCAATATGGTGATGCGGTATTATCGTACGAGACATAAAAATGCAAAACCGGGAAGTGCTAAGGCATACTGGGCGTATAGAACAGCAAGCTTTTACCTGCATCAAACAGGTATATTTAAAGGCGCGCTCACGCCCATGCAGTTTGCAAAGCAGGTTGTAGACCCCCAATTAGGTACATCCTTTACTGCGTTCATGAATATATACCTGAAACAGAAGTATGCCAGGCAGGCTTTGACGGAAACAGAAATAGAGAAAGTAAGTTTATTCCTGAAACCTTTCCTGCAAACAGCAAGGCGTAGGATAGCCTTTAAAGACCGGTTCCTGGGATTTTTGAATCCTGTGCGGACGATCAGCTTTTTCGTAATGCCGGCTGAGGATGAGCAGGAAGCATAACACGAATAGAAAACAGCAATAATTTATATATAATAGTAAGAGTATAAAGCCAGGATGTTAAAGTTAGCAGGAACTCATATTCAGCTACGCGCTGCTTATTAATTTTTATAGCTTTGCACAAGCAAAAAAAGAACGTATTTAATGAAACGATCGGTGCGCATATTATGGAGGGTCTTCTGGGGAGGAGTTATTCTCTTCAACCTGTTGATATTGCTCATCAACCTTGGCTTGCTGGGCTATATGCCGTCGATGAACGAGTTGGAGAACCCCAGTAGTGCGCTTTCATCCGATGTTTACGCAGCAGATAATACCCTGATAGGGCGTTATTATGTGCAGGACCGTTCTACCTCCAAGTTCCAGGATATATCCGAAAATGTATTCCACGCATTGCTAGCCACCGAAGATGCCCGTTTTTACGAGCACTCAGGCATTGACCCGGTAGCCACCGCCGCCATACCTTTTTATATACTCACTGGCAAAAAGCGTGGCTCATCTACCATTACACAGCAGCTCGCCAAAAACCTCTTCCCGCGTAAGAATGAGAATATACTTACCCTCCCCTTCATAAAGCTTAAGGAATGGGTAATGGCAGTAAAGCTGGAAAGGAACTTAACCAAAAACGAGATCATTACCCTGTACCTGAACACAGTACCTTTTAGCGATAATGTGTACGGTATACGTAATGCCTCGCTTACTTTTTATAACAAGACACCCGATAAAGTTACTGTAGACGAAGCTGCAATGTTGGTAGGTATGCTGAAGGGTAACACGCTATACAACCCGCGCAGGAACCCGGGCTTTGCACTTAAAAGGCGTAATGTGGTTATCTCCAATATGGAGGAGCACGGTTACCTCTCGGGTGATCAGGCCGATGAGTTCCAGAAAAAACCAATCGTACTCGATTACCATAAACTCGACTATCACGTAGGTTTGGCACCTTACTTCAGGCAGGTATTGGAGCAGCAGGTGGACAGCATTTGCCAGACCATTAAGAAACCGGACGGCACCAAATACAATATATTCAAAGACGGGCTTAAGATATATACCACTATTGATATCCGCATGCAGCGCTACGCTGAAGCTGCGGTTGAAGAGCATATGATCGCGCTTCAAAAGCTATTCATGTCGCAGCCGGGTTATGCAAATGGCAGTATCTGGACCAAGACCAAAGAGATACAAAATGTATTGAACAGGGGTATCAAAGACTGCGACAGGTACCAGATGATGAAGGAGCAGGGAATGAAGGAAGACCAGATGATGGCGGAGATGAACAAACCTGTGAAGATGAAAGTTTTTGCATGGAACAAAGCCCATTATAAGGATACTGTAATGAGCCCTATCGATTCCATTAAATACATGAAGCTATTCCTCCAGGCAGGCTTTATGGTGATGGACCCGGCCAATGGTGCTGTAAAAGCATGGGTGGGTGGCATCGACCATACCTATTTCCAGTTCGATCACGTAAATGAGCATACCAAAAGGCAGGTCGGTTCTACAATTAAGCCTCTTTTATATTGCCTTGCTATTGATAATGGTTTCTCTCCATGCGGTACGGTCTCCACTATGCCGCAGGATTTTCCTGAAAAGAAGGGATATGACGCAGGCGGCTCCAAATATGTGGAATTGCCAATGAAAACGGCGCTGGCTCTTTCGATCAACAACGCAGCCTTATACATACTAAAACAGGTTGGCGTTAATGCTTTTGTTGACTTTGTGCATAAATGCGGTATTACCAGCAACGTAGAAAAGTTTCCTTCTTCAGCCTTAGGCTCCTCCGATATATCTCTTTACGAAATGCTGGGCGCTTACAGTATGTTCCCTACGCAGGGCATCAACACCCAGCCGATGTTCATTACCAAGATCGAGGACAAGAATGGTATACTGCTCCGCAACTTTACCCCAATGCAGAAAGAGATCATTAATGCCAATACTGCATTTAAGATGATCAAGATGATGCGCGGCGTAATAGATAATGGTACAGGTAGGCGCATGCGCTTTGCCTATAACATACAGAGCGATGTAGCGGGTAAAACAGGTACTACCAATAGCCAGGCCGATGCCTGGTTCATAGGCTACACGCCACAGATATTAGCAGGGGCCTGGGTTGGTTGCGACGATCGTGTATTCCGTTTTGCCAGCGAGCGCTTAGGCCAGGGTTCTGCTGCAGCATTGCCTATATGGGCTTTGTTCATTAAGAAAGCATATGCCGACAAAACACTTGGTATTAGTCCTGATGTAAAATTCCAGCAACCGCCCGGCTTTGATGATTGTGATGTAATGGACCCCACCAGCCAGCAGCGGAGTAATACTTACGGTACCGGCAACGGCGGAAATCAGGATGAAGCCGACCCGCAGGAAGAGGTTCCGCCAAATAACGGGGACTGGAAATAATTAAACGATAATAAAGCAGGATGAAAGTAAAGGGCAAGATCATTAATGACCCTGTATACGGTTTTATACGGTTTCCCGAGCCCGGATTGATGGATATCATAGAACATCCATGGTTTCAGCGTTTACGTAATATAAAGCAGATGGGTATGGCCCACCTGGTATACCCCGGGGCTGTACATACACGTTTCCACCACTCCCTGGGTGCCTGCCATCTTATGGGCAAAGCCCTCGATGAGCTTAAGATAAAGGATATCCCGTTCACCGACGACGACCGCCTTGCCGCCAGGATAGCCATACTATTGCATGATGTGGGCCATGGGCCTTTTTCCCATGCACTGGAGCATTCACTGGTTGAGGGCATTCATCATGAAAGCATATCTCACCTTATCATGAAGCGGCTCAATAAAGACCTTGACGGCCTGCTCACGGACGCGATAATGGTATTTGATCACTCATACCCCCGAAAATACCTGCACCAGTTAGTATCCAGCCAGCTGGACGTGGACAGGATGGACTACCTGAACCGTGATAGTTTTTATACAGGCGTTACGGAAGGAGTGATCGGCTATGACAGGATATTGCAGATGCTTACCGTCAGGAACGGCGACTTGATGGTGGAAGAAAAAGGCATTCACTCGGTTGAAAAATTCATTATTGCCCGCCGTCTTATGTACTGGCAGGTTTATTTGCACAAAACAGTCCTGGGGGCCGAGCAGTTATTGATCAATATACTTACCCGCGCCAGGGAGCTTGCAAGGCAGGGAGAAGAATTATTTGCCAGTCCGTATTTAAAACATTTCCTCTATAATCAGCTCACTGCGGAGGACTTTGAGAAAGACGAGATCCACCTGGAGCAATTTTGCAAGCTGGATGATAACGATGTCCTAACCTCAATAAAAGTATGGCAGGACCATAAAGACAAGATATTATCTATTTTATGCAAAATGATGATAAACAGGCATTTGTATAAAGTTATTTTAAGTTCTGATGAAGTGGACACGCTTGCAGGTGAGAAGAAAGCGGAGATCCAGAAATACCTTGGGCTGGATACTAATGACCTGCACTATTTCGTTTCTACAGGTGTTACCTCTAACAGTACTTATAATGTAGAGGACGAACGTATACAGATTGCTATGAAGAACGGGGAAGTAAAAGACATTTCTGAGATCGACAACCCTGTTGTTAACCAAGCACTTGCCCGACCCGTACATAAGAAGTACCTTTGCTATTTCCGGGCATAAAATTTGTGGCTAATAATTGTTCCCGGTCAACTAAACATAAAAGAAAGATTAATTTCAAATCCGCCCATGCAGTTTTCAGCAGTCCAGATAGCTACTTTAATAAAAGGCAAAGTGGAGGGTAACCCCGATGCCATTGTGAACACCCTTTCCAAGATAGAAGAGGCGGAGGAAGGTGCATTATGCTTTCTCGCAAACCCAAAATATGAAGATCACCTGTACACTACAAAGGCCTCAGTTGTAATAGTTAATGAAGATTTTGAAGTAAAAGGAACTGTTAAGCCAACCCTTATACGCGTGCCCGATGCCTATAATGGTTTTGCCCTTTTACTGGAGAAATACAACGAGATGATGGCCCAGAACGCAAAAACGGGTATCGAAGAGCCTTCCTATATCTCCAAGACCGCGCAATTAGGTAAAAATATATATCTGGGAGCATTCAGCTATATAGGCGAAAATGCAATAATTGGCGATAATGTTCAGATATATCCCGGCTGTTATGTGGGCGATAATGCAATGGTAAAGAATAATACCATACTCCACCCCGGTGTTCGGGTATATAACGATTGCGTGATAGGCCATAATGTGATCATACATTCAGGCACAGTAATAGGCAGCGATGGCTTTGGCTTTGCACCGCAGGCCGATGGCACTTACAAGAAAATACCGCAAATAGGGAATGTCATTATAGAAGATGACGTAGAAATAGGTGCCAATACTACTATCGACAGGGCTACAATGGGCTCTACAGTTATTAAAAAGGGCGTAAAGCTAGATAACCTGATACAGCTGGCGCATAATGTAGAGATCGGCGAAAACACGGCAATAGCAGCCCAGGCAGGCATATCAGGCAGTACCAAACTGGGCCGGAACTGTATCATTGGCGGGCAGGCGGGGATAGTAGGACATTTACATTTGGCCGATGGTACACGCATCAATGCACAAAGCGGACTTGCAAAATCAGTAACTTCGCCGAATACGGCATTGACGGGTTCGCCCGCATATGACTATAAAAGTTCATTAAAAAGTCAGGCAATTTTTAGAAATTTGCCGGAGATACAGCAGCGCCTGCAAAAACTGGAAGAGATGATGCAGGAACTTACCGAAGCAATGAATAATAAAAACACAGCAATATAGCGTGAGCATAGCAATACCATTACAAACAGAAGCGCTACAAAAAAACACAGACAAGGTGCAGCATAACTCATCAGGGCAATTTCAGCAAACATTACAGAACCCGGTCACGCTGCATGGCGTAGGCTTGCATACAGGGGAAAGCGTTACTATGACCATGAAGCCGGCCAATCCCGGTTTCGGTATCAGGTTCAGGCGCACCGATCTTCCGGACCAGCCAATAATAAAAGCTGATGTAGACTACGTGGTAGATACATCGCGCGGAACAACGCTGGAACATAACGGCGCCCGTATCAATACTGTTGAGCACGTTTTGGCTGCGCTGGTTGGTATGGGTATTGATAACGTGCTCATAGAGCTCGACTGTCCTGAATTGCCCATCATGGACGGCAGTTCAAAAGTATTCATTGAGGCTATTGAAAGTGCAGGTGTGGTGGAACAAGATGCCAAGCGTATTGTTTATGCAATTGACAGTAATATACATTACTTCGACCCATCGAAGAATGTGGATATGCTGGCCGTTCCTTCGAACGAATACCAGATAACTACGCTGATCGATTTTAATTCTCCGATACTCGGTACACAGCACGCTACTTTAAAACATATTTCAGAATTCAGGAACGAGATAGCGCCATCACGCACATTTTGCTTCCTGCACGAGCTGGAATACCTGCTGGAAAACAACCTGATAAAAGGAGGCGACCTGAGTAATGCAATAGTGGTAGTTGATAAGGTATTGGATCAGCCCGAACTGGATAAACTTGCGCTGATATTTAACGAACAGAACATACAGGTAAAGCAGGAAGGCATACTCAACAATGTACAGTTACATTTCCCTAACGAACCTGCAAGGCATAAACTCCTTGATGTAGTTGGCGACCTTGCACTTGTTGGTCACTCTATCAAAGCACATATCATAGCCAGCAGGCCGGGCCATGCCTCCAATGTGGAGTTTGCCAAGAAGATAAAGCAGTACATAAAAAAGAACAAGCATTTGTCCGATATACCCCATTATGATCCTAACCAGCCTGCTATATATGATATAACGCAGATAGAGCGCGCCTTACCTCATAAATACCCTTTCCTGCTGGTTGATAAGATCATTGAGTTGAGCGATACACATGTAGTGGGTATAAAGAATGCAACCTTCAACGAACATTTTTTCCAGGGGCATTTTCCCGGCAACCCGGTAATGCCCGGCGTATTGCAGATAGAAGCCCTTGCGCAGACAGGTGGCATACTGGCGCTTAATAACTACAACGATCCTGAAAATTACGACACCTATTTTATCAAGATAGATAAAGTGCGTTTTAAACAAAGGGTACTGCCCGGCGATACATTGATATTAAAGCTGGAATTGATCAACCCAATACGCCGCGGTATATGCGAAATGCGTGGTACGGTGTACATAGGCAACCGGCTCGTTACCGAAGCGGAACTGGTAGCACAGATCATCAGGAAAGACAAGAAATAATTGTACCGGCAAGGCTAAATCTATAAGGGATATACCCGGCGATATAATGAAGATATCCCTTGAACATATAAGCAAGCGTTTTCAGCGGCACTGGATATTCAAAGACATTCATTACACGTTTACAGCGCCGGGGACATATGCCTTATTGGGTGCTAATGGCAGTGGCAAGTCCACACTCATGCGTATCATAGCAGGCATGCAACCCCCTTCACTGGGCAAAGTTATTTTTGATATTAATGGTGCGGTTGCCGATCATAACACTGTATTCCCGCAAATAAGTTTTTGTGCCCCCGGTATGGAAATAGTGGAAGAGTTGACACTGCGCGAGTTCCTTGCATTCCATTTCTCTTTCAAGAAACCCATGCAGGGATTTGATATTGAAAGCATCATATCTTTAACGGGCCTGCAATCATCTGCAGACAAGCCTATCGGCGACTATTCATCCGGGATGAAGCAAAGGGTCAAACTGGCACAAGCCATTTTTTCTGACACCCCCATACTGTTACTCGATGAACCCTGTACCAACCTCGATCAGAAAGGCGTAGACCAATATCGCGAATGGATGGAGCAATTTGTAAAAGACAGGATGGTAATTGTGGCATCGAACGATGCAAGGGAATATTACTTTTGTCATGAACAGATCGACCTTGACAAATTCAAGTAGACATAGTATATTTAAAAAATAGCCGGCTATGCTGCAACTCTCCAAAAAAACCTCGTCAATACTCACCTGGCTTTTCTATGCCTCATTTTCAGGCTTATTAATTGTATTTAACGTACTCAGGATACTTCATGTGCCGCTTACAGAAGATGAGCCACACAGCCACTATCATGCTTCATACTGGGAATTCATCTACATGGAGCATCCCACGGCTAATACCCATATCCTCAATTCAATAGTAAGGAAATTTTTTGTAGAGCATTTTGCGGATAATGATTTTTACCTGCGCATCGGGAGCCTGGGCGCACAAATAATATTCCTGGTATTCTGTGCACTGCTATGCAGCAGGTTTTTTAAAAAACCTTTATGGCAGATCGGCACTTTTGTATTGCTGAATCTCAATCCTTTTGAGTTCGAGTTTTGGGGCTACAGTCGTGGCTACGGCATGTCTATAGCTTTTATGACGGCAAGCATATACTTCCTGCTGCTGCACCTTGATGGCAAAAAATTCAGGTATCTGTACCTATGCTTTTTCGGGGCTATCTTGTCGGTATACAGCAACTTTACTTTACTCTACTATTACTTTGCAATGGCCGGCATACTGATCATCGAACCCGCCCTTTTCAAGGAAAGCAGGGACAAGACTTTGTATCTCCGGCGGATATTTTCACTGGGCATTTCAACGGTGATCCTCGCAATATTGATTGCCGGCCCTATACTAAGGCTTCGTAAAGCCGACCAGTTATTTTACGGCGGTGATACCGGTTTATTCAGAGATACGATAATGTCGCTCATCAAGGAAACCCTGTATATTGATGATCCTGCGAGTCTTACACTACTAATTGTGTCATGCGCAGTTGCCGCAAGCGTTGTGCTCATTGGTATATATTGGGTATACTTACTTGTAAAAAAGAAGCTTGACGCGGGAGCAAAAAACGGAATACTGTTTTGGCTTTTACTCGTTATTTGTTGCGTTTGTATAAAAATGCAGCATGAGCTTTTGCACACCAAATACATCCAGGATAGGACCGCACTATTCATGTATACTTTGTATATACTGCTGCTGGTAAGCTTTCTCAATCACATTGACAAACGTGTTCTAAAATATGCAAGCTGCACACTTTTTGCAGGCATTGTAGCTTTTTCAAGCTTCCACTTCTTTAAAAACCTGAATTTTGACAGCTCAAGGCCATGGTGGTTTGATAAGTATGACCTGGTAGTGCTGGACCGGATAGTGCGTGAAAGTGAAGGAAAACCAGGCAAGATAAACCTGCGTGTGCACTGGCTGTTTTGCGTGCCAATGGCCCAGGAAACTGGTACACGATACCCCGGACGCTTCGAGGAGATAAAGTGGATCGATGCCGCGCCGATCGAAAATGATACCACTTACGACTTCTACTACATATCAGGCGCGGACAGGAAATATCTATCACCAAGGTATGTAGAAGACACTTGTTTTTTTGACGGCGGATTCTGCCTGTTCCGCAAGAAATAAGGGCCAATAAAGAATAAGTTCGGCACATCTTTTTGAAAGCCTCATAAATACCGATATTTTTGCCTGCCATGAAAAAGATAGCAAGCATATATAAGAACGCCTATAGCGGCTTGTCGCCCGCTACCTGGTGGCTGTCGCTTGTTATGCTTATCAACAGGAGCGGCACTATGGTCGTGCCTTTCATGACCATTTACCTTACCGAGAGCAGGCATTTCACGATCGGGATGGCAGGTATCATACTATCGTTGTTCGGCGCGGGTGCTATATGCGGCGGGCTCGTTGGTGGTCGCATCACAGACAGGATAGGCTTTTACCCCCTGCAGCTATTTGCCTTGATTGGCGGAGGCATTATGTTCATTGTGCTGGGACAGATGGAAAGTTACAGAGCCATCTGCATCTTCACTTTTATCCTTAGTTTTATCAATGAATCGTTCCGCCCTGCCAACTCTGCAGCAATAGCGCACTATAGCAAAGAGGAGAACCGTACACGCTCCTACTCGCTCAACCGTCTTGCTATAAATCTTGGTTGGGCAGCCGGAGGGACACTAGGTGGATTCATTGCATCTTACAATTTTCACTTGCTATTCTGGATAGATGGGCTCACCAATATTGGCGCTGCTATGTTACTGCTTGCAGTACTTTCACCAACACGAAACGATGCAACGCCAAAGAAGCATGAGCAAAAAGTAATTGACAGATCCCATTCTGCATACAAGGATAAAGCGTACCTCGTCTTCATTTTCCTTACTATGATCTATGCCTATTGCTTCTTCCAGTTGTTCACAACTATGCCGGTATTTTACAGGCAGGAGCTGCACTTGTCACCCTTTCATATTGGAATGGTGATGGCTGCGAATGGCGTGCTTATTGCCCTGATCGAGATGGTGATCATTCATAACCTTGAGGGGAAGAGGAAAAACCTGTACTACATAACTATCGGCACCGTGCTGGTTGCATGCTCCTACATAGCATTCAACTTGCTACCGCACGTGGGTTCACTTGCTATTATATCAATGCTCATTGTAACCTTTGGCGAGATCTTGTCTATGCCCTTTATGAACTCTTATTGGGTGAGCAGGGCCCAGTCTCATAACAGGGGACAGTATGCAGGCCTATACACAATAGCATGGTCTACTGCGCAAGTACTTGGCCCCGGTACGGGCGGACAGATAGCTGAGAAATATGGCTTTGCTACGCTTTGGTGGTTCATTGGCGGACTAACGCTGGCGGCTGCAATAGGCTTTAAATGGCTGCAGAGAGCCACAGATCGTTAATTGTATTCGCGCTCACCAAACAGCAGGCTGCCTACGCGTATCATATTTCCCCCCTCTTCTACAGCTATTTTGTAGTCGCTGCTCATGCCAATGGAGCAGGTGTTGAAATATGTTTTGCCTAAGAACTCTGATCCCTGTAATGTTTTGAACATGTTGTGCAGCTTGCTGAATTCGGCACGTATGGTCTGTTCATTATCTGTATTGGTAGCCATACCCATCAAGCCGCAGATGCGTACGTTTTGTAGTTGTTCTTTCTGCGCATTGTAATATTCAAAGAACTCAACAATATCGCGCTCATCCATCCCGAACTTCGTTTCCTCATCTGCTATATGCATTTGCAGCAGCACATCTATGACGCGGTTATTCTTTAACGCTTGTTTGTTTATCTCAATAAATAGCTTGAAACTGTCTACTGCATGAATGAGATGTACGAATGGGGCTATGTATCTAACCTTGTTACTTTGCAAATGGCCTATGTAATGCCAGCGTATATCTATGGGTAATTGTTCATGCTTCTCTACCAGTTCCTGCACATAGTTCTCACCAAAATCGCGCTGTCCTAGTTTGTACATCTCCTCAATATCGGCAACAGGTTTGGTCTTTGATACCGCGACAAGCGTCACGCCTTTTTGGGCGCACTCATCGCGCAGCTCTTGCCATGCAATAGTATTTACCATTAATCAGTATTGTTCTTTTTCGTTGGGGAAGTCTTTGCTCTTTACATCGCTGATGAAGCGGCCTGTGGCATCTTTTATCTCATCGTAAAGGCTGAGGTACCTGCGCAGGAAGCGTGGCGAAAAATCTTTGGTTATACCCAGCATATCATGCATCACCAATACCTGTCCATCCACATGCATGCCTGCGCCAATACCTATTACCGGTATCTTCACCATCTCAGCAACCTGCTTGCCAAGCGAGGCGGGTATTTTTTCCAGTACCAATGCAAAGCAGCCTGAGTCTTCCAATATTCGCGCATTATCTAATAGTATCTCCGCTTCCTCTTCTTCTTTTGCACGCACAGCATAGGTGCCGAACTTATATATGGACTGTGGTGTAAGACCCAAATGGCCCATAACAGGCACACCGGCGCCTACTATACGTTTTATTGATTCGGCTACTTCTTCCCCACCCTCCAGTTTTATAGCATGTGCCCCGGTCTCTTTCATGATGCGTATGGATGTATTCAGCGCTTCTTTGCTATTGCCCTGGTAACTACCGAAAGGAAGGTCAACAACGATGAGGCATCGTTTTGCCGCCCTTACCACGCTTTGAGCATGGTATATCATCTGGTCGAGTGTGATGGGCAATGTAGTTTCATGACCCGCCATTACGTTCGATGCAGAGTCACCCACAAGCAGCACATCAATACCTGCATCATCGAATATGCGTGCCATAGAAAAATCGTAGGCAGTAAGCATACTGATCTTTTCACCATGTTCCTTCATGGACAGCAATGTGCGTGTAGTAACCCTCTTTATTTCGCTATGTGTTGACATAAGAACAATTCAAAAGTCAAAATTAAAAATTCAAAAAAGCCGCCTTACATAAATATTCCGCCGGCTATGAGCATGGCGTCCATGAAGGCTTCTTTATTTATCTGCAGTTCTATTTTATTCCTTTCGCACCAATCTACAATATTTTCGGTTGCCATATTGCCCACCAGTTCATCCTTCGCCATCGGGCAACCGCCTATTCCCTTTATCGCACTGTCAAAACGACGACAGCCATTATCGTAGGCAGCCTGTATCTTTTCATCGCGTGTGTCGGGCGTGGAATGAAAGTGTGCGCCGATGTCAACACCCTTAAACTCAGGTACCAGGCTTTTGAAAATGTACTCTATATTTTCAGGCTTGGCTACACCTACAGTGTCCGACATTGCGAAAGTCTTTACACCAAGCTTTACCAATTTGCCTACCCAATCTATTGCAACCTCAGCGCTATAAGGATCACCGTAGGGATTACCAAAGCCCATGGATATATATATCACCAGCTCTTTACCCTTCTGCACACAAAGGTTTTGTATCTCTTCCACCTGCGTCAATGACTCGGCGATTGTCTTATTTGTGTTCCTTAACTGGAAGGTCTCTGATATAGAGAAGGGAAAACCTAAGTAGCTCACTTCATCATACTGTACTGCATCCTCTGCTCCCCTTGTATTGGCTATTATGCCCAGCAACTTGGTCTTTGTATTACTCAAGTCCAGCCGGGGTATTACCTCTTTAGTATCGGCCATTTGTGGGATGGCTTTGGCTGATACAAAAGAACCAAAGTCCAGTACATCAAAGCCAACCTTCAGTAAGGCATCCAGGTATTTTATTTTCTGTTCGGTAGGAATGATGTGTTTCCAGCCTTGCATCGCATCGCGCGGACATTCAACAAGTGTTATGCTAGACGGCATATTGAAAATTGTGCCCCAAAGGTATAAAATGATATTAAGCTCTGCAGTATACTGCTATAATAAAACCTTATGTTCTAAGGCTATCATTTCCAGGAACTTATTCATCCCTTTGATCTTCTGTTCATCCAGCTTGTATTTGATATTTTCGGTATAGTAGGTTCTGAGGTCGTAGTACGGGAAGTCGTTTTCGGCTATAACCTCATCCAGGTGCTTCAAACCCTCGCCGTTTGCTTCATTGAAGGCTTTGAGGAAGCCGGCAGGCAGATCCTTATTTGCTACCCAGGCAGCAAAGGTGAAGTCGAGGCCTGTGAACTCTTTCCAGGCTGTGGCCAGGTCATAGACATATTCGAAATTGGTAAATTGTTTCAGTGCCCTGTCGCCAATAATGACCCCGGCAGTACTGCCGTTTATGTACTCTATGTAGTTCTCCGGAGCGGACTTAAACACTACCTTTTTCTTCCAGTACTTTTCCAGTAACAGCTCGGCTAGCCTTACCGAGGTACGTGACTGATAATCAAGGTAAACTGTCTTTATCTGTTCCATTGGTACCATGCTAAAAATAGCGACAGAAGCCACATTACCATCGGAGGCTATACCATAATCGCTCACTATCCTCGCGCCTTCTACGCCCGGCATAGCTGCTACCGGCAGCAGGGCCATATCTATTTCGTTGTTTGCCAGCCGTTCTGCCAGTTTGGAGGGGTAATCCAGCAGCAGCTCCATATCATTCATTACCTCGCTGCGCTCTATTCCATATAGCAATGGTTTCGTGTTCAAATAACTTACAGCGGCAACTTTTATTTTGGCTTCCAACAGTCTATTTTTGAGGGCAAAGATAAGTACCGGCAAATTACCTCCAAGAGCTAATGAAATAACATGGTAATATTGCCCTGTGAGCAGGGAGTAAGAATGAACGAACAGGTAGTAAAATTTTGACATGTCTCAACTGGTGATATATACAGACGGCTCTTCGCGTGGCAATCCCGGACCGGGAGGCTATGGCATCGTGATGCAATGGGGGAAGACCATTAAGGAGCTATCGCAGGGCTATAAGCGTACTACCAATAACCGCATGGAGCTTATGGCTGTGGTCGTAGCCTTGAAAAGCCTTACCCGGGAGGGACTGGATATAGTGATCTATACAGACTCCTCTTACGTAGTCAATGCAGTGGAGCAGGGCTGGGTGCATAACTGGGTAAAAAAAGGCTTTAAGGACAAGAAGAACGCTGACCTCTGGATGCAATACCTGATCTACCATAAAAAACACAAGGTGAAGTTCATATGGGTGAAGGGCCATGCCAATAACCAGTGGAACAACCGCTGCGACCAACTGGCTACAGCCGCAGCCGATAGCGGCAACTGGCTGATAGATGAGGGCTACGAAAATGATGCAGGAGAAACCCTGCTCTAACTCTGATCTTTGGCTTCCGGCGTCTTACCGTGTTTCTCGTCGGCCCAGACATTGTCCATGGTCCACATTACCTGGTGCCGGAAGGCCTCCTGCCGCACGGGACAATTGGCCAGGGCACATAACTTGCAGGAGTAGGGCATGCAGGCATCTATGTGAATGAAGAGCTCTACCCTATTTTTGAAGTGCCCTTTTATCATATCCTCGAGGCCATGTATCTCTTTCTCGGCATCGGCTACGCGATAGTACCAAGGTAAGGTCAAGTGTGCATCAATATGCATTACCTCGCCGTATTGTATCACACGCAGGTTGTGGAGATCTATCCATGCATCTTTGCGGTTGGACTGCAGTACGTCAATTACCTGGGTAAGTAATACCTCGTCAGCCTCATCCATAATACCTGCAAGGGAGCGACGCAGTACCCTGTAACCACTAACAAAAATGATCACGGAAAAGCAAAGCGCTACCAGGCTATCCATCCACTGCCAGCCCGTGAAGAGCAGGACAGAAAGACCTACTACGATGGCCAGGGTTGAGTAGGCATCTGAGAGTAAGTGTTTGCCTGCCGCCTCAACTGTCATCGAGCGGTGCTTTTTTCCCATCCTTACGGCATAAGTGCCATAAAAGAAGTTGACAAGCCCGGCGGCCAGGGTGATGAGTATACCTGCACTTAACTTGTGTAAGGGCTGTGGCTCCAGCAACTGGGCTATCGCCTCGTAAACGATAAACAAGCCCGCCACCATGATCAGCGCGCCCTCCACGGCAGCTGAAATAAACTCAGCCTTGCCATGCCCGTAAGGATGATTGGTATCGCGGGGACGGGCCGCCAGCAAGACACTATACAGGCCTATAAAGCCGGTGATGACATTGACAGTACTTTCCATCGCATCTGTAAGTATGGATACAGAATGTGTCATGTACCATGCCAGCAGCTTCCCGAAAAAGAGGAAAACGGATAGTATGGCAATGTATCGCTGGATGCGTACCGGCATTGGCTTTAGTTGATGCCCAGCAGCTCTACTTCAAATATAAGTGTGCTATTAGGACCTATCATTGCGCTTACCTGCCTATCGCCATAAGCAAGATGCGGCGGAATGAAGAAACGATATTTGCTGCCTACCGACATTAACGGAACACCTTCTGTCCAGCCTTTGATCACTGCGTTCAAAGGGAACTTTGCGGGCTGGCCGCGCTGCACTGAGCTATCAAATGTCCCGCCGTTAATTAAGGTGCCGAGGTAATGGCATGTGACTGTGTTATTAGCTGTTGGCTTAGGACCATCGCCTTCCACCATTACTTCGTACTGTAGGCCACTGGGGAGTTCTATAACACCCGGCTTCTTCTTGTTCTCAGCAAGGAAGTCCTGCCCTATTTTCAAATTGTTCTCTGCCATTTCTGATTTTTGTTTAAATAACCTGTCAGCAATACCCATTATTAGAATTTTTGCAAAAATAACTATTTCTTACCCAGCTCTATCACCTCGCAATTTTTCATATTTTTACCATCCACTACGAAACGTATCAATGTACGGACTTTATGCCAACCTACCTTTCCCGCCGCGCCGGGGTTCATATGCAGGCAGTTAATTTTATCATCATAAATGATCTTCAGTATATGGGAGTGCCCGCTCAAGAACAATTGGGGTGGATGTGAGCGTAACTCCAGCCTTATCGCAGGGGCATAATGGCCCGGATAGCCTCCTATATGTGTCATCAGCACGTCAACCTCTTCGCATTTGAACCTCAGCTTCTCCGGGTACTCTATTCTTATATCGGCACCATCTATGTTGCCGTAAACCCCACGCAATGGTTTGAATGCTTTCAGCTTGTCAGCAAGTTCGACCGTACCAAAATCACCTATATGCCAGATCTCATCACATGACTCAAAATGTTTGAACACCGCCTCATCGAGGTAGCTATGTGTATCCGATATGAGGCCAATTTTTGTCAAAGATGATCGTATAACTTGCCGAGTTTGTTTTGTTCAAAGTTCCCCAAGCTTCCTTTAAGGTTCCCTCAAGCTTCTCTCAAGGTTCCCCAAAGTTCTCTCAAGGTTCCCCAAGCTTCCCTGAAGGTTCCCCAAGCTTCCCTGCATTTGAGATAAGGATATAGGCCCAGCAGACAATACAGCGCTTTAGAGGTGTTATTGATGAAAAAATAAAAAGCCATCATACACTGAACCTTTAAAAACCCCATCCGCCGATGCAAGATACAATCCGCAGGATAGGGTTTCCAAATTAAGATATCCACAAATTTAATTAGGGCTATAATCCAGATAAGCGCTGCAGAAATTCAACTTTACGACGCCGGGAAACTTCCACCTGTTCGCCATTAGTAAGTATCACGTATTCTTCCTGGCCGGGATGAAAATATTCGACATGGTGCAGGTTGACCAGGTGCGACTGGTGGATACGGAAAAAATTATGAGGCGTAAGTATTTCCTCATATTCTTTTAGTGTTTTCGACACGACTATCTTTGGCTTCCCCGCAATATGAAAGTTGCAATAATTGCTACTACTCTCTACTCTTATTATATCCGAGATATTAGCTGCCAAAAGTCCATTGATGGTGGGCAATAATAATTTTTGATTGCCCGCCTTATTTGCTAAGGGTGCCAGCTGCTGCAAGCGTAGCGTTGCACGCTCAAGGGCGTCGGTCAGCTCATCCATGCTGATGGGCTTCAGCAAGTAGTCGACCGCATCTGTCTTGAAAGCTTGTAGTGCATACTTGTCATGGGCGGTGGTAAAGATCAGTGCGAAATTACGTTCGGCAAAAGAGTGCATCAATTGTATACCGTTGACATGGGGCATCTCAATATCCATGAACACTACCTGGGGATTGTGCTGCGCTATTAATGCGGCAGCCTTCCTGCTATCGGTGGCTGCAGCGAGCACTGCTACACTATCCGAGAACTTTGCATTGAGCATTGCCGTAAGTGTATCTATGCCCTGCTGTTCATCATCTATAATTACACAATTAATCATGTTTAAAAATTAAAGGTAAATAAATGGTTACAGTAGTACCTGCTGCATTATTCTTTTCATCATATAGATCTCTTATTTGCACCGATGCCTTAGCGCCTGTGTCTTTATTGATCCAGTCGATACGCTGCGCAGAGATGTTCATGGCCAGGGATGTTTTGGTGCCGGCAGACTGTTTTATCTGCGCAGCCTTCGCCCTGCCAATACCATCATCCGTAATGGTACAAATGAGAAAGCCATCCTGCCTATGAACAGATATAGTAAGGTTGCCGCGGCCCTCCTTTTGACTAAGGCCATGCCATATGGCATTTTCCACATAGGGCTGCAATAACAATGGAGGTACCAATAGCTGATCTGCATTTACATCTTCAGCAAGGCTGATGCTGTAATCGAATTTGTTATTGTTGCGTCTATGCTCCATATCCACGTAAAGGCGCAGGGCTGCCAGGTCTTCGGTAAGCAGTACATTCTGGTGTTGGGAATTTTCAAGCACCAACCTTATCAGGCGGGCAAAGCGCGTGAGGTATTCCGCAGCATCTTCCTGCTTGTTCTCCCAAATATATTTCTGGATAGAGTTAAGCGAATTGAAAATAAAGTGTGGATTCATCTGGCTGCGCAGTGCTTTCATTTCAAGCGATGACCTGACCTGCTGCAGTGCTGCTTTGTTCTTTAACTGCCTTAGATAGAAAATACCTGAGAAAGTTATTAGCAGGAATATGGTCAATATGATATACCATATCTTGTTCCGGAAGGCAACCTGCAACTTAAGGTCCTTGATCCGGTTCTCTTTATTCAGTTTGTCGATCTGTTCCTTACTTCGATACGCCTGATATTCCGCCTGCAATTCGGCGAAACTCTGGGCTGCCAACTCAGATTTATATTCATTATTAAGCGTGATATATTGCTGCTGGTAGTCGTAGGCGGCTTTATAGTCGCCTTGTTTAGCAGCGACTGCGCTCAAAAACTGAAGCGTATATGTGCGATAGGCGATCAGGTTCCTATCCTTTGTAACATCATAAAGATGCATCAAATGCACTTTGGCCTGCTCATAATTGTGCAGGCAGGTATCCAACTGCACATAGATGAGTAAAGTATTGATAAGGCTTAGCTCCGTAGGCCTTTTTTCATAATATTGCAAGCTTTTCTCCAATAGGGGTGCCGCTTCGGCATACTTTTTCTCATATACCAATATAGCAGCTCGCCGCATGCCCAGGTACATTTTTACATCCTCGTTGGTCTTACTTGAGGGGAGCTGTTCTGCCTTTCGTAGAAATATATTCGCAGAGTCGGGCTTGCCGACGCTTAGAAAATAATTGCTCAGATTACCATAGGCAACCAGCTTTACGTCTTCCTTGTTACCCATATATGGCAGGGCCTGCATGGTGTACCAGGTAGCCAACGTATCGTTCCCTGTTTCGTTGTAGGCCGTACCAATATTTATGAATGCATTTTGCAGCTCATTGGAGTCTTTAATAATAAGTGCATTGTGCACAATGAACCGGAACAGGTTGATGGCCTTTGCATAATTATTCATACTCTCATAGCTGATGGCCATGGAGTTAATGACCGTTAGTTTACCGCTGTTAGTGTCGGGCAAGGCGGTAATGGACTTTTCCAGTTCCTTCAGGTATGCCAGTACGGAATCCCTTTTATCCAAAGCCGTATAGCAATATAAAAGCGACTGCTGCAAATATATCCTGTTGACCACGCTTGGATGCCGGGCACAAGTTAGTGCCAACCTGTAGTAATGTATTGCGCTGTCGTTTTGCTTGTCGTTGTACGCATCGCCAAGGCACTCATAAAATACAGGTAGCATAGAATCGGCGCCCGCCCCGTGCGCAAGGACTATGGCATAATGAGACCAGGAAGGTACCGGGGCCATTCGCCCTGCATTCACAGAATCATTAATGGTTTTTTTTAGAAATTTCAGCTGCTCCGGTACCGTCTTAAGCTGGTAGTACTTAGCCGGCAAAGGAATTGTTTGCGAACGAACAGCGTGATAACCGCAAATAAGTAAGCAGCAAGCCACGATATACCGTAGCAAATGCAAGCGTCTACTTTTTGCCTTCCAAGTCATCTGTATATGAATGTAATAAAAACCAAAGGTATTTTATAAGAGGCAAGGCCGAAATATCTAAGGGAGCATTATCTGCTGTACCATTACTTCATCCCCTGTCTCGACGCGTATGGAATAGGTACCGGGGGCAATGTTACCCAAAGACAGCTCATTAAGCTCCTGCGCAAGTGGAAACGTTTTCAGGCGTGCCCCCGAAGCATTAAGCAATACAGCCTTTTTATCCCTGCCGGACAATTGATTGGCTGACAGCCTTATTGATACAGATCTTTTTGCAATACCTTGAATGATAACTATGCCGGGCATATTAGCAGAACCTTTATTAATTGCAATTTAGCAGCTAATTAAAAGTATTGCGCAGTATAAGAGCAGTTGGTAGGATATTTTGAGCAGGCGGTAATCTTTAACCGATTTTTGGCGATGGAGACAATTACTTTTAATATGAATACTATATGTTATTTCTTAGCCATTACCTTCTTTCTGTGTTGCAGGCCCCATTCTCCCAGGGACTCAATAACCTTTTTCAGGGAGCCTGCATAAGGTGTCAATTCGTACTCTACGCTCACGGGTATGGTATCGTATACAGTACGTTTTACCAACTGGTGCATCTCCAGCTCCTTGAGTTCCTTGGATAGCATTTTGGGCGACACACCCACCATCCTGTGCAGTTCTTTAAAGCGATAGTTGCCATGCATCAGCGCCACTATAATTGGCAATTTCCATTTACCATTTAATACGTCAAGTGCGTCGCGTACGGGCATCAGGTGACCCGTACATTCCTTTGAATTAAGTTCCATATCCTTTTGTTAGCGTGGTATACTATCAGTAACCGGTATACTATGGGTAACCGATATACAAAAGTATAGTGGTTACTAATGTATAGCAAATATACGGAGGTTTGCAGAAACAAATAATTATGAAAGTCAACAAGATCATTTATTGGACAAGCACCGTTATAGTAGCAGGATTATTTCTTATGAGCAGCTTTATGTACTTAACGCATAACCCCAAGCTGGTGGCAGGATTCAAGATGCTGGGTTACCCAAACTACATACTCAATATGCTGGGTACAGCTAAATTGCTCGGTGCTTTTGCCTTGCTGCAGACGCGATATGTAAAACTGAAGGAATGGGCTTATGCCGGTTTTACCATTACCCTGATAGGTGCCACATGGACACATATAGCAACGGGAACACCATTTGTAATGCCTGTTGTGATATTTGTACTGCTTGCCGTTTCATACATTAGCTATACAAGGATGCAACAATTAGAGGAAGCAGGCATTAATGATCATGTAAATGTGGCTTAAGCGTAGGCCTCGCTATATACCTCCTGCAATTCGGCAAGTATATTTTCTATTTCGTTAAGGCTGTCTGTCGACACCAGACGGGTACGAAATTCCTTGACGTGCGATAAGCCTTTCAGGTAATTGGCATAGTGGCGGCGCATCTCGAGGATACCCAACTTTTCGCCTTTCCAGCGTACAGAACCATGGAGGTGTTTGCGGCAGGCGTCCAGCCTTTCTGCAATTGTGGGCGGAGTTAATATTTCGCCGGTGGCAAAATAGTGTTTCATTTCACGGAAGATCCATGGGTAGCCTATTGCAGCGCGACCTATCATAATACCGTCCACCCCGTAACGTTCTTTGTATTCCAGCGCTTTTTGAGGTGTATCAATATCGCCATTGCCAAATATAGGTATGTGTATGCGCGGGTTGTTCTTAACCTTTGCTATGAGCGACCAGTCGGCCTCGCCCTTATAAAGCTGTGCACGGGTGCGGCCATGAACAGTAAGGGCCTGTATGCCTACATCCTGCAGGCGCTCAGCCACCTCTTCAATATTCTTACTATTATCATCCCAGCCCAGCCTTGTTTTGACGGTGACGGGTAGCCTGGTAGCATTTACAACTGCTTTAGTGAGCCTTACCATCAGCTCTATATCCTTCAGTACGGCAGCACCGGCACCTTTACAGACGACCTTCTTTACCGGGCAGCCGAAATTGATATCAACGAGATCAGGATTGGTGGCATCGACTATTTTGGCGGAAAGCGCCATTGCATCTTCGTCGCCTCCAAATATTTGTATACCTACAGGACGCTCGTAGTCGAATATATCGAGCTTTTGCCTGCTTTTTATGGCATCCCTGATAAGGCCCTCGGAGGAGATAAATTCGGTATACATGAGGTCAGCCCCATGCTCTTTACACACCGCACGGAAGGGCGGGTCGCTTACATCCTCCATGGGCGCCAGCAATAGCGGAAAATCCGGCAGCTCTATATTTCCTATTTTCACCATAAATCGCGGGTGCAAAGGTACGGAATTGCATCGTAAGCCATGGCATAATAGCCCATATTAACAGTCATTTACCCAAAATATGTATCTTTAAAACATGAAGAAACTGTCGTTAATAGCCACGATCCTGGTAATGGGTATAAGCGCCTGCAAAAAACACAAGGATACTACCCCTCCTCCGCAGCAAGACCTTTGGCCGACGGCCATGGGGAATACCTGGGCGTATAAGGTTACGAGTTATACGGCATCAGGAGCGAGCATTGATGATGGCATTTACACGATAACCATAGATGCAACCAAAACAGTAGGAGGTAAAACATATTATGGAACAGCCGGGCAAAATATGTATTACGAAAACGAATCGAACAGACTATACGAAACGGATAGTAACGGTTCCTTCACACGATTGCTTGCGAAAAGTGTAGAGAATACCGACACTATATTTAAGGGAGATGCTACATATACTATAGGTACCACCGAGTATAGCGGTACACTGGCGAGAGTAGCATTTGCATATGGTACTGTTATAGAAGGTTACACTTGTGTACAGATAACCGATCTGTATACTAATACGAATGGCAAACTGGGCAAGAAAGTTGTGGCTTATTATTCGCCCGGCACGGGGCCTGTGAGCTTCTTATACTATACCAATCCTGAACATCCAAACAGCGACAGCGTGTACAGGACAAAAGGCTATGTACTAGACAGCCATACCCTGTACTAATTGCATTATTCTTTTTTCTTGTTCTTTCCGAAGATGGCCATCCAGTGAGCGGATGGATGGTCTTTGATGTCTTTCAGACTCTTGTGTGTTGAGTCTATGGATGCATTCGCACTTGTGTAGGCGGCTTTATCGTTCAGCATTTTGTTATCCTTGAGCTTATGAATTGAGGCACCGATGCTTTTAATGTTGTCTCGTAATGTATCCAGGTTCTCTTTGAAATGCTTATTAGCAAGGCCGGCCATAGTAGTATCCGCACTCCGAATGGACTTGTTAATGTCTTCATTTTTAGCGGCCAGGTTGCGGGTTGTGGTGTCAATTGACACGAGGCCATGGTCTATAGTGATACTGTAGCCTTTCAATTCACCGGATAGTGCTTCAAACTTACCGGTTTGTTTATTCAAGTAAAACACACCACTCAGTATATCGTGCAAGAGACCCGCCGTGAGGATGTAGTTGAATTTCTTAATCGTGGTATCAAACACGGTAAGCATAGCCCTGCCGCTACGCAGGTAAACACCGGATTTGTAATTAAGGTTGTCGATAAAGCCGGTATCTCTTTTTGTTTCCAGGATTGAGCCTACAGGCAGTACTCCCGGCCCCTTGCCCAAGGCGATGAGTATACCCTGCCCGCCATTTATACCACCGGGTTCCAACCATAACACGCTACCCCGGGGCAGTTTCACTTCTTTGTCTATGGCGAAGGTTACTTTAATACCGTCACCTTCGTTAAGCCCCATTTCGGCTACATGGCCTATGTCCACCCCCTTCACCTGCACGGGCGTACCGATATTCAGCCCCGCCACATTGGGGAACATACCGTAGTACCGATCCTGCTTTTTATGAAAGCTAAAACCATCTGTATAAAAATACAGGCCGACCGTTAGCGCTACGATCGCTGCCAGTATGCAGATATTTCTTAACTGTTTTCTCTTTTTGGCCCTTGTCACTGTGCTAAATTAATAAGAATGCCTGATTAGCCGGCTAAATAAAAAAATGAGCGCCGGGACAAAACCGGCGCTCCCATCATTTAACCAAAACAACTACAAACCTGTAAGCCGGATCCTGTGATCCCGGATGGTCCCGGGATGGCTATCATTTATCTGGGATGCTGCTCGCACAGCACCTCTAGCTGCCAACCCACGGACATCGGGCGAGCCGCCCTCAATCGTCCGCCTATTTGGCATTTCAGCGCGCAAGGTTTACCCCTCTGCAATGTTGCCACTACAAAGTGTAGGCTCTTACTCTACATTTTCACCCTTACCCCAATAAAGAAGGCGGTTATTCTCTGTGGCACTTTCTGTACCCGGTTTCCCGGGCCCCACCAGTTAGGTGGTACGCTGCTCTATGCTGTCCGGACTTTCCTCTTATGCATTACTGCATAAGCGATAACCCAGTTTATAGTCTGTATAAAATTACGACAATAGCGGAAAACAATCAAAGAAAATGAAATATCTGGGATGCATTTAACATTTATTATAATGTAAAAAATTGGCATAGTTTTAGCTGTTTTTAAGCGTGAGTTCCGCGTCCGTGCATCTGCTCAATCGCTTCCCTGATCTTATGAACAATAAATACTTTCCCTGTCTTGTTTTATCGTCATTTCTTTTTTCTGCCTGCAATAGGTATTATTACAAACCCACAGGTATCAATGACCCATTATTTACAAAAGGCGGCCAATTACATGCGGCCTTCGCCGGCACCAGCGAGGACGACAACAATGACCATAGTTATTTTACCGACCTGCAACTAGGCTATTCACCAATAAATCACCTGGGTATATTGGGCAGTTACAGTACCTACGCATACCGTCCTTATGATAAGAACACCGCAGCTGCGAATGCCTATATACTTGAAGCCGCAGCGGGTGCTTATAAGGCTATAGGTTCCGAGAAAAGAAAAATGGTGGTTGACATCTATGCCGGTGGCGGAGGTGGAAAATTGAATAGCGATATAGATATGCAATTGAGGAAATTGTTCATTCAACCGGGAATAGGAATGCGGTCGCGGATTGTTGATGTGATGTTCAATCTCCGGCTGAGTAATATCAAATATTCGGGACTGGACCCTAAGGGCCATGACTACGATTATATGATCGACCATCATTTAATAGATACCGTAAGTAACCAGCAAATAGACAAAGGGACTTATACCTTTTATGAACCCGGAGTGACTGTGAGGACCGGTTATAAATTTGTGAAGGCACAGATCCAGACAGCATTCGCTGTACCTGTATCCATTGTTTCATGGCACTACAGCGGGTTACGATTCACCATTGGACTTCATCTAAATCTTGAAGATGCACTGGATTTTGCCAGAGCAAAGAGCCAACGACCAGGAAAAAATGAAGACAGCGACTAATGGCAATTATCAAATATTTAATTATAAATACTTATGGCATAGTTTTGGTGCAGTAAAATTCGTGAGGATGAAGCGTGCGTTGATCATATAAAACTTTCTTCATGAAAAAGCATCTCCTATCCGCATTATTTATCATCACACTCTTAGCAACGACAGGTTGCAATCGATATTATTACCGGCCAAATGGCATTAATGACCCGCTTTTTACTAAAGGAGGGCAAGTACATGTAGGCTTTGGAGGGAGCATAGGCAGCGGCGACAAAAACGAAGATGACCGTATGTATCAGGCAGACTTGCAACTAGGTTTTTCGCCTATCAATCATCTCGGTATAGTGGGTAGTTACAGTACTTATTCATACCATCCTTACAATAAAACTGCCGAACCGGCACATGCACACATTGCAGAAGGAGGTATTGGAGGTTATAATGCATTTGGCAAGAAGAAGGTGAAAATGATCGTAGACCTATACGCGGGTGGCGGTGGTGGCAGCCTTGAGAGCGACGTAAATTTGAAATTGACCAAGCTGTACATACAACCCGGTATTGGTATGCGGTCCAATTCATTTGATGCGGTCATCAACCTCAGGTTTAGCAATATTCAATACTCAGACCTTAATCCGAAAAGCCATGATTATACTTACCTGCTTGATCACCGGTTGATAGACACATTCAACAACAGGCGCATAGATCACGGCAGCTATACATTTTATGAGCCGGGGGTAACATTAAGGATGGGCTATAAATTTGTCAAGGTACAACTGCAGGCAGCATGGGCTTTGCCTATTTCGGCAGTACCATGGCATTACAATGGCGGGCACTACACTATAGGCCTGCACTTTAATCTTGAAGACATTCTTGACATGGCCAATGATCGTTCTTCGGAGCGGGGTGCAAGCAAAGAAGATTAGCGTTTCAACATATACATTTCAAAAAAGCCGGGATGCCTTAGCATCCCGGGCTCATTTATGGGGAGGGGTAAAAGAATTAGGGAGGAAGTCCATTGCCGAAAAACATAGTAGTTTAAGACGGCATAAAAATAAGTGCAATAGGGCCGGCAAATAATACCACATATGCAGTATTTTATTTAAACAGCATCAAGGCACTGCAGCAACCATCCAAAGAAATGCTATTTTAGAGCAATGCGTATGCTGGTGTTAAATATCGCCCTGGCCTTTTTATGCTTTTGGAGCATTACACCCTCGGCAGCACAGGGGTACGATATCTACTCGGCTTATGGCATTGATGATGGTTTGCCCCAAAGTAGCGTTTGGAGCGTAAAACAGGACAGGAACGGGTTTATCTGGGCAGGTACATCCGATGGGCTTTGCCGCTTTGACGGATACACATTCACAGTTTACAAGAATAATCCTGCTGACCCCCACTCGATAGTTCAAGGCCTTTACTACAAACTGTACATAGACAGCACAGGAACCATGTGGGTAGTATCGCAAAAAGGCATTAGCCGGTACAATGACGATAAGGATAATTTTACAACCGTGTTTGTTTACGCGAATAACTACCCCGCCGAAATATATACTAATATATTAGGTGAGGATGCAGCATATGTATGGGCGATAGTGTCGGGCTATGGTTTTTTAAAGATCGATAAGCATGATCACAAACTTGCTCCCATCCTGGAAACAAGCAATAAAAGAAACCTGCAACTGACGCCCAATTTTGCGTCCGGGCAAAATGGGTTTGTAAATAACAATACAATATGGATGTGCGCAGGCAATACCGGCAATATTAGCTGTTATACCTACGACATTAAAAAGAAACAACTCTCCAAAATTAGTATACCACTTGTAACCAGTATTATAAACCTTAACGACACTGAAGTAATAGCCACCAAAATCGACGGATTAATCGTGCTAAACAAAAACGACCTTACCTATAAAACACTTGACTTTTCCGATAAGGTAAAGGAAATAAGATCAAAAGATATGATGCTGTCAGGTACGGAACTATTACTCGCTACCCAATACGGACTTGTTACCGTCGATACGCGTAACTGGCAAATAATCAAAATAGTCAACTCTTTTACACCCGGAAAAAAACAGTCTTATGCAAATGTTCAGTGCCTGTATAAAGACAGGTCCGGCAATATATGGATAGGTGTTAATGGCGATGGTCTCAAAAAGCTAACGGCTCCCTGGAATAAATTCAGGCTATACTCCTCATACAATGATAGCAGTAATCTGGTAAAAGGTATTTATGCCAACAGCAAATACCTTTATGCAGCATACTTTGGGAATGGAGTAGATATGTTCGACAGGAAAAGCGGCTTCATAAAGAACCTGACCTTCAGTGCTCAATACTCTTTGCTAAGACATGTTTACGCGATCTGCACTGCAGACAGCAATACATTGCTGCTGAATATGGGAGATAGCAATATCATTTATTCTTATGACCAGCGAAGGAAGCACAGTTCCCTGAATTCCCTGTTACCGATCATAAAAAAAGCAGTTCCTGATTACAAAAATTTGATAAATTATGTTCCTTTCATTTATAAATCGGGCAACTATATATATACAGGAATGAAAGACTGCCTGATCTCACTTGATGTATCTTCGCCTAAGAATATACAAGTATGTGGCATATACCGTTTTTCAGGAAATAGAGTCACATGTGCATTCAAAGACAGTAAAGGAACAATATGGGCAGGTTGCATAAACAGCATTTCTTATCTTGACGGGAATATTCCGGTAAAGATAGCACTACCTGAAACGCTACTGGTAAAGTCAATAAATGAAGATACCAAAGGAAATATATGGGTCGCTACGATAGATGGCATCTATGTAATAGACAGCAATAAAAAAGTTGTACAGCATTACACAGAGCGTAACGGCCTGAGCAACCGATTTGTATATGGCATACTTCGCGACGATGACGGCAACATGTGGTTTAGCCATAATAAGGGCCTGAGCGTTTTCAAAGCTGCAACACACACCTTCAGGCATTACACTAAAGAAGATGGTCTGCAATCCAACGAATTCAATACCGGTGCATTTTTTAAAGCCGACGACGGAACACTTTTTTTTGGTGGCGTCAATGGGACTAATTCTTTTGATCCAAGAGAAATATCAGACAACCCCAATAGGCCAAATGCGAAGATCACGGACATAGAGGTGTTTGACAAAAAATTAAAAAGCGATGTAGCATACTGGAATGTAAAAAACATCACACTACCCTACACTCAAAACAGCCTGAGCTTTGAATTCACGGCGCTTGAATTTACGAACCCTACAAAGAACCGCTATGCCTATATAATGGAAGGTATAGATAATGACTGGATCAAATCGGGCGACAAACGGTTTGCAAGGTATCCGGGTTTGCCACCGGGCAATTATGTCTTCAAAGTGAAAGCATCGAATAATGATGGCATATGGCAGGAAAAACCTACAACAATACACATTAGCATAGTGCCGCCTTTCTGGCAACGCTTATGGTTCAGGATATTGATGGCGATACTTTTAATTGGCTGTATTACAGGTATCATCATGTGGTTGCAAAAGCAAAGCTATAAAAGAAAAATGCGGGCGCTGGAACTGCAGCAAAAGATACAAATGGAGCGGGAGCGCATATCCCGCGACCTGCATGACAACGTAGGCACACAACTCAGCCTAATCAGTAATAATATAGAATGGGTGCAGCACCCTCTAAAAACGATCACGGATGAGGAAAAATCGGATAAGCTCAATTTTGTGAACCAAACCGCAAGAGATATCATAGCAACGCTGCGGGAAACAATATGGGCACTCAGTAAAGAACAGATAACTATTGAAGAGTTCTCCGACAAGCTAAAGGCATTTGTGCAAAAGCAATTAACGATCTATCCCAAAATAGAGCTGAAGTTTTCCGAGCAAATAGCTGAGCCTATTATCCTTGGGCCATCCGAAGCTTTGAATCTATTCAGGATATGCCAGGAAGCCATTGCTAACTCATTAAAATATTCGATGGCGAGGCAGATCACTGTTGCCATAAAAAGTAAAGCAGGGAAATATTCCATTAGCATTTCCGATGATGGCAAAGGTTTTGACATTAATTCTGTAGACCCTTCGGTACAAAATGGATTAGAGAATATGAGGTACCGGGCTGATGACATAAACAGTATATTAGAAATACAAACAGAACTCAATAAAGGCACTACAGTAACAGTAAGCAGAAAATAGGGCAAATGATGTATAGCGGTAATAAACAAGCTAAACTACTTTTGTATCATGGTGTATAGAATAGCTATAGTAGATGATAAGTCACAGAACAGGATATCACTTTCCGAAAAGATCAATTACTCGGGCGAGATAGAGATCGTGTTCATGGCGCGCAACGGTAAGGATTTTCTTGACCAGCTAAAAGCCATGCCACAGAACAAGCACCCCCAGTTGGTTTTGATGGATATAGACATGCCTGAAATGAATGGCATAGAAGCGGTGCGGAACTGTCACAATCTATATGACGACATCAAATACATCATGCTCACCGTATTTGATGATGACGATAAGCTCTTTGATGCTATACAGGCCGGGGCCGACGGTTACCTGCTTAAGGAAGAACGCGTGGATACGATCCTGAATGCTATTAAAGAGGTGATAGAAAAACAAGGGGCACCAATGTCGCCCAGCATAGCACGCAAGGCATTGAACCTGCTCTCAGGAACAAAGAAGGAAGAAGCGAATGTACAAACCACGCTTAGCGATCGCGAGATGGAGATACTCAAAGGCGTAGTAAAAGGACTTGACTACAAAAAAATAGCTGATGAATTATTCATCAGCCCACATACAGTACGGACCCACATCTCAAACATTTACGAGAAGCTGCATGTATCATCAAAAGTGCAGGCAGTAAAGATGGCATTGAAAAATAAATGGGTTTAGATAAACAAGTCCATCTGGCTGCCTTTGCCAGAAACTTTCAGTTCGTGCTCCAGCAGCCACTTTTTTGCACGTAGACCACCACCATACCCGGTCAGGCTTCCATCGGCACCGATCACCCTATGGCAGGGAACTATTATCGCAATGCCGTTCTCGCCATTTGCCCCTGCAACCGCACGTATGGCTTTCACATCGCCCAGGTAGATGGCTTGTTCTTTGTAAGACCTCGTTTCACCATAAGGTATAGTCAATAAGCCTTCCCACACTTTCTTTTGAAATGGACTGCCTACAAGGTGTAAGGGCAGATCGAATGCTGTGCGCTGACCTGTAAAATATTCATTGACCTGCTTTTCCAGCATTTTGAAATGAAAATGGTCGCCCTCTTCTATGCTTTCACCGGTATGTGTTTGCAAACGCTTCATAATACTATCCATCATGCGCCTGCCATCAAAATCAAAAAGGCATATGCCCTCATCCGTAGCGCCCGCTCTCATTTTGCCAAGCGGTGTTTTCATGTATGTGATGATCATAGCTTAAATATAGTTGTTGATGATGCCGGCTATTTCATTCGCTTTGTTATATATCATAAGGTGTGTACCACCTTCTATCCAATGATCGGGCTTTACATGCTCTGACAAAATGATATGGTCGTCGGTACCATGTATGTGTATTATGTTATCGGTGTATGTTGTATTGCCCCATATCTGCATTGCCTTAAATGCCCATTTTACAAAATGGGTATCGGTATCCTTAAGAATGCTTGTCAATAATGCCTTCTCATCATCAGTTGCTGCACCAAACTTCTTGAACATAACACTGTTCGGTATCTTCATTAATCCCGCGGGTAACATGTTGTGTTTTATGAGGAACTGCATCAAGCCGCCGCCACTTCCGGCTATCTCATCTTTCGTTTTGGCACTCGATACTAGGATCACTTTCTGTGATGTCCTGATCTTTGCTATTTCTACAGCCAGCATACCACCGAAGGACACACCGAGTATTATAGGATCATCGCCCGGTATCTGTGCCGACATCTTCTGGGCATAACAGCCTATCTCATCATGCTTATCAAAGGGCACCCAGGGTATATGCACCAGCTCAGCATCTTTCAATACCAATTTTTTGAAAATACGGTAGTCAGCACCAAGCCCGCTGAGGCAATACACCTGCTTCATGAACAGAAATAATTCTATCCTAAAGATAAGTGATAAGCAGTAAAAAAATGGGGATGAAAATTGAAAATATACTACACTACTTGCTGCGAAAAATGCTCTTTCAAAACATTCATAAGGTCGGAAAGGATGATCTTATGTGCTGCAACGATCATGTTTTTGAAAGCGAGTGAATGTGATATGCCGTGGCCTATTATCACAGGACTATTAATGCCCAGTACAGGAGTACCACCGTATATCTCGTAGTTGAAATGCTCCATGAAGTCGTCCTGTACATTACGCTTTTCTTTGAACAGGTGGTAGATCGATTCAGCCAGCTTAAGCACCACGTTACCCACAAAACCTTCGCAAACCACCACATCACACTTGTCGAGGAACACATCGCGGCCCTCGATATTACCAATGAAATTAAGTTGTGGGTGCTCCTTTAATAAAGGATAAGTAGCCTGCGCAAGGATATTGCCTTTACCTTCTTCTTCACCTATGTTCAACAGGCCGATACGTGGCTTTTCGATGCCTTCTACACGCTGCATATACAAGGAACCCAGCTGCGCAAATTGCACCAGGTTCTCCGGCTTGCAGTCGGCATTGGCGCCGGCATCCAGCAGCAGGCTGAACTTGCCATCTTCACGCGGGATAGGTGAAACAATACTTGGGCGCTGTATGCCTTCAATGTTCTTCACCGTATACATAGCGCCAACCATCATAGCGCCGGTATTGCCAGCGCTAATAAAGGCATCTATCTTTTGAGCCTGCAGCATACCGAAACCTATCGCTATGCTCGATTCAGGTTTTTCCTTCAGCGCTTTAGTAGCATGCTCATGCATGTCTATCACCTGTGGTGCTTCAACAAAGGTATAGCGGAACTGGTATTTGTCAATTAAAGACAGGTAGGGAGCCGCAGTTCTGCTATCCCCAATAAGCACAAGATGTACCGACGGGTCGGTAACTTGTTCCAGGAACATCAGCACTCCTTTAACGGCTTCAGCGGGCGCGTAATCGCCCCCCATGATATCAAGCCCTATCTTCATCAATGGTATTGAAAATTGACGTTATTGATTTGATTCACCTGCTTCGGCCGGTGATTTATCAACTACTACTTTACCGCGATAGTAAAGCTTGCCTTCTACCCAATGAGCGCGATGGCGCAGATGGCTTTCGCCTGTAACAGGATCAATGCTCCATGTTTCAGCCTCAGCCTTGTAGTGCGTACGGCGCTTTGCACCGCGTTGTTGGGAGTGACGTCTTTTAGGATTTGGCATTTTACTTAGATTTTATTTCGATTTACGTTTAACTTTTTTGTCTTCCTTCAGGGCATCCAGGCCTTTCCAGATATCATTCTTTATTGTTTCACCGGGTTCTGAAAGCCGGTTAAGCAGTTTCAGAGCCTCAGGGTTGCATCCGGGTTCACCGCTCGGCTTGTCGGGGTGTACCCTTTGTAATGGTATGCTCAGCATCACAAATTCATATATCCACTTGCTGATGTCTATCACTGTCTCGCTGCGTGGTATATATACTACATCAGCATCCTCTTCTATCTCCTCGGCATCTTCACCTATCAGTTTTATCAGCAGGTCAAACTCGTCCCAAAGCCTCAGCTTAAAATCATCTCCGCAACGGTCGCATGGTACTGTTACACTGCCATCCACGTCGAAATGCAGTCGGAAAAACCCATTCTCCTTATCAAAAGCGAGTGTTACCTGTGCATCTAGGTCTCTGAAATCAGGCTCAACCTCGCGGTCCTGCATGAAACGGTCATTTATTTCGTATTGAAACTTATGAACGCCGGGTTTTAGCCCCTGCCATGCAATCTCATATTCCCGGTTATGCTTCATCGCCAGAATTAGTTACCCTTGTTTCTTTGCCCCTTTGATACTACCCCTGGTACTTAATAAAAATCAGGGGTTAACATCATCTATCTTAAAGAACTTTTTGCTATTAAATAAAAACACCATTCAATAGCCCTTGAAACGGGTTGCAAAGGTAGTAAAAATTATTCTTTCTACATCAATTTATTTCTCTTCAGCAAAAAAGAGTAAAGCACCTGCTCTACTGGCTCCGACAGGTCCACCGCTACCCTATCCACCTGGTATTGGTGGCACTTATTCTCCACCTTTTCCTGGAACTCTTTCATCCGGCTCACATATTCCTCTTTTATCTGCTGGGGCTGTAGCTTTATACGTTCCCCGCTCTCCATATCCACAAATTCATAGGGCCTGTTCTCGAATTCGAAAGCCATTTCCTGCTTTCCGTCTATTATATGAAAAAGAATTACCTCATGTTTATTGTATTTCAGGTGCTGTATAGCTGCAAACAGCTCTTCGATATTATCTGCATCGTCCATCATATCACTAAAAACTACCACAAGTGAACGCTTATGCATCTGCTCGGCCACCTGGTGCAGGGCCGCAGCGGCATTGGTCTTTCTATTTTCAGGGCTTTGCTGCATCGTATTTTCCAGCTGGGCAGTGAGCATCCGGTAGTGACTTGATGCCGACCTGCAGTCGGATATATAATTAACCTGCTCATCAAAAAGCGCGAGGCAGGCTGCGTCCAGCTGGCGCTTTAGCAACTGTAGCAGGCTGGCAGCGCTTAAGCAGGCAAATTGCAGCTTGCTCATTTTCTTTTCATCCTTGGGGAAATGCATAGATGAGGAGGTGTCTACCACGATACAGCAGCGCAGGTTGGTTTCCTCTTCAAAGCGCTTAATGAATAGTTTATCGGTACGGCCATATACCCTCCAGTCTATATGCCTCAGCGGGTCGCCGGGGTTATAGAGCCTGTGCTCGGCAAATTCAACCGAAAAGCCGTGAAAGGGGCTTTTATGCAGGCCTATAATAAAGCCCTCTACCACTTGTTTGGCTATCAGTTCCAGGTTCTCTATCAGCGATTGTTGCTTCAACATTCTTTTAATGCCCGTTTATACAGTAAAGGTAAGGCAAACAAGCAAAAGCAAATGGCCCTATGTTGCATGAATTATTTCAGAGGTTTGCGGTTTTCGAAAATTCCTATTATCTTCAACCGTTCAAATGAATCTGTACATGAAATTGCGCCCTTTCCTGATAGCGGCAGTTGCTTTCATATCTGTTATAAGTATGAGTTCCTGCTCCAGGAATTTCACCTGCCGTTGCACCTTCTCTTATTCAGGTGTGCCGGGCCTTCCTGATACTACGCAAATAGAATATACCATTAAGGACTCGAAAGCACATGCTAAAAGCCTGTGCGAAGGCGGGTCCAATGTTACCAACAAGAATGGTGTTCATACAGAAGAGAATTGCGCCTTATTTTAACAGGTACCCTCAATTTTGTTTGGCAATAAATAGCCTATTTTTGAGCCGTACTTAGTTTTTATGAACGAAGAATTTACACCAACTCCGCAAAAAAAATTCTCATTTAGTTTAAAGAGGGTTATAGGTTTTATACTGTTGCTTGCAATGGCCGCGGTATTCTTCTATTCTGCCTATACCAAGAGTGGCATAGCTTTTCACAAATTCAACCTCGTAGATAACAGCGGGGCATTCCTGTCGTTCCAATGGACATTTGTGGACCTTGGTATCAATAATATTGTAGTGGCAGGCATTATTGCCCGATTGTTTATCGGGCTCGAGCTGCTACTCGGGTTTCTTCTCCTATTCCATATATTCCTAAGGCAGTTTACTTACAAGGCGGTACTGGTAATGCTGGCTGCGTTTACCGTTTATCTGTTATTTGTCATTATTACACAGGGCAATCATGGCAATTGCGGCTGCTTTGGCGACAGCCTTGCCATGACACCGCTACAATCGATCTGGAAGAATGTGGCCATGGCGGTAGTGACCATAATATTGATGGCGATATACCCGGTAAAGCCATATAAGAACCAGGAAATAATCGCCGTGCTGTTATTTATGGTGGCTATGGTGGTTCCTTTTATTATGAATCCCATAGACCTCGATAACAAGCCGGAGGCCGCACATGAGGCCATAGACTTTGCCCCACTCTACAAGGAAGCACCCATGCCCCAGGCCGACCTGCGCACAGGCAAACATATAGTGGCCTTTATGAGTCTTACTTGTCCCCACTGCCGCAAAGCAGCCTATTTGTTGCACATCATACACCACCAGAACCCCGACCTGCCTATATATATATTATTAAGCGGATCAGCTAAATATGAAAAGGAGTTCTTCCAGGAGACCCATTCTATGGATGTACCCCACCTGCTGGTAACGGATATGGAAGCGTTTACCAAAATGGCCGGCCCTTATGTACCGGCTATCTATTGGATAAATAACAGCACTATCGAGAAGAAGTCGAACTACTTCCAACTGGACCCAAAGTATATGCGGGAGTGGCTTAAGTAGCCTCAGCAATGTTTTTCAGGTAGCGTCAGTACGCCTTTTCGGCGTCAGACGCGTTAAGAGAAACAAACCACGTACCTTTGCACACCATTTTCAAATTTTGAACACCGAAAACGACATAGAAGAAGTTTGGGATGATGATGATCCCGAAGCCGGCCATGAGGAGATCTCTGAGCCTATAGAACGCCTGCGCATTGTTACCGACAAGCGCCAGGAACCACTGCGCATTGACAAATTCCTGATGAACCGCGTGGAAGGTGCTACGCGCAACAAGATACAACAGGCACTGGATGATGGCTTTATTACAGTGAATGGCAACGAAGTAAAGGCAAACTACAAGGTGAAGGCAGGTGACGAGATAGTGGTAATGGAGACCCGTCGCCCTGAGAGCAGCGAAGTACTACCCGAGGAATTACCCCTTGATATTGTTTACGAGGACGAGGAGCTGCTGGTAATAAATAAAGTAGACGGCATGGTGGTACACCCCGGTTGCGGCAATTATAGCGGCACCCTTGTGAACGGCCTTGCCTGGTACCTGCAAAAAGAGCATATTGAGACCGAAGGCCTGCCCCGCGTGGGCCTGGTGCACCGTATAGATAAAGACACCAGCGGCCTGCTGGTGATAGCCAAGAGCGAAAATGCCATGGCCAACCTGAATGCCCAGTTCAAAAAACATACCGTACACCGTCGCTACATAGCCCTTGTATGGGGCGACCTTGAAGAAGACGAAGGCACAATAACCGGCCACGTAGGCCGCAACCTGCGCTTCCGCAAGATCATGGATGTATTTCCAGACGGGGAGCATGGTAAAGAGGCTATAACGCACTATAAGGTGCTGGAGCGCTTTAATTATGTAACCCTTGTGGAGCTAAAGCTGGAAACCGGCCGCACCCACCAGATACGTGTGCATATGCAGCACATAGGGCATCCCCTGTTCAATGATTCTACCTACGGCGGCGACCGCATTGTCAAAGGCACGGTGTTCACCAAGTACAAACAGTTTGTGGAGAATTGCTTTAAGATACTGCCCCGCCATGCCCTGCATGCCAAAGAGCTTGGCTTCACCCATCCCGGAACCCGCATGTGGATACAGTTCAACTCCGAACTACCCGATGATATGGCGCAGGTGATAGAAAAATGGCGTTCTTACGTCAATGGAATGACGAAGCAACTGAAGGATAAGCTGGACGGGGAATAATATTGTGGATTCGGCTACAATGATGTTCACCAGGAAATAACAACAGAGTAGGAAGAGCGCCCTGCTTTCTGTATCGCGTAAAGTGTACTAACTTTATTACAGTTAAAAGTCAATATGAAGCTGCTTGCCTTGATTGTTGCTGTATTGTTACCTGCCATTGGCTATGCAGATGCTATGAATGAAAATGTGTCGACGCAACCTTCACTCAAAATGCTGCTTTTTGTAATTGGCAGTATCACCTCTGTACTATTTATAAAAGGAAGACAAAACGCAGACTACCATACCGGGTATACACCGGTAGTACAGTCAGTGATCATTTCCGTTTGCTTTATATGGGTCCATTACATACTGTTGGTTGTAGATGAGCAGTCTTTATGGGAGTTTTACAGCAACTCCATCCTGCATATAAATAAGTCGTTTGTGGGTCTTTTGTGCGTGGCCTTCCTTTATGCCGGTTTTATAGCAGTGATATACTGGATCATCAAAATAGCATCAGCAAAAATAAAAAGCTTACGAGCCTGAACAGGCAAAAGAGCGCATCTTCTGCTCAAACAAGCCTATGGCGCAGGGTGTTTTTAGTTCTGTCTAAGATTAGAATGACTTTTCAATGATACTATCGCAGGCTATCCCCCCAATCGATACAGCTTCGACTCGGAACTACATGATGATATGGCGCAGGTGATACAAAAATGGCGCTCTTACGTCAATGGTATGACAAAGCAGTTGAAGGCAAGCTGGACGGGGGATAGTGCAAATTACTCAGCCGGCCTATTCAAAAAATCTTCAATCACAGGCAAAGCAACAGGCTGATCGTGCGCTGTTTTCAGGCTCATCAGTTCACCCATATAATCGCCATGCCCACCGGGAAAGATACCGATGCTTGCATGTGGCATGCGCCGGTACATTTCGACGGCGTGTTCAGGTAGTGGTACATCCTTATCCCCAAGGAGTATCAGTGTGGGATTTTGTATAGCAGCTATCGTTTCATCGGGTATGTCTTTAAAATGCAGCATCCTGTTGGCGCATTGGTTGAACATTGTGTGTAGCGCCTCTTCGCTGGGATTGATGGATAAAAATTCCTTTGCGTAAACATCGGGCATATCATTAAAGTCAGGATTGTCAAAGCCTTTCCAGAACTCCGGCACAACGCCTGAGCGTTTGTACATCGATGATGCGAAGATCAATTTGTTGACAAGCTTCGGATGGCGGATGGCTATTTGCAATGCAGTAGTACCGCCGTTGCTGAAGCCGAAAAAGTCGGCATTACCAATATTCAATTGCTGTAATAAAGCGGCCACATCATTGGCATCCTGTTCAAATGTTATCTGCCTGCCATCCCGGTTGTCACTATGGCCATGTGCCTGCAGTTCCACAGCTATTACTTTGTGCTTCTTTGCCAGCGCAGGTAGCAACCTGCCGAAGGTGCTTTGAATAGTTGAGGCGGCACCATGTATCAATACAAGGGGCCTGCCTTCACCATGTATTTCGTAATACATGTGCAGGCCATTTACTATTGCATACTTTCCGCTCTGTGCTTTTGCAGTATTCATTATCGTAGCAATTAAAAATATTAGAATGATGGTCGGTTTCATTTTGAATGTCTTTAGATATTCTTACCCTGCATTCCGCACTTTCATTCCTGATAGATAAACACCCAGTTTTTCTACGTTTTGCTTCAAGCCCTCATCAGCCTTGAATGTCTTCACCACGCGTACAAATTCCTCTGCTGTTTCAAAAAGCATATGCCATTTGAGAAGGGTCTGCGCTCCCTTCTCTTCAAAATCTATAGTTGCGGTAAATTTTGGTGCCGATACATGTTCATAAACCAATCGCTTATGAAGTACCACCTCTTTGAATATACTTTTGTTCTTATAGTCCGTTCCATCGGGGCCATGCATCACTAGGTCCCATTCGCCGCCGGGCGTTACGTTCATGGTTTGTATCGTATTTGTGAAGCCATTAGGCCCCCACCAGTTCGCTATGTGTTCCGCATTCGTCCATGCCTCCCAAACCAATTCTACAGGTGCATCCAGCAGTTTGGAGATAAGTATCTCCCTGTCCTCGGTGTTACTTTTCATGTTTGCCATATTTTTCTTTTTTGAGTTTCTGTAAATAGGTATTCAGGCTATCCAGCTTGCTTTCCCAATGCTGCTTATACTGGTCCACCCATGCTGATACTTCGCCTAGTTGCTCCAGCTGCGCTTCGCAAACCCTGTCCCTGCCCCGCTGCGTTATGCTGATCAGTCCCGCCTCTCTAAGTATCTTCACATGCAGCGATATAGCCTGCCGGCTTACATCAAAGTGCTCGGCTATCGAGTTCACATTTTGCGGCTGACCCGAGATCATGTTAATGATCGCCCTTCTCGTCGGGTCGGCTATTGCCTGGTATACATCTCTTCTGGCTATCATAATATACAAGTATCTGCTTGCAAATATAAACGCAAGCATTTACTTGCGCAATAGGCTATCATGAAAATTTTCTTTAAGGCCGGCGCATCACATAAACAATTATAACTTTATGACTTCTTATCCACATTATTTGGAGCACCCCTCTCCCGTTTAGTAACTTGCAAGTTCGCCTGGAATTTATTTCACGTTACTACCAGGAACGAAGCAGTGAGGTGATCACACGCTAACGGTGTTGGACAAAGTTCTTTGAAAAAAAACCTGGCTTTTTCATAGAGATATGAAGAAACATTATTTCCTATTTCACAGCAATTGGGTAAAAACAGGAAAAAACGAGAACTTCTCTCCCGGTCACCATTAGGAAGTAATCGGAAACGACCGGAAATAATTATTTTAACGCATGTGTCAATACAGGCAAGCATCTCCGGCAGTTATAAAAAAAAATGAGTAAATAACTATTTTCGGCTAGAAAAGGAGAAATAATTAATAATTGTAATGCCATTTCTAAAGGTGATCGTAATTAGAACAATCGCATAAATGTTAAATTTCACCCCAATTAGCCTTATGCACCTGCCCTTCTGCACAATAATTATTAACTTTGGTCTTCCAGAGGATTCTTCATTTTAAATTTTTCGCAATGTTATTACTGAACATCGATCCACAATTACTTCTTTCTATGCCTAGCGGCGGCGAATGGCTTTGGGTTATAATAGCTATAATCGTGCTTTTCGGCGGTAAGAAGATCCCTGAACTTGCCAAGGGTATAGGTAAGGGTATCCGTGAATTTAATGATGCAAAAGACGGCATCAAGACGGAGATCGAGAATAACATGAAGAAAGATGACACAAAAACTAATACGAACGCATAATTAGTTTTTACCCCAAACTTTACTGATTTTACCCCAAGCCATTATTAAATCAGGGTTAAAGTATCTATTTTAGGATTTTGCTTTCCGCCCCGGCGGTCGCATGCTTTTTATTGATTTTTAAAAGAGAGAGGAGCAAAAACATGCAGTGTAGAGCTATTGTCATAGCATCAGTTATATTATTACCCCTGGGCATCAAAGCCCAGCCCAATCCCGGCAATACCGTGAATTCAACCATAGTACAGCCTAAAGGAGTTAAATCTGTAAGTGCACCGCTTGCTGCAAATATTGTTGCAGACCCTGAAGTAGTTGCCTCAACCGGTGGCGCACTTACAGAAAGAGAAAAAGAAGACCAGGACCTGCTATTGCACGGGGTTGAAGCCAAGAAATACAAGCCCGTTCCACTGGCCGGCCAGAAGGCCTACTTTGGTGACATGAACAGCTACGTGATGGATTTTGTGCTGAAATATTTTGAGGCGCATAACCAGAGCCTGAGCGCATTGCAAGGCCGTGGCAGCAGCACATTCTCGCTTATGGACAATGTGCTGAAACAGCATAATATCCCGAAAGAACTCAAATACCTTGCAGTAATAGAATCGGCACTTAATAATAATGCAGTTTCGCCGGTGGGTGCAGTTGGCCCCTGGCAGTTCATGACAGGGACAGCTCAAAACATGGGGCTTACCGTTAGTGGTAAGCGCGATGACAGGCGCGACTGGTTCAAAAGCACGACTGCAGCTACAAAATACATCAGCCTGCTTTATGGTAAATTCAATGACTGGCTGCTGGTTATAGCTGCCTATAATTGCGGCCCCACACCCGTGGAGCGTGCTATACAACGCACAGGCAGCCATAGCTTTTGGGCCATAAAAGACCACTTGCCGCTTGAAACCCAGGGGCACGTAATGAAATTCATAGCTACAGCTACCATATTTGAGCAATTGAATCGTTTTATAGGATTAGGCACGATGCCCGGTGATTTCAGGTTTGGCGAAGATACCGGCCCGGCAGTTGCTTATGCCGCCGCAAAGGTAGCTGCTGCCAATAAAAAGGCAGCAAATGCAGCCCTGGCTGCTGCACCAAAACGCAATCCGGCATATAGTGCCGAAGAGCTGCAGAACATGGCCATAGTGCGCATTACAGATCCGCTTAGCATGGAAATCGTGTCCCGCGACCTGGTTATAGACAAGACGCTGTTAGCCAAATGGAACCCGGATTATGACCTCTTCCTGATGAAAGCTTATCCTACCGAGTATTACAAGCTAAGGATACCCAAGGACAAACTGGATAAATTCGTGGAAAAGAAAGAAATGATCACGAAGCGGTCGGCAGAGATGTTCAGCGCACTTGTGATGTAGTGCTTATGCCAACAAATTCCCATATTGTTTATTGCAAAAAAATATTTTTTGTTCAGGATATTTTGCTACCTTTGCAGTCCTTAAAATAAAAAAAGAAAAGATTAAATGGCAAACCATAAAGCTACCAAAAAGGATATCCGCCAGAGTGAAAAGCGCCGCGACCGTAACCGTTATTATGGCAAAACCACGCGTAATGCTATACGCAGGCTATTAGCAGGCACTGATAAAGCAGCAGTTGCAGCGGAACTTCCTAAAGTTATGTCTATGATAGACAAACTGGCTAAACGCAACGTTATACACAAGAACAAAGCAGGCAACGTTAAATCGGGCATCGTTAAGAGAGTTAATGCCATGGCTTAATTAGCTGATACATCATTATATAATAGACAATGCCCGCGATAATCATCGCGGGCATTAGTCTTTTTAAGGTCCTCTCCTCCCCTATATGATGCTAAGGTACAGTGCGTACATTTATTACTAATCTTTTGTTGTGTTAAAAAATACCTAAAACGGTCTTTGGCTTTGTTATTTACGAAATAATTCGTAGGTTTGTTTACGAAACAATTCGTAGAAGACTAAACAAACAATAACTGAACCCTATCTTTTTTAAAGCTAATAATAAACACAACATAATGAGTAAGCTAATAAAGCCGACGGACAGTGAACTGGAGATATTGAACATACTATGGGCAAAAGGCCCGAGCACCGTTCGCGAGGTGCACGAGGTACTGGAGCAAAGTAAAGACGCAGGCTATACCACTACCCTGAAGCTGATGCAGATAATGCATGAAAAGAAGCTGCTGGACAGGGATACGGCCAACAAAACCCATATATATAAAGCAGCAGTATCGCAAAAACAGACCCAGGGGCAAATAATACAGCGTATGATAGATGCGGCATTTAACGGATCGACCACGCAACTGGTAATGCAGGCGCTGGGCAACCATAATGCAAGCAAAGAAGAACTGGAGCAGATAAGGCAATACCTGGAAAAAATGGAAGGAAAAAAAGACGAATAGTACCCAAAAATTATTCAAACAGCAAACAGAAAAGCCATGAATAACTTAGTTCCACAAACCTCTCTATTGGTACAGTCGCTGGGCTGGGCCTTATTTCAATCGCTGTGGCAGGGCCTGCTTATCTATGGCTGCCTACGCATTGTCCTTGCCTTTTCAGGCAAGCAGAGCGCTAAACTGCGCTACCTGCTATCGATATCGTCTTTAACAGTGATTTTTATGTGGTTCCTGGATACATGGGCGGAACAATGGTTCAGGCTGAGAAGTGCAACAGTATTTATAACACAGGCCGGCGCAGAGGCTACACCTATAAAGACCACCACTCTTGTTACGATCCCACAGGCAGCATTTAACAGCAATATACTTAGCAGGATCTTGGCAGAGGTGCAGCCATACCTACCACTGGCAGTAGGACTGTATTTGCTCGGCCTGTTCTTTATGCTGGGAAGGTTCGGCATAAGCATATACGAGGTAAGGAAGCTACGCCACAAAGGCATAACAATACCTGCAAGTGATCTCAGCAATTGGATACAAAGCAAAAAGGAGCAACTCTTTATAAGCCGCCCGGTGCAGCTATTCTATAGTATATACGCCAAAGTACCAATGACCATTGGCAGCCTGAAGCCTGTGATACTGATGCCAATCGCGATGGCAGGCAGTTTAAGTACAGAGCAACTGGAGGCCATATTACTGCATGAACTGGCACATATAAAGCGGAATGACTACCTGCTGAACATCTTCCAGGCAATAGCAGAGACAATTTTGTTCTTTAACCCATTTGTATGGCTGAGCTCATCCATAGTAAGGCGGGAGCGGGAGCATTGCTGCGATGACCTTGTGCTATCCTGTACGGAGGGACCTCTACCCTACGCCAAGGCACTTGCCGCGCTGGAGGCATACCGTAGCCAGGCGAGTCAACTGGCCCTGGCAGCCACAGGTAATAAAAACCGATTACTTCACCGAATTAAACGCATAATGGAAATGAAAAAACAAAAGAACAATTACACAACAGCTATCATAGCCACGCTGGTAATAGCTGCCCTGGTAATATCGATCGCATGGTTTTCTCCTTCTTTTGCACAATCACATAAAGCAAAGGGCAAAACCAATACTACTCACAGCAGCAATATAGGACCCAGACCACCCAAAAGCCCTAAACCGGCAGAGCCGGTGGAAGCCGTAGAGGCACCAGAAGCACCAGAGCCGCCTGAAGCAAATGAAGCGCCGGAAACTGCAGAGGCGCCTGAAGCACCCAATTGGGATGAACGAGACAGAGAACTGAAGAAGGCGGATAAAGAACTGGATAAAGCCAACAAAGAAATGGCTGATGTTGACTGGGCGCAAATAAACAAAGAGATGAAAAAAGCCAATAAAGAAATGGCTGCAATAGACTGGGACCAGATAGGGAGGGAAATGGAACAGGCAGGCAAAGAGGTGGCGAAGGCAGGTCTCGAAATTGCCCAGGCAGACTGGCCCTCATTGGACAGAAACCTGGCCCAAGCTAAAAAGGAATTGGATGCGGTGAACTGGAACCAAGTGCAACGCGAAATAGACAAAGGCCTGAGGGAAGCTCAAAGATCCATTAGGGACCCTAAGGTTCGCAAACAAGTGGAGGAAAGCCTGGAACTGGCCCGCAAACAAAGCCAAAAAGCCATTGCACAGTCGCGCAAGGCGCTGGAAGAGGCTGAACGCAGCCGAAAATCGCATTCGTCCTATAATATGGCGGTAACGTCAAGCAGTGCCGGCAGCGGGGGTACAAATAGCTATGTATATAGCAATGGCAGTGGTTCAGGCAACAGCTATTCTTATAGTACAGGCGGTAAAGGCCATGGCTCGTCCAGTGTGTCATTAACGGCATCACACACAACTGGTCCGATAGAGGATATGCTGCATAAAATGGAAAAGGATGGCCTGCTGGACCGCTCGAAGAGCTACAAAGTGGAGAAATACAGTGACCGCCTGTATATAAACGGGCAGTTGCAACCTGCCGATATCTATAAGAGATATAGTAAGTACATGGAAAATAAGCAAGTGGCCATAAAAGGCGACCGTGACTACATCAATATCAGTATGACAGACTAAGGAACCAACATATCCTTTTTAACCAAGGCCCCTGCTGTCCAGCAGGGGTTTTTCGCATTTTTAGGCCCCGGGGCACTTGTTAATAGCTTGTTAGCTGCTTACAAAGGGGCTGTTAAGCCATGCCAAAAATTTCGCTACGGGCATTTGCCGTCCCATCTTTGCATCATCAAACAAACAAACAAACAAACAAACAAACAAACAAACAAACAAACATACCAAACAAATTTTCAAAAAAATCGCCAAAAACAAACAACATGAAAAAGATCGCTTTATTCGCCACAATTTTATCATTTTACGCAACCGCTTCTTTTGCACAGGTTTCAACTACAGCCTCTCAGACAGCCAACCTGGTGCTGAGCAATGCAATTGACATGACCTTTACTGCCAACAATACTGCAACAGGCCCCCTGGTAAGTATGCCATTCACTACTACTGCCGACTACGCAAGTGGTGTTGTATCCTCAGCACAGGCACTTAAAGTAAGGTCAAATAAAACCTTCAACATACAGGTAAAATCAAGCGCCACAAACTTCAGCTATACAGGTACTACTGTTCCTTCACCTGTAATGCCGGTAGCTACTGTTCTTGACGTTAAAGTATCAGCAAATGGTACAGGTGGTGCTATAGCAGGCACCTTCGCAAACTACACGGATATCACTTCAACAAACCAGAATTTAATAACAGGCGGTACTTACGGAGGTAACCAAACCTTCTCAGTAATGTACCAGGCTACACCGGGCTGGTCTTACCCTGCCGGTACATATGCAGTGGACGTAGTTTACACAGCCACGCAGCAATAATACGCTCTCTCTTATCCTCTATATGTGAAGGGCCCTTTCCAGGGCCTTTTTTTCGTTTTTTAGGAAATAATTGTGACCTATTACCCGTATATTTGCGTGATATGCAATAAATAGTACAGGTATTGCATTTACTCACTCTTTATTCAAGTCCATATGGTAAGACTGAAGCTGCTCCGCAGTTTGTTTTTTGTAGCGTTATTTGCGATATCCGCGCCGGTTTTCGCACAGGACGATGTGCAGGCTTTTAAGAATTTCCAGTTGTCTTTTACACGAGTGTCGAACGCATGGGGCAAGTATGGCGACAGCCTGAGAGGTATGTTTGAAAAACAAGGCGTGAGCTACCCGGCACATGATATATACCTGCGTACGTTCAAATCGCAAAACGAAATGGAACTTTGGGCGCGCAATGATGCCGGCGAAGAATATAAGCTCATCAAAACCTACCGCATCTGCGCTTTGTCGGGCATTTTAGGGCCCAAGCGTTTTGAAGGTGACCACCAGGTACCGGAAGGATATTATTTCATTGAAGACTTTAACCCGAAGAGCGATTTTTACCTGTCGATGCTTTTAAACTATCCCAACTATGCTGACCGTGTATTGGGCGACAAGCAGAAACCGGGCGGTGATATCTATATACATGGCGGCTGCGTAACCATAGGCTGTATGCCAATGACCGATGACGTGATACAGGAACTATACGTGCTTTGCCTCAATGCAAAACTGAATGGCGAAACATACATACCTGTGCATATCTACCCCGTACGCTTTACCAAACCTGGCTTGAACTTCCTTGGTAAAGCATATGCTGCCGACACAGCAAAACAACGTTTTTGGGTGAACCTGAAACAAGGCTATGACTACTTTGAAAAGAACCACAAATTGTTGCCCGTAATGTATACTCCCGAGGGCAATTATGCAAACGATTAAACAGCCATCCCATCAAGCAACAACTATGTTACGTTTATCTTTAAAAAGCGGTGCTTTCTTTTTTTGCGGCATTGCCTTTTTTATACTGAGCCTCTTATCGTCTTGTGAAAAAGAGGTGAAGATAAAACTGAAAGGAGGTGATACAAAAGTAGTGGTGGAAGGTGCCGTGGAAACGGATGTACCGCCTTATGTAGTGCTTACCAAATCCATAGGCTTCTTTTCCAAGATAGATCTAAGCACTCTGGAAAATAGTTTTATCCACGGGGCAAATGTCACCGTGTCGGACGGGACAAAAACGATCACACTCAGGGAATACACAGTGGATACAGGCAGCCTGAACAAATTTTCCTTTTACAGCATAGATACTGCCAACCTGGCAAATAAAATGACAGGGGAAAACGGCAAAACATACACCCTTACTATTACCTATGATGGGAAAACTTACCAGGCAGAAACCAAAATACCTTTCCCTAAGGGCATGGACAGTATTTGGGCGGGGGATGCTATTAAATTTGGTGATTCTGTTGCCGCAGGGGCCAGGACCGTTTATGTAAATTACAAAGACCCAGATACCCTGGGCAATTTCGGCGTATACTACACACAGATCAATAGCCAGGGATATTTTATGAGCGATGATATAGTGACAGATGAGTTTACGAATGGGTCGTTACAGACAAAGTACCCCCTTAGCCTCGGTATAGACCCTGCGCACAGGAAAGACAGGAACAATGACTCGCTGGGTTATGTTTTCCCGGGCGATACGGTGACGCTAAAATGGTGCTCAACAGATAAAAAAGTGTACGACTTCTGGAGGACTTTTATTTATGCGCGGAATGTACAGGGCAACCCCTTTTCCACACCCATAAACTTAAAGACCAATATAAGTAACGGAGCACTGGGCATATGGGCCGGTTATGGCACCATTTACACCACATTCGTGGTACAGTAAGCGATTTGCATTATCTTCCTGCATAATATACTTGTTTTCAATAGCGATGTTGAAAATTATACTTACGGGAAAAAATTCTTTTTTGCATTTTTGCAGGCAATAAATAAATATGGCTGAAATAGAAAAAGTAGAATGTTTGATAATAGGCTCAGGTCCGGCGGGCTATACTGCCGCTATATATGCAGCACGTGCTAACCTTAAACCGGTATTATACCAGGGTTTGCAACCGGGCGGACAGCTTACCATAACAACAGATGTAGAGAACTACCCCGGCTACCCCAACGGCATAATGGGCCCGCAGATGATGATAGATTTTGAACAGCAGGCACAGCGTATGGGCGCTGATATACGCTGGGGACTGGCATCGAAGGTAGACTTTGGCAGCAGGCCTTTTAAAGTAGAGATAGATGAAGAGAAATGGATAGAGGCCGATGCGGTGATCATAGCAACAGGAGCATCGGCAAAATGGCTGGGGCTTGATTCGGAAGAACGCCTGAACGGGCATGGAGTTTCGGCATGTGCTGTGTGCGACGGTTTCTTTTTTAAGGGAAAGGAAGTTGCTATAGTAGGCGCAGGTGATACAGCATGCGAAGAGGCACTTTATCTATCTAAATTGTGCAGTACGGTACACATGCTGATACGTCGTGGGGAGATGAGGGCAAGTAAAGTAATGCAGGACCGCGTGATGAAAACGCCAAATATAAAAGTGTATTGGAACACCGATACGCTGGAAGTAATGGGCGAGCACAAAGTGGACTCGATAAAAATACAGAACAACCTGACAAATGAAATAAGTGTGGTACCGGTAAGTGCCTTCTTCGTGGCTATAGGCCATGAGCCGAATTCACAGCTCTTCAAAGGCTGGCTGGATATGGATGAGCAGGGCTACCTGATCACCACTGCAGGCTCATCAAAGACCAATATAGAGGGTGTATTTGCCTGCGGCGATGTGCAGGACAAAACATACAGGCAGGCTGTAACAGCAGCGGGCAGTGGCTGCATGGCAGCACTGGATGCTGAACGGTATTTAGGTGCTTTGGAAACGCATTAAAGAGGCCCGCTTTTTGATATCATTTAGTATGTGGGAGAGATATTGACGATAAAAAGAATACTGATGATGAAGATGCGAATATTGCTATTCATGTTGCTGATGCCTATGTTTACACAGGCCCAGGATGAAGTTGGCACCGACGTGATAAAGTGGATTGCAAACCGTAAGCTTAACTGGAATGATTTTAAAGGCAGTGTACCGGCTATAACAAGCGAGGCCGCCTTATCACAATGTGGTTTTGGGTATGAAACAAATAAAGTAAATCGCTACGAAGAACTGATAGTTACAGTATCGCCTATATTCTACCGCCAACGATCATGGGCACATCCCCGCAAAAGAAGCATACGCCTGTTACAGCATGAGCAGCGACACTTCGACCTTTGTGAAGTGTCTGCACGCAAGCTGAGAAAACGCCTGGCAAAGCAGAGTTGGACAGGTGCAGACAAGCACAAAGTAAGCGATATTTACCAGGGCTTCTCCGATGAACTTAAGCAGGTACAGGCGAAATATGATGATGAAACCATTCACGGGCTAAATACGGATAAGCAGCATGAGTGGAATGAAAAAATAGGTAAGGAGCTGGATGAGCTTTCGGAGTTTGCAAGTAAATAAATCGGTGCTCCGATAAGTTGTTATAGACACTCCTATACCAATAGGCGCATAAAATCATAAGTCCTTTAAGGAGTGAAGCGCAGCTTCGCCAATCTTAGCCTATCTTCTTCGGGCAATGTCGATCTACAATACTCAGCTCAATACGCTTGTTGTAGTCTGCCGGATAGATTCTCAGCAACATCATTCCTTATTCCCAGCAACATCTCCGAGTTACTCCCCGGCGGGCAGTATATCACTTTGATCTTCTTTAGTTCTTCTGCTATCAGGCTTTGCAGCAGTGTTGGTTCATTGTTTCTTGTGTTTTCCATAACTCTGTTTTTAATCGTTTATCAATAAATGTTCAACACCCTTCGGGGTTGCGCTTTTTCACTTGTTTTGGTCCCCGGATTTCATCCGGGGCTA
>DDET01000038.1:0-91142 GCA_002336915.1 Bacteroidetes bacterium UBA1947 | reverse complement strand
TTGGTTTGTTCGATGTCTCATGAGTTTAAAAAATCCCATTCAACAATATTTCGTCCCTACGGGACTTTATTTTAATTGGGGTTCACTATTTGCTACCGATATATCGTCCCTATCGGGACTTAAAAAATTTTTAAAATAATGGCAATTGCCCGTTTTTTATTCTTCTGAAATCTTTGGTGTTCATTTCCAGTTTTGTCTCGTTCAGGTTGAACTTCTTGCAGTATATCCTGAACTGTGTTTTGATCATCTCCGCAAATTTGCCGTCACCCACCATGCGGTCGCCCCAGCGGCTGTCGTTTACTTTTCCGCCATGGCATTCACAGATCATGTTCCATACTTTCTCGGCCCTGTCGGGGAAGGCCTTGTACAGCCAGTCGTGGAAGATGCCACCCAATGTTCCATTCAACCTCACCACCGTATAGCCCGCCCACTTGGCACCTGCTTCCGATGCAGCTTTCAATACATCGTGCATATGGCTGTCGTTCAGTCCGGGAATTATCGGCGCATTCATAATGCCCGTGGGCACGCCGTTCTTAGATAAGGTTTCCACTACTTTAAGGCGCGAGCGATAAGAGGCCGTACGTGGCTCCATGAGCTTGCGCAGGTCTTCATCGAGAGAGGTTATCGAACTGAACACGCGCACAAGGTTGTGCTTCGCGAGTTCCTGTATAATGTCCAGGTCGCGAAGCACAAGTGCGTTCTTGCTGAGTATGCCAACAGGGTTGCGGTATTCAAGGCATATCTCCAGCAGTTTGCGTGTGATGCGCATTTTGCGCTCAATGGGCTGGTAACAGTCAGTGTTTCCGGATAAGGATATCGGGGCCGGTTGCCAGTTTTTATTTTCAAAAAATTTCTTCAGTAATTGCGGGGCATTTTTCTTCACCACTATGCGGCTCTCAAAATCGACACCTGCGCTGTAGCCCCAGTACTCGTGCGAGTTGCGCGCATAGCAATAGATGCAACCATGCTCACAACCCTGGTAGGGATTGACCGAATACAACATGCCTACATCTGGGCTTTTCACTTCATTCACCAGTGTGCGGCTATCGTCGAATATATATTCCGTCTTGCGCACCTCCTGTTCCCATTCATCTATACCCTCTGCATGCTCCTGCACATACTCCCCTTTCAGAAACTTGTTCTTAGGATTGTACTGCGCTCCCCTGCCCTTTTCAAAGCGATCGTTTGCTATTTGGTTTATCATAGTGCTTATTAGTTGATTCGTTGAACGGTTGATCTGTTGATTAGTTTGCATTTTTTCGGCTGTTTCATTAGTCGTCTTCGTCTTCAAGCAAGTATTGGTTCCTTACCACTTCACCATCGCCATCTTCATCGCGTATCACCACCATATCCTTTACGGATCCGAAACCGATGGCATCGCGCATCACGTGTGGATTTAGAAGCTCAGCCCCTTTACGCACTATATTCTTTTGCTCGTACTTGTCTTTCAATGAGTACATCACCTTGCGCACCTTATCCATTTGTATGCGGTTATCAAAAAGACTGTACTGCAAGGTGCTGCCAAGGATAAAACCTTGCACACCCACTCCCATATTGCGTGTGTTGTCATTGAACATCACTTTGCCGGTCGTGTGCTCCTGTTCCTGTATCATGTTCAGCAAATACCTGCGCAGCTCCATAGCATCCTGTACAGGCTGGGCAAAACGCACTTTGGTCTCCCAGCTTGTATTGTCGCGGTACTTAATGAAAAAAGAAGCTTCCTTGCAAAACACATCCATCTTCACCATGCGCTGCTCCAGCTTGGTGCAGAGCGATATCAATAAGGAGTCGAGTGTTTGTTTTGATTCCCTTTGCTCGCGCGATACGGTACGGGTGGCGCTCATGGTACGGTTCATACCATTGCTGTACTGGTCCACCTCGCCAAAGTTGAGCCTGCGGTGCCAGTAATTGCCTACCACGCCGCCAAAGGCCTTGCGCAACAATGCCTCCGATGCATGGCGCATTTCCAGGGGATTTTTAATGCCAATCATCTGCAGGCGTCTTGCATTACGGCTAGCGATACCGGGTAGGTCCTGCAACTGCAGGCGGGCAAGGTAGCCGTCTATATTGTCGGGATTAATTTGGATCAGGCCATCGGGCTTTTGCAATTCTGTGCCTAGTTTGGCCAAAAATGTGTTGGGCGCTATGCCTATAGAGCAACGCAGGTAATCATATTTGGCGGCTATATCTTCTTTTATCTGCCGGGCCACACTCAAGAAGTCATCATACACCAGTCTGTAGGAACTGAAATTGGCTACTGCCTCATCTATGCTCTTTGCCAGCACATCATCACAGTACTTGTGCAGGATCTTCATGATATCGACGTGCACCCTGCGGTAGTAAGGAGGATGGGTGAGCACCTGGATGATATTGGGACAAAAGGTTTTTGCTTCGTTCAGCCGCATACCGGTTTTCACGCCCATTTTCTTGGCTTCGACGGAAGGAGCAATGACACATGAGTACGGACTATTATGGGTGGTGACGCCGATGGCCCTGCCCCTTAGTTCGGGATTAGCCTGCTGCTCGCAACTGGCGAAGAAGCTGTTCATGTCCAGGTACATTAGCACAGCATCTGTATTGGCAGCAACCGAGTTCTGCCTGTACGTCTGGAAAGGGGTAATTTGCTTTGCAGCCTTAGCCTTTACAATGCTTGTGAAATGTTCTTCTTGCATCACAAACACTAAGGTAAAACTATTTTGTCAAATTATTGCACATTTTGCCTAGTTTTTTGACAAATTAACACTAAAGCCTTGTATATCTGAGCCTAAGGCTATTAGTTACCACCGATACGGAACTCAGCGCCATGGCTGCTCCCGCTATCATAGGGTTGAGCAGGAAGCCATTTACCGGATATAAAACGCCTGCCGCTATGGGAATGCCAATAATATTGTAAATAAATGCCCAAAAGAGGTTTTGGCGGATAAATCGTACCGTTTTGCCCGATAGTTTTATGGCTTTGGGCAATTGTTGCAGGTCCGAGGAAAGCAGGGTCATCTTGGCAACATCCATAGCTATGTCTGTGCCCTTGCCCATTGCAATGCTCACATTGGCCTGTGCCAGTGCCTGGCTGTCGTTTATGCCATCACCAACCATCGCAACGATCTTACCTTTGGCCTGAAGTTCCTTAATGAAGTTCGCCTTATCAGCCGGTTGCGCTTCGGCCCGGTAGTTCTTAATACCTACTTTATCGGCGACAGCTTTTGCCGTTTGCGCATTGTCACCCGTGAGCATGTAGACCTCAATACCCATCTGTTGCAGTTCCGCAACAGCGGGCGCAGAACTATCCTTTATTTTATCTGCGATGGCTATTATTGCTAATGCTTGCTTGTCATCGGCAAACCATATAACAGTATTTGCTTCAGCCAGCCATTTGTCGGCTTGCTGTTGTAGTGTTGAAGGGACGTTGATACTTTGTTCAGCAATGAGCTTAGTACTACCGGCGAGGTATTTGACACCTTTATGTAAGGCCGTCACACCTTTTCCTGTCACGCTTTCAAAACCATCTAATGGAATTGCTTCTATATTCTGCGATTGAAAGTAAGTCGCCACAGCAATTGCCAGCGGGTGTTCTGACCTTGCCTCCATGCTATGCAATACCTGAGACAATTCTTTCTTATTTGCGTTCTCTTTCCAGGCAATATTTATGAACTCGGGCTTGCCTACAGTTATAGTGCCTGTCTTATCCAGCACTATGGCGTTTACTTTGTAGGCCTGCTCAAGGCTTTCCGCGTCTTTTATCAGTATGCCGTTTGCTGCTCCCCTGCCCACACCCACCATAATGGCTGTAGGGGTAGCAAGTCCCAATGCACAAGGGCAGGCTATGACCAGCACCGTTACCATTGTTAACAGGCCGTGCGAAAAACCATTCTCCCCTCCCCATACAGACCAAATCACTAAGCTAAGCAGAGAGACAATTATTACCACCGGTACAAATATGCCAGCTATCTTATCTACCAGTTTTTGCACAGGGGCTTTACTACCCTGTGCCTGCTGCACCATTTGTATAATGCGTGCCAGCACTGTATCGCCACCCACCTTCTCCGCGATCAATTGAAAACTCCCTTTCTGGTTAATAGTGCCCGCTATCACCTTACTGCCTGCTAACTTTTGTACAGGCATAGGCTCACCTGACACCATGCTTTCGTCCACATACGAATTACCTTCAGTTACCTTTCCGTCCACGGGTATTCTTTCACCGGGCTTTACCAATAGTATGTCACCGGGTTTCACCTGGGCAAGGGGCATTGCCAAATTATATCCCCCATATACACAGGTGACCATATCGGGTGTTAAACCCATCAGCTTTTTGATCGCAGAAGATGTATTGGCTTTAGCTCTTTCTTCCAGCATCTTACCCAGTAGTATCAGCGTTATCACGATTGCCGATATTTCGAAGTATACATGCGCCTCCAGTCCACGTGATGTCCAGAATTGAGGGTAAACCGTATTAAATATGCTGAACAGGTAGGCAATACCCGTGCCAAGTGCCACAAGAGTATCCATATTGGTACTGCGATGCCTTGCCTGTTTATACGCCCCGATAAAAAACTGCCTGCCAAATACAATGACAACAGGTGTAGCCAGCACCCACATGATATAAGTGGCATAAGGCATCTTGAGAAAAAACATCCCAATGACACCAAGCGGTATGCTAAAAGCTACAGATAAAAGCGTTCTGCGTTTTAGCGAAGCGTAGTTTTCGTGATGATGATGCTCCGCCTGTTGTGCAGCTGCGGGTGAGTCATCAATAATAAGATCGTATCCTATGGATTGGATAGCTTTTTTAAAATCTTCAGTATGAGCTTCTGAAGGTGCATATTCCACCATGACTGTGTTACTGGCCAAGTTCACAGCTGCATTTACAACCCCTTCCTGGGCTTTAAGCATGCTTTCTACACTCACAGCGCAGGAAGCACAAGTCATACCAATAACCGGGAAAGACTGCTTTATGATATTTTCCTTTGTGTCCATTCATCACAAAGGTCAGCATAATACAAAGATGACTGTTATAGAATTTTGGGGAAAGCTTACAGAATCTTATGATCCCGGTCATTGCATTGTTATCCCATAATGCAACAAGCCGCACTATAATGTGCGGCCTGCTGCATTTACTGTACTGTTAACCCCTTTTATCTCATCAATATAAAGTCCCCATTTTGCTCTATCATTTTGCCATCGCAATTGTACTTTACCTGGTAGTAATAAGTACCTATGTCCTGGGCTACTCCATTTACAGAGCCGTCCCAGCCGGATGTTTGGTTCAATGATTCGTAGACTATATTGCCCCAGCGGTTAAATACCCTGAAATAACTTACCTGCTGGTGCACTGTGGTAATGGGACGGAATTTATCATTTTTGCCATCGCCGTTAGGTGTAAAGGCTGTAGGGAAAGAAACCGTGCAACATGCCGGTGCATTGATCAATAAACTATCGGTAGCCACACAACCGAATGATGAGGTCACTTGTAGTGTTATATAACTTGTAAAGTCTATGGTGCCTGTCATTACAGCTGTTCCCCTACCCGCTCCATTATCAAAATACTGTAAAGGCAACCATCGGTATTCATTCTTAGGATCATTGGTAGTAGCAGAACAAGTGATGGTATCACCTGCACATATGTTACTATTGCTTACAGATAATATCTTAGCCTCGGGTAACGGATGGATATTGATCATATCTGACACCTTTGAAAAACAACCATTATCATTCTCTACGCGAAGGCTTACTGTATGCATACCGGCATCGCTCCATTTTATGGCGTATGGACCCTCAACTTTCTGCTTCTTAATAATAAGAATATGACCACCATCAAAATCCCATAGGTAGTGTGCTATTGCACCGTTTGCGGAACTAAGGGCAATATGCACTGTATCACCGGGACATGCTTCCGATGGAGTACTGAGCGAAACTTCCGGAGCAGTTTTTATATCAACGGTGTATGTTCCTGTGGGGCTTTTACAGCCGTGGTTATTTACGGTTAAGGACACCGTAGACTGACCTGAACCATTGAATTGCACCAGCACTGGTCCTTGTCCGCTGCCGGCAACTATAACCGCACCGAAAGGGATCGACCAGTTGTAATCGAAGTCCGCTGCTCCATTACCGGTATAAGTGAAACTGATAGTATCATGCTGGCAAGCGATATCTTTGGATGCTTTAATTGCAGCATCGGGCTTGAAATATACAATATAAGTGATGGCAGCCCTGTCGCTTTCGCAGCCTTTGTCCGACTGACTAACGTACCAGGTAACGGAATCAGCATTTGCTGTTGATGGCAATGGAGGCGTTGACTGTGGCGTACCACCTATAGCGCTGGTATACCACTGCAAATTTTGCCCGATCGCGGTTAAAGGCATGGCTACATCTCCCTGGCAATATCTAATATCGACTACAACAGGAGGTTGTGGTTTGGGGTTTACCGTTACCACGATGGGCAACCTGTCGCTCTCACATCCATTTATGCTTTGCGAAACGTACCATGTGAATGCGCCAGCAGTATTGGTATTGGGCGTGGGTGCAGTTAATGAAGGCGTGCCACCTGTAGGTTGGGTATACCATTGGAGGTTGTTACCTGTAGCGGCTAATGCTGTCGCGCCGGCTTCAAACTGGCAATAAGTATAAGCAGGATTATTTGTTGTTGGCACAGTAGGTTTGGGCTTCACAGTTACGGTAAGCAAGGCCCTGTCACTTTCGCAGTTGTTCACTGTCTGGCTTACATAATAAGTAACCGAGCCGGGAGCATTTGTAACGGGTACAACGGATAGCAGGCCTGTACCTCCTGTTGCAGTAGTATACCACTTTAAATTCTGGCCTGAAGCGGTAAGGGCTTGTGGTACATCTCCCTGGCAGTAGGTTACATCGCTGGTCACAGGTGCTGCAGGTGGGTTAGGATAGGTAATGGTAAAGGGGCCTGCAATATTAGAGGTACAAGCAAGTCGTATAAGATATACATTGCTGTAGACGCCGGCCGGCAGGTTGCTGACAACAATATTTCCTGATGCGTCGGCAGTTACAGTAGTAGGGCCTTGAGGCACGGCATTAAAATCGTAATTAAGGGTATAGCTCATACTGGGCAGTAAACCTGAAAGTGCTATGGAGCCAAGGCCTCCGCAATTAACAGGACTCTGCGCGGCTGAACTTGTTATCAATGGTGCAGCGGGATCAACAAGCGTCAATGGTCCCACCGTATTCGATACACAATTAACAAAGGTTACAGTGATATTATCATACAATGCGCTGGAGAGATTAGCTATCAAGATATTCCCCGATGCATCAGTGGTTGCATTTAATGGGCCCTGCGGGATTGCATTTTCGTTGTAATTGAGGATATATGTAGTGTTAGCCGTAAGTCCTGTAAGTGTGATCGATCCGTCTGCCCCACTGCAGGTTGTGGGATTGGTAAAAGTAGTATTAGCAATTACCGGGGGAGCGGGATCGGTTAAAACATAGGGGCCCGCAAAGGTGTTTGAAATGCAGTTTAACCAGGATACGCCTATATTGGTATAAGAACCGGCAGGCAAACCATTGATAGTTAGATTGCCTGAAGCATCTGTAAGAATAGTAACTGATTGCGGCGCGTTATTATTGAACGAATAGCTGGCTGTATAAGATGTATTGGCCAGCAAACCATATAATATTATGGATCCTGTTCCCGAACAGCTTGTTGGGTTCGCGGTTGTAACGCTTGTTATCACCGGGGGCAATGGAGCCGACAGTGCTATCGGCCCCACAATGTTTGAAGTACAGTTTGATCTCACAACATATATATTGCTATATACATCTGCAGGCAGGTTGCTGATGATAACCTGACCTGCTGCATCAGAACTTACAGGCAAGGGACCTACCGGACCGGCAGTATTATTATAGTAAAGTGAGAAGTTTGTATTTACGAACAAACCGATAAGTGTTATTGTCCCATCTGTTCCCCCACATGTTGTAGGATCGGTAAATATCACATTTGAGATAACCGGCGGTATAGGGCTGAGCAGCAATACCGGGCCGGCCACATTCGATATACAATTCAGCCTGGCCACAGTGAAATTATCATAAGTAGCTGCAGAAAGATTTGAGATCACGATATCCCCGGCCATATTCGAGGTAACTGTAAGTGGCCCCTGGGGTACATTGTTAAGCGTATAATTCAGTGTATACGTGGTATTGGCAAGCAAGCCATGCAGTGTTATAGTACCATCTGTGCCGTTACATGTAGTCGGATTTGTGCTTGTAATGCTTGTAATTGTCGGGGCCGGTGGATCGGTAAGCACGTAAGGGCCTGCAAGTGTATTAGACGTGCAATTGTTTATAGTTACATTGAAACCAGTATAACTGCCCGCGGTTAAACCGGTTATAACTATGGCGTTTGCAACAGCGGTGCCGGTCAACGTTTGCGGAACTGCATTTTTCATATAGTTGACCACATAACTGTTACCGGTAACGAGCCCTGAAATAGTGATGGTGCCATCGCTACCCCCACAAGTCGTGGGGTTTGTGGTACTGCTGATACTTATAGCAGGTGGTGCCGGATCGACCAGGTTGATAGGGCCGGCTATGGTATTGGAATTGCAGCCGTTGAGGGTTACGAAAATATTTGTATAGCTACCAGCCGTAAGGCCGGTAATAACTATTGCATTGGCAACTGCCGTGGCTACAAAGGTCATTGGTACAGCATTCCTGGTATAATGTACCGTGTAGGAATTACCCGTTGTTAGCCCATTTATTGTGATAGTACCGTTATTGCCGCTGCAAGTCGTGGGATTTGTTGAACTAACAGTTATGGTCGGTGCAACATTGATAGTAACTGTGGCGCTACCTACCAGGCCTTGCGAACAAGCATTACCAAAAGAGGCACTAACAAGATTATAAACAGTAGTAGTATTAAGAACACCTGTATTTAATGTGGCAGTACCTGAACAATTTAGCACTATCGTCTGGTTGGGGCCATTATTCACATTGTATGTAACAGTGGCATTGGGCGTACCTGTAAAAGTTATCGTTGTACTGCCACTATTGCAAAAACTGGTGCTGCCGCTTATCGTAGCTGTGGGTGGTGTACATGCGTTGGTAACCGTACCGTTTATAGTTAAATTCATTACCTGTGTAGTACCGGTACTGTTACTGGAATTAAAATAGAACAATCTAAACTTTAAATAATTTGGACTTCCAACTACTACCCCACCGGCACAAGGAAATGTCCAGGAGGCAGTGGTCATGCTGCCGCATCCTGAATTGTTCGGAAAATCATCAGTTCCTTTATCTGTCCAGGTAACACCACCGTTAACGCTGTAAGCCAGGCGGCAGTTGTTAGGCCCGGTACCACTTCTGCGTATGCCTACGGTTACACTGGTCACCTTCAGCGTATAGCCGGTAGCTGGCGTAAGGTCTACATTTATTGCAGGATCTGAAGGACTGTAGCTGGTGTAAGAAGTAGGTACCGTAAAACCACTAAAACCTGATGCGCAAGAGGTATTCGTACCACCGCCTATTTTGGCAAGATTGGTAGCACTTAGGTTGGCAGTCACAAATGCAGGCGCACCGCCTACATCGCTCGTGTACTGATAAACAGCCTGGGCATTGCCTATGTAACTGCAGAAAAAAAATATTGCCGATAAACAGTAGAATAAATATTTCCTCATGATATGAATAGTTTAAAGTTTTAAATGGTTATAACATTTTATCTCACCAGTGTTACATCCCCATTCCGCTTTATAGTAGCTCCGTCTTTACATTCTATAGATAAGTAGTAATAATAAACGCCAACATCAGCTGGCTGTCCTTTGAAGGTGCCGTCCCATGTTTGGTGGTCGTAATCGCTGCTGAATACCAGTTGCCCGAACCTGTTGTATATATACATATACTGCAGCCTGTGGTTCACACCTTCTGGTAAATGAAACCTGTCATTATGCCCGTCGTTATTGGGTGAAAAAGCAGTAGGAATGAACAGGTTGTCATCGCAACATTTCTGCACTACTACCTGTATTATACTTTTGGGGCTTTCGCATTTATCTACAACCTGCGATACAAAGTAGCGATAGGTACCTTTTACATCTGTATTTGGCACAGGCGCTTGTATACTGCCTTGCGTGCTCGTGGTTTCTTCATACCATAATGACATATCTGCGTTAACAAACAATTCCACAGCTTCTTCGCCCTGGCAATACGTAACCGGCGATAGTTCACTTACATCGGGTGCGCCCGGGGTAGGCTTTACCCTTACTTTGAGGGAATCAAAAACCGGCAGACAATTTGGAGAAATTACCGACAGGACATATTTGCCCTCGTTTTCGGAAGCCGCATTATACACAACCGGGCTGGGAACATCCGAAGCAAATCCTCCCGGCCCTGTCCATTGGTAGATATAATTCTGTGCAGCAGGTGTTACTACCGGAGAAAACGAAAACGATTCACCGGTACATACGGACGTATCGGGGCCTGCTTCAAGTACCACAGGCGACATCATCCCGATGTGCATTTCGTCGGTAGCAGGAGCACAGCCATTCCCTGACACCGATACGATGTATATCCCGGTATCTGCTATAGTAATATTCTGAATGCTTACATGAGCACTGTCCGCAGAAAAACCGTTTGGCCCACTCCAGTGATAAACATAAGACGGTGAAGAGGGCTGGGTGGTCGCGTTAAGCTCCACGCCGGTACCTAAGCATATCGAAATATCAGCGCCCGCATCTACATTTATCGGAGGCACCATATGCAAAACAACATTATCGCTTACCGCGGGACAGCCGGGTATCTTTACCTGCACCGTATATACTCCGGTATCGGCAGCCGTAATATTCTGCACTATGGGATTTGAAATGACAGAGGAATATGAATTAGGGCCCTGCCATTGATAAATATAATTGGCTGAGGCAGGGCTAACGGTTGTATAAAATTGCACAGAGCCCCCGGTACATACAATTGTATCAGGGCCTGCCGTCAATGTTGGCAAGGCGTTAATACTAATAGTCACCTGGTCGCTTACAGGTGGGCAGCCCATGCTGCTCCAGGTTCCTGTTACCGTGTATGTGGTATTGCTTGTTGGCGATGCGACAGGTTCTTTTACGCTTGCACTGCTTAAGCCCGTACCAGGTGTCCAGCTATAGGAAAGTGAATCACTGCCCTGCACAGATATCGGTAACGAACCACCGGAACAAATACTGGTATCAGGAGTAAGAATGTCTAATGTCGGCGCATCTTCTATCTTAAGGTAGGCGCTATCGATCACATCCTGACCGTTACAACTATATGGTGAAATCAATAACAGCCTAAGTATTTTAGTGCCAGATGGGACAGTCGTCAAACCACTGATCGCGAGCTCTGCAACAGAATCATTAGCAGGTATTACTACGCTATCGGCAATTGCGGCATAGTCGGTTCCGTTAACGGCATTACCGCTAATAAAAAATTTCAAAGTCTGTGGAATATTTCTCTTCTGCGACCTGGTAAAAGTAAAATGGCCCGGGTTACAGCCTTTTACAACAATTGTATCCGGAGGGTTTGCACCACTTGAAAACACGTGAAAGGCCGGAGTCTTTAGGCTGCCAGCTTCAATAAAGACACCGGAGTCATATAAATTATTCCCGCCATCGGCAATAGTCAGTATCAAATGGTATGTACTGCAGGGCGTTACCGCATGTGCAGCAGTTAAAACGGTAGTAAAGCCGTAATAGGTTACTGTAGTCCCTGCAGAATTATTAACGAAATATGCGGGGAAAGGTGACCCTGGCCCCATTGCATAGCAGTTATTGATGTTGCCTTGCGTTCCAGCCACTCCACTATTCACACTGTTAACTGCAACGGGTATGTTAGTACCGGGTACCAGCGCCATATTTTGTGTGCCGGCTATATTAGGTCCGGAAATGAAAAAGCCAAACGCATCGTTATAACCACTACAGGTCGACTTCCAGTATTCCTCTGATCCAAAAACATACCTGAAACTGATCGAGTCTCCTTTAGGCACTATATCAAATGCAAGCCTGCAGGCATCGTGCGTTGTAGTATTAGCGAGTGGGTTCAATAAAACATCGCCGGGTGCACTATTATTCGTACTGGCATTTGCATTTGTAGTTGTTAGCTGGGGGCCATTGCAACCATAACTATTACCAACAGTTGCCGCTCTGCCACTTGTTAAGATAATACCACTGTCAAGCCCCAGGTTACTGGTTACAACAGTGAATATACCGTTGGCGATAGTTGGGCAGGTCAGCGTTGCATTTGAGATCGCAATACCCTGCCCGGCAAGCTTTTGCGCCAGTGCAGCCGCAGTTTGAGAGGGATTGACACTTATTTGTGCGTATGCTACAGTCTGAAACAGGATGAGTGCGAACAACTCGAGAAAAAATATTTTGCAGTTAATATTTTTTCTGTTTTTAATAACTTTATCTTTAGATCTTTTCTTCTTCCCAATCATAATTTCGGCAAGCATAACATGGTGAGTGTTTGAACTTTGCGAAATTATTTTAACGGTATTATGTGGAGGTTATGCAAGCAGCATATTTATACACAAGCGCTTTATCTAATTGTAAACGAAAATGAAATGTCGAGAATAGAACAAGCAAATGTTTTATTTAAATTATTTTTCCGTGAACACTGTTCATGCAGATCAGGGATGTGAACGAAGCAAAGTAATGTTACCTTTCTTATCCAACGCCTTCCCGTTTGCAAAAGTGACTGCTATATAATAGGCATACACAGCCTGCGCAGCCGCTACTCCTTTATAATTTCCATCCCAGCCCCTCTTGTCACCGGTGGCATAATCATACACCTCGTTACCCCATTTATTAAAGATTACGAACCTGCTAATTGTAAATGGCTTGTTCGACCTTGGAAATATAAAATCATTGAGGCCGTCGCCATTTGGCGTAAACGCATTGGGCATCAATTGATAAGGGTCCTCGTTCACACGCACGGTTATAACAGCTGTGTCTTTACAACCTGCCAGTTTGGTTTGGCCGATAACGGTATACTTACGGGTCTCATCTGCAACCAGCTGTTGCGAATAGGAATGTTGGTGTGGGAAGAATGCGTACGGATACCACAAGTTAACATCATAAGGAAAATTACCCGAAGTGACCAGTGAGAATACATCTTCCGTTAGCACAAGTGTATCGGGGGATGCAGTTAATGACAACACCAATTTCTCTACTGTTACAATTGCCTCCGCAGTATCGGTACAGCCATTTGCACTTGTGCCAACCGCATAATAGCCCGTCGTTGAGTCTGGCTTCACAGTTATAGAATCAGGTGCAGTAAATCCCATCCAATCAATTTGGTTGGTGCCCCCGGCCTTTAACTGCACGCTCTTACCGGGGCATATAGCCGTATCAGCCGGTGTAATATATACAGAGTCAGCGATCAATATATTTACAAACAAATTCCTGTACACACTGTCACAACCGTTTTGAGTAAATAGTGTATCGGAAACAATGGCCGACGAATAATATGGCTGGTTATTGACAACAAGCCCCCTGCAACCGGTTATAGTATCATCCATACTCACCGGGTTTATGGCTAATATTATTATGGCAGTATTCCTGTGTGCGCTATCGCAGCCATGAACACTATATAATGTATCAACAACCACCGTTGAACTGGTGTAAGTATTATTGTTGAAGACAACACTACTGCAAGCACTAAGGGTGTCATTAACCGTAACAGGCTGAACTGGATAGACGATAATATACATATTATTGAACACGCTGTCGCAGCCTGAAACAGATTGCAAGGTATCTCCAACAATAGTAGAAGAGGAATATGTAGTAGCATTATATACCACCTGCCCGCAACCACTCAACGTATCATTGTTAGTCACGACAGAGTTTTGGATGATGATATGTGTGGTCCTGTATATACTGTCGCAACCCTGGTAGCTGTGCAGGGTATCAAGCACATTAGTGGTCGACGCATAGGGGTTGCCATTATAAATAACAGTGGCGCAGGAGTTAATAGTGCTATCGTGTGCAGTTGGTGTCACAACATTAAGATGCAACTTTACTATACTATCACAACCACTTGCCGTTACAAGTGTGTCGTTGTATATACCGGCAACACTCAGGTTTTGATTATTGAAGAAGTAGAAGTGGCCGTTTGTTACACAGGCGTAGATATCTGTTGTTATGTTCCCCGCGATTGGTGCCAGCATGCTATTTATCCAGGTTGCGTTGGCAGCAGTATTAGGCACGCCCGGCGTTTCATTGGCCGGTGCATTACCCATCGTCCAGCTACCGACATTATTATATTGGCCGTCTGTGAGATAATATACTTTTGCAGACCCCGCTGTCGGGAAGAAGATACTCGCTGCAGCCGGATTAGTTAAGTTGCCAAAACCTAACGAATGGTAGGCTGCTGCAAGATTAACCGGCGAGGTAATAATGATCGCATCACCATTATTGGATAAGCCTAATGAGTTCCAGCTGCCACCGGGGTTAAAACCCGTTGTAGGGTACACATAGTTAGGTATAGACGGCGATATGGGAGTAGAACTATTGCGCTCCATGTAAGTAGAAGATGCAGGAACAATATAAACGTGATCATGATTGGCATCGGTAGGGTCCACAGCCTGTGTAATGCTTGGGTTAGGGTCACCATCATCATACACTACAATTATAGAGCCATAGGGCACGCACGACCAGTTAGGATCATTCGCGAAACGCATACAGCCTGTGGCAATACCCTGCCCTGTACCGGCCCCCAGCCATCCATTGTTGTCGTCTATTATCCAATTGCGTATGTCCGCACAACTGTCCGAGCACGTCCTTGTCCCTACTACAACAAGCTCTGCATACTCTTTAGTTCCGCTAGGCCCCTGCGATACTTCATTTATTCTTAACTGCGCATTAAGCCTGCTGGCAGGCAAGAGGATTATTGAGGTGAATAAAATAGAGTATAAACATTTCTTTATTAAGAACCCGGGGTGTATCATATACTTTTTAGTTTGTCAGGATAAGCCTGTAAAACGCGAAAGTATACTTGTAGTATTACCTCTGCCTTAATAGCATCTTAAGTATGTAACCCGCAGTTAAAAGCAGCATTAAGAGAATATTAAATCAATATTATCCACCCTGCAATGTTATCAACTACTGCATCGAGGTTTGGATCTCGCTCTAAAAAGGAATAAATAACTAGGCTCGTACAGGGCTCACTGCCAGCACGGGAGGTTCCTGTCCCAGCGTTCTCATGAACTTAAAGTGCGAAACTACTGCAGCACTCATTGTAGGCATACTCAGGTACGGGATATCAAATTCTTTACACTTAGCTTCAACTATCTTGCTAAGGGCGGGATAATGTATATGGCTGATCCTTGGGAAAAGATGGTGCTCCACCTGGAAATTAAGTCCACCCACAAACCATGATACCACCTTATTTTCCCGTGCAAAATTTGCGGTAGTTTTCAGCTGGAATATAGCCCACTCTTCTTCTATAAGCTTATCATCAATGCCCACTACATCAAATTCCGTCTCTTCCACCACATGCGCCAGTTGGAATACTATTGCAAGTGTCAGGCCCATCATTATATGCATCGACACAAAAAACAAAGCCCATGACTGCACTCCCATAAAATATATTGGCAGGCCGATGTAAAATATCAGGTACAGCACTTTGCTCGCCCAGAATATTACATGGTTCTTCGTCTTCATTGGGTTCAGTGCCGTTTTGTATATCTTCTTCTGCCCGTACTTAGTAAAGTCCATAATGAACACCCATGCAAAAGAGGAGATGGCATATACGAGTATCACGTACAGGTGTTGGAACTTGTGAAATGGTTTCCAAACCTGCGTATGACACTGGCGCATTATAGGACTCTTGGCGATATCATCATCCACTCCGTCTATATTGGTGTAGGTATGGTGTATCACATTGTGCTTTTGTTTCCAGATATAAGCATTGCCGCCCAGCGCGTTTAGAGTGAGGCCCAGCAGGTCATTCACCCACGGCTTGCTTGAGTAGCTGCCATGGCAGGCATCGTGCATTACGTTGAAGCCAATACTCGCAAGCGTAAAACCAAGTAGGCCACCCATCACCAAAACAGTAAATGCAGGCAGTGGATATGCAAGCAATGTTACGTAAAGAAATATCGATACCGACATAAGCACAACCGCCTTCAGGTATAATTTGTAATTGCCTGTCTTTTTCAGGTGGTTCTCCTGGAAGTACTGTTCTACCGATGCTTTTAAAGAAGGGTAAAAGGAGGCGTTCTTATTGTTGAAACTTATTTTAGCCATGATATTCAAGTATACGATATAAAAAAAGCACGCGGTACAGCATGCCCCACAAATAATTATAACAAAGATAATAAAATATTAGTAAAAAAAATAAAATATCTGCTGCAAACCTTACACATCTTACCTTTGCTAAAAGTAATAAAGGGTATGATAACAGACAAACAAGTGCATGATAAAATAAAAGAGATAAGTAAAAAGTATATAAACGGCCGCCCATCTATTAACGTAGAAGGCTTGTCTTCAGAGTTCAATGTAAAACGGGTTATGATAATACCTCACATAGAAGCTTTGAAAACACTCGGCTTTATCGAAGTTTTTGAGGCCAAGGACATATTGATGATCACCAACAAGGGCAAATACGCTACGCTCTAAGGCAAAATGCAATTCCGGGCCAATACAGCAAAATAAAAAAAATATTTCGGAAAAATAACCTTAACTTCACCATAATCATCAAAGATCCTTTTGCATCCCTGATCTGTTTTTTATTCCTTTCTCTTCAGTCTGCACTTAATCGCTTTTTTGGGATAATGCCCGTCTCTCATACGGGAACAGATAACAATGAGATCAAAAAATTGATAAAATGGAAAAAGTCATCATCGTACCATACCAACTCAGTGCCGACGGCCAGGCAGTTTCTATCCCGGTAGCTTATAAAGTAGAGACCGAAGAGAATGTACGCACTATAACTTGCACCGTAAACCCGGGGAGCTCGCTGCTGCCGTTTTGGCTGCAACGCAAATTCTGTATCAAGTTATTGTTTACCGACGGATACTATGTGCCCATATTTGATGAAGGTAACATAATCAAAAACCTGGATACCTCCCTGTTTATAGACCAGGCCTACGCCGGTATCATGGCCAAAGAAAAGATACGCCAGGTGCCCGCATAACTATTCGCCAAAAAACTTTTTGCGGATAAATTTATAAGCGGGAGCTATATATTTTTCGAAATAATGATCGTGCGAGTAAGCATTGATCAATGAGAAATAAACCGTAGACGGAACATTAAGATATTGGTGCACATCGCCATCATTGAATTTCACTTCCAGCATTTTGGCATCGCTGTTATAAGCTACTGAAAATATTGCCGAGAATTTCAACAGTATATGTCTCATCTGCTCAGTTGTTTAGCTTTGCATTAAATCCCAGCATCGTAAGCCTTACGAATACCACCGGGTTTTCCATAAACGTAATAAAGCGCATTCTCTTTAGGTATAGCAAATAATATGCCATATCTGCCTGCGTCATATTCAATTCGTTTTGTAGCTCCCGTACCGACACTACAGATCTTGCACTGATAGTGTGCGAGCTGATCTCTTTTATCTTCAGGAGAACATTATTTACTTCGGGCATTATCAACAGGGGAATTAATGGTAAGATTATTATTATTTCAAAGTCAGGGGATGCTCTATAATGAACGAGCCCATCGCGTGCAGTTTAAGTGCCTCATCGTTTGCCTGTGTGCGTGTATTGTAAACGCCTATTACTTCCTTACCTTTTATTATCAGAAATTTTCCTTCGTATAGCGAAGTGAATTCTTTCTTATTCGCTTTGTAATAAGTTATTTCATCAAGAAGCATATCGTGCGTTTGAACCACAAAAATAGTTCTGCAGTATACTATAAAGGTACGCTATATTATGCCGTTAATCGCTTTTATTAATGCCAATTCCTTTACATCCATCATTTATTAGACAATGCAGTGTAATAAGCTTATCTTGGGGAATATAATGGCATACTGCTATTCCTGATCTGCATTTACATTTTCCACTTCTCTTCAGTCATTGCTTTCCACCAGCCATCTTTATTTATTTCACAAAAAAGGTATAGTATGAAAATATTCGTAGGAAATTTAGGCACCGAGACAACCGAGAAAGAACTGGAAACACTATTTTCAGGTATCGGACCAATAAAGTCGGTAAAGATCATTAACGACAATTATACCAGCCGTTCACGTGGTTTCGGCTTTGTTGAGATGGAGGAAGCAGAACACGCTCAAAAAGCAATAGAGACACTTAATAGCACCGTTCTAAATGGTCAAACCATCGTGGTGAACGAGGCAAAACCTAAGGCAGACAACAGCAATACAGGCTTTAATAAAAGGTATTGATTTGCTTAGAAGACTTAGAAGACATAGAAGCCCGCAAGCCCTGGCATGCGGGCTTTTTTCATTTTATTATTTCAGACTATTATTTGCTATGGCTTTCGTTATTACCTTTTGAAACCCATCCTCATTTTTCAAACTACTAAAAGCAGGATCGCTGCGTAGTTGCAGCACATCATTATACCCTAAAACAACGGCTTCATTTAGTGCTTCGATGGCCTGTTTTGCATTTCCTTTCTGCATATAGCATGTAGCAGCCAGGTAGCTCACATCCGGGTTTTTAGGATCTGCCCTTTTGAAAATTCGCAGATAGCGCTCCGCCTGCGCTACATCCCCGGATTTTATCGCTTTGCTCGAATTCATGTAAGCCACAAAACCCAGGTACGCTAGCAGTCTCCCATTCATTTGTGCTTCCTGTTTAGATTTTGCATTACGGCTTTTTTGATTCAGTTCGTTTATCTTTTTTGTCCACCAACTCTCGTCCTGTGTCGTAAATTCTTGCCCTAGTTCATGCTGACCTACCAGTTCCACTTGCTGCAATTGCCGCTGCTCAGCTACGGCATTTTGATAATCATTACCTGCAACAAGTTCTTGTATTTGTTTTTTATACCCCACTGCCTCCTGCGATCCGTTAAACGCACTCACCGCCCCTTCCAGCAACTCGCGTACCCTTACCCATTCGCCTCCTGCTTTTGCCGCAGTAATACGCTTTGCACAATCATTTTTAAATGCAGCAACAAGGCTATCATTCTTTGTTTGTACCTGCTCGTTCATCGCATTCACTTGCATCCATAGCAGGGCGGTCTCAAAATCGCTCACGGTTGCCCAGCCATGGGTACCACCCGTTGTAAGCAGGCCATGCGAAAATCCATTTTCCGCCAGGTTAAGGTCCCATTGCTGCATCTCTGCCAGGTTGAAATCATGATCACCAACGATACCGAAATAGTCAAATTTGTTTTGCGATCCCTGCCCTGCTGCAGGCGCGCCAGCCGCGCAGCCTATTACCCCTGCCACTCCACCGTCCACCATCGCTACTGCACATGCCACCCGCGAGCCTCCCGAGAAGCCGGAAGTATAAATCCGTTGGGGGTCGATATTTATCCTACTGCGGGTATTGGCTATCAAAGCTTTCGCCTGTTCATTAGTTAGCTGCCAGTCAGTACCATTTTTAGAGGCATTAGAGCCGATAAGCACAAAGCCATATTTCTCTGCCGCGGCCTTATAGCTATTTACTGGCAATGAACCACGCGCATGTGCATCAAAGAAATAGATACAGGGAAATTTCCTGCTAATGGTATAATACGAGGGCAGATACAAAGCATAGCTTTGCGCTCCACAGGCCACACTGTCGGTGACCCTACCCTTTGCCAGGGTACTATCATAGACGGCCGCGACCGCGGCCGTCGAATCCGCCCTTGTCGTGTCAGCCTTCTTCCCGGTTCCTGAACTGCAGGAGAAGAAAAAAATGGCTGTGAATGTGGTTAGAATATGTATTTTCTTTTTCGTATGATGGCTTTGGGAAGTAAATATAAAAAATAAGCCCCGCATTGCGGGGCTTTAGTAGCGAGGAGGAGACTTGAACTCCCGACCTCAGGGTTATGAATCCTGAAGCATATGGTTTCTATTGGTTCCTATTGTGCTGAATGTGCCTATTTTACTGCGTTTTGTGGATAAGTTGTTCCATCAAAATACAGGAAAAACCGCAAAATGTTGTACTATTGTTGTACTAAAAATTTGCACTATGGCCAGCATAAAAATCGTGTTGCGCAAGGTGGTAAAGCAGGACGGCACCTCGCCTTTAGCCATCAGGATCACGAAAGACCGCAAGGCTTCCTACATCTATCTTGATTACAGCATATTGCCGAAAGACTGGGATAGCGCCAGCGAAACCGTAAAGAAATCTTATAAGAATTCCGGGCGGCTGAATGCCTATTTGCTGACAAAGAAGACCGAAGCCAGCGCACAATCGCTGGAACTCGAAACCACACAAAAACAGGTGACGGCTCGCGCCGTCCGCAAAAAGCTGAAACCGCAGGCCGAGGGTACTGTCTTCGCCCAGGCCGACCTTTACCTTGACCGGCTGAAGAAATCGAAAAACTACAATGTATGGCAAGCCGAAGCGCCTCGCGTCAAATACCTGAAAGAGTTCCTGAAAACCGATATCGGGTTTTCGGATTTCAACATGGCGCTAATCAAGCGGTTTAAGGTCTGGATCAAGGCTGAAAGAAAGGTGTCTGAGCGCACCGCCGTCAATTACCTGTCCACCGTCCGCGCCATCTTTAGCCAGGCGATTAGCGAGAAAGCCTGTGACCCTAAATATTACCCCTTCGGCAAGGACAAGATCAGCATTCGCTTTCCCGGCGGTTTAAAGATCGGCGGCAGCGCCGAAGATGTGGCGGCGATTGAAAATGTTGACCTCTCCGATAACCCGAAGGAAAACCACGCGCGGAACGTGTGGCTGTTTTCGTTCTACTTTGCCGGTATTCGCGTGTCGGATGTGTTCCGGCTGCATTGGTCGGATTTTCAGAACGACCGCCTTTATTACGCAATGGGCAAAAACAGCAAAGTGGACAGCCTGAAAGTTCCCGAGAAAGCCGCCAAGATTTTAAAGCAATATAAGAAGCAGAAAGACGCTACCGATCTGGTGTTTCCTGAATTGAAATCGCTGGAAAACCTGAATGATAAATATGCTGTCCAGGTGCGCATTAAAAGCAAGCTAAAGCCGATCAACGCGTTATTAAAAGAGGTGGCAAAAAAGGCTGGCGTCACCAAAACAATCTCGATGCATATTTCGCGCCATACGTTTGGCAACATATCCGGCGACAAGATTGCGCCGCAGATGCTGCAAAAGCTGTATCGTCATAGCAGCCTTAGCACGACTATCGGCTATCAGGCCAGCTTTATCAATAAAGACGCAGATGATGCTCTTAATCTTGTTATAGGGTAAGTGGGTATATCACCAAATAAGCGCTAGAAATCTATTGGTTAATATTGCTAAATGAAGTAAATCTACATATAGCACTAAGCGTGATTCACGTTATATTTACAGAATAAACATGATATAAATGGATATCTTTATTTGAAAAACCCAAAAAAAATATGCCGGTAGCATCCCCTTTTGCTGTGACAATTAAAGACCTGGGCAACGGTAATGAGCTTTTCATCATCGATATCCCAGATATAAATGCCGGTTTAAAGGAATTAATTGATGCCAAATTTGTAAAAATTTGTGAAGGTAATTCGGGAACTGATTTGGGAATAGTCAAAAATCGTCTAATACAATTTTTGAATACAAAGAAGGGTGGAAATCTTGAAATTGGTTCGATTAGTGAGTTTTTTCTCCATTTATATCTAAATCACGTAGGTTATAGTCCTCAGTTTCTATATTTTAATTTGGAGGAAAACTCAATCAAGAAAGGATTTGATGGTTACTATTGTCTGAATAATTCAGAATGGATACTAGAAAGCAAATCTGGCAATATAACTACTGCGGGGGTCAGCCACTCGTCGAAAATCAAAGAGGCATATAATGACTTGGCAGATAAGTTTTCTGGTAAAGCTAAGAACAATCCTTGGCGAAATGCGTATGATCATGCAAGTCATATCGATGTCGGCGCGAACAGCAACACACGTGCTAACATAAAAAAATTTTCAGATTTATATAGCACCGGCACATTTCACAGTACCAAGCAATTCAATGTTATCCCAGGATCAACCATAGTACTTGATGGAACATGGATTGCACCGGATTATGATCAAATTGAGGTTGATATTAAAGCAGCAGTTAACAAATTTCAATTTGATCGAATTAAGGTTTTATGCGTAACCAAGAAAACGCTTCAACTCTTTTGGGATTATTTACAATCTCCGTAATCACATGAACGCAAGCGAAAAACAGTCTTTAACACTTATAAATAAGATTCCAGCATTTAATGATGTGATCGGGAAACTTACTGTTAATACTATTCTGAGTGAAGAGGAGAAATCCTACATTCTTGGATGTGCAATCCTGTTCTTGAAACATTATAGCGCGGATAGTAGATTTACAAGCTACGCTGAATTTTCATACTATATTATCCTAAAATATTGCATCACTTATAAGGATTATCAGCCCTTATATGATTTCTCGGTAGCCTTCGGATTTTATCCGACAGTAAAAGCAATTCTTGAAAATAACCTCGTTCAAAAAGATCAAATTAGTGACTGCTTGATAGATTTAGAGCTTGAGCGGTTCCGACACCAAAATTATATAGAGACCATACATCAATATCGGGGCAAACAGGGATTATTAGAAGACGCGTCAAACGAAGTCAGTTATATTGCCCCTACGTCTTTCGGGAAGAGTTCTGTAATAGTTGATTGCATTGTAAAATACAGTAATCAAAAAATGAAAATTGCTGTCGTTGTGCCTACGAAATCTTTGCTGATGCAAACATACCGTATGATCAGGGATGCTAATTTGAATAAAAAAATTATTATTCATGATGAAATGTATCGTGGCGAAGACACTTTCATAGCTATTTTTACCCAAGAAAGATCTTTACGTCTTCTAAGCAAATTCGATTTGCAATTCGATCTTCTGGTAATTGATGAAGCACACAATTTGTTAAAAGATGATCCACGTAGTGTTTTACTCTCGCGCCTGATTTCTAAAAATCGATTACTAAATAGTAAGCAGCATGTTGTTTACTTATCACCTCTAATTACTGACGTTAAATGTCTCCGAGTAGCTCCGAACCAGGATATCAGAGAACATCGTGTTCCGTTCAATATCAAGGAACCGGAGATATATGAGTACAGAAAAGATGGGAGTGTTTATCACTATAACCGCTTCATAAATGCTTTTTATCAAATTGGAACAGAAAAGAGTATCTACACTTATATTCTAAATAACTCAGGTAATAAGAATTTTCTCTACAATTACCGACCGATTAAGATAGAAGAGCTTGCAAAAGAGTTATCAAGAAACCTTCCTCTTGAGAACTTATCTCTACAGCTCTCTGAATTTATTTCTGAGCTGAAAAGGGAAGTTCATAAGGATTTTTTCATTGTCGACTACATCAAGCATGGTGTTGTTTACCTACACGGGAAACTTCCGGACTTAGTTAAAGAATATATAGAAAGTAAATTTCGTGACCTACCTGAGATTCGTTATATCATAGCTAATTCTGTGATCCTTGAAGGAATGAATTTACCTATCGATAATCTCTTCATATTGAATACCTATAAACTTTTGGGCAAAGAACTTACGAATCTAATTGGTCGTGTTAATCGACTAAATACCATTTTCACCTTAACAGAAAACAACTTAGATAAATTGCTCCCTCCAGTTCACTTCGTTAACAGCGATCGTTATAATGGTGACGAAACTGTTATGGAGAATAAAATCGAATTGTTACGGAGTCGGACTTTCAAGGATGAGATAAAAAATCCTACACTAGAGGATTATGACTTTGACAAATTGAAAATTAGCAAAGACCAAAAAGAAAAGAAGAAGATGCAGGTCGAGCAAATTATTAATGCAGAAAAGTTTCTAGCTAAGATACCTAATGATGACATTGAACGTGTAAAGCAATATCTTATTGAAACTGGAATTAGCGCTTTTTATGGAGATATTGACGTTGTATCCAATGTTCTAAATGGCAGGATCAAAAACATTGGACAGCGTGAAGACTGGACATCTCTGAACATGATGGACAAGATTGATGATCTATTCCTTCGTGACCTCACAAATGTGACTGACTATGAATTTTCAAGATTAAGGTTACAAGAAGCACGGAATTATTACGATTTTCACATCACTGTTAGTCAAAAAAGAGCTTTAAAAGAAAATATCGAATACCAATTTGACTATTTCAAAAAGTGTGTTATCGATGGAAAACAGATCTTCTACTTTGGAACTGCATATGGTGAGCGTCAGCGCAATTTGACGGCAACACCTCCCGAGCAAAAATCTTATGTTGATCTAAGTACAAAAAGAGATGCAGAACTTATTAATCTTGCCATTGTCAAGTTAAAGATGGAGGACGACTTCGTTAGTTTCAAACTAAACAAATTCATTATCATGATGCATGACTTCAGTCTTATAACAGATGATGATTACAATCTTTACATCTATGGTACAACAGATAAGGACAAGATTGAGCTAACAAAGATCGGTTTAAGTGTCAGTTTAATTTCTCGTTTAGAGGCTGACGACCAATTAAAATATTTGTATTTTGACGCAGCAAACAATCTCCGCGCACGCAAGGAGTTCGATGAATATAAAGATAAAGCGAGTGATTTTTATCGTTTTGAGATTGAACGATTTCTGTGATAGAACTGATGATGAGATTTTTGCAGCTTCTCATCAACTTGGTTAAAAAAACTTTTTTTGTTCATATGCATACCAACGTTTATACCTGAACAAGAACTACCGGCAGCGCCTTGATTTTCATTCTGTCCATTGCCAAAGCCTTGCTATTGGCGCGGGTTTCATCTTAGAATTATTGCTCGTCTATTCGTTGTCGGATTAAAATCTGTTCAAAGATAAACGTTGGTTTACTTGCGAACAGTCTTTGGTCTGATGCAATACCCTTGCACCTATGAGATCAGACATGAGAAAGGCAATCGCGTATTACCGGGTTTCAACGGAACGGCAAGGCCAAAGTGGTTTGGGGCTGGAAGCGCAAAAAAGCGCGGTTAAGGATTTTGCAACGGCGAATAATTATTTGTTAAGCGGCGAGTTCGTAGAAATCGAGTCCGGGAAAAAGAATATCCGGCCCGTACTGCAACGAGCCTTGGTAGCCTGCAAAAGCGAAAACGCAATGCTGCTGATCGCAAAACTTGACCGTCTGGGCCGGAATGTCGTTTTTATCTCGAAGCTGATGGAATCGGGGATTGATTTCAAAGCGGTGGATAACCCTCACGCCGGTAAGCTGATCGTGCATATCATGGCGGCATTTGCAGAACATGAGCGCGATCAGATCAGCGAAAGGACGACTGCGGCGCTTAAAGCCGCAAAAACGAAAGGCGTAGAGTTGGGATATAATGGGCGCTATGTGCTTTCAAAAGAAAATAAAATGAGAGCCCAGGCATTTGCCTTAAAGATGAAGCCACAAATAGAGGAATTGCAAGAGAAAGGGATAACGACGATACGGGCGCTAACGGATGAATTAAACCGGATGAAAATACCAGCATATAGAAGCAATAAATGGCATCCAAGTACGGTGCATCAAATTATAAAACGAATGAACCAGAAGTAACCAATTTATCAAACCATATAAAAAAGATTATGAAACAATTTATTCTATTCATGTGTGCCGCAATCCTGCTGCTCTCATGTTCCAAAAAGAAAGACACGCCAACCGTAACCAATCCAACCACTAATGACACCACGACCCAGGCCGATGCAAGCAAGCTATCAGCCGGTGATTGGCATGGGGTATCAGCCTACAACCTGTATTATGATGCAAGTGGCAATCTCACGAGTGCTGACGGCGGCAGCAAGTATTATAGTCACAATGGCATGTATTGGGCCGATAGCATGGAAGAAAAATTCACCTTCCATGCCGACGGCACCTATGACCATGTGAGGGTAGACGGCCAAACAGGTTGGGATTTCTTTAGCATTTTTATTCCTGTGCATGGGACATGGCAGTTAAAGAATGATAGCCACACCTTTGCAATCACCTATTCCGGTGGCGTATCGGGAAATGGCCAGCAAGATTTTAAAGTCGAGGCATTTACCGACCACTATTTGCATGTAACGTATACCGACAGTCTTCATCCACAGAAAGATGTCTATCACATGGAGTTTACAAAATGATCTAATCAAAAATGATAAAAATGAAAACACTCTCAAAAATTGCGCTGCTGGCGCTTATTATCGTTTCTGCATCATGTAACAAAAGAAAGGACTGGACTTGCTCCTGCACCGATAGAGGCGGCGGCGGCGGTACCGAAAAGTATTATTTCACGGGGATGAAAAAGGATGATGCAAAAACGAGATGCTCGGCAATGGAAACGACAAACTATGTCGAAAACTGCAAACTGGATTAAAAAGTTGTCGCCAGGCGGCGGTCTGGACGGCGATTAGTCGTATTTTCGCATTTCATAGTGATAGGGTTTATAGGGGCTGGCTTGTTCACAAGCTGGCTTTTTTATTGGTGCAAAGCGGAATCCTGCATTTGCCTTTGGTAAGCCCCCCTTCTGCTTTGTGAGGTTGGCAAGCAGGGCTTTGGACAAAAGAATACGACCGAAACAGATGCGCTTCAAATGCGGCCGGTGGAGATTGTTTTGTTCAAACCGCAGGCGTGGCCTTGCTTGCCAATCCTCACAAGGACATACCTTTGCTTGCCAATGGCTGTGCAGGTCGTGGGTGGGTTTAATTCGGTTAGCGCGGTGAAGGAATAGCCGGAACCCGGCTTTGCGGGTGCAGGGTATGACGAAACCAAGCTAACGGAATACATGCTGATAGAATTACGCTGCCGGGGATAAAAGACTAAAGGAAGGTAAGGCGATAGCCTTTCTTTCCTTACCGATAGAAAGCAAAAGGAGATTTCAAAAGTTCCAGGGTTTATAGGCTGGTTTTAAAATAGGATTGCTGACGGCGAACGGAGCGTCGCCTTTTAAGTTTGGTTAGTATGATTTCTTTTTTATGGTCGCATGTTTGTAAAGAACCATCTTGCCATGAAATTCATAGCGCTTATTTCGTGCTTACTCTTTTTCTGTTTGGTATCACACTCAAAAATAGGATGTTCATTTTCGTCTTTATTTATAGGCTGCATACCAAAACCAAGGCAGAGATTTTCACCTGGTCGGGTCCAACCTACAGCAGCAAATTTTTTTATTTTCTGATCTCTCAAATGTTTGTAGAGAAACGACATCATTAAAAATTCAAGAATTTTTGATGAACTTGTTTGTCCATTGGGAGTTTTTTTAACTGCGATTGATAATATGAGCAGATTATATTCAGTCGCGGTGTCATAACTTAAAATGTTATCGGGCGTTATTTCTGTTTCCTGCAATGTCCCGTTTTTAAAAGCTTCATATGTTTTGTCATTTACAGGTACTGCATTTATATAACCAAGAACTTCTTTTGTAAAGTTGTCTTCTACGAACATCCAAATATCTGGCTCCGTCCTAAACCAAGTCAACCCTTGATTAATAGTAACGGGTGAACTTTGATATACAGCGTCATCGTATACCTGATTGTCGATTAAAACTGATTGGTCAAATTTTTGCCTGATTTGTTCTTCGCTTAGGTCTTTACCATGCAAAATGGATAATTGATGGGGCTTGTCGTATATATGTTTTTTGAACATTGTGATAAAATGCTCCTCGTAATTAAAATCACCATGTCCGAAGTGTTCCACATTGGTCTCAAGAATAAAAGAGCTTTTTTGGAGAAATCCATACTTTGTACATGTTCTTGTTGAACCTGTTATCAGAAATGACAATGAAACCACCCAGTCTCTTGGAGCTCGTTCATAAACGATACTCCCTACTTGATCGTTAAGGATTAATTTAAACCAATCGAAATTTTCAGGAACTATTGACCCAACAAGAAAAATTTTGTCGAACTTTATTTCTGGGTATTTCCCTAACGCTTTCACAAGAATATACGACCCCAAGCTATGAGCAATAATGGACGGTCTGTGATAAGGCTTGGTAATATCTATGTCATAGCTCCTGCTGTTTACAGCATTAAAATACCATTCTTTAAATTTGGAAACGTCATGTTTTATATGCCATGGAAAAATCTTCAAAATTTTTCTACCGTACGTGTATGGTATACTAGTAAGATTGATCGAATTGATGCTTGTAGTTAAGAGTAATTGCCAATCGCGATTGGAGTTCCAACCATGAATAGACATGACATTTTTAGGGGTAAAATATCTTTTTGGCGGTTTTTTCTTAGCCATTAATAAATGTATTTCGGAGCTAATAAATTCAAAAAAAAAATTAAAGAAAAATAGCAGGAATGTAGGAAACATATTGTTACCATCAAAGGCTAATCTATATCCATCCCCTTATCCCTGCCCTGACTTTGTCCAGGTTTAGGCTGCATCCGGTGTTTAAATTCTTCGCGGCGCTTGTCCTTGTCTTTCTTGTCGTTAGTACCAATATCGTCTTTGTTCTCGCTGAACTTTTCCTTTAGTGATTTTTCTTTCTCCTGACCTGTGATCTCCGGCGCATTATCCTTGAAAGCCTCTTTTGTGGATTTCTGCTGTTCCGGCTTTTGGGCTGGCTGCTGCTGTTCAGCGTTAGTCATGTCTTTTGCATTGCTGCTAAATTCTTCCTGCATGGTTTTATATTTTTTAGTAAGTGCTGCTTTTTGTTTGCCTTTGTCATCACCGCCGCGTTCCTGATTGTCCTTGCGGGTTTTCCGCGCCAATGTGATGGCGTCTTTCTCGCCCAACAGGCTTTCATTGCGCAGGCGTTGCCGGACTTCTTTCAGGCGGACGCCCTGAAGCTGGCGGGTCAGGTCATAGGATCGGCCCAGCTCGTCCACCACCATGTAAGGGCTGCGGCCCGAACCTTCGGAAATGATATAGCCGTTCTTTCTTGCCGCCGTGACGAACTGCGCTCCGGTGCCGGTCTGATGCCAAAGCGCCGAAAGGCTGGCTTTCAGTTCCGGGCGGTGCTTGTTACGGTGCGGAGTCTGCGCATGGCCGAAGGTGGTTTCCATTTCCTTACGGGCGCGATCCTGGGCCAGGCGGGAGAAACTATCGCTGACCATCTTGCCGCTGCTATGGTCGTAACGTTCCCAGACGACATGCGCATGTGTGCGGCCTTTCTTGGTGTGCAGCACAATGGCGCGGCGCTGGTTCTCCAAACCTAATTGCTGGCCAAGTATGTCGGCGGCCTGTAGCCAACCCTCATCCCCCATCATGGCATCCTCGCCGATGGCCGGATTGATCTGTGAATGGTAAAGGCCCTTTTCGCTCTTGGTCAGTTCGGCGCTCACGCCCATCATAAAGATGGCTTCGTGAAGTTCTTCCGCGCTCGGGTTAAGCTGGCCGTCAATGTCCAGAATGCGGATCGCCTCATTATCTTTCTTTGCCAAAAGATAATGGGATAGCTGCCGCCCGTTCCCTCTTGAATTACCCCGAATGACCATCGTGTCCTAATTCCTTGGCGATAAGCGCGGTTAATGTTTGTATATCATTCAAAGCCCCCTTAACCCATTCCATGGAAAACCCTGTCAGGGTGTCAGCGTCAGAGCGGCGATTAAGCGCCCTTGCGATCTGGTTCACGTTATTGCCGACGCGGTTCAGTTCGGCTTGCAAGTGGATCAGGGCGGCGCGTTCCGGCGTCGCCTTACGGATATGCGGCTTGCTGCCAATGGTCTTGACACGAATAAAATCGCTCGGCGTGTACCCGGCTTTTGCAGCCAGGTCATGCAGCGTGTTTTTTTCGGCGGCGGTGAAACGGGCGCGGACAATAATGTCGCGCCGGGCTTCACTTCCTTTTTGAGGTCGTGCCATAAATCCTGTTTGAGGGCTATCGTTTTATCGGTTGCAGAGGGTCGAGGGAGACGCGCTTGCGCATTGTCTCTTTCGCAAGACGGTTTGGGGCGACACAAAAAACTTTAGTTTTTGTGGCCACAAACCACGTCTTGCAACATGATAAAACTATAGCCCGAATAACCTACCGCGTCAAGACTAACTTCACAAATTAACAAGCAATAACAAACACATGCAATGCAGTTCAACAAAGCGCAACTGCGTTCAAAGTCATTCATGCGGCGCGTGAAAAATATTCAGAATTGTCGAAATAAAATACCGTGAAAACACGGTACCGCAGAAAAAAACTTATTTGTATAATTGCCCTGCACCCATTCGATTTCATTATGAGCGTACCTGACTATAAAGGCTGGTTCGATGTTTCTTCTGATGACCTGCGTTATCTTTTAAAGCGCCGCCCCAATCCCGAGGGCAGGACAAGATTTATCCTTGGACTGGTTACCGTCTTTTTGACGCCGATTACGCTTGCCGGGTCATTGCTTGGCTATGTACGCGCGTATAATCGCTTCATGTCACCGCAGGATGAATACCCGGATTTTTACCCGATGCGGCCAATCGTCCGGGTCGCTATGTTCCTGGGTGCGCTGGCAATATGGGTTGGCCTGTTTATCGCGGTATGGCTATTTGCCCAAGTTGTGCCGCAAGACTGGATCAGAAGCGGGGTCATCTTTTACTATATGGGCATTAACATTGCGGTTGGCTGTATCGTGTTCGTATTCTTCCGGCGCTGGCGGATAGGCATTGGCAATGCCTTGGTCGAGGGCGGTAAATTTGGCTCGGCGCGGTTTGCCCGGCCCGATGAACTTGCCCCATATTATCCGCAGGATGGTTTCTACATAGGCGGCGGCCTTAGCTTCAATGATAAAGGCCATATCCTGACCGTGGCAGGCACAAGGGGCGGCAAAGGCACCAACCTCATAATCCCGAATCTGCTTGGCGCCAGCCATTATTCGGGATCCTGGGTGGTAATCGACCCGAAGGGGGAAAACGCCGCTATCACGGCGCGGTATCAAAGGGAGCGCGGCCAAAACGTTGTAGTCCTCAACCCTTGGGGCTTGCTGTCTGAACAATTAGGCAGCGCCCAGACCTATAACCCGCTCGATATACTTTCCCACAAAGCGAATATTCACCTTGTGGACGATGCGCAGATGATCGCGGAAATGATCGTGCCGATTGATAAGAATGACCGAAACAAGTTCTTTACCGACAACGCCAGGGCGATTGTAACCGGGCTGCTTATCCATATGGCGACCTATGAGGACAAGCCAGCCGAGCGCAGTCTAAAAACGCTGTGGCAATGGGTAAGGTTGCCGGATGAGGAATGGCTGACGCTTATCGAGGATATGAACGTCAACGACCATGAGCAATACGGCGAAGCCGTAAAGCAATCCGCGCATGAAATCGAAAAGCTGATGAAAGCCGGTGACAAGACCTGGGGCAATATCATTGCCACGGTTCTGCAATGCACGGACTTTATAAAATCCCCGGCCCTGCAGCAATCAATGGAAAGCGGCCTTGACCCAAAAACGCTATCGGATGGCAAGACAACGCTCTATGTGATTATCCCTGCTGACAAGCTGCAAAGCCATGCAAGGTGGCTGCGCCTGGTCGTGACAACCACCATGCGGGCCGTAGTCAGGAATCCAAATAAGCGGGTGTGCTTCCTGCTCGATGAATTTGCGGCGCTGGGCTATCTGCCAGAGATCGAAACGGCGCTTAGCACCTATGCCGGTTTTGAGATAACAGTCTGGCCGATCCTGCAATCGCTTATTCAACTGAAAGCGAACTATAACGATAATTGGGAAACCTTTGTTGGCAATTCTACCATCAGACAGTTTTTCAGCATCAACGATAATTTTACGGCAGACTACGTAAGCAGCGCCATCGGTGTATCCTCGCATGTGATCGTTGAACAGTCATTGATTGGCATTGAAGAGTCAAAGTCCAATCAGCGCCCGCTGGTGACGCCGGACGAATTGCGTCGCGCATCGGGGCAGAATATTTTCGCGTTTATTGCTGATAAGCCTGTGACCTATTATCCAAAGCTGCCTTATTATCAGATGAAAGAATTGAATGATAATGGCAAGCAAAGGTTCGATAAAAATCCTTATTTCAAATAAAAATCTCAAAATATGAAAGTAGTTTCTTTAGTAGTTTTTTTGGCTCTTTTTGTATCGTGCAAAAATTATGAGAAAATAGATAGCTTGAAAAAGCAAATTGCCGACATAGACAATAAAGTACAAGGCTATCAAAATCAGGTGAACGATGACAAAACTAAAGTGCAAAGCTTGACAAGCGAAAAAGACCGACAATTCTCCATTTCGTCCTCGTTAACAGATCAGACAAAAAATTTTGCTAAGGAATATCCCATGGCATCGGCATACATCTATGAGTTTGACAAAATGCCGATAGATATTTTGCGGGAGTATATTGAGGCAAAAAATGATGATGAAAGAAACGGTCTTTTATTCAGCCATATATTTTTACTCGGATACTACAATATGGGGCACAATAGTGATACTGTAAGTTACGCGCGGAGTGTTCTTAGTGAGTTAGACGAAAAAAAGAAACAATGCTTGATAACGGTTGACTCATTAAAGGACCGTATAAAATCCTATGAGGCTGAAATTCTAAGTGGTGAATCAAACGTCGCTCTTTTACAGCCATTACGCGATAGTCTGACATCAGAACTTAAAAAAGAAACTGAGTGAAAAATGATTGGAAAAGTCCGGCAATCGTAGTCGCCATTATTGGACTGTTGATCTCTATGGCTGGGAATGTCATGCAATATCACCAAAATCAAATATTAAACAGCCAATCCGAAAATCAAGGATTGCAAATGAAAAGGCAAATCGATGATGAAATTGCCGCAAGACGACTGAAAGAAAGTCTTATAAAAAACCTTCGAGATCAGATGCTATCTATTGAACAACAACTAAGCTCTGCCGAAGATAATGTTAAAATTTCGGAAGTAATGATGTCAATGGCAGACAACCAGGTATCAACCAATGCCCGGGCACTTTACAGGCGAAGCAAGGACGATATTAGTAAATTGGAAGAAAAGAAGCGTGACGTAACGGCGCAACTTAATAGCTTAGTAGCGAACTATTGAGTTTCTATGAAGCAAGTGGCAGAATTCTTAAATAGTGGAAAGTGAAAGTTTGATAAAAATCCTTATTAAATTTAATCTAAAAAATTTCATCAATGTCATTTAAAAGAAGGTTACCCGAAGAAAAAGAAGAATTAATAACGTCGATGTCAATTTGGGTTGTGCTCTTTGTCGCCTTCTTGATGGGCATAGTCTTTATTTGGTTGTTTAATGCTGCCTACATTGCTCGAAAAAATCAATTTACTGTTGAGAATATAGGAATTCAATTTTTACTTGCTGGATCAAGTTATGCTATAGGAGTATTGGTAGGCTTTCTATTTGCAATACCGAGAATTTTAAATCATTCAGAATATGCGAATCAAGACCGTAATGTCCAAAAATTTATTGCTCAAAACGATAACCTCGTTCAGATAAGTGACTGGCTGACTAAAATAATTGTTGGCGTAGGATTAACACAACTTCATAATATACCAGGTTATTCTTTAAAGATTGGAACTTATTTTTCTACATCCTTTAGTGCATCTAATCCAAATATTGGCACATGCGCTGCAATTTCAACGATAGTTTATTTTCTTATAATCGGCTTCTTGAGTAGCTATCTTTGGACGAGATTATACCTAGCAAGAATGCTTGATACAGTCGAAGGGGGGCTAAATAGACTAAAAACCAACATCGCAGTTATTGAAAAGAAATTAACCGCTACGACAGATTCGGTTAATTCTGTCAGGAATATTCTTGCTGACATGAAAGAAAGCAAATACTACGACGACCCAAATAAAGGAAAATTTGGGGGCAAGTCCCAGGATAACGACAGGGAGATTTCTGCTATTATTGAAAAGACAAACATACAGGATGTTTTTAGGGTAGAACTTTTGGTTAGAAGTCTAAACGATCAAAAACCTTTAGATGATGTCGTTATCTTCCATTTACATCCTCAAATCGTTAATCCTAAAAGAAGCGTAAAAGTTAAAAATGGAATCGCCGAATTAACATTGAATTCTATAATAGGCCCCTTTACTATTGGGGCAGTCATGGACAACGGTAAGACCTCACTTGAATTAGACTTATTAAATATTTCTAATTTGCCAGATAATTTTATAAAGTAGTCGTTTTTTCAATTTAATTATGTTATTTTTTGCACATAATGTTGATATTATTTTATCAGAATAAGTTAAGAGTCCCTAATTTTATTTAAAATACAGTTCTATGCCGATTGAATGCGATAGCGTTATAGAGTATAAAATAGATAACGAACATTCGAGGTCTCAAAATCTTGTTTCCAGGTTACGAAGATCCAATAGACCTAGATCGAAACCACATAGATTAAGGCATGGGGGGCATGGCATGAGCAATGACATCAAAAAAGGACATTATCAAAATGAGAATGGTCCAGTTGGAAAGGATGTGCTATTACGTTTTGCAATCTCATATGGCGTAGATGAAGCTATTGAAAGATTTGCTTCGAACTTAAACGATGCTCAATTTTTAAAACAATTTAAGCAAGAAAATGATAGTGAAACGCATAACGCATTATTGAATGCAATCGTAGAAATGGATCGCACCAAAAATCAGAATAAGCCTATTCTTAACTAACTAAAACTGATTTTCTGTTAATATTCCTCTCCGAACCAAGTAGTTTTCAAAATTTATATGGCTTTGAGAGTCTGGATTTAGATGATATTCACAGTAGTAAGGAAAGCCCTTATATTTCCAAAGGTCTTCACCCTCCTTCGTCATGATGAAATTATACGGATCAGTATAGGGGAGCTTGAATCTCTTAAGCATGTCACAATAACGAATGTGCGCATTATGGTCCATTAAAAAACCAAACTTAATAGCTGTGATATAAGAATTTCTCCAATGTAAATCTTCGAAATTATTGCCTGCTGTACAGGTCACCTTTTCAAATCCATCGGCTTGGCAGTAATCAATGATGCTCTTAAATATTCTTGCTCCAAGACCTTTTCTTTGATTATTCCGCTCAATTGAAAAATCGTAGACATGAACCACCTCTTTTATATAATCCAAATAAATTTCAATTTCTAAACCTGTAACTTTTATATGAACTTTTAGATTATTAATGGTGCCATCTATGTCCCAATTGCTACTACGAATAGGAATTGTATTTTTGAAAACATTAACTCCAACATAGTTTAAAAATTCAAGAGGGTCTTTATCCAAGAGATAGCAGCTATCCTTTGTAATCCGCTCTTGTGATAAATTTTTATACCTCATAGTTCAAATTAAATAGAAGGGGCTTACAAGGTAAAAATTTTTATTCTACTAATTCGCAGTAGATTATTAATTGGAAATAAAAATCCACAAGTTATTAACATTTAAAATCTTATATTTTATAATACTGTCGTTCGCCTTCGTAATATATGCGGTAAAATAGGGAAAGGAGCTTCTTTTACGAAGCTCCTTCTTATAATTATCCGCGATAACCTTTCAACTGACACTCGTTAAACAGATACGTGTCAACAGGAACCCGAACTTCTTCGATCCCATCTTCGACGCGCTGTTCCTGAATGTCGTAGGTGATAACCAGCGTGCCATGCTGATCTTTGGCGATGCTCTTTTTCAGCTTATTCCAGTTTTTGAGTGTTGCCCATCTCGGCGAGATGTAGCCTTTGGCGATTGCTGCTTCTTTCAAGATCTGAACGATTGCGGCGTCGAAGTAAGGTTTGTGTGTCATGGCGTTTAAAGGGATCACGTCTGTTTCTCCTTTGCTGGATTTCTTAGTAATGTTTTTTGCAATTTTGGTCATTGGACTTTCCTTTATTTAGGTTGATGGTTGCAGGGGATGATTAACCGGAGCATTAGCGACCAAACCGACAAGAATCTTGGTTGGGCTGTGAATGGCCTATAAGGCCAGAGAAAGATTCTTGTTGGTGTCGGGAGTGGCTTCGGTTATCCCAGGCAACAACCATCGACCTGGCTTAAGAAAGGAATGGCTGAAGACGTTGCAAAACACGACGAAGAAATTACAGGATGGGTGTTATGCCTTATTGGTGATGTCGGCGGTATTGTCATTAAAGCTGTCTATTAGAGCCTTAATGTCTTCCGCGCGCCATGCGGTAATGCCGGGGCTTATCTTTACGGATTTGGGATAGATGCCTGACTTAACGCCATTCCACCAAGTTGTTTCGCCTACCGGGAAAAAGTAGAGAACTCGGTCTATACGCAAGAAGCCTGTTTCAGGAAGAGTGTTACTCTCTGACATTGTAGTCCTTTCAGTTTATGGGTGCGACGAATCGGGCCGATTTTCGCGGCTGTCTTTATAGCTATTGTGAGGATGCGCCGTGTGAAAAAATCACTTTTACAGCCTCTGTATATACCGGAGAACTGGAATGAACTTGGATGAACAATAACGCTATGTTAGAGCCGCGCTCATGGCGCCGGTTATTATTCGCTTGATCGGGCGAATTGTCTTTAGTAATATGATGGGGTGAGCAATTTGTCAAGGAATATTTTCCTAGCAAGAATTTTATCCGCGACCTGATTATTGACAAGTAAAACGGGGGCCTGTTTGGGGGCTCTTAAAAAATTAACCTTTAAATTATCCAATAAAACCGTTGTGTTATTTAATATCTGGCTATCCTGCTCGAGGAGCCATCGCCCCCTTTCAGGGCGTTCAATACCCTTCAAAAAACATAGACAAAACCTTGAAAACAAGCTATTATATCTTCAACGGTCTTCAGCCGAGTTCAGCCCCATCCGCCAAAAGTGGGGGCCATTCTGGGGGCCTATGGTAAAAATTACATAATTGGAGGCCCCCTATAATGCTTAGTTATGTCGCTTGCAAGGCGCTGATCAAAGAATCCGCGCGGCTTAACAAAGAGATCAAGAAATTCGACGGCAAGGGTCTGTACCTTCACGTCTATCCAAATGGTTCAGCTATTTGGAAATACAAATACCGCCTCTTTGACAAGCCAAGAAAAATCTCAATCGGACCATTTCCCATTTTCTCGCTGCAACAAGCGCGGGAAAAACATAGTGAATACTACAAGTTGGTTGCAGAGAATAAGGACCCGGTAAAGATCAGAGAGAATATCAAAAAGGAGGTAAAAGCCAAAAATAACGAAACCGTTCGTAAGGTTGGCGAGGAATGGTACAACACCAATAAGCCAGGCTGGAAAGAACGCTACGCCCAAACTATCAAAACCCGGCTGGAGCAAGATATCTATCCCGAACTTGGCAACTTGGCCGTGGGTGATGTTCCTGCGCATGTTGTGCTTGCTGCCTTGCGGAAAATCGAAGCGCGCAAAGCAGTAACTATTGCACGAAAGTGCCTTGGCTATATCGGGCAGATATTCCGCTATGCGAATAACACAGGCCGTCCTGCTCAAGATGTATCAACCTCGCTTTATGATGCTTTGAAAAAACATAAGGTTACACATCACCGCGCCATGGAAGCGGAAGATTTACCCGGTTTCCTATATGCTTTTGACCGTAACGAACAGAACTTAGGTAAGCCAACCCGTAATCTCGTGGAAATGATGCTGCATACATTCGTTAGAACAAATGAGTTGCGTCGCGCGGAAAAAATCCATTTTCATTTTGATACGAGCGAATGGCGTATTCCCGGCGAGTGGATGAAAATGGATAACGACCACATTGTGCCATTGTCAAAACAAATGGTGAGATTGGTTAAGGAGCAAATCAGCTATTTCCCTGATAGCCCTTTCCTGTTCCCAAGTTCATATGGCCGTGCAAAATTCATGAGCGCCGGGACGATTAATTCAGCCCTAGACGCAGTAGGCTTTAGCGAAAAACATACCGGACATGGGTTTAGAGCCTTAGCGAAAAGCACCATCATGGAAAAAATCACAATCGATTATAATGGTGAACGCATACAAAAATATAGTGAGCCTATTGTCGATGTGCAATTAGCTCATGCTCCGAAAAGCAGCAACGGACGTGCCTATGATCGCGCTAAATTCTTATCACAACGCGCAAAAATGATGCAGGAATGGTCGGATCATTTGGACGAATGCCGGGTGAAAGGATTGCAGAAAACGATTGAAAACAGAAAACACTTAGACTAATCCGGTTCGACGCCGTTGTCCTTGCCGATTTGCGGTTGGTCGTTCGACTTGTCCCGCCGATCCCGCACCGCCTCCCGCCGAGCCTCTTTATCTCCTGCCGTTAGCCCTTTATGATAGTTATTGCCGTCGGCGTTCTTTTCCAACAACTCTTTGAGATGCGGACTATCCCCCCGGCGCAGCCAATAGCCCTGTTCAAAGCCTTGTTTATAATGCGGGTCGATTTTCATTTCTTCTTCCATCAGAATGTATCTTTTGCATGTTTCTCAATGTAGGCGTCCAAACTGTCGCGATCATACAGAATCAGGCGGGGTTCTGGCTGCGAAAACCTGACCTTTCCTTCATCCCTTAATTTTTGCAATGTGGTTTTGGATTTGATGCGCAAGACCTGCATGGCTTCTTCGCCGTCAATCCATTTATCGTGTTGTGCAGCATGAAACTCTTGCCGAATTTCCGTCACTAACTTGGAAATTAAAGCATGAAAAGCATCATCCTCTATCGCAATCACATTTCCCATTCAAGTGATTATTTGCGTGTAAGTATGCTTATGTATGAAGCTTGACTATCTTTTTTATCCCAAGTTGCTTGAATGTGTTCTTGGAGGCCAGGTAAATCCTTTTCAAGGGTTGATCGCCAAAGATTGGCGTCGTACTCATAATATCGCATCATGCTATCAACGTCAAAAATCCCTTTTGTTCCTTTGGCTTTTATGATTACCACAGGTTTGTCCAGAGCCATGCGCAGACCTAATTCAAAAAGCACATTGGGGTTATGATCGGTTAAATCAGCTAATACTAGATCAGCCTCCAGCAACTCATTAATTATCGTTGATTGGATAATATCTGTACCTTGCTGGTTAGCCGTTTCCACTTTAAACCCAGCACCAGTAGCGGCAGGTACTATCAGATTATTGAGTACTTCACTAAAAAAACCTGTAGGTCTTTCTGAGTTTCGTTCGATAAATGGTAATGCCACAAATATTTTAAGATTGCTCTTCCCCGTAGCCGGTTCGGCAATTATGCGTGTAAATGAAGAATTATTAACTTGTCCGCTTTCTTTTGATGCGCCTGGACTTCCAGTAGTCAAATTTAAAAATGCGCAATTAGCTTTGAAGATATCTATAAACTCAGAATGCAACTGTGGATCAAGCCCAAAATTACTTTCTAAAGTATTTGATAAATATTTTAATTCTGGAAGATTACTTCCGCCGTAATAATCAAAGACATCTTTAAAAACCTTAATGCTAAAGAAAGCTTCAACTTTTGCTTTTTGCTCGTCCTCAGGTGCTGGAGCGTAAACTATTTTCCGTCCTAATTCCGTCAATTTTATTTCAGCCGTATCTCGCGTACCTTCCGTAACGCCGTAATCTCTAGCAGCAGCTGTCCAATAATAAAAGGTGCTACTTTTGGGTGTAGAGCCAAGAGCAGTTGCAACTTCATTTGGTGCCCAAGCATTCCCTCCATTATACTCCTTAATCTTTATAGCTATTAATAAAGCATCCTCTAATGATCTGCTGGGATAGGAACGCTTAAGTGCTACAGGTTTTTTCTCCGCTTCTGATTTTTTCTTTGCGACTGATTTTTTCTTTGCGACTGATTTTTTTGCTGCTTTTTTTGGGGATGCTCCCTTTTTGGATCTTGCCATAGTAACCTGTGGGGTGTTTATACATTAAATATAAGGATTATCATCAGCTTAATACACTCAATGCGCGAACTTGTCAACTCCAGAAGGTATTACGAAGGAGGCTATTTGTTGTACTATAGTTGTACTGCCGGTTTTTCCTTAAATGAAAATAACCCCTGAAAGGGGCTATTTTACTGTGTAGCGAGGAGGAGACTTGAACTCCCGACCTCAGGGTTATGAATCCTGTGCTCTAACCACCTGAGCTACCTCGCCAAATGGTCGGCAAAGGTAGAGAAAATCTTCAAATTTTAATGCAGTAGATCACATTTTTTACCCGCTTTCCTATTAAAAAGCTAATTACATATGTAGCTTTCTTTTGTAACTTGGCGCTCCGTCCCACAACCGACAGTGAAACCAATTGAATACATTATAGATAAAGTTAGGCAGCTTTACCTGCACTTTGACACTCCGCCAAAGGCGATAAAGCTTGTCAATTACAGGTTCTATATGCTTTTGAACCTTGCCCACACACTGGCATGGGCCACCCATTTCACCTGGATGTTCGTTTTTTATGCCCTTAAGGTTTACCCGCTCGCATATATACAGATCGTCGGCATTCTACTTTATGTCATCTCAATAATACTTAACCGCCGGGCACACCATATGCTTAGCATGACCATCTCTTTGTTCGAGTTGGTAGCGCATCAGGTAATAGCAACTAAGCTATTAGGCTGGGATGCAGGTTTTCAATACTTCATCCCCGTGGCAGCCATATTCCCCTTTTTAATACCAAAGGCAAATCTCGTCTGGAAATGGTTGCTGCTCAGCTTTGCAGCCCTCGGCTATTTGTATATAGAGCTATTCATCAGGAAGACAGAGCCCTTGTACCACATTGCGCCTGCTGCATTGCATACATTTGATATACTCAATATCCTCCTCGCCTTTGGCTTCTTTACGTTATGGTCCCTGTATTTTACCATATCGGTAAACCGCTCTCAAATTATCATCGAGGCACAAACCCGCGAACTGGCAAATGCCGAGCACGCTATAGAGCAAGCCAAAATAGAACAACGCCTTGAGATGCAGGAGCACGAAACAATGGTGGTGACCAAGGAAAAAGAACGCTACCAGGAGCTATTACTGAACATTCTCCCCTACGAGATAGCGCAGGAACTGAAAGAACACGGCAAAAGCGAAGCAAGGATGTTTCAGAACGTAACCGTTATGTTCACAGACTTCAAAGGCTTCACACAAATATCCGAGAAGCTTACGCCTGAAGAGCTGGTGCATGAAATAGATGTCTGCTTCAAGGCCTTTGACAACATCATAGGTAAATACGAGATTGAGAAAATAAAGACCATCGGCGATAGCTATATGGCTGTGAGCGGCCTGCCTGTGGTCAACCAGGTACACGCCTCGCAGGTAGTAGAGGCCTGTCTCGAGATACAGGACTTCATGCGTCACCACAACGCTGAACTTGCCGCAGCAGGTAAGCAGGTATTTGAAACAAGGATCGGCGTACACACAGGCTCAGTAGTGGCCGGCATTGTAGGCCTTAAAAAATTCGCTTATGATATCTGGGGCGACACCGTCAACATCGCCTCAAGGATGGAAAGCAGTTGCGAAGAGGGAAAGATCAACATCAGTGGGACTACTTACGAACTAGTGAAAGATAAGTTCACCTGTACCTACCGCGGCAAAATACAGGCAAAGAACAAAGGCGAGATAGACATGTATTTTGTAGAAGGCAAGGCCTAAGCAGTTTCTTTATTTATCTCCAGCAGGCAGTTTCTGCAAAGACAATCTTCGTAGCGCACTGCAATATGCTCTTTCGCAGCATCACTTAGCGTTACCCCAAAGCACTGGCATTCGGTTATATTGTCCGGCATGCACTCAAAGCTTGCCTTACATCGCTCGCAATATTTGTTTTCTTTTGCCGGCATCTATTTCCCTGTTAATCGATTTTTGAGTTCATTCGTCATCGGTATTATTTTCCGCGTTCCATAGTCAAAGGTGATCATGCCCGTTTTTGCATGGGCTATGTCTATCACATTTCCTTCCCGCTCGGTAGTAATTTGATACAGCAGATCGAACGAATGGCCCGTGAGTTCCTCTGCAAACAGGCTTACGCTCAAGACGTCCCCATAAAAGGCCTCTCCCCGGTATGCGATCATTACATCGGCCATTATGAGGGCTACCCCTCCCGCGTGCAGCTCATCGTAGCCCCATTGCGCCAGCATTTGCATCCGGCTTTCATGTATTACCGATAGCAGCGAGTCATTGCCCAGGTGATTACCATAATTTATATCCGATATCCGCACAGGAATACTGCTAATATGCAAGGGTTTTTGATCAGGAAACTTTATTTTTACACGGCCCATATCAATGGTCTTTTTTCGTTCTATGAAAATAATATGTATCGGCCGAAATTACAGCGAACATGCAAAGGAACTAAATAACGAGGTACCTACCGAGCCCGTTCTTTTCATGAAGCCCAAGACTGCCCTGCTCCTGCCGGAAAAGCCTTTATATTATCCCGAATTTACAGACGACCTGCATTATGAATGCGAAGTAGTGGTGCGCTTGTGCAAGAATGGCAAATACATACAGGACAAATTTGCCTCTAAATATTACGATGAAGTTACCGTGGGCCTTGACTTTACCGCCCGCGACCTGCAGCAGAAGCAAAAGACCAAGGGCCTGCCATGGGAGATAGCCAAGGCCTTTGATGGCAGCGCAGCAGTGGGCCGCTTCATCCCCATAACACCGGAAATGAACATAAACCAGCTGGATTTTGAGTTGAAGCTGAATGAAAATACAGTGCAGCACGGTAATACAAGGGACATGATCTTTAATATCAACAAGATCGTGGCCTACGCCTCAAAGTTCTTCACATTGAACATTGGCGACCTGATATTCACCGGTACACCAGCCGGCGTTGGGCCTGTAAGCGTTTATGACCATCTCGATGGCTATCTTATGGGCGAAAAGCTCCTTGAGCTCGATATAATGTAAGCCCGGCAATTGGTTAAACATACGTTAATCAGCCCCTTATATACCGCAAAGTATTTTTTCCGCTCTATCTTCGTATCATTAATTTTAATATAATGAGGTCCATTCTTATAGCTTTTATAGTTTCTATTATTCTTTCGGGCAGCGCTATGGCACAGCAGCAGGCTGTAATTGGTTGTATTGACAAGCCCATCCGGATGCAGGCCGAAGACCTGAAATTAGGTTTTACCAAGCATGGTATGGAATCCTATAAAGACGCCAACATCAGTATGGAATCCGCACAACCTTACCCTGTAGCCGTGCAGCTTAATAAAGGCGTTATGTACCAGATGATATTTGTGGGAAGCCCCCTCGCTACCGATATTACCCTGGAACTTTTCGATGGCGAGGATAAAAAGATAGGCGGCAAGGAAATGAAAAAGAACGACCCCAACTACATCATATTCTCCTTCATACCCGAAAAGACAGACGTTTATCTTGTTGTATTGTCGCAGCGCTTAAAACATGAAACTTTGTGTAGCAGCTTCACCATACTCCAACCCGCCACTGTCAAAAAAGAGCTTAGCGAGCAACAAGGCACCGTACCCTCCGACAACAGGTACAACAATCCCCGCTATATCGATAAGAACGGTCAACAAAAAAATACAACTACACCACCACCCGCTTATAAGCCTTACCAGAAAAGTAATAGCAGCAATGCACAGCCCAACACCACCAATCCCCGCTACGTAGCACCTGCCGCCGAAAAGAAACCGCAACCAAAAACCGACGAGAACTACAATAACCCACGTTACAAACCACATGGCAAGCAGTAATATTATCCCAATTGCTATTTAATTTGAATTTGGGGAAATCCCAGAGGGATTTAATATGAATAGCCCCGGATGAAATCCGGGGACCCACACAGCCACGCTCCTTACAACCCTGGAAGGGTTGAATGTCGTCTTGCCCAATTCCCAGAAATGAACAAACCCGGTAATTCACTATTTTGATTGCCTGAATAATTTCGCACAGCCCAAGCTAGGTGTTACTAAAAGCAATATTTTTACCTCCTGTATGAACGTAAAAATAGAAGCAAGCTGGAAGGCAGAACTTAAAGAGGAGTTCAGCAAGCCATATTTCGAGGATATAGCCACCTTCCTGAAAGCCGAAAAAGCTGCAGGCAAAACGGTCTATCCTCCCGGCCCCTATATTTTTAATGCATTCAATACAACGCCCTTTGATGAGGTGAAGGTGGTAATACTGGGCCAGGACCCTTATCATGGTCCCGGCCAGGCGCATGGCCTTAGCTTTTCGGTACCTCCCGGAGTGCCCCCACCACCCTCGCTGGTTAATATTTTCAAGGAGCTCCATACCGACCTCAACCTGCCCATACCCAACCATGGCTACCTTGAAAAGTGGGCCAAACAGGGCGTCCTCCTTCTTAATGCGTCACTAACGGTAGAAGCACATAAACCAATGTCACACAGCAAAATAGGATGGCATCATTTTACCGACGATGTGATTCGCATTTTGTCGAAAGATAAGGACCATGTGGTATTCATGCTATGGGGCGGTTTTGCAAAATCAAAGGCCGAATTGATTGATAAGGATAAACATCTAATTTTGACAGCCGCCCACCCATCTCCGTTATCAGCACACAACGGTTTTTTTGGTTGCAGGCATTTCAGCAAGGCAAATTTCTGGCTGAAGCAAAAAGGCATAGAACAGGTAGACTGGTCACTATAATGAAAGCAATAAAGAACTTCCTCGGGCACCTTTACTTTATCTATGGTATGATACTCTTTGTCATTACCATGCTCATTGTATTCATACCCATCTGGATCATTTCCAAATTACCTGAACCCACCTGCACCAAAGCCCTTCATGTCGCCTTCAGGATATGGATGGGTGTCTTTATGCCACTGGTCTTTTGCCCGGTGATCAGGCGTGGACGGAAAAACTTCAAAAAAGGCGAGAACTATGTGGTGGTGACCAATCATAATTCCCTGGTCGATGTTCCTGTTTCCTCTCCTTGGATACCCGGTGCCAATAAAACACTGGCTAAGGTAGAGATGGCGCGCATACCCCTCTTCGGTGTTATTTATAGTGCAGGCGCCGTGCTGGTCAACCGCAAGAACGAGGGCAGCCGCCGGGAAAGCTTTGCCAAAATGCAGGAAATGCTGAACCTTGGCCTGCACCTCTGCCTGTACCCTGAGGGCACTCGGAACAAATCGGGCAAGCCAATGCAGCCCTTTTACGATGGCGCCTTCGTCACCGCTGTCAAGGCACAGAAAGACATAATGCCCGGCGTCATCTTCAATACAGGCCGCATACTGCCCCACAATAAAAAGTTTTGGGCCCGTCCCCTCCCTATCTACTTCAACTTCCTGGAGCCTGTGTCTACCAAAGGGCTCACTTTAGATAATGTAGCGGAACTTAAAGAAAAAGTTCATAATATTATGGAAGATTACTACGTTAGCAATCTTTCAAAGTACTCATAATGTTATACAGCATAGTAGGCACTGGTAATATGGCTTGGTTCCTTGCCCAAAAGCTTACTGCGGCAGGCCACAGCTGTACAGGTGTATGGGGCCGCAACCCGGCACATGCCGAGGAGCTGGCTACCGACCTGCGTATAAAGCCCTACGAATACCTGAGCGAGATTAAGGACGGCGAGATGGACATCTGTTTCCTTGCCCTTTCCGACGTGGCTATCGAGACCATTGCTAAAAAGCTATCTTTCGAAACTACGGTGCTGGTGCATACAGCCGGCTCGGTACCCATCAATGTACTCACACAGTCTGCCCGCGATTGTGCCGTGCTTTGGCCCGTTTACTCCATACTGAAGCACAACCTGCCCCGCCATCGCGAGGTGCCCTGCGCCTGGGAGGGAACAACAGATAAAGCCAAAAGATATATACAGTCCATAGCCCATGGCCTTACCGATGTGCTCTTCGAGGCCCGTGGAGACCAGCGCAAATGGATGCACCTTTCCGCCGTGATAGGTAACAATTTCATCAACCATTTGATGGCCATCTGCGAGCAGATATGCAGGGAGCAGCAACTGCCCTTTGCTGTAGTACAGCCTATAATCAAGCAAACCTTTGAGCGCATAGCCGATCATAACCCCGTCGAATTGCAGACCGGGCCTGCCAAAAGGCACGATACCATCACCATTGGTGGCCAAACCGACCTCCTGCGCCACCACCCCGACTGGCAGGCTGTTTACAAGAGTATCACGCAGTCCATAGAAAACATGTATAAGAACAAAGGCTGAGATAAGAACTCGAAGCATTAACTTTGCGCCAAATTAGGATATAGCCTGCATGTACACCATTAAATTCAAATTTGAAGAAAAAGGACTGGAACCTGTTACCGTAGAGAATGTTGAGCCCGGGTTTAGCATACTGGAAGCAGCACTGGATAACAATATAGAACTGCATCACAACTGCGGCATGGTATGTGCCTGCAGCACCTGTCATATATACCTGGAGAAAGGCGAAGACTTTGTACCCGAACTGAGCGATAAGGAAGAAGACTTTATAGACCGTGCCCGCAACCCTAAACTTACATCGAGGCTGGGCTGCCAGTGTATACTGGAAGCAGGCAGTGGCGAACTGGAAGTAACCATTCCCGACCAATCACTGATACACGGGGAGTAAAAGTAGCGTCAGTACCGCTTCCCGCGGTCAGACGCGTTGAAGTACCAAAACCCGTCATTGCGAGGAGTGCTAAGCCCCTGCGTAGCCACGACGAAGCAATCTTAAGATGATTGAACTCCGGACGCTGAAAAGAATTACCAACAGTACAAAAACAAAAAAATGAGCCACTACGAACCACCAATAAACTGGAGAGATTACGAAGACATAGCCATGAAGCTATACGAACGCTTTGGCGACGACTTTGGTGAAAGCAAGATATACCGCATCCGCTTTACCGACCTGCNNACGAAGGCCACCTGGAAATGATACAAAGCCAGTGGGTGTATGAGTGGAGAGATAACCAGGGATAAGATTATTAAGGTTTGTCATAATCAAAACGGTAGCTGGCAACTAAGTCCCCGGTTTCAGAATTAAAGTAGTCTATCTGGGCAATTCTTTTATACGCTCCGTAACTATAATAGCACCTGTAGAATGAATATTCGTCCGGCGAGAAAAGAGTAAACCAATCAAACGAGAGAGGCGAATTGCCCTCATATAATGGGATGTTTGTCTGCTCAATTATTCTTCCGGTTTTGTCATAGGAATATTTTGTCGTACAGCTGTCTAAAACTACACAAGGCATGCCCCCATGGTGACTGTAAACAATGCCGTCGACAGGATAAGAATAGGTCGTTTTATAATAAACTCCCCAATCTCCTTCTCTCGGCCGTTCTTTTACCCGAGTGCCCTTTGCCTCGTCGCTTATTAGTCTATTGCTATTATCATAAATGAATGTGCTCTTCTTGTAACGTTTGCAGTCCAGGTACTCACTTGCTGTTAAACTACTTGTTTTGAGCCCATTCACACCGTAATCATAGTTGGTCACTTCATGTCTCCAATGTCGTGGCCCAAAAAAAGCGTCAGCATCACAGGGCATATCGTAATCCCAACTATAATCAATGTCTTTCAGCAGACATTTCTGATCGTCATAATAATAGTATCGCTTCTCTAATGTATCTTGGATTAGCCCTTTATACGTGTACCTGTTTATAGTGATAGTATCTCCCAAATACGCCAGGTCTGCAAGGTGTGCAGTATCTTGCTTATCGCTTCCTTCGTCAATTCTAAATGCAGCCACTAGTAACGTATCTGACTCATATAATTTTATATTTAGCTCCCAGTGAACATACCCCGGTCCTTTACGGCTACCATCATCATTGTAGACATCGTAATACCTTCTTTCAATAAGCACTCGGCCGGATTTGTTTAAAACCTGCCAGCCAGCCAATTCTTCCTGTGACGTATCTTTAAAGCATCGGTATATACGGCAGGTATCATCGGCGTGTGCCTTTGTGAAATTGAGTAGGATGAACAGTGATAAGAGTTTTTTCATAAACGCTTATACAAGATAATATTTCTTCTCAAAATATGGATAGCTTTACCCGGTCCCCTCCCACTTGACATGACGCCCTCACTTCCTGTGTATCTTATAATGTAGGCTCACATAAACATTCGGCGTTATCAAATTACCTGTAAGGCTGCTTTGATAATAATAGAACGTATTCCCCTGCCCTGCCTGCCTGAGAAAATAGGCGTTCCTGCCAGGCGATAGAAAGGTGTAGCGCAAATTCAGGCCCACTGCCAGGTACAGGTTTTTACCTGCCAGTTCTCCCCTGCTGTACTCAAGCCCGATATTCATTTCAGGGAATAGCTTGCTGACACGCTGCGTGGAGTCGATAGCTATCTCACCTTCATGCCTTGTGGTGCCCGGTGGCCCTACACTCTTTTTATTTAGATATGCCCCTCCTATGCCTGCATAAAGCAATAGCTGCGACCTGGATAAGGTCACTACATAATTTTCATTAAGCATTGCCGCCAGGTAATTAAAATTGATGGCAGCAACACTCTTTCCTGCTTCCTGCAAAGGCAACCGCGCTCTGCCATATGATAAATTAAGGCTTGGGTAGAACAATATATCCTCGGGGTTCCAGGCAAGCCCAGCCCTTAGGCCGGCACTGAATTGCCCGGCATTGATCATCGTATTGCTACTCGTCCATAGTTGCGGATAACTGAAATCGAGACCGGCGGATAGTTCTATTTGCGCTTTGCTGTAATAGCAGCAGAACAAGAACCACAAGATACTTATTGATCGGCGAAGACTCATTATCATGTAACATGGTTAACGGATTCTTAGGCTTCTTATTGTATAACGGCCTTATAAACAGTGATTAGTTACAGGCCTGCCCGGAGTTCCCTCTTGTTACATTTCACGGTCTATTAATTTCTGTGCATCAAATGGCTTATTTAAATAACCGCGAACATTTTTGTTACTATTGGCACGTTCGTAGTCTTCAGGATTTGTAGAGGTCGTAAGCATGATCACAATGCAGTTTTTCTGTATGGCTTCCGGAAGTTCCTTGTACTTATCCAAAAAATCAAAACCATTCATATCAGGCATATTAATGTCCAGGAATATCAACTCGGGTAACAGATCGGTCTTTTCCTCAAGCGACGAAAGATATGCAAGTGCCTCTATTGCTGATTCCATACTGATCACCTCGTCAGCAATGTGGTGCTTTTTTGATGATCTTTCGCATATGTAGCGGTCTATTTCATTATCGTCTATCACCATTACCCTTTTATATTTATATCCTTCACTCATAATGCAATATTTAAAGAATTAGCAATTAGGTAATGAGATCTTGAACGTCGTACCCTTTCCCTGTATTGATTCAATTTTGATGGTCCCCTTAAGTTTTTCTACCGTTTCTTTAACAATATATAGTCCCAGGCCCGAGCCAACAGATTTTTTAGACACCCTGTAAAACATATCAAAGACCTTCGGCAAATGCTCTTCGTTAATGCCTACCCCGTTATCTGAAATAATAATTTCGGCATCCGTAGTTGTGGTCAATATTTTTATTTCAACAAAAGGTTCCGGGTTATCCGGGTTACTATACCGTATCGAATTAGAAATAATGTTGTTTAGGATAATACTGATTCTTCCTTTATCTGAATGGAAATCTTGCACAGTATTTATATCTGTTTTTATTTCCACTCTTTTATTTCCCGCAGCCATAAACTTTATATGATGAACGGTATCTTCAAGCAATGCTGCAAAATCAATTTTTTCAGGCACAATTTCCAGTCGCGCATTTCTGGAATAGTCTATAATATCCAGGATAAAGCAATCAAGTTTATTTACGCTTGTTTTAAGCAAACCGATATCCTTCAGCATTTGGGCATCTTCGGTTTCCGATTCAAGGAATCCCAATACACCAAGCATAGATGATAGTGGCGCTCTTAGATCATGCGACACACTGTAAACGAATTTATCCAGCTCGCTGTTCGTTTTTTTAAGGTCTTCATTAGTTGCCAGTAGCACTTCCTCGCTCGTTTTCAGGTTGTCGCGCATCGCTATCAGCGCTTTTCCCAGGATATCATCCTTACTTAAGGGCGCATAATTCACATTAAAGTTCCGGTTACCGATATTTTGTGCAAATGCTGCTGTTTCTTCCAGTTTTTCAGCAAGCGTATTGACCGATCTGATCATTTTCCCGATCTCATCATTGCTTTCTTTATAGTCCACTTTATTGATAACGCCTCTTCCAAGGTCCTTTATGATCTTTTTGATCCTGCTTATTGGAGTGGTTATCCTTTTGGTAAGGTAAATGGATAACAGGATGCCTATACAAACGATAGAAACAGCCAGTATAGAAATAAATATCCTTAAGCGTATAGAATATTGCTCAAGGTTATTATACTCCCTAATTTTGATCGCGTGCTCATGTGATGCGACGCTGTTAAGTGCATTAGTTAATTGGGCTGTCTTCGGGATAACCTCATCTTCTATAATTCTTTCCGATTCCATTTTTTTGATCGGGTCATCATAATCTTTAAACGTAGTCAGCGTGTTCATAATGCCGGTTTCCGTCTCCAACAATCCTTCAAAATCCTTAAAAATACGGTTCAGGCTGTCCGATATGTTTGGGTCATCCAGTTGATTGATTAAAGCACCTAGCTTTTTTTTGACCAATGGATATCCGCTTACATGAAGTTTGATCAAAGCATTTTTATCATCCTGGTTCGATCTGAGGAACACCCAGTTAGTGGCATACAATTTTGATTCAACAAAGATCATCTTTAGGTCCTGTAACACCTGTTGCGACGGGTCTATTACCGTCGAAATATGGTTGGATAGCTTTTTACTGCTGTTTAGCGTTGCTATCGTAATTATTCCATTAACTACAAAAACGAATATCAGCAATAAAAAGCTCCGGTAAATACGGCCTTTGATACTTAGGTTCATTCCGGGCCTAATTAAATAATAAGCTTAGGCCTCCCGTTATCCTTATAGGATCTTGCGGTTGGCCATAAAATAGTTCTGTATTTTTATTGTCTAGGTCCATATTATACCCTACTGCACGGTAACGCTGGTTCAGCAAATTAGTAGCGTTGGCAAAAACAGCAAAACGTTTGCTAAACTCGTAACGGGCCGATAAATTCAGCAGTGCATATCCCGCAATCGTTTGTCGTTTTATCACGGCGCCGGTAGTGTCGCCATACCCGGGAAGTCTTTGCCTTCCCATTAATAAAAGTCTTGGCGAGCAGCTGAATTTGCCTACTTTAATATCAGTGCCTATACGAAACATAAAAGGCGATATGAACGGGATCTCGATCTGCTTGTCCGTTTCATCCGGGTCTCCTATAGTACCATTTGCATAACTAAAGGAAGCATAGGAGTTCAAAATAATGCTACCCACCGAATGTTTTAAGTTTAAGCTTATACTACCTCCATAATTATGTTGCGTTCCTTCATTCACTATTACCTCGATATAATCCACCGGTATTCCATTATACATATTGTGGTATAGTTTGGTTGATCTATTATCATCGTCGAAATCATGCGCCCCCTTTAGCCTGGTATAGTATCCGTCAACTGTAGCTGTTAAGTTATCGGTAATGTAACGGCGGACATTTATTTCAAAGTTCTGCGAGGTAATGGGCTTTAAGCCGGGATTAGGCAGATGAAGAAATGATGATGCATAAGTCTTACCTGAGTCGGTCGTATAAAATGACCCATAAGTTACATAGGCATCGGTAGGTGCCGGGGCCAGATATGCGCTGCCATACAGTATCTTAAATGTAGTTTTGTCTGAGGCTCTGTAAACGATACCCGCACGGGGATTAAATGTTTCTCCGTACCTCGAATTATGGTCGTATCGCGCACCAATTGTAAAATTGAGCTTCTTATTTAGGGCATATTGCAATTGTAAATAAGTACCTACATTATTGTAAATAATATGATAGAATGCCGCCTGTAAGCCATCGGGTAAGTAATAGCTCCTCGTACCAACTATTGTACCTCCGATCTTGCCATTAATATCTACAGGCTCCTCAAGGTCTGCACTTTGAGGTATAGTATTAAAATATTCATAACTGGCGCCGGCTATAACATTTAATTTATTTGTTGCTTTATATTCTATTTGTTCTTCTGCTTTTACAGACGATGATATTGAATATTTATAAGCAGGCTCCATAGCTGTATATAGATTACGGTAGTTCGATCCCGGCTCAAGAACATATTTATTGGCGATCAGCCAGGAAGTACTGGTAATCTTACCTATCGTTTTCTTGTATGATGCGCTTATTGCGGTTACTCTTTGCCCGATAAAAACATCTTTGCTGTAAATGGCATTACTGGTATTATTTCCATACGCACTGGGTGTCCTGGTGTAATTACTAAAAACGGAAAAACTGAAGTTATCCAGGCGAAGGGCTGCATAGAAATTGTAGGCCATTGTGGATGCATCATAAACCGGCTTAATAGGTGTGCTTGGCGTAGCCGGACCATAAACTGTATTAAATGTACCCGTTTTATAAGAACTAATATTATAAAATGAATCGTATTTATATACCTTGCTGTAATCAGGCTGCTTGTCATAGCAATATTGGCCTGAAAAAACGAAATCTGAATTACTGCCTAACGATTTGGCTATATAGAGCGTGTTGTTGGTGTAGCCATAACTCCCGGCAATAGACGAAGCATTAATATTTATATTTTTCCCGTTTATTTTTTTTGTAATTATATTAATAACGCCGGCAACAGCATCAGCACCATATAATGCCGACGAGGGGCCATAAACGATCTCAACTTGTTCCGCAAGGTTTAAAGGATAATTCTCCATTATAGGCAGCGCCTCATTTGTTGGCGATGATATCTTAATACCGTCAAGCATGATAAAGAAATTTTGCTGCCCCTGTATACCCCTTACCGTTACACTGTTCCTTGATACGGAATATATTTTATCATCCACTTTAATATCAGGCAGATCAATAAGGAGATCCAAAAGCGACTGGTACCCTCTTATTTTTATCTGCTCTTTGGTAACTACAACAACCGATGCGGGAGCAAGGTCCGATTCCTGCAATGTCTTCGACGCAGTTGTCACCTTCACATTCAAAAGCTCCTTCAAACTCATGTCATCAAGTTTTGCGGAGTCATCCTGGCTATACGCATTATTGCTTATTAGAATAGCAAGGACATAGAAAAATAATTTGTAAATAACTTCTTTCATCATCAATATTGTTAGTACTGTTTGAAACTAATCAACCACTGTGCCCATGCTCAGCAATTCAGACGCTATATTTAACCCTCTTTGAACAATATTCTTTTTGTTGAATTCAAGCTTTAAATGCTCCCCTACCAGGATAAAGTTGATACATGATCCCCTCCGGGCAAGCCCGTTATATTCAGATACGATCAAAACTGGTTTGCCTTGGGTTATGTTTACTATCCTTCTTAAATTTTCGCTTTCACTTTCCGTGATAAAAAGGATATGGCAATCGTAAGAATTGGAACTAGACGGGAACGATTTGATTACAATTTGCCGGTTGCCAACAAATTTATTTGCAGTGAATTTTTTTAGTTCATCGAACAGTGGAGATTCCCCCACCACGCCGATAATGAAATCTCCGTTTTTCTTAACGTCCGGCCATTCTACATATTTACTGAAACGGTAAATTATATTGGCGTGAACTTTATAATCTGTTACCTGTTGTGCACAAGCTACCGAACTAAGGAACAGTAACTGGACCAGGATAAATACTTTCAATAACAGGTACCTGTGGTAGACATCTCCCAAATTCCATCCAATTTTGCTTCAAAACCTAAATAACCAATGGAATCCTCACCATATGGACTAATTTATTGGCGCCTTAGCCAACTACCTATCAGTAATCCAATGTCAAAGGTACATTATATGATACCTTCAGGAATGTTAAAACTCATTATGAAATATGATTCGCGTCATATGCTTTGAGAATACTACAAAGCTACTTTCTAGGAGTCTTTTTGCACAGCTGCTCATGCCGAAAAAATGTAGATATCATTATTTGTAACATCCCCTCCTCATTTCGTATTTTGCCTTATGTATTGACAGTCAAACAATAAGCTAAGTGTTGACTGCCAGGCTGCATAGTCGGGTGAATATCCCACTTCCGGTTTTAAATTACCCGGCAAACCGGAAATCACCTGAAATTCCTACCCGCCGGGAATATCTCTGCTTGCACTACTTTCTTGGTTTTGGTCCTGCTGTCTTTATTGGCATAATCAGCTCCATCCTCATCGGCCCTTGATAAATTTGGCTTAAGAAGTGTCTCAGTTTCCACCTCGGTCAGCTTACGCAGTAAGCCCGATACATTATGGCAGCGCCTCACGATCACATGTATCACCTCTCCCTCTTTCTGCACTTTACCTTCTACCATTAGCAGCTTTGATTGCAATATCTCTTTCCGGTATTTATCAAATAACTTCTGGAAGACCACCAGGTTTGCCGATCCGGTCTCATCCTCTATAGTGATAAAACAGATGCCGCTGGCAGTACCCGGGCGTTGGCGTACCAGTACCAGGCCTGCTACCTTAACCGGCGCGCCATTCTCAAGTAAAGCAAGATCGGCAGCAGGGGTAACCTGCAACGCCTCCAGCTTGCTCCTTACAAAGCTTACCGGGTGGGCCTTAAGCGACAAGGTGGTAGCAGCATAGTCATGTATCACATGTTCGGAGAGTTTCATTACCGGCAATTCAATGCCTGTTTCAGAAGCCGCTTCCGGCGTCTGTCCTGTAAATATGCCTGCAAGCCTGTCGCTCAATGCCGATACTTCCCACAAGGCCTGGCGTCTGTCCAGCCCTATTGATCTGAAGGCATCTGCATCAGCCAATTTTTCCAGTGTTGTTATAGTAATACCGGCTTCAGCTAATGAAGAGATATTGGTAAATGGTTGCGTTCTTGCATTCACCAGCAGCTGCATATCCTCTTCTTTCATACCCCTCACCTGTCTGAAGCCCAAACGCATTGCACAATATTTACCACTTTGCTCTTCAAGAAGATTATCCCAGCGGGAGTAGTTTATATCCACAGGCCTCACTTCCACTCCATGCTTCTTTGCATCGATCACTATCTGTGCAGGCTGGTAAAAGCCCATAGGCATACTGTTGAGCAATGCAGTGGCAAATACATCGGGATAGTGGCACTTGATCCATGAAGAGACATATACCAACAATGCAAAGCTCGCAGCATGGCTCTCAGGAAAACCGTAGCTACCAAAACCTTCCAGTTGCCTGAACACACGCCTCGCAAAATCTTCCTCGTAGCCATTGGCTTTCATGCCATTGATCAGCTTTTCCTCGAAGTAGCTCACCTTTCCCCTGGCTTTAAAAGTGGCCATACTGCGCCGCAACTGGTCGGCCTCAGCCGGAGTAAAGCCTGCAGCAACTATGGCTATCTCCATAGCCTGCTCCTGGAATAAGGGCACACCCTCTGTACGCCCAAGGATACCTTTCAATTGCTCGGGGATCTCATAAGTCTCCAGCCCATCGCGACGCCGCAAATACGGATGCACCATATCTCCCTGTATTGGTCCCGGCCGTACAATTGCCACTTCTATCACCAGGTCATAAAATTTCCTTGGCTTTAAGCGTGGTAACATCGACATCTGTGCCCTGCTCTCTATCTGGAAAACGCCAATTGTGTCTGCATGGCATATCATATCATACACTGCTGTATCATCCTGCGGAATATTAGCCAATGTAAGATCAAGCCCATAATGCTGCTTAGCAAGATCAAATGCCTTACGTATACAGGTAAGCATACCTAATGCCAATACGTCCACTTTCAAAAATCCCAGTGCCTCTATATCATCCTTATTCCATTCTATATTGGTCCTGTCCTCCATCCTTGCATTCAATATGGGACACAGGTCTGTTATCTTACCTCGCGTAATAACAAAGCCACCTGTATGCTGCCCCAGTTGTCTCGGGAAGCCTATATATTGACTGGTGAGCGCTAACACTTTCATCAAATGTGCATCATTAGGATCAAATCCTTCGCTGGTCACGTTCTTCCCTTCATACCAGTCATCAGTAAATTCCCAGCCCGAATTCGAGAGACTGTTAATTGCATCTACGGATAGCCCCATTGCTTTTGCAACATCGCGCACCGCCCCCTTGAAATGTACTTGCGTTACAGTTGCCACGATCGCGGCCCTGTCCCTGCCATACTTTTTATAGATGTATTGCATCACTTCTTCCCGTCGCTCGTGCTCAAAGTCCACATCTATATCCGGAGGTTCATCCCGCGCATCCGACATGAACCTTGCGAAGAGCAACTTAATTTCAACAGGATTGACAGAGGTGATACCAAGGCAATAGCAAACAACAGAATTGGCCGCCGATCCCCTGCCCTGGCATAGTATGTTATTTCTCCTGGCAAAGTCCACGAAATCATAAACGGTCAAAAAATAAGCTGCATAATTTTTCCGCTCCATGAAGTCTAGTTCGTCCTGTATATTTTTCTTTATTTTTTCAGGAATGCATTCACCAAATCGTTCCCTGGCACCTTGCCATGCCAGGTGTACTAATTCCTCCTGGGGTGTTCTTCCTTCCTTAGTTATTTCTTCAGGGTACACATACTCCAGGCTATCCAGCGAAAACTGGCAGGCCTTTGCAATTTCCTGTGTCCGCTCTATAGCCTCCGGGTATTGCCGGAAGAGGCGCTGCATTTCTTTAGCAGGCTTTAAATATCGTTCCGCATTTTGATACAGTCGGAAACCTGCATTATAGATGGTACACTTTTCACGTATGCAGGTCAGCACATCCTGCAGCTCTCTTCGTTCGGGGTTGTGGTAATACACATCATTTATAGCAACCAACGGAATATCCAGTTCCTGCGATAACTGCGAAAGGCGATAAAGTATTTTACTATCATTTGCCCTGTAAGATCGTATGGCACCAAGGTAAAGGTCCGCCCCTAAATATTGCCTGTATTCATCCAATGCTACTTGAAACTCATCACCCAATTCAAAAGCAGCATTGAGCGCAGGAGTTGGCACCGCAATAAATTTTATCCCTTTAGCATAGCGGTACACATCGGCCTTATACAAATGGCATTGTCCTTTTTCCGTCCTTCTGTTACCTTCCGATAACAATGCTGAAAGCCATGCATAAGCATCTCTATCTGTAGGGTATGCAAGCAGGCTTGGCCCATCCTGCAGTTCCAGCCTGCATGCAGGGATGATGCGTATATTATGTTCTCTTCCGGCCACATGCGCCCGCACTATTCCTGCCAGGGTATTCACATCTGTTATCGCTATCTCTTTATAGCCCAATGCTGCAGCTTGTGCCACCATCTCTTCAGGGTGCGAGCCACCGCGAAGAAAGCTGAAATTCGTTGTTACCTGTAGTTCTGTATAGCTCATACCGCACATTTCCTTTTACGCAAAAAATCCATGAATGAACCATTTGGGTTCGCCGCTATCATAATGCCCCAGCCTGAAAAGCCAGTACCGCGCCCCATGCTCATCCTCCACGCAGTAGTAGTCGCGGTACAGGCCCTTCTCTATCCACCACTCCTGCTCTATACGTTCTGGGCCGTCTGCCTTGCTCACGTTATATAGTTTCCCTTTGTAGCGAAACAGCATGGGTGGATAATCAGGTATAGGTACAGTTACCTCTATTGCTTCAGGCTTTGATAATAGATGCACCGGCCTTGGTATATCTTCCCGCCAGTTGGTGATCGCTTTTTCTTCCAGCGAAGAAGCAAGCTTCACCGATCGTTCAGGCCAGTAATGCTCATCAGGCAGGTAGCGATGAATGGCAGCTATGCCCACCTTGCCGGCAATACTGTCCAGCAGTTCTGCAATGCGCATATCATTATGCTTGCCGGCACTATTCCATAGTGCATCCTGCGCGCTGGTAAGCTCTTCCACTATAGGCGCTTCCAGTATAAAAAGTTCTATACCGAGGTCAGGCTCTATGCGTACTATCTTTATTTCGAAGAGCTTGAACAGATGCTCCACATTACGCGATGCCCTGTTCGTGCCTATATCTATCTGCTGTATATTATTGTCTACACGGTAGGCTTTCAATACACAGGTCCTTAATCCCTTACTCTCTTTTGTAAGCCGCTCGCAAAGTTTTTCCAGTAGTTTCCTTATTGCTATTTCAATGCCTGTTGCCGTACGAATAGGGTCCATGCAGGGTAGCCTTTCCTGGTAAGGTTCGATCGGCCTTATAGGCTGCAATGCTTCTATCTCCTGCCCCAGTGCCTGGTCCAGCCTGCTCAGCAACTCCTGACCAAAGCGCCTGCGCAATGCAGTACGCGGCATCTTTATAAAACTGCGTACCTGATACAGTCCAAGCTTATCCAGCTTTGCCAATATCCCGGCCTCAAGCCGTAATGCCGCAGCTGGCAATGGCAATAATGCCTCAACTTGCCCACCGCTTTCTATGATGGGTTTTATTTGCCCATAGCGGCTGATAGCCCATGCTGTGCCCACTGTATCAGCCATGGCCGCACGTATATTATAGCCATAATTGTTTAGCTTGATCAATATATCCTTCAGGTATGCTTGCTCACCACCCCAGAGGTGTGCGCAGCCACTCACATCCAGTATCAGCCCATCGGGCAGGTCTATTGCAACAACAGGGGTATAGCGAAGGCACCATTCCGCTAATGCATTTAGCAACTTTTCTGCCTGCCCCGGTTTATCATCAAACACCTGCAGTGTAGGCATAATGGCCCTGCAATCTGCAACCACCATATCCACATGTATGCCCTGTGCCTGTGCTGCTATACTACTCGCTTTTATCACCATCCTGCCGCGTTCGGTGGCTGCCAGTACAAAGGCAGTACCCTTTAGCTCCGGCCGTCGGCGTACCATCCTGTCAGTTGTTAAGTGACGAAACCATATGGCGACAAAACGTTTGGGCATATCATCCTGCTTTTCGTTTTTCGCTTGTAGATATAGAGAGCCCTTGCGAAGTAATATGCTGAAAACCTCCTGCCGACCATTCCACTTGCCATGCACCTGGCTTGCCATTGCGCACTTTAAGTAGCTGTACATTCCAGCGCGGGAAACCAATGCCGGGCATGCCTTCTTCTATGGCACTGGCTATTGGTTTTATTTTCCAGCGCGTAATGCAGGCAACAGTATTTTCAGTTCGTGGATTGTAGCGATGTATAAAACCAGTTACCTTGCTTTGCTCCACTGCCAGTTGCAATCGCCGCGATTCAGTAAAACTAAGTTCACTTATCTCTGCCACCACTGCTGCAAGCGCTTCGCACTTCAGCGCTTCCTCCACTGTCCACAAGGCTTCTTTTGGCCTGCTAAGGTCTATGAATATAATGCGTTCCGCAGTTATACCGAACAGCTTTAATGCCGGCGGAAAAAGGCTGCGTTTTGTACTTACCCATAAGCAAACTCCTGTCTGTCGCATGAGCTTCCCCAGCAACCCTGCAATAAAACCATTGGTAGCTGCAGCATCTTCCGTAGCATTGCTGATGAACTCATGCACAGCCCCCACAGGAAATGTTCGATCGGGGAAAGCTTTTTCAATAGGCCCAAGGCCAAAGCTTATTACTTGCTCCCCTGCTGCTCTCTTATACCCCTGCAAAGAAAGTAGCTCTTTCTTCAGTTGTTGTATAATATCATCTTTTACAGCGGCGCTTACCATGCCTTTACAGGTTTATAAAGCGAAAGTGAGCAATTGCAATTAATAAAGCCCGGGAATGTGGATATCTTCTTTAAAAGATATCCACATCGGAGAATTCATCTTTGAGGCATTACTTATTTCCCGCCACACAACTGCTCGCGAAGGAAAATGTGGATATCATTATTTGGAACACCCCCTTCCCGTTTCGTAACTTGCAAGCTTGCCAAAAATTCCTCGTGTCACTGCGAGGAACGAAGCAGTCTCACGATAACGTGGGAAAACTTCGCGGGTGATTGTAGTTCTTTAAAATATTGTAAAATGGAAATTCATTTTTAGCTAATAAAGTAATATTAAAAAAAATAATTATTTCTCTTTTTCTTCAAAAAGGGAAATAACAGGAAATAACGGGAAATAATTATTTTCGCTCATATGGCAATACTGGTAAGCCTTTCAGCATATCTCCATAAAAAAAAGGGAAATTATAATTCCCCTGCCGGAAATGGGAAATAACTACTAGACCTTAACATTCTTTAGCTCTCTAAATCTGGTTCAACCGGTAAAGTCAAAAAAAATCTCCCTTGCTCGGGAGATCTGGAAATATTTTGAGCAAGAGAAAATTAGCAGTCCTCAAAACTTGCGGTGAGCTTAAAAAGATCGGAAGTGTCTTGTTTGAAGGAGGCATTTACATTATAGCCGGCATCACTTTCTTTCCAGCTAATGTTAATTTCGGGTTGCACATCGGGGGTTATCAGTTGCAGGAATTTTACATTACCGGCATTGCGCAGCCATAATTCCCTGCCCATTACCTGTTGCAGGAATTCCTTTACCATTTCCATCATGCATACGCCAGGCACTACGGGCTGTCCCGGGAAATGGCCTTTAAAAATGTCATGTTGGGAATTGAAAATGATCTTGCAGCTAAAACTATGATCGCCTTTGTGTGCATCGCGATACGTGTAAAAATCATTCATCAGCATGGGACTCTATTTTATTTAGTTCTATTGTAAAATTCGCCTTCAGGTGCCTGAACAATATTGAGTCCGGTAAAGTATGTAAGCCATTCTTTCCTTTCAATAATATCGTGGTTACCAGTCTCTTTTCCCCTGTATTATCAACCCGCATTAATCGTGCCGAATTTTCAACGTAATACACATAACCTTTCTGTAATGTAAAACGGTAAAAAGTCTCATCACCGCGCTTATATATAACTTCAGATGCCCCCTTTAATTGTCTCATTAACAATAAATTAAGATCCTTTTCCAAGGTCTTTACCACGGCTGGCTTATTGAGCTGCGGAATGATGTCATTCACCTTGAAAGAGTCGTCTTTACTCCACTCAAAATCGAAAAAAGTAAAACCCATTTCATTTTGGAAGACGGCCCTGGTAGTCCCATCGTCCAGTTTCTTAAAAAACAGCACACCGCTTAGGTGAAATTTTTTGAACACTGCCCTACCGTCCACTATGCAACGGTAGAGCTGTTTGTCAAATTCGGGCTTGTATTTAAAGGCAGTGCTGCGGGAATGCTTATCCTGCACCATGCCCTCATAATAGGGGGCTTTGCAGGCTGCGAGGAGGAACAATAAGATGCTACTTAACTTTAAAAAGGCTCTCATTAAGCGCGGTATTGTGTTGCGTATTGGAGAAGTCCATGTCGGTAAAGTCACCACCATTCTCGGTCATGGTAAGGCGGCTTACGTCAAAATTCTTCTTGTCCATATACACATCTATCTGTTTGAACATTTTCTTCATGGCATCTGTAACAGGCGCCAGCGATAGTAAATAGCTTTGCCCATTCTCGTAAGAAGCAACCTTGAAGTCCGGATTCTGGAACACAGTGCCACGCATACAGTCGATCATCACCCTGTTCACTGACTGCATGGTCTTGCTATTGCGGGTATTGATCTTATTGCTCTTCTGCTCGTCCTTTACCATCAGTTGGCCGCCATTCATTACCAGCAGATAAGAGTATGGCGATGTATATTCGATACGGACTTTATCTTCCCTTTTGAAATAGAACTTGCCTTTCGACTTTATCTTATCAGCGAGCAGGGAGAGGTTCTTAACCTGGCTAAAATCGCTGGCGATGGTTTGCTTGGCAGCATTAGCCTGCGAGAGCGAAGCCTGGAAGGGCGCAACGTTCTTTACTGCCTGGAAGCCTTTAGGCTGGGCATTAACTGTGAAGACAAAAAATGAAAGTAAAAGTGTACAACAAACTTTAAACATAAGCCTCAATATCAAGCATTTGATCGATGCGGGCAAAGGTAAAGCCCTTTTTGCGTGTACTTACTATGAGTTCCGTTAAAATTTCACGTGTAACGGGCATAGTATCATGCAATAATATAATATCACCACCCTTCAACTGGCCTAGTATCTTGTCCAGTAATTGCTTTGGCTCTTTGGCTGTAGTATCGAAGGAACGCAGGCTCCAGCCTATGGAAGCCATATTGAGCTTCTTGACCGCACGGGCCAGGTTGGGATTGGTAACGCCATAGGGTGGGCGGAATAGGCGCGGGGTTTTGCCCGTAATGGCTTTTATAGCATCATTGGTTTGCTGCAGCTCCGCAGCCATTTTCTTGCTAGTCTGCCAGTCGAAGTTGAAGCCATGGTTGTAGGAGTGGTTACCTACCAGGTGCCCCTCATCATTCCAACGCTTAACGAGTTCGGGCTTGGCAGCAGCGTTCTTGCCAATGGAGAAGAAAGCAGCCTGTACACCCTGCTCTTTCAATACATCGAGTATTGCAGCAGTCTCCTGTCCCGGACCATCATCGAAGGTGAGGGCAACCAGGTTTTGCTTAGTGCTTTTGCTGTAAGACTTTATGTAGAAGTTCCACCGGATATAGATGGCCCCCAATACCAGCGAGTGAATGTACACTACCAGCAAAGCTACAGCCCACCATACCGATGCTCCTGCAAAGAAATATGCAGCATCGAAAACGAGGAGCAGTAAAATGAACAGTATGCTTGTATATCTGTAGGGGCGCAATGGCTCTATTTCTTTAAGATGCCTAAAAATAGCAGCAACCAGCCAATAATAAAACAAATGCCGCCCAGTGGTGTAATGAGCCTGCCGATTACGGGGATGGCTACATTTTTAACCTCGAGCAGGGGGTATAAATATAACGAACCGCTGAAGAACACGATACCTAGTATAAAGAATAAGGTAGCGGGCTTCAATAAAGGACTTGGGAAATAAGCGAATACAATGCCTACGATCAGCAAGGCAAAGCTGTGGTAGAACTGGTAAGTAACGCCCTTCTGGAAAACATCTATTTTGTCGGCTGGCAGTGTATCTTTTAAACCGTGCGCTGCGAAAGCGCCCAGCATTACTGCTACCATTGCAAGGAGAGCCCCTGCGGCGAGAGCTTGTTTGTACATTCGAAAATTATTTCGTCAAAGTTAGTAAGTGAAATGTCTTCCGAGTGTAAAATATAATTGGCCTGTTTATAGTAGGGTTCGCGGAGTTTGTACAGGCTTTGCAGCACGGCCTTCATGTTATGTGCCCCCCGGAGTAAAGGCCGCTCTTTATCGGTCTTTTCTAACCGCGCAACGAGCGTATCGGTTTCGGCCCTCAGGTAGATGGTAATACCGGAACGGTGCATTTGCCTGAGGTTGTTGAAGAAGCAAGGAGTGCCGCCGCCCGTGGCGATTATTGTAGGTGTCTTTATTGTGCCTATGAGTGCCATAAGCGCGGCATGTTCTTTGGCGCGGAACCAGTTCTCGCCTTGTGCAAACATATCGGGAATGCTCCGGTGCTCGCGCTTTACCATAAAATCATCCAGGTCAACAAAAGGAAGATTGAAAGCCTCCGCCAACCGGGTACCCCACCAGGTCTTCCCGGCGCCGGGCATACCAATAAGGAATATTATATTCATGGCTTATGGTTCAAAAATTTCCAGATCATTAACATGCCCATTTGTACTGCCATTTCCTTATTACGCGTGCGATCGTAGTGGAAACGGAACTTCTTTGTCCTTACCTGTTCTTTATTCGCTACGGCCATCCAAACAGTACCCACCGGTGCTTCATCATCATCTCCTGCAGGACCCAATACTCCTGTAACAGAAAGGCTGTAATCACAATTTAATACTTTTAATGTATTTTTTGCCATCTCGATGGCAGTTTCTTCGCTCACTACCCCATACTTCTCTATTGTGCTATGCTCCACCCCTAATATACGCTCTTTTATTTCGGGCAGGTAACAGACGATGTCTCCCTTGAAATATTGGCTTGCTCCCGGTACCTGGGTAATCAGGTGCGCTATATAGCCACCCGTGCAGCTTTCTGCAAGGCCAAGTGTAAGCTTCTTCTCCGCAAGGGCCCTACCCAGGATGTGTTCCATCGGCACGTCCTCAAGGCCAACGACGAAGTCGGCAAGCCTGGCTGCCATCTCATCGCGGCGTAAGGTAAGTTCCTTAGTAAGTGCCTCTTTATCTTTTCCCTTGCCTGTGAGGCGCAGCTTCACAGCGCCGAGGCCGGGAAGATAGGCCAGTTTGATATGCTTAGGCAGCGCCTCCTCAAGGTCTTGTATCTTATCGGCTATAAAGCTCTCTCCTTCGCCCGACGTGATTATGGACACGTGTACGATCGCATCGCTTACGAAACGCCGTTGCAGGCGCGGCAATACTTCGTCCTCCATTATGCCTGCCATCTCGAAGGGTACACCCGGCATAGCAATGATAACCTTATTATCTTTTTCGAACCACATGCCGGGAGCCGTGCCTATCTTGTTGTGCAGCACAGTACAATTGTCCGGTATTTCGGCCTGCTTCACATTCCGTTCAAGGAAGGGACGGTTGCGCTTTACAAACAGCTCTTTTACATGAGCAAGGACCGTTTCATTCAGCACGAGCTTTGAGCCAAAGTATTTAGCGAGCAATGGCTTGGTAATGTCATCAGCTGTGGGGCCAAGGCCGCCTGTGACCAATACTATTTCTGCTTTGCCCAGTTCTTCGTCCAGTGCATTGGTGATGGCACCGGCATCGTCGCCTACGGCCACCCTGCGAACCACGTCAATACCTATTGCGTTCAGATGCTGCGCTATCCACGCGGAATTTGTATCAATGGTTTGCCCTATCAATAATTCATCGCCTATCGTTATTACCGATGCCCTTACATTACTCATTGCTATCGTTATCCTTAGTGAAAAATTGGTCCAGCTTATCTAAAAGCACCTGCGGCATGTGTACTTTCTTTTTTTCTTTGGCATCGTAAAATACCAGCGTAGTGACACCGACATTGAGTAGCGTACCTTCTTCATTATACAGCTCTGAGTGGAAGTGTATCTTAGAGCTCTGCGGAATTTCTTTCAGTATTGTCTTAACTGTTATCAAGTCATCGTAGAGTGCGGGTCGGTAATATTTTGCATTCATCTCAGCAACAGGCATCATGATACCCATTTCTTCCAGTTGACGGTAAGTGAAACCCAGTTGCCTGATGGCCTCTGCCCTACCTACCTCGTAATACAAGGCGTAGTAGCCATAGTACAGGTAGCCCATCTGGTCGGTCTCACCATAACGTACTCTTATATGTGTAGTTGATGTATACATTGCTAATTCAAAAGTCAAAAAGTTAAAATTCAAAAAAAACTATACGGGCTTTTCTGCATCCTTTATAGAGTAAAGGCTGCTGGCCTGGTTGGTGGCGGTTACCACAAGATCATTGATACAAACATGCAGCGGAAGCGATGCACAATAGAAAACGATATCGGCTATGTCATCAGCTTCTAATGCTTTGAAACCTTTATATACATTCGCAGCACGCTCTTCATCACCTTTAAAACGCACAAGAGAGAACTCAGTTTCCGCCATGCCGGGATTAACGCCAGTCACTTTTATACCGTATGGCAAGAGGTCAATACGCATTGCCTGGTTCAGTGCATCGACAGCGAATTTTGTAGCACAGTAGACGTTGCCATTCTTGTACACTGTCTTAGCAGCAGTGGAGCCAATGTTGAATATATGCCCGCCCCTTTGCACCTTCATTAATGGCGCTACCTGCCTTGTTACATAAAGGAGTCCTTTGATGTTGGTATCTATCATCACATCCCAGTCATCGGTGTCGCCTTCCTCTATTGATGACATGCCTGATGCGAGGCCTGCATTATTAACGAGGATATCTATATGGCCTATCTCTGTTTTTAGTTGTGCTATAGCTTTTATTACTTCCTCTTTATTGCGCACATCGAACTGCAGTGTTATTACCCTGACCTTGTATTTTTCTTCCAGTTCCTTTTTCAGTTCTTCAAGGCGTTCGCCGCGCCTGCCGGTAATGCATACAGTATTGCCTTCTTTTGCAAAACGCTCAGCTATTGCCCTGCCAAAACCGGATGTTGCACCTGTTACCAGGATATTTTTACTCATGCTCAAAAATATTTGTGTAAAGATACTCCTTGCCTTATGTTTTTTAAAGTAAAAAAGGCACGTAATGAATACGCGCCTTTTCCTATGTAATTTATAATAGTTTATCAACGTAAGAGTTGCACATCACCTTTATAAAATTCCTTCTCGCCGTGCCTGTTTGTCATGCTCAGCTCCCAGAAATAGGTACCTATATCAGCCAACTGGCCTTTATATGTACCATCCCAGCCTTTGCTGAAGTCTTCGCTAAAGAAAACCTGCTCACCAAAACGGTTGAAGACCCTGAAGTAATTATTGGCACTGTAACCTACAGCCAATGGTTTGAGGAGATCATTCCTGCCATCGTTATTAGGGCTAAATGCGCTCGGCACAAAATACGATGGCCCCGGCACTACCCACACCTTTATGGAATCATCACCTTCGCAGCTTGAGGCACTTTTTATGTGAACATTATAGGCAAAATGCCCGGTGTCGGCATAACGGCCTATAGGATTAGGACCCGAGCTGGTGTTCAAATCAGTAGCAGGTGTCCATGTGTATTCTATGCCGCCTGAGGCATTGAAGTTGATCTGCTCGCCAACCACTATAATAGTATCATTTCCTGCAAAAGGTTTGAAACGTTCTACAAAAACAGTTTTGGTTACCGTGTCGGAGCAGCCCAGGTAATTGCCCGATATGAGGGTAACATTATAATCATTGCCCTGTGGGTATGAATGCACCGGATTTTGCTGGACGGAAACCTGGTTGTCGCCAAATCTCCATTGCCATGTGTTGATAGGTTTATACGTTGATTGCGAAAGGTCGGTAAAAGTCAGGGGGGTATTGGGGCAGTGTAATCCGCTAACCTCAAAGTCGGCGGTAAAACTGGGATATACTTTTACCAATGCAGTAGTGCTGTCGGGGCATGTGCTGCCTTTGTTCACTGTAAGCTTCACAAGGTAAGTGCCTGTATCCGGGTAGGTATAAGTGGGCTGAAATTCTGTGGAGGTAGCACCGGGCACACCAAACTCCCAGTAGTACGCAAAACCACCGGTACTGCTATTCAAAAAAGGAACCGTATACCCTTTACACTGAATAACGTAGGTATTGCTCTCGGTAGACCTGTGCGGTATATCGGCTATTACAGCACGGGTGCAATTGGTAACGACAAACTGAAAATCGCGGGATACGGTATTTATTATCACACCGGCCCGCCATTCATGGCAACAAACGGTAACCACGAAACGGCCCTGTATATTTGGTTTGCCCGTAATAACGCCTGTTACCGGGTCTATCTTTATCTGGGGAAAACCACTGATGGGGGTTTGTGCCGAGAAAGGTGCAATGTATGACACCGGGCTAAAGGGGGGCGCAGAGGGCAAGGGTTTTGCATCATTGGTGCTGCCACCTATATAAGAAGAGCAAAACTCATAACTCAGTGAGTCGCCATCGGGATCGGTGGCCGAATGGTCATACACGAGCGGCGTATTCTGGCAGATGATCTGCGGAGGATAATTCTTGAACACTGCACTGTTATTGCAGGATGCCTGCTGTGCGGGAGGTATTACACAATAGTATGTGGCACCAACAGAACCGGGATTGGCAATGTTCAATATGGTAGCATTGCGGCAACAACGCTGGTAAACGACCATATAGCCTGAGGAACTGGCTGGCAACTGGTAGCTACGCACAAAATCGGCCCGGTACAGGCAGGTGTTGGGGTAGTTGTTGATGCACTGGTTGCTGAAATTAACCGGAACTGTTATCCTCCTATCCATAAGAATAGAATCAAATAATACAGGAGTCTGAAACTTGGGACCGGTGTAGATCATGATATACGCAGGATCGTCTTCCTGTATAGCAGACTGCTGCCCGGTAAGGCAATCTTCGTATATTTCAAGTGTTATCTTGTAAACATTATTGCCCATGCACTGGTAGGTGATGTCCCCACCCACTATATGCGAGGCTTTGGCAGGTAGATTAAATACAACCAGTATCAGGAGAATCCAGCAGCTTATGTTAAGCTTAAAGCACATATTACCCAATAAAATTACTGATTTTTAGCGGATTAAAGTCACATCGCCTTTATAAAATTCCTTTTTCCCAAACCTGTTCGTGATACTCAATTCCCAAAAATACGTGCCCATATCGGCAAGCTGCCCCTTATATGTACCGTTCCAGCCTTCGCTGAAGTCTTTACTATAGAAAACCACCTCACCGAAACGGTTAAACACCCTGAAGAAATTATTGCTGCTATACCCAATAGCAATAGGCCTCAGTACATCGTTTATACCGTCGCCGTTAGGGCTAAAGGCATTAGGTACAAAATAGGAAGCCTGCCCTACCACCCACACTTTTATAGAATCATTGCCTTCGCAACCCGTCTCGCTTTTGATATGGACATTGTATGCAAAGCGGCCGGTATCAGGGTAATGCCCTGTTGGGTTAGGTATATTGTCTGCAGTAAGGTTTATGGAAGGGGTCCATAAGTATTCAAGGCCGCCTGTAGCATTGAAATCGATGCGCTCCCCGGTCACTATTATCGTATCGTTACCCGCATATGGTTTGAACCTTTCTATAAAAAGGCTTTTGGTCATGGTGTCGGTACAGCCTTTTATATTCTTCGATATCAAAGTAACATTATAGTCATTCCCGATGAGGTAGCTATGCGTAGGATTTTGTTCGTTTGACGCCTGCCCGTCGTCGAAGACCCAATACCAGGAATTGATGGGTTTGTATGTTGATGTGGAAAGATCTGTAAAATTGAGCATGGCACCGGGGCAATGCAGCCCGCTTACCTGGTAATCTGTTTTGAAATCAGGGTATACCTTTACCAGCCTCGTGATGCTATCTGGACAGGTACTGCCCTTGTTCACTATGAGTTTTACAGTATAAGTCCCTGTATCCGGGTATGTATACGTCGGTTCAAATTCTGTTGATGTGGCGCCCGGCACACCAAAGTCCCAATAGTATGCAAAACCACCTTTGCTATGGTTCACAAAGTGCACTGTACGACCCGTGCACTGAACGATATAAGTATTGGCTTCGTTGGACAATATGGGTATATCAGCCACTACGGCCTTGCTGCAGTTGGTGACAACAAACTGGAAATCCCTGATAACCGTATTTATCATAACACCATTGCGCCATTCATGGCAGCAGACTGTCACCACATAGTTGCCTGTTATATTGGGTGTGCCGGAAATAATACCGGTAACAGGGTCAATTTTGACTTTCGGAAAGCCCCCCATAGGATTAGTTGCGTTGAAGGGAGGCTGGTATGGCACAGGAATGAAAGGCGGCGGTGCAGGCACAGGCTTTACATGATTGGGGTCTCCTCCATTATAAGCGGTGCAGAACTCATAACTCAATGAATCACCATCCGGGTCTGTGGCCGAGTGGTCGTATATAAGCGGGATATTAATGCATATTATCTGCGGCGGATAATTTTTAAAAATAGCACTGTTATTACAGCTTGCAGTTTGCGAGGAAGGTATTGTAGTATAATAAGTGGCACCGGTAGAGCCCGGGTTTATGAGATTTAAGATATCAGTTTTTCGGCAGCAGCGCTGGTACACGATCATGTAGCCGGTAGTACTCGAGGGCAAAAAATAAGTTTTAGTGAAGCTGCATTTACGCAGGCAAACCCTGGGATAATCAGTAATACATTCATTACTGAAATTTGCAGGGACATCTATCTTCGGATTGAGCGTAATGGAGTCGAATACCACGAGGTGCCTGAAATTACTGCCATCATATATGGACACCAGGCCGGGATCGTCCTGTTCTATTGCAAGCGGGTCGCCGTTTATACAATCTATATAGATGTTGACCGTTATCTCGTACCTGTTGCCGCCAAGGCATTTGTAACTTACCTCGCCACCTACTATATGCGTTGCCTTGGCCGGTGGTGAAAAACCCAATACCAGCAAAAGGAAAGTACATATTTGAAACCAGGCCTTATGCATTTACATCATAAGTTACGTATTATTACAATACTGAGCAAAATCGTTCAGGTCATTCATGAGCACCTCTTTGTTTTCCAGCATACTCATATGCCCGCAATTACTATAGACAGATACAAAGTTAACGGAAGCAAGGGTACACTGTTGTAATCCAATTGTAAAAGGAATTGCCGTGTCATCCTTTCCTATTATCCACTGTGCGGGCAAGGCCGAATTTCTTAAAATTTCCCGCCGTTCCGGCCTTTCAAGCATTGCCTCGTAATAGGCCATCATGCTATCGCCATCCAGTTGCAGCCCGCGCGCTACCTGCTTATCGACGATACCCGGCTGAACCTCCCGGGTGGCAGGAGAGAACAAAGCAGGTACCATCTGTTTAATAAACGCTTCTTTACCCCCTTTTCGTATCAGCTCTATCACTTTCCTGCGGTTGTTTTTCTTCTCTTCGTCATCGGCAAGGGCGGACGAATGCACCATGGAAAGGCCTTTCACCTTCTGCCCGTATAGCCCGGCAAAAGCAAGAGCTACATAACCGCCCATAGAATGGCCCGCAAACACTGCATTATCAATTCCTTCCGCTTCAAGAATGGCATTTACGCTCATTGCCATTGTCTCTACCGTCAGCTTATTGTTACCAAGACTGCTGCCACCGCTACCGGGAAGGTCGGGTACTATTACTGTAAAATTTTGCGCAAGCCCCGGCCATACTTCCTGCCACAACACTCCACTCTCGGGAAAGCCATGCAGCAAAACTATCGCAGGACCCGCACCAAATTTTTGGTAAAACAGGCCGGGAAACTGCGCGTTATTTATGATCATCTTATGAAGCTTTTATAAGGGGGCGCCTATAAATCGTGCCATAGACAAAAAGCAAAGCTACCAGCAAGGGCATTAATTCCAACAATTGCATTTTCTGTACCCCAAAGAAGTGCAAGAGCAAACCGACAAGCAGTAAAATAATAGCTATCAGGGCATAACGGCTCTTGTTTTTTCCCACGAAAGCCAGTACCAAATTGGTGGGCAATGCCCATAAAATATTAAAGTTGTTCTGGCATGCCTGGTGGTCTGTGCCAACCCACATGAAAAACATGAGACAACCAAGCAGACCCGTGACAAACAACAAGATGAAAGTCATTATTTTCCCCAGCAGCTTAAGGCGTTTTACTGTTAAACCTAAGATGGTCAGCAGTGCTATTGTAGCGGTAAGTATAAAGGGTTGGTTAACACCCGGAGGAGGCCCCACCCCATCCGGCAGGATAAGCACCGGGTCGGTAGCCACTTTCTGGCCGTTCACTGTGGCATTACCTATCCCTTCCCTGAGATAGTCCGGCAGGAACATGATATCTTCATTGCTCATTACCTTGTCTATCTTGCTACCCAGCAACAGGTTAATACCAAAGCGTTCCCATTTCTTCCTTGCCAGGTATTTGTTAATGATATCGCGGAAGGTGATCTTGCTGCCGGGAGGCATGGTTTGCCCGAACTTAAATGCAGGTCCCAATGCACGGGGAAATATATCGCGTATACGTGTAGCACAATTGTCAAAAAAGAAATCATACTTATAATACCTGTTTTCGGGCAGGGCATTATTTATAAGGTACGCCTGTATCTGCTCCTTAGCTGCCGGCGGTAACATTACCACTTGTTCCTCCACTTTTCGCCTTGCCTGCACATATTCCTCCATAAAAAACGGGAAGCTATCTGCCGTAATATAGTACAGCAACTTGCCTCTCATGAACTTAAGCTCGAAGCCCTCGTCGTAATTAAATGTACCGTAACTGTATACACGATCGGTACCCCTTACACTATCCACTATGCGCACGCCTGTATGGCCAAACACTTCGTATATCTCCTGGTCGCCTACACCACAGGTAAGGAGGCTTATCCTGAGGCGGCTGCCGGCCACAGGCTGGCTAAGGCTATCTGTTTGCGCATAGGCGCTTATGCATACGAACAGGGCTGAAAGCAGGAGAGATAATTTCTTAAGCATGGCTAAAAATAAGAAAAGGCTGTCGTATACCGACAGCCTTTTGTATTAAAATCATTAAATATTCATTTATGCTTTGTCGCTGCTGCCGGAAAAAACCGAACCGATATACTCACGGTTGAGGCGGGCAATATTCTCAAGCGATATACCTTTAGGGCATTCGGCCTCGCAGGCGCCTATGTTGGTACAGCTGCCAAAGCCTTCTTTATCCATTTGTTCCACCATGTTCACGGCACGTGTCTTACGCTCCGGATCGCCCTGTGGCAACAGTGCCAGGTGCGATACTTTGGCCGATACGAAGAGCATCGCCGATGCATTAGGGCAGGCTGCAACGCATGCACCGCAGCCAATACATGCTGCTGCTGCAAACGATTCGTCCGCTTTTTGCTTCTCGATCGGCAGTGAGTTCGCATCCACTGCGTTACCTGTATTTACCGATATATAACCACCGGCTTGTATGATGCGATCGAAAGAAGAACGATCGACTACGAGGTCCTTAATAACGGGGAATGAATTAGCACGCCATGGTTCTACAACAATTGTATCACCATCTTTGTATTGGCGCATATGCAACTGGCAGGTAGTGGTATTATGCCAGGGGCCATGTGCACGGCCGTTGATATACATGCTACATGCACCACATATACCCTCGCGGCAGTCGTGATCGAAAGCTATTGGCTCCTTACCTTCCGCAACAAGCTGTTCATTCAGTACATCGAACATCTCGAGAAAAGACATTTCCGAAGAAATACCTTTTACAGGGTATGTTTCAAAACGGCCTTTTTCATTCTTGTTCTTTTGTTTCCAAACCTTTAAAGTAAGGTTCATTGTATAGTGTTCCATAATGGAGAACTTTCTTTAATCGTTAATGTCTATTTATAACTCCTTGCACTAGGATGAACTACTTCATAATCCAATGACTCTTTGTGTAGTTCATATTGGCTGTCGCCTTTATACTCCCATGCAGCTACATACATGTAATGCTCATCGTCGCGCAATGCTTCACCTTCTTCGGTCTGGTATTCCTCCCGGAAGTGGCCGCCGCAGCTTTCGTTACGGTTGAGCGCGTCGAGACACATCAGTTCACCAAGCTCTAAGAAATCCGCTACACGGCCTGCTTTATCCAGTTCGGGGTTGAACTCATTTATATCACCGGGTATAAATACATTGCCCCAGAACTCTTTGCGCAGCGCTTTTATTTCTTCTATCGCTTCCTTCAGTCCCTTTTCGTTACGGGCCATGCCGCACTTGTCCCACATTATCTTACCAAGGCGCTTGTGGAAGCTCTCCACACTTTCCTTGCCTTTGATATTCATTAACCTGTTTATCCTGTCGCTCACTTCTTTTTCAGCAGCTACGAAAGCAGGATGGTCGATAGGTATTGCCTTGGTGCGGATATCATCGGCAAGGTTATTACCTAAGGTATAAGGCACCACAAAATAACCATCAGCAAGGCCCTGCATGAGTGCCGATGCTCCAAGGCGGTTCGCGCCATGATCGCTGAAGTTTGCTTCGCCCAATGCGTATAAACCGGGGATGTTTGTTTGTAATTCGTAATCGACCCAAAGGCCACCCATTGTATAGTGTACCGCAGGGTAAATTCGCATGGGTAATTTATAAGGATCTTCACCTGTTATCTTTTCGTACATCTCGAACAGGTTGCCGTATTTTTCTTTTACAACACCTTCACCCAGCTCACGTATTTTGGCAGCATCAGCATTTTCTATGCTCTGCTTGTTTACTTCTATCTTACCATACCTTTCAATAGCGGCAGCAAAATCAAGGTATACAGCCATTTTCGATGAGCCTACACCGTAACCCGCATCACAACGCTCTTTGGCAGCACGGCTGGCCACATCGCGCGGAACAAGGTTGCCAAATGCAGGGTACCTTCTTTCCAGGTAGTAATCGCGCTCTTCTTCAGGTATATCACTTGCTTTACGTGTATCGCCTTGTTTTTTAGGCACCCATATACGTCCGTCATTGCGCAGCGACTCTGACATTAGCGTCAGTTTCGACTGGTGGTCGCCGCTTACAGGTATACATGTTGGGTGTATCTGCGTATAGCAGGGGTTGCCAAAGTAGGCTCCCTTTTTATGCGCTTTCCATGCTGCGGTAACATTGCTGCCCATTGCATTAGTGGAAAGATAGAATACGTTGCCGTACCCACCACTGCACAATAAAACAGCATGCCCGAAGAAGCGCTCCAGCTTACCTGTAACAAGATCACGGGCTATGATGCCGCGCGCTTTGCCATCCACCATCACTATATCCAGCATTTCGTGGCGGCTGTATTGGGTCACATTGCCTAATGCCACCTGGCGCTCCAGTGCCTGGTATGCGCCTATCAGTAACTGCTGGCCTGTCTGTCCTGCAGCGTAAAATGTACGTTGCACCTGTGTGCCTCCAAAGGAGCGGTTGCTCAGCAAGCCGCCATATTCACGTGCAAAAGGAACACCCTGCGCCACGCATTGGTCTATGATGCTTGCACTTACTTCGGCAAGGCGGTATACATTGCCCTCCCTCGAGCGGTAGTCACCGCCTTTAATAGTATCGTAAAACAAACGATAGGTGCTGTCACCATCGTTTTGGTAATTTTTAGCTGCATTGATACCACCCTGGGCAGCGATAGAGTGCGCCCTGCGTGGGCTGTCCTGGAAACAAAAGGTCTTCACCTTATAGCCCATTTCACCCAGTGATGCCGCCGCAGATGCACCTGCGAGGCCCGTTCCTATAACGATCACTTCAAGCTGGCGCTTATTAGCAGGGTTTACCAGCTTACAAGTCGACTTGTAGTCTTTCCATTTCGACTCAAGCTTACCGGCAGGAATTTTTGAATTAAGTGTCATATCGAAAAATCGAAATTATTTTTAAAAATATAGCCCTACGATATCCAACCCATGTAAAAAGAAATAGGCATCAATGCAAAAATGATCGGCACTATTATAGAGAATGCTACGCCTATACCTTTCAATAATCCCTTGTACTTAGAAGTGCCCAACCCCAGGGTCTGGAATGCACTGTAAAAGCCATGCAAGAGGTGCCAGCCTAATGCAATGCAGCCCAGGATATAGACAATTACGATCCATGTCACCTGGAACTCATCACGCATCATGGTAAACAGGTCAAGCTCGCCATGGCCTGTTGTTTGCGACAGGCGGTTAGGCCCCCAGAATTTAGAAAGGTGCAGGATCAGGAACAGTAAAACCAATGTGCCCAGCAATGCCATAGAGCGGCTGTACCAACGGCTGGTTTGGTTACCTGCGCTTACGGCGTAGCGTGTGCCCCTGCGCGCCCTGTTCTTAGCCCAAAGCAAAAGCCCCTGCACCACGTGCAGGATCAGGAACGCAAATAATCCTAACTCGATAGTCCGGATAACGAAGTTGGTACCCATAAAATGGGCGGCTTCCGTGAACCGTACGCCGCCATCGTTATAAAATATCTGTGCATTAATGTAACAATGTACTATTAGGAATAAGATAAGAAACAGCCCTGTAAGGCTCATTTGCAGTTTCTTACCAATAGATGTACTGAAAGCATTTTTCCAATTCATACGTACCGGCGGTATTAAAAAAGGTAATTTATTTACTGAAATCCCCGCAAAGATAGCACGCGAAAAGCTAAAACACTAAACTTTACATGTTTAATGCGAAAAATGCCACGAATCCGGGAAATATATAATTATTTAAAAACTAAGCCTTAAGAATTAAGGAGTTTTATCATTTTATTATCCACGAGCTGGAAAAAGTGGTGCGGTTGGAATGTTCGCCACTCGGGTACCTCCAGCAGTTTTATATAGCGCTCAATGTGTGAGCGCCTGAAATCATATTGTGTTTGTTCGGGCATATCTATAGCAGCCACCCAACCACCATCGTCCTTTATATCCTCGTACCACTCTTCGTAATAGTCCGTATCACTGCTGTGGAAGTTCAGCACGTTCTCGGTTATCAGTATGAACTTATTGATGCCCTTCGGTATCATCTCGTCCACTATCGATCGCTTCAATTGCATGATGTCATTTTCTACAGCATCATTCCACTCGCCTATCAGTTCTATTATGGCGTAATTGAAATCGTAGTCGGCATAGAGTATCTTAAGGTACAATGTCCTTGATCCGAAATCATCCCATTGAGGATGTATGTAGTAATTGTAGACAGTATTGGAAAACTCAAACTCGCTGTATTCCCGCCCAAAGAACGGCGAATGCTCATCTTCTTCTGCTATGTATAAGTGTCTCCAGTTGTAATACGGTTCTATCTCGTGCACAGTAAATCTCTTTTATTCCAAAAATCGTCATGGTGAGCTTGTCAAACCATAACTTATCAACCGGTCAACTTGTCAACCTTTATTCATCATATCCTGCCAGGCCACCATGCCGCCGGTCACGTTCTTTACATTAGTAAAGCCTGCCTGCTCAAGCACCATACATGCCTGCATGCTGCGCTTGCCGGCATGGCAATGAATGATCAGTTCCTCATCTCTCAAGTCGTCTATATCTTCCAGTTGCATGCCCATTATTCTGCCCAATGGCAGTAGCCTGCCGCCTATATTGAACGCAGCATATTCATCGGGCTCGCGCACATCTATAATGTTCAGCGCTTCCCCTGCATCCATACGTTGTTTCAATTCTGCTACGCTTATTTCCTGCATCGCTCTGTTTTTATTGTTTTATTATTTTTTGGGGTGCACCTGTTACACCGTCAAATGAAAGACGCACCAAATAGATACCTGCACGCAGGCTTTGTATATTTATGTCCTTACCGTTACCCAGGCTGCCTTTCATAACAATGCGGCCCTGCATATCAGTTAATTCATAGCTTGCGCTCTTCTGCGAAGTGTAATAGAAGCTCACATGGTCTGCAGCAGGATTGGGATACATGCTCCAGGTTTGTGGCGATGGCAGTAAGTGCCTGTCTTCTGTATTGGTATTAAATACCGTTTGTCCCAGCAAGGGGCGCATCATAATAGCACCGCTTATGCTTGAAGAGTTCCATGTGCCCAACACATCGTAATAAGCGTGGTTGCCGCCAAGGCGGTTCACGTCGAGGCCAAAGTACAGGCTGTCGGCGCCACTAAAGGCCGGCTGTATAGTACCCATATAGAATGTGCCCGCTTGCAATGCCACGGGAGAATTAAGACTGTATACCCAATACTGGTTTACCTCGCCGTATTGAGGTTGCAGCAGGTCTTCCTGGTGAAGCAATATGTTCGATGGCGCATTGTTAATTCCCTGCAGCGCACTGTAAACAGCTACCGAGAATAACTTGTTTGAGGCCATAGGCACTTGCCTGCCAAAATAGATGGCAATGCCGCGCAGGGTGTCGGGCTGGTTCAAATGGTATTCTATCGCAATTTTCCCCGGCAGCGATGAAAATAAATTCAGATAATAACTCAACTCGGCCGTCCCGTCATCATAAGCAAGATAGTTGTCGAAAACCTGCTGTTTTATTATTGTATCGTTATCATGCGGTTCTCCGGCATTAACCAGTGGAAAGAAGAACTTGTTCTCGAAGACCACCTTATCGTAATTTCCGGGCGATGGAAATGAGGGTGTGTAAGTTGGGAAACTGATCCCCTGCGTATTTTTCGCACCAATGACACTGCTGCTTACCGGGCTGCTGAACAAAGGTGTGCCCGTAGCGGTCTCCCGGGCAGTATAACTGCAATTCACTGTCTGCGAAACCGGATAGTTATTTCGTATGCTGTCATATTGCTGGCTTGCCAACTCCCCTGCTTCATTGGCCATGAACTGGCGGTACGGCATTGAAGTATAGTCATTTAGCATAAAGGCAGGGTCGCTCGTGAAAGCAACATCATCCACTGCAGTATCACCAATACCCCTGTTTGTGCCCATTCTGATATAGTCCAGGTTCCAGACATCATCACTGGTATTGATGGCCGCTTTGTTCACAAAACGGAACTGGAAATCATTGTGAAAATAGGCATCACTATCCACCACCACCATCGCTTGTTTAAAAGGCTGCGGAGTACTGCCCGGCACGGCCCAGGCCTTCTCCCAAACCCCATTGGCCCTTTTCAGGTACAGCATTAATGAGTCCTCTGCCCGGGGGTAAAATCCATTGCCGCCGGGCTGGTAGAAAAAACTTATGTATATACTGTCCGATGGATGGCTGGAACTTAGGTCTATAGGCTGCGATGTAAGGCTGTCGGCATTTACGAGCGTATTGGCACTGGCGGTGTCATAAGGTATACCATGATCATTGAGTGCATCAAAGGTAGCAACACCCCTGCTTACCGGGCTTATGCACATGGTATTGTTCACATACACCTGGTGCTCTACCCATTTGCCGGCATCAGGATATGGGCTGCTGCCGGTAAAGTCCTCGAAGAACGGCAGGGACAATGCTGTTGCCTTATGCGCCGCATTAGCCGCCTTATATCCATCCTTAAGAACAGGGTTATAGTTTACAGGTGCTGTCCTTTCCTGCGCTGTTGCTGCGCTTATCACAGCCATACAGGCTATCAGCAGGCATCCGTATTTTTTGCGCTTCATCAGGTTGTATACTATATTAGGGGGTTTGATCATTAGTGTTCCCTGCAGGCTGGGGGCTTACATCAAATTCATCCTGCGAGGGGTTTTGCTTTATAGTAATGTCAATAATATCGCCTTCTTTTATATGGTTGGGCGTTCCCAGCTCGTTTCTTGCCTTCGGGCTCTGCCTTATTATTACTGCTGTTGCGGTATCGCTTATCTCGCCGGTGAATATAGGCGTACAAGTAAGCCCCGAACCGGCCAGCAGCGCCATCCCTTCAGGGTAGGCCATGCCTACAACGTCCGGCACATCCTGTTGCACATTGCTTAGCCCGTCCCCTATCACCAGGCTCACCCTGCTACCCTGCGGCACCATCTGGCCCGGCCTTATTTCCTGCCCGTTTACCAGTTGCTTCAGTATCGCGCCCTGTGCTATATCCGGCTGGTAACTTGTATCGCCCAGCACCAGCTTGTTGTTTTTCAGTTGCACTTCGGCTATACGGAACGACAGATTTATCAGGTTGGGCATTGGTGTCATTGGCGGCATTTTCTTATTTACGGTAATGAATACTGTGCGCCCGCTCTTCACTACAGCGCCCACCTCGGGTATTTGCGATAATACGGTAAGTGGCTTCAGTTTTGGCTCATAGGTTGAGTCCACATACACGTCAAAGTTCATATCCTTCAATACCTTCATCGCAGTTTTCATATCCTTATTGGTAACATCAGGTATTTTCAGCTCTTTGCCATGGGCTGTGATGAAACCAAGACTAACGAAAAAAAGCACATATAAAACAATGCTCAGCAACAACACTGCTACCAGGTTGAACCAGAACGACCGCCTTGTTTCTTCTTTAATGATCATTTCTTATGCTAATAACGTAATACAATATACTAAATTATGCCAAATGCTTTTTTTCTGCCTCCTGCCCGCCGATAATAAGTTTTTCACTCATAATTTAAGGTAAAATAGCGGAGCCAAAGGTAATGGAAAAACGCAGTACCCTATACCCCGCCGGCAAATAGATTGTGAGCATTTTGTGAAGATTTTTAGCACTTTTCCTAAGTTTTGGCTTTTCACTTTTGACTTTTAACTTTCTTTGCAGCCATGAAGTTCCTCATAGCAGGTTTGGGCAATATAGGGATGGAGTATGATGCTACCCGTCATAATATAGGTTTTGAGGTGGCAGATACTTTCGTTATTAAACATGGCGGCAGTTACAGGCTGGACAGGCATGCTAACGTGGCCGAGTGCAAATGGAAGGGCAAGACTTTTATCGTAATAAAGCCTACCACCTTTATGAACCTGAGCGGCAAAGCCCTTAAGTACTGGATAGACAAGGAAAAGATACCGCTGGAAAATGTGCTGGTGGTGATGGACGAGTTGGCACTGCCCCTCGGCACCCTGCGCCTGCGCGCTTCGGGCAGCCCTGGCGGGCACAATGGGCTTAAGAATATAGAGCTCATGCTGCAAACCAATGAATACCCCCGCCTCCGCTTCGGCATTGGCAGCAACTTCCCTAAAGGCAGGCAGGTAGATTATGTACTTGGTAAATGGACGGCCGACGAACTACCCTATGTAAAGGACAGCTTGCTGAAAAGCGTGGAGATAATAGAAAGCTGGGCTACACAGGGCATCGGCAAGACGATGACGATGTATAATAAATGATCATTGTATTTGCACCATCAGGGGTTTTGCGTCTACAATTGCCCCATCCGTAGTCCTGACCTTTATATCCTCGAAAAAAAATCGATCACCCGGCTTGCACTGGCCTACTATTGTTTTTTCGGCAGCGGTCATGTCAGCCGTTTTATTTTCGTAAGGCCCGCCGTATTCTCCTTTTTTGGGCAAGTAAGACATGTCATAAGAAACTACGGTCCCTGCGGCAAGGGGAATTACGATCAGCCTTGCCTTGCTTAAGAGACCACTTCTGCCGATCGAGGCAATGCCGGTCCCTTCTTTTGACTCCTGGTAGCTGGCGCCTTCGATACTCACGTGATACTTCTGCGCAAAACCCGCTATTGAAGCCAGGCAAACGAAGGAACAAATAAATGCAAGCTTTTTCATACAAAATTTATTTACCTGATCCCACTACCTGAGCTCAATAGTATACTCAGGCGCCCACTCTGCTTTTTTTGTGGCCATGTTCATCACCCGCACAGCTTTCATCTTCACTTTATCTCCCGGGTGCACCCTGTCATAAAAGCGGCTCATCGCCTCTATATCTTCGTTACTATTGTCCACATGGCAGGGGCCTATCACCTCGTGGCTATTGGCAGGGTACAGGTACATGTCGTACCTGAGCACCATATAACCGGGCTCGCTAACAGTCAGCCGCTGTGAGTTCTCATTATACCTTAAATGTATCTTGCTTTCCTGCGCAGTACTTGCCGCCAGGAATAAAGCAAAAGCAAAAAAGAACAACAACAGTTTTTTCATATCGCTTCGTTCTTACTCAATATCTTATTTCAACAGGCAGGCGGCAGACTCCATTATCCGGTCTGTTTGCTTTCCCCCTACTTTGGGAACTATTATATCCTGCGAACCCAGCGTAACTTTTACATCGGTAATTGCAGAGCTGCTCAGGTCTGTAATGAATGCCTTGTCGACCTCAAATTTAGGAATGTAATTGGTCCATATCGTTCCATCAACCGAATTTACCGCATATCCCGGTGGAAAGTCTTTGTCTGCTGTCAGTTCCAGTATCTTACCATTCTCCAGCTTCAGCATTATTTTCCTTCCCGTCGGATAAATATCTTCCATTTTGCCTGCACGCAGCATGCGCATGCTTATAAAGAACTTACCTCCGTTCTGCTCCAGCGAAAAATTCCAGTTCCATGATGGCGGTCCTATCTTATGGGCTACTACCCGCATATTACTGCCGGTGAAAGGGTCTTTCTTGTCCTCGTCAAATTTGCATTTCTGTGCAAATGTTATTGCCGGTATTACCGCAACCAATATTGCGATCGATAGTTTTTTTATTAGGTTCATTATTTTTATTTTACTGTGTTTGATTCTGTGTTTATCCTTCCTGGTGAAAAGGATACCTGTAGTTGGTAACCAGCACCTGTGTTTCTTTGATCGTTCTTGCACTTAGCCAGCGGTACAGGTTCAGTATTGAGCCCGCCTTATCGTTCGTGCCCGATGCCCTTGCACCGCCAAACGGCTGCTGGCCTACCACTGCACCCGTAGGCTTATCATTTATGTAGAAGTTACCTGCAGCGTTCACCAGCCTTTTCGTCATCAGTTCAGCCGCATAACGGTCTTGTGAGAATATTGCGCCTGTCAATGCATATGGCGATGTGCTGTCTACAACGTCCAGCATATCTTCCCACTTGTCTGCATCATACACGTGTATGGTCAGTACCGGGCCAAATATCTCTTCGCACATCGTCACATATTTCGGGTCGCTGGCCTCTATCACTGTAGGGTCAACAAAGTAGCCCACCTTCTTATCGTAGCCGCCGCCGCATATTATTTTAGCATCCTTGCTTGTTTTCACGCCCTCTATATAGTTCACTATATTGTCGAAGGACTTCTCATCTATCACCGCATTGATGAAATTGGTAAAGTCATCCACGATACCCATCTTCATTGTCTCCAGTTCCACGCAGAGCTTCTCCTTAATTTCAGCGGCAATGTTCGATGGTAAATATGCGCGGCTTGCTGCCGAACATTTTTGCCCCTGGTATTCAAAAGCGCCACGCGCCAGTCCGGCTACCACGGCATCTACATTTGCACTTGGGTGCACGAACACAAAATCCTTACCGCCTGTCTCTCCTACTATGCGTGGATAAGATTTGTAGCGGGCTATGTTGTCGCCTATACTCTTCCACATGCTTTGGAATACACCTGTAGAACCAGTAAAATGCACACCTGCAAAATCGCGGTGCTTATAGCATATCTCGCCCACTACCGGGCCGGGAGGATAAACAAGGTTAATAACACCAGCAGGCAATCCCGCCTCTATCAATATCTCCATGAACACGCTGGCACTGTATACCTGTGTGTTCGCCGGTTTCCATACCACCACATTACCGCACATTGCAGGTGCCGTTGGCAGGTTACCACCTATCGCGCTAAAGTTGAAAGGCGTTACAGCCAGTATAAAACCCTCCAGTGGGCGGTACTCCAGCCTGTTGCTTATGCCTTGCGGCGACAGGGGCTGTTGCTTGTATATTTCGCTAAGGAAATGCACGTTAAAGCGCAGGAAGTCTATCAGTTCGCAGGCGCTGTCTATCTCGGCCTGGTAAGCATTTTTGCTCTGGCCCAGCATAGTGGCCGCGTTCATTTTAAAACGATATTTGGTAGCCAGTAGTTCCGCCGCCTTCATAAAGATTGCCGCGCGGTGTTCCCAGCTTGTCTCTGCCCAGCGCTGGCGTGCCGCCAGTGCCGCGTCTATGGCCATATTAACATGGTCTGCATTACTGGCGTGGAAATGGCCCAGCAGGTGGTTGGTCTCATGCGGCGGGCGTATCTCTTTTTTATCATTGCTGCGCACTTCCTTACCGTTTATGTACATCGGTATATCACGTATCTCGTTCTTCAGGTCGGCAATGGCTTTTTGCAGGGCTTTCCGCTCCGCACTGCCGGGTGCATAGTTCAGTACTGGTTCGTTCTTCGGCTCGGCAAAATGAAAATATCCGTTATTCATGAGTATTATAATTATTAATTGAGGCTGCAAAGGTAGTTCATTGCGGGAAAATATCTATAAGGCTCAGCCAATACGAGTATAAGAAAAGCTTACTATATGGGCTTAGTGTCCGCTGCTGCGCTCCGGCGTCTGTTTTAACCGCATCTTATGCTTCCGGCGGGCTTCATTCGTATCTTCCATCAATGGCTCTATCCATTCCTGCTGCGTATATTGTTTCAGAGTGTAAGGCCTCAGGTCATATGCCGACCGTGCTGCATTGATCTGCGGCAATAACTTCACATCCGCTTTCATATAGCTCACGTAGGAAAAAAAGCAAAAATCCATCACAGGCAGCGGTAAGTGGCCAAGCTCTATCTCTTTCCTGAACACCGGCACCAGGCTTCGGTCGCAAAACCAGTCAGGGTGATTTTTACACCAGTGAGTCAACACCGCATTCGGCATGCATGCTCCCTGCCCTAATAGCTGTTTACAGGGGTATCCTATCTCCCTGACAAGTTTTGACAATACCACAAAATTTATGGAATCGGTGAAGTGCCATTCCCTGCCTGTCAACTTCATCGCGGCCGAATCATTGGCCTTCTTAGCCAGTTCCCACCGGCCACGAACGTCCTGGTCGGCTTGTTCCATATGGCACACCAACATTTTGATACTATCCTTTTCCTGTTCGCTAAGGCTATGCTGCGCATACGCAGCCGGGGCTAAAGCCAGCATTAGGATAACGATAAGGGCTTTCATAAGACCATTTTATCCATTAAAATAATAAAACTTGCTTGAACATCCTGAAGTGGTGGTCTATCGGCCGTTTTCCGTGGTGTTCTTTCCCTAATCCCTACCTTTGCAAAAAATAGATATTCTTTAACGTTCCAAACCTTGGTTTATGCAAGGCTATTTTTGAATTTTATTTCGCAAAACTTTCCCAATGAAAAAGCTACTTTTATTTCTTGCGTTTCTTCCTTTGCTGGCACAGGGCCAAGGTATAGAATATGGCTTAAGTGGCGGCATATCAACGAACACTGCACCCATCAATACCATAATGCCCGCAGGCACTACGGAAACCGGCTGGAAGCCATCATATGCAGGCGCTTTGAGCTTCCTGATCAACCTCGGTCCCTGGCAGGTTGGCCTGGTAGCTGAGGCTTATGAGTTGAAGACCTCCTACGATGTTACTACCACTACCGCAGCAGGTGAGGTGCATACCAAAGGCGACATTCAGTACGCCTCCCCTCAAGTACCAATAATGATGCAGATAAACAGGCTATTCTATATGGCTAAGAGCCATATCTACTTTGGTATTTCGGGTTGGTCCGGTGTTAATTTGCTTAAGAATACCGCAGGGGAAATTAAGTACAATGAACTGCAGCCCGTATTTGGTGCACAGTTGGGTTATACCTATGGCTTCTCCAACCTCGTTGGGCTGAATATTAACCTTGCTGCCCGTTACAATGCTATTCCCGGCAGCCCGGTACTTTCCTTCCCGCTTACAGTGGGCCTGCGTATACGGCCATAGTTTTCTACTGCCACCGCCGCCAATGTGTTATCTTTAAGAAAATACTAAAGGCGAAGCGTGAAAAATATCTTCTTATACATTATGGTACTGCTCTACGTGATTGCAGGGCTCAACCATTTTTACAATACCCGCATGTATATGAAAATAATGCCGCCTTATCTACCCTATCCACTTTCCATGGTATACATAAGCGGTGTGTTGGAGGTACTGATAGCGCTGCTACTGCTGCCACTTGCCACGCGACACGCAGCTGCCTGGATGCTCATTCTCCTGCTGATCGCGGTGTTTCCTGCCAATGTACAAATGGCGGTTAATTTCTGGCGTAAACACAACCCTTATCTATGGGTAGCCATTCTGCGCCTGCCATTGCAAATACCTTTGATCTACTGGGCATGGTTATACACGAAATAGTTTGTATCAACTAACAGGCAGTGTAGCTGTAAGAGCTGCGATCCCAACCTTTTGTTCCATCGTAGCATTGTAGCCCATTTCAAATATCTTATCCGCATGGTTCATTTCAAACATACCCATTCCCGGTAAGTAAGGCTCTATGAAGATGTCGCATAAAGCCGCCTGTGTATATACCTTGCTGGCGATGGCCAGGTGAAAGCAATGCTCTATGATCTGTATCCTGCTTATATCTACCTGGCTGCCGTCGTACAGCTTATTCACATGTGAGCCTATCACCACATCGCAATTTCCTTTCAGGCACTCCACGGGAAAATTATTCAGCACACCGCCATCTACAAAGTACTCGCCATCAATAAGCACAGGCGAAAAAATCGCAGGTACCGATGCCGATGCGATCACCTTATCAAACAAAGTCCCTTCGGAAAAAGTTACAGCCCTGCCTTCCGACAAGTTGGTCGCAGTAATGTATAAGGGAATATTTAAGTGTTCGAAATTGTTTTCCTTGATGAACTTGCTCATAAGCAATTCCACGTTCTTCAACGAAAAGATGCCGGTCTTCGAAAGGGCCAGGCTGAAGAGCTTAAAATAGCTTTGCGCTTTTAGCTGCTCCAGTATTTCCTTGGGCTTATAGCCCGCAGCATACAAAGTCCCCGCTATTGCACCTGCGCTCACGCCCGATATAGCCGCTACTTTAATACCCAGTTCTTCCAGCGCCTGCAGCACACCAAGATGGGCATATCCCCTTGCCCCGCCACCCGAAAGCGCCAATCCTATCTTTTTCATTTGTTCTTGCGTATCAATAAGACTACGATGTTACACAAAATCATCAGCATACTGCAAATAAAATTCCCGACATTTGCCAGAACTCCGAACACATGCTACTCAATTCACTTTTCAGCGACAAGTCACTTAAGCCAAAAGAAAGAACAGAACAGATCTCGGCAGCGGTGCTTGATGGTTCGGTCAGCAGCACCGAACTCGTATCCTTTGCCAAAACCGCCAAGGATCCGGTGAAGGCAACGTGCATTGAGGCGCTTGAATTTGCCAGCCAAACAAAGCCGGATATTATCAGCGCCCCTGACCTCGACTTCATCATTCAATCGCTTGCAGATAAAGCCCCGCGCACTCGCTGGGAATCTGCCAAGGTAATTGGTAATACCATCCATCTTTTTCCTGCCAAAATTAATGATGCCGTAAAAAAATTGCTCGACAATACGGAGCACCCGGGTACGGTGGTGCGCTGAAGCGCTGCCACCGCGCTTGCAGCCATTCTCAAATTGAAAACCCCGGTCAATAAAACCCTGCAGCCCGCTGCTGAAGCTATTATGGAACGCGAGGAAAAGAACAGTATCAAAAAAATATATCTAGCTGCATTTAAGAAGATAAAATAGAGACTGGGATCATCCTTTTCGCTGATTAAGGTCAGCATCGTGGCATGTATTTTGCGGTATTTTTATACAATGAAGCATGCCCTACGCATATCGGCCCAGGTACTACTACTCTTCAACGCTTTTACTGCTCTTTATGGTGGCGCAATGCTCGTAGCCGACCCCAGCGGCAGCCTCATACAAATGCCGCTTTCGCTGCTTCGTAATTCACCATTCAACAGCTACCTGGTTCCGGGCATATTCCTGTTTGGCTCCATAGGCGTTTTTTCTCTTATTCTTTACCTGCTTATGTTCACCCGTAAGGAAATATATCCGCAGCTCATCGTTGCACAAGGGATCATTATCCAGGTATGGCTGGCAGTGCAGGTTTGCAGCATTCCCTACCGGCATTTCCTGCAGTTGGTATATTGCCTCATCGGCCTCACGCTTATCGCAATAGGCATTGCATATATGCGCCTTTATCCAAAGGACGGACCGCATAAACTGGCTTTGAATTAAAGTTGTATCTTTTCTATTAATTTTCCAGCTTGCTATACTTTTTTGTTTTTCTTGCCGCTCTGGGTGTCGACTTGCTTCCTTTCTTCGGGCCTCCCGCCTGGACGGTCATGGCATTATTCCAGATCAAATACGGGCTGCACATATGGTGGGTATTGCTTGTAGGTGTTATCGGCTCCACCCTGGGCAGGTATATCTTTAGCCTGTACATCCCCTGGTTGTCCTCCAAAGTAGTGAAGCAGCAAAAGAATGAAGACATACAGTTCATAGGCCAAAAGCTGGCCGGCAAAAGCTGGAAAGTGCAGCTTTTTGTGCTCCTGTACACACTCGTGCCACTGCCTACCACCTCGCTCTTCACTGCATCGGGTATGGCGCGGATAAAGCCCATTAGTATCCTCCCGGCTTTCTTTATTGGCAAGTTTACCAGCGATGCATTGATGCTTCATGCCGGCAAGTTCGCGGTGGAGAATACGGAACAGGTATTGAAGGGAATGGTATCCTGGCAGGCCATTGCCGGCGCTTTAGGTGGCATCTTCCTGCTTTGTGCTTTTCTTTTTACCGATTGGAAAATGCTGCTCCAACAAAAGAAATTCCACCTGAATTTCAGGATCTGGAAGTAGCCACGGTCGGCTGGCATGGATGCCATGCCTGGAAATATTTATCAGCCTTTTTCATGATCCTCATCATTTCTTAACCGGGCTTCAGGCTTTAGTTTTACCTGCCGATGAAGTATCGAATATTTCAAAGGCCTGCAAGGCTTTGGGCAATGGTCCTGCTACTTGTATCAATGCAGGCCCATGGCCAGCAAATGGTGCTTTACACTATACCCTCACCGGTGCCGCTCAACTGGCGATCGCCACACACACTTTTCATAAGTTATTTCGAGAACCTGCTGGCACATAATAAATACCGCCACCATCGCCATCCTTTGGGCCACCTGTTTGTAGAACTGCACGATACGGCCCATTATGCGCTGGTAGGCGTAGTGGCAGAGTCGCGGGGCGAGATGTTCAACAGCGTGCTCAAATACCGTTACGGATTAGGTTCTTTATTTACCATATTCCATGGAAAGGCGGAAAGCGCTCCTGATAATTACCATCAGCTTGCGGACAGGTATCCCAATGGCGACATTGCCTACATCAAATTCCTGCTCAATAAAGAGGCATTTACCCGCCTTTGGGAGTACCTGCAGGAATACCAGTCACGCGGCTACGATAAGATGTACAATGGCCTCAATAAACCCCGCGAGGGCAAAGGCGCGGGCTGCTCAGCATTCGCTTTGAGTTTTGTTGAGCTGGCCGGCCTGCTCGACAGTACGCTGCTGGAGCAATGGCGCATCAGGGTGAATGTGCAGGACAAGCTGATAGGCGGGCCTGAAGGTGGCAACAAGCGCATTAGCACTTTAAGGATGGCATTCACCCAGCGCTGGGCCGATACCATACGGCAGGCATATAAACCGCTCTCCTACTACGAGCCTACGCTTATCTACAACTGGATAAGCAAAGTATGGGCTACACCCACCAGCACGCAAAGTCTGCGCTACGGCATACAACGCCGCGAAAATGCAAAAGGCCTGGTAATAGACTGCCGCAAGTACCCCAGCCCCGACGGCGATATCTGGCTAATCCCCTAAAAAAGCAATTTCCAAGAAGCAGAATGATTTTATATTTTTGAATTTTGCCTTTTGAATTATGCAAACAGACCCAAGAATAGACGCTTATATAGCAAAGGCCCAGCCATTTGCTCAGCCTATACTCAGGCACCTGCGCGAGCTCATACATGCTGCCTGTCCGGGTGTGGAGGAAACATGGAAATGGAGTTTCCCGCACTTTATGTATAAGGGCGCTATACTCTGCAGCATGGCGGCATTTAAAGAGCATGCGGTCTTCGGCTTCTGGAAGGCATCTATCATGGACGATCCGCAGGACATACTCACCACTAAAGATCGTGAATCCATGGGCCATATGGGCCGCCTTAGCTCGCTCAAAGACCTGCCTAAGGATAAGATACTCAAGGACTATATAAAGCAAGCTGCTAAGCTGAACGAGCAGGGCGTCAAGATCGAGAAAGCTAAACCCGTCCCTAAGAAAGACCTTGAAGTGCCGGACTATTTTATGAAGGCCATTAAAAAGAATAAGGCCGCCCACAAAACCTTTGAAGCCTTTAGCACCACCAATAAGCGCGAGTACGTAGAATGGATAAGCGAAGCTAAGAACGATGCCACCCGAGACAAACGCATGGCCCAGGCTGTGGAGCAAATGGCCGAAGGCAAAATAAGGCACTGGAAATATGCTAAGAAATAGCGGTTGTCATCCTGACGAAGGAAGGACCTGCCTAACACACGCAATCAGCCCAAAATACTAGGCAGGCCGCCTACCTCGATTTAGACTCGTACTTATTCCGCACGTATTTATTGATAAAAGTAGCCAGTCCACGGCCACGCTCCGCCAGCATTTTCATTTGCTGGATATTATATTTGCCCGCACTCTTGACAGTATACAGGTAATCGTATGGCTCACCGGTGAATTGGATAGTAATACTATCTCCCTCTATCTCGTAAGCAAGTACTCCTGAATTACCCGATCTGTTCCTGTAGCGCTGCATATGCTAAAGATACACAATAGATGGGCACTCAAAAATGCCTGCACGGCTGAATAGTCGTGTGGATATCATTATTTGGAACACCCCTTTCCCGTTTCGTATCTTGCTTTGTTGCCAACCTCCTCAGCCCATCATTGCGAGGAGTGCTTGGCTTCCGGGCGCGGCCACGACGAAGCAATCTGCAGATGAGGGTTTTGTCTCAGCTAAACCGAAGTTCTTTGAAATATTGGATCGCGCATTATTTCCTGTTAGGAAATGATTGCGTAAAAAACAGGAAATAACGAGAAATAACTATTAAACATATGCGACATGCCTGGAAAGGCTTTCCGGGATTCCCGCCCAAAAAAGAGGAAATAACTATTTCCCACAGGAAATCGGAAATTACTGAAATTCCCCTCCTGCAAGGAGGGGGATGCTGATTTTGGCGACTGTCAAAATCGGCTGGGGAGGTCCTGTTGAGAGTAGGACTAAAGTTGAAGAATGGTCAGACCATAGTCAATCAATAGTCATTGAATGGAGGTTTGTACGTGGTCAGACCATAGTAAATCCATAGTCATTGATTAATTCATACTGCCTATGGACCGGAAACATCCTAAAAGAAAAAAGCATCCCGATAAATCGGGATGCTTAGGAAATAAATTTATCAAAAAATTAGCCTAAACGGCGAACGTTGATTGCGTTTAATCCTTTTTGACCATTCTGTACTTCGTATGAAACTTTGTCGTTCTCACGAATCTCGTCCATAAGACCTGAAACGTGTACAAAGATGTCCTGGCCGCCAGCTGATGGCGTGATGAAACCAAATCCTTTGGTGTCATTGAAAAATTTAACTGTACCTTCTTGCATTGTAATTTGTTATAAAAAATTAATTAATACTGCGAAGATACATCAATATTATAAGAAAGCCTAAAATATATTTTAAAGTGGCCTATCCTCTATATAAAGCATGTCTTCATACAGCCACCATTTATCCTCATTGGTCATTTCGCTCTGCTTCTTATTAATGGCATGGCCGGGCTTTGCATCGTGTGCAAATTCGGTACGGGGATTGTCGGGGGCAGCTACGAGGTCGAGCGAGGTACGCCATACGCGGTCGATCTGGAAGGCCTGGAAGTTCTTTGGATCGCTGATGTCTATCCGGGTTATGGCGTCGCCAATGAGCGGGAATCGCACCACGATAGCCCCTTCACCGAGCCTGTCTATGTTCTTTTTTGTAATTTTGATAAACATCTAAGCGGAATATTTAATGCAAAGATAGTCTTTTTAAGGCAGTCCCGGGTAGATAGCAGTAAGTATATAGCCAAATAACATAAGGGGTTTAGGTATGTTACGGGCTCAAAACCCGCGACTATTGACTTTCTACTATCTACTTAAAGACTAAAAAAATGCTTTAAATATTTTTGTTGGTAAAGAGAAAACCATTACTTTTGCACTCCATTTAATTTTTATACTAACGGTAAGAAATGCCTACAATACAACAACTAGTTCGTAAAGGTCGTCAGCAGATCCGCGCCAAGTCAAAGTCTCGTGCTTTGGATGCTTGCCCGCAGCGCCGTGGTGTATGTACACGTGTGTACACTACCACTCCTAAGAAACCAAACTCTGCCCTGCGTAAGGTAGCCAAAGTGCGCCTGACCAACAAGATAGAGGTTATCGCATACATACCCGGTGAAGGGCACAACCTGCAAGAGCACAGTATAGTGCTTATCCGCGGTGGTCGTGTTAAGGACCTTCCTGGTGTTCGTTACCATATAGTACGTGGTGCGCTGGATACTGCAGGTGTAAAAGACCGCAAACAGAGCCGCTCTAAGTACGGTACGAAGAAAGAAAAAGCGAAAAAGAAATAATTTTAAATCATTATATTAATTAAAGCCATTCATTTAACATGAGAAAGGCACAAGCCAAAAAGCTTCCTTTAGCACCGGATCCAAAATTCAATGATAAAGCGGTAACCCGTTTCGTTAACTGCCTTATGTGGGGCGGTAACAAAACCGTGGTACTGAGCGCATTTTACGATGCACTGGATAAAGTAGAGAAAATGACCAGCGAAAACGGTTACGAAGTGTGGAAACGCGC
>DDET01000036.1 GCA_002336915.1 Bacteroidetes bacterium UBA1947 | reverse complement strand
TTACCCATTCGTGGACATTGGCTGCAACAGAATTTATGTCTGAGTTTAACCTCATAAAGCAAAGTTAATAAAATTATCAAAAAAACTAAACCGATTACTAATACTCTTATTTTTGGTAATTGAAATATTGTATTTATATATGTTTAAATTCCTTCTCTCAATTACTAAAAAACATTGGAAAAGTAATTGGCGTAAACAAAAAGATAATGAGATATAATGGAGATTCTTTAGTAGATTTGCATCAGCATTGTATAGGTAAAACCAGACAAGAAAAGGTGAGTAATTCGGTGAGTAGAGAATCAAAGCCTTTATAAGATATTGAAAACAAACGGATTATAGAGCAGGTTCTGTTGCCTCTCTCTCCGCCTTTGAGCATTCAATAAGAAACAAAAGCCTTCAAATCGTATGATTTAAAGGCTTTTGTCATTTTAGAGACTACCAAATCATTCATCTATTCTCATATTTCCAGTGAGTCATTCAGTGAGTCATTCAGTGAGTCAGGCACAAGACGAAAAATTGACTCACTGCAAAGGGGTTTTGAAGACAATAAATTATCTCTATTGCCCGATACAAATTTCAATTTGAGACACACAACGATAAAGCTCTACTTTTGTTTAACACTGTTAAATTACTTACTGGCATTAAAATGGGGAGCAAAGACCGGATATTACGATTAAAAGAAGATACGCGCGCCAATATTCTGGACGCTGCGCTTAAAATCGTGAAGCGGGAAGGCTGGCAGGCGCTCAGTATGCGTAAAATTGCTGATATTATTGAATACACTGCCCCAATTATTTATGAATATTTTGCCAACAAAGAAGCCATATTGTTAGAACTTACCAAGAAGGGGTTTTCCATCCTGACCGGGCAAATAAAAAAAGCAAAAGAACAACACAGGCTACCTGCGAAACAACTCGAAGCTATGTGGTTCGCCTATTGGGATTTTGCCTTTTCTGAAAAGGAATTGTACCAGGTAATGTTCGGTGTGGAGGTGAATTGTTGTGAGCTGGCCAGGATATTGCCAGAGTCTGAAGCGCCTGCAAATATGATCTGTGATGTAATAGTTGCGCTGATGGCACCTGATATTCCCACAGAGGATGATCTGTGTACCAAATATTACACATTCTGGTCTGTAATACATGGTCTTATTTCTATCAATATAGTACGTCGGGGCAGATCTGACGAGGTCAACCAGGAAGTGCTTAAAATAGCCATCGGAGGGATCATTCGCTCGATAAAAGAATAATTTTTTTTTATTTCAATTTAACAGTGTTAAAAAATTTAATAGCGTAAAATTAATCTTTTCTTATTATACAGTTCAAACACAATCCATGAAGTATCTACTATCTATTTTAAAAGTCAATATTGTAAGAAAAAATAGTTCGGCTTTTTTGCTTGCGACGGGGTTTGCCAGTTTATTATATGCAGGTTGTTCCGGTGCTTCAGCCACAACTGCTGTTCCACCACCCCCTTCTTTACCTGTAATGAAGGTCGCATCTGCCTCAGAACTTACCTACCAGGAATACCCTGTTGCTATAGAAGGCAGTGTAAATGTGGAGATCCGTCCGCAGGTAAGCGGCGCGCTGGATAAGGTTTTTGTCGATGAAGGATCATTTGTAACTGAAGGTACACCACTATTCAAGATCAATGACCTGCTTTACCGCGCCCAATACAACAATGCTCTGGCCAGCCTGCATGCCGCGGAAGCGGCCCTTTTAACATCGGAGCTGGAGATAGATAAGGTTACGCCGCTTGTAGCCAATAAGGTGGTTTCTGAATACCAGCTGAAAACGGTAAAGGCTGCCAACCAGGCGGCAAAAGCGAACATCGAGCAAGCGAAAGCCAACGTGGCCACCGCAGAAATAAACCTGGGTCATACCCTGATCAAAGCGCCGGGAAGCGGCTACATAGGGAGACTGCAAAAAAAGAAAGGCAGCCTTGTAGGACCGCAGGATGTGGAAGCGCTGACTCAGTTATCGGATGTGCATGAGATGCATGCTTACTTTGCACTGGGGGAAAAGGATTTTGTGGCATTTAAAAAGCAATACCCCGGCGAAACATTGAAAGATAAACTGAGCAAAATGCCTGCAGTTACCCTATTGCTGGCAGATGACAGCGAATACACAGAAAAAGGTAGGGTCGATATGATCGACGGCCAGTTCAACAAAACTACCGGCGCTATAACGCTCCGGGCGAGCTTCCCAAATCCTGATGGCTTGCTCAGGTCTGGCAATACGGGCAGGGTGCGCCTGGGTGTGCAGCATAATGACGCGTTGATCGTTCCCCAGGCCTCAACCACTGAGGCGCAGGATAAGATATTTGTCTTCATAGTTGCCGACAGCAATAAAGTGAAAAAAGTCCCGATCAGCATAATAGGTAAAAGCGGTACTAACTACCTGGTAAAAGATGGCGTTAAACCTGGCGACCTCGTGGTGCTGAGCGGTATAGACCGACTACAGGAAGGTACTGTGATACATCCGGAAAATGCTTCAGCTCATTTAGCTGAGGCGAAGAAATAACCCACCATTAAATTTCAAAGATCATGTTTCGAAAATTTATAGACAGGCCAGTACTGGCTACAGTGATTGCTGTACTATTGGTCATACTCGGTGTATTAGGCTTTACCAGGCTGCCACTGCAGCAATTCCCTGATATTGCACCACCAGCAGTATTAGTAAGGGCCGTGTATCCCGGCGCCAATGCGGAAACCGTGCTGCGCTCGGTTGCGCCATCGCTTGAGGAGTCAATAAATGGCGTGGAAAATATGAGCTATATGAGTTCTACAGCCAGCAATGACGGCTCATTGGCCATCACGGTATATTTCAAACAAGGCACCAATCCCGACCAGGCGGCGGTGAATGTGCAGAACCGAGTGGCACAGGCTACAAGCCAGCTGCCGACAGAAGTAGTGCAGCAGGGTATTACTACTACCAAGCAGCAAAATAGCCTGATTGGCGCCATTGGTATGTACACAGAAGACCCGGAAAAATATGATCAGACTTTTGTAGCCAATTATGCACAGATCAATATTATCCCAGAGATAAAGCGAATACCAGGTGTTGGGTCCGCAAGCATATTCGGTGGGGTGAAAGACTACTCTATGCGTATCTGGCTGAACCCCGGACAGATGGCTGCTTACAAGATAACACCGGCTGAGGTGATGGCAGCGATACAGGATAAAAACCTGGAAGCAGCACCAGGTAAATTCGGAGAAAGAAGCAGGGAAGTATTTGAATACGTCCTTAAATACAAGGGCAAGCTAAATAAACCCGAAGAATATGAAAATATTGCAGTACGTGCAAATGCAGATGGCTCCGTACTTCACCTCAAAGATGTGGCTCGTGTAGAATTGGGTGCCTATTCTTATACGAGCGTTACCCACTTAAACGGGCAGGATGGCATTGCTATCGGGGTCATACAACTGGCAGGTTCTAATGCAAATGAGATTCAGATAGCGGTAGATAAACTCATGGAGAAAGCTTCGAAAGACTTCCCCCCAGGTATTAAATACAATAATTTCTACCGGACCAAGACTGCACTGGATGAATCGATAAGCCAAGTAGAGCATACGCTTATAGAGGCGTTCCTCCTTGTATTCCTGGTGGTGTTTCTTTTCCTGCAGGATTTCAGGTCCACTTTAATACCTCTTATTGCTGTGCCCGTGTCCATTATAGGCACGTTGTTCTTCATGAGCTTGTTTGGTTTTTCTATCAACCTGCTTACGCTGTTTGCCCTGGTGCTTGCCATAGGCATAGTGGTGGATGACGCCATTGTAGTAGTAGAGGCAGTGCATGCCAAAATGGAACATAAGCATTTGCCGCCCAAGGCCGCAACTGTAGAGGCAATGCATGAGATAACAGGCGCCATTATATCCATAACATTGATAATGACGGCTGTGTTTTTGCCTGTGGGGTTTATGAGCGGCTCAACCGGTATATTTTATAGACAGTTTGCCTTTACCATGGCCATAGCAGTTGTTATATCTGCTGTAAATGCGCTTACACTAAGTCCTGCGCTGGCTGCTTTATTTTTAAAAAACACACATTCAGCAGGCGATGCGCCAAAGACGTTTAAGGACAAATTCTTTGCGGGGTTCAATAGCGGTTTTAACAAGATAACAAACAGGTATGTTTATTCACTCCGGTTTCTTATCCGGAACAAATGGGTAGGCATATCCGGCCTGGTGCTGATAGTAGTGGCAACGGCCTTCCTGGTTAAGAATACAAAGTCGGGCTTTATACCTACCGAAGACCAGGGGTTTGTGGCCATAGCAATATCTACCCCATCCGGCACATCATTGGATGTAACTACCAAGGTGTTGAAGCAGGCTGAGGATTCATTGAGAGCTATGCCGTCAGCAAGGTTCGTCACAGCTATTTCCGGGTTTAATTTATTGACGTCTTCCAGCAGCCCGTCTGCGGCTATAGCATTTGTTTTGCTGAAGCCTGACAATGAGAGAGGTCCCGTAAAGGATATAAACGCAATCCAGAACATAATAAGAGGAAAGCTTGGGGGAGTAACCGGCGGTAACTTCTTTGTGTTCAGTTTTCCCACAGTTCCCGGTTTTAGTAATGTGGAAGCGATGGATGTTGTGCTGCAGGATAAAACAGGTGGTAACCTGGATAAGTTCAGTGGTGTTGCCAATAATTTTATCGGGGCACTTATGCAGAAAAAGGCAATAGCTTATGCGTTCACTTCTTTTAAGGCAGACTACCCTCAACTGCAACTGGAAGTAAACGAAGAAAAGGCAAATCAGCTTGGAGTAAGTGTTAAGGACATTCTACAAACTGTGCAGGCTTATTTCGGCAGCGCACAGGCTTCAGACTTTAATCGGTTTGGCAAGTATTACCGGGTGGTAGTTCAGGCTGATATCGCGGACCGCACAGACCCCTCATCTATAGATCGTGTATTTGTGAAGAACAAAACAGGAGATATGGTGCCAGTGAATACTTTGGTGAAGCTGGTTCGTGTACATGGCTCAGAAACAGTGTCGAGATATAACCTCTTTAACTCAATAGAAATCAATGCTATTCCCAAACCGGGCTATAGCTCGGGTGATGCAATAAAAGCGATCCAGGAAGTGGCCAAAGAGCAATTATCAACTGGTTACACATACGAGTTCTCAGGACAGACACGCGAAGAGCTATCTTCCGGGGGCCAGTCAACGGTAATATTCATGCTCTGCCTGCTATTCGTATATTTCCTGTTGGCTGCGCAATATGAGAGCTACATACTGCCTCTGGCGGTAATACTGTCTATACCTACAGGCGTTTTTGGGGTATTTGTAGTGCTGGGCATTACTGGTATCGAAAACAATATATACGTCCAGGTCGCATTGATAATGCTTATTGGCCTGCTGGCAAAAAATGCAATTCTTATTGTAGAGTATGGTGCACAACGCCGCAGGGCAGGGCTTAGTCTTGTAAAGGCCGCTGTCGAAGCCGCACGGCTAAGGATACGGCCGATCATCATGACATCGCTGGCTTTTATTATCGGACTTTTCCCGATGAGTATCGCTAGCGGCCCTTCTGCCCAGGGCAACCATTCCATCAGCATGGGGGCTGCCGGAGGAATGTTGTCGGGAGTAGTGCTTGGATTATTCATCATACCGGTGCTGTTCGTGATATTCCAAGGTCTGCAGGAAAAAGTAAAGGGTTTACGCCCCCACTTGGAAGATAATAAAGGAGAAGGGCTACACCTCTCAAAAATCAATGGTGTGCCACAAGTAGAAGTTGATGCGAACTAATTCAAAACAAAAAAAATGAAAAGAGATATATACAGACAAATGCTGACATTACTGCTGATGCTTGTAGTAAGTGCATGTAGCGTATCAAAGAATATAAAAAGCCCGGAACTGTCGTTACCGACCAATTTCAGAAATGGCACATCGGACGATACTAACGGTATAGCCGTAATGCCATGGGAGAACTTCTTTACGGATGAGCAACTCATAGAGCTGATCAACAAGGCGATAGCCAACAACTATGACATGCAGCTGGCAATGAAAAATATAGATGCCGCAAAACTACTTGTAGGGCAGGTGAAGTGGAATTATGTGCCGGCACTGGGTATCAATGTAACCGCAAGTACAGACCGCCCGGCCAATAGCAGTCTTAATGGCCTGAGCCTGCAACAATACGGCATAGGTAACCACATTGAAGACTATTCGGCAAACCTGTCGTTATCATGGGAGGCTGATATCTGGAACAAGATAGGTAATCGAAAGAAGCAGGCACGGGCCCAATACCTGCAGAGTGTTGAGGCCCGTAACCTGGTGCAGACCAACCTGGTATATAACATTGCACAAGGATATTTTAATCTCCTAATGCTTGATGATCAGCTGTCCATAGCTCAAAGAAATATGGCACTCGACGATAGCACGCTGCGCATCATCCGTTTGCAATATGAAGCAGGACAGGTAACGCTGCTGGCCATACAACAGGCACAGGCACAACGACAGGCTGCCGCCGAATTAATACCCCAATTTGAACAGAACATAACGATACAGGAAAATGCGCTCAGCATCTTAATAGGTGAAAACCCCCGGAAGATAAGCAGGACCAAAACGCTCGGCCAGGTCGTATTTCCTGATAACCTATCAGACGGGATCCCATCATCACTGGTGGGCCACAGGCCAGACGTTAAAACTCAGGAACTGGCCCTCGCAGTGGCTGATGCAAAGGTAGGCATTACGAAGGCTGAGATGTACCCTGCATTGAGAATAACTGCAAGTGGCGGAGTTAATTCATTTAAAGCAAGCAACTGGTTCAACATACCTGCGTCCCTATTTGGCATAGTCGCCGGCAGTATTGCACAACCATTGATCCAGCATAAGGAGCTAAAGACAAATTATAAAATCGCTTTATTACAGAGAGATGAAGCAGTGATAAGTTTCAGGCGATCTGTTCTGGTAGCAGTGGGAGAAGTATCAGATGCTCTGGCCAAGATAGAAAAGCTGCAACAACAGGAAAGTATCGTGAGCAACAGGGTGGAGACCTTGCAAGGCGCTACATCAAATGCAGATATGTTATTTAAGAGCGGGTTGGCCACCTACCTGGAAGTAATTACCGCCCAGGCCAATGTACTGCAGAGTGAACTCGAACTGACCGCTATAAAACGCTCAAGATTAACGGCCGTTGCAGATCTATACAGGTCTCTGGGAGGAGGATGGAAGTAGGTTTGACGCTAAGCCAATCAGGCTATCGAAAATTTCTTATCCATCCCTTCATATTGAGTATCTTTACCGTGAAATGTGGTACTTTATTCAAGTGAGTAATTCGTGAGTAGATACTGGGAGGTTTTTCCACATCATTGATAATCAAGACATTTGGAGAGTAGGTTCGAATCTCTCTCTCTCTCTCTCTCTCTCTGCTGAAAATATAAACGCATGTAAATCAGTAATTTACAGGCGTTTTTTTTAATTGAGCTCCATTCTCCGGGACCGAAGAATGGAGGAAGTGAATATGAAGATCAACCGTTAATAGGTAAGCCATTTTTCAATGTAATGACCTAAGAATGAAAGTAAGTTGTAAACGGAGAGTAGTTCCCTGAATTGAGATTTACTATTTGTGATTAAAATCCATCGAGCCATATATAGAAGAGGCTTTTTTCGGCCTGTATAAGATGCAGCTGATTCTAGAACACAATAGCTAACAAAATACTGTTTGCCTCAACTATAGAAATCTATAGTCCAAGATAGATTTGATCTCTATTTACTAAATAGCCTCCATCGCCAATTGTCGTAACAACGTAACGACAATCTGTTTTTCAGGTTGGCAGAGGAAAATGACAAGCTGGTAGGTAGAAAATGAACGTGAATTGGGGTTATTCCGTTCAAGAGTAAGCTCACTTATTGATAATCAATACATTTGGAGGCTAGGCTCGAATCCCTCCCTCTCTCTCTCTCTCTCTCTCTCTGGAATTACAACGTCTTGTAAATCAATAATTTATCGATATTTTTAGTTGTATAGATTTCCTCCCAAACCTTGGTATCAGAGGCCCTTTCCCCATGCGGGACATACCTTATAGCGGCTAAAAGGTTTTCGTCTTATTAGGCCAGAGCAATTCGTCTTTGTATCTATATGGCACGATGCTGAAATCAAGGCATAATATAAACATTCAGGTTTTTTTGATTGAGAAAGCGCCTGCATGTAAGCTGAAATGCGATCTTCATGTATCCGTACCAGGTTGGGATAAAAAAATAATGCTGCCTTAATGGCATATCCTTCCGGATCTCTCACATGCCTGAACTATGCCAGCTATTTTTCGTGTGATACCTTCTTGTTCATTCTACGCAAAAAACCAATTCATCTTCAACCTCTATAACGCCCTGTACGGACCATGCAACACGTTCTATCTCATCAATGTTCAGCAGATTAACACCGGAACATTGCCAGTTACGGTACCGCAGCTCCGTATGCACACGCAGTTGGTAATGAACAAGTTTCCGAAATGTTTCACAAAGCCCTTTTAGACGAGAAAACAACTAACGATCGCCTGACTAAACTGGCGGAAAAGCGTGTTAATCCTGCAGCGCTAACAATATGATATCCTGTTCTTTTTACTTCAAGGCCGGTAATGCTGCAATTACCGGCCTTTCTTCGTTATGTCAAGTTTTCGGTTTGCGACACTAGAAAAATCTACGTGGGGTTATCAAACGGCATCTGTACGCGCCATATTTCCAATCCGGTATTTCGAAGTGTGTTTGTTGTTGCGATGACGAATGTCATCAAAAACACTAATTAAGGACATCTTTATCCTTATGCTGCCCCAATACTTTTGCTTCTTTGGAAGTCCCGGGTATTTATAGCTTTAATATTCAGCCATTTCTTGATCACTAAACATTTAAAATGAGAAAAATAGCACTAGCCTGCATCATAATATGTTGCATGGCAAACACAAATATTGCGTGCACTTTATGCGGCTGCTCGTCAAGCAATCAATACCTTGGTATTTTACCGCAATCGCATAGCAATTTTGCAGGACTGCAATACCTGTACAGCACTTATAGCAGTGCAGATATGGATGCCAGGGAAAACGATCCCGAAGCAAAGTCGATACAGTATTATAATACAATTAATCTCTGGGGCCGCTACAATGTTGGGAGGGTTCAACTATTTGCTTTTCTGCCTTACATAATGAACAGCCATGTTGAGGCTTCGGAGACAGACAAAATTAATGGCCCGGGAGACATAACCTTACTTGCCAACGTTCGTTTAATTGGTAATAGCTGTACCGGCAAACCATGGACGCAATACTTGCAGGCGGGTGGAGGAATAAAATTGCCGACAGGCGCCTACCAAAGGGATGCGATAAAATATGAAGAAGGCTTACCCAATATGCAGGCAGGTACACATTCTTTTGACTTTATAGCCAACGCCAACTATACCATCGCTCACAAGAACACCGGTTTTAATCTTGATGCCTCTTACACTCTCACTACAGCGAACCCCGACCAGTATAAGTATGGAAATCGCCTGAGTATAGGCCTGGTGGGTTTTTATAGCTATAAACGAAAACAAACTACGCTGATACCACAGGCCGGAATAAGGTATGATAGGGCCGGAGGTGACTATGATAGGTTTAATGAACGAATAAAGAATGATATGACCGGTGGGTACCAATTATACGCCACAGCAAGGGTACAAGCTTATTACGGCCACTGGGGCTTGCAAGTGGCTTATCATAAGCCCATTTCACAGTATTATGCTGACGGCCTTGTAAAGAATAAGTTTAAAACAGAGACGGGAGTTTACTTTCTTTTTTAAATCGTTTCTTCTTTACCGGACTTCTTTTTTTAAGTGAATTGGGCACTACATTTTTCATGACAATAATCACCTTAAAAAAAGACCTTTTTGTCTGTTTTATGACCTTGGTCATATTTTATGAGTAGTTGTTGCCGCACTTTTGAGGAGAATTAATAGTTCATCAAAATAACAAACAATATGAATCGCAAACCTTTCATTGCAGCCTTTATAACGGCAAGCATTTTTTTACTCAGTTGTGGTGGTAATCCTTCGCAGGCACCTGCAGGGAACACCCCCCCCCCGGTTACAGAGACGGCCAAAGCAGCCGACGATACTAAGGGTGTAGGCAAATTCACCAACGTAGAACTTACACACCCGCTTGATGACAAAATGATAAAACAAGGAGAAGGCATTTATGACCTGAAATGTTCTTCCTGCCACAAACTAAGTACTGAGAAGCTGGTAGGCCCCGGATGGAAAGGTGTCACCGACAGGAGGAAGCCCGAGTGGATAATGAACTTTGCTACCAACACAGATGAAATGCTGGATAAGGACGCGAATGCTAAAGCCTTGCTTGAAGTGTGTATGGTAAGGATGCCTAACCAAAACCTGAAGGATGATGAAGCAAGAAGCATTGTAGAATTTATGCGGAAAAACGATGGTAAAAACTAATATCAGTTCACTTTTAAATATTCTATATGAATAGGCTTTCTTTAATTCTGTGCACGATAGGGATAATAACTGCAGCACAGAGTTGCAAAATGAAAAATACCGAGTCGGTTGTAGGAGGAGATGCAGCGGCAAAGGTATATGTTGCCCCAGGGAAATACGATGAGTTCTACAATTTCGTATCGGGTGGTTTTAGCGGGCAGGTTTCTGTCTATGGCCTCCCTTCAGGCCGCCTTTTGAGGGTTATCCCGGTGTTCTCCGTTAATCCGGAGAATGGCTATGGCTATAGCGAGGAAACAAAGGCAATGCTAAACACAACCAACGGGCAGATACCATGGGATGACCAGCACCACCTGGAGCTGTCGCAGACAAATGGTGAGCAGGATGGACGCTGGTTATTTGCAAATGCAAATAATACACCTCGCGTAGCCAGGATAGACCTGACCACATTTAAAACTGCGGAAATAATACAAATACCTAATAGTGCGGGCAATCACTCATCGCCGTTTATTACAGAGAACACAGAGTATGTAGTAGCAGGCACCCGTTTTTCCGTTCCATTAGGTGACGCGGATGTGCCGATCAGTTCTTTCAAACAGAATTTTCACAGCACGGCCTCATTTATAAGTGTAGACAAAACATCGGGACATATGAACGTGGCGTTCCAGATAGTATTGCCGGGGATGAACCTTGATCTGAGCCATGCGGGTAAAGGCCCATCGCATGATTGGTTCTTCTTTTCAAGCTACAATACAGAGCAAGCATACACTTTGCTGGAAGTAAATGCATCACAAAAAGACAAGGACTACGTGGTTGCCGTAAACTGGAAAAAAGCAGAAGAATATGCAAAAGCCGGAAAAGGTCGAAAAGTACCTGCGGAATATGCGCATAATACCTATGATGAGGACAAGCAAACTGCAACATCTGTAATAGAAAAAGATGTATTATTACTGGACCCGAAAGACTGTCCCGGTATGGTCTATATGATCCCATGCCCGAAATCACCTCACGGCTGTGACATTGACCCGAGCGGTGAATACATAGTTGGGAGTGGTAAGTTAGCTGCGTTAATACCTGTATTTTCATTCAAGAAGCTCATGGCAGCTATAGACGGCAAAAAATTTGAGGGAGATTTTTACGGCATCCCCGTTGTGAAGTACGAAGAAGCGCTACATGGCGAAGTGAAGAAGCCCGGCCTTGGCCCATTACACACCGAATTTGATGGTAAAGGAAATGCCTACACTTCAATGTTCCTGTCATCGGAAGTGGTGAAATGGCGACTAAGCGATCTGCAGGTATTGGACAGGGTTCCAACCTTTTACTCAGTGGGTCACCTAATGATACCCGGAGGAGATACCAGAAAACCAGCAGGGAAATACCTGGTCGCATATAACAAGATAACTAAAGACCGTTACCTGCCTACAGGTCCTGAATTGGCACAGTCCGCACAGTTGTACGACATCTCGGGCGATAAAATGCAACTGATACTTGATTATCCAACAATAGGTGAACCACACTATGCGCAGTCATGTCCTGCAGCACTTATTAAGGATAAACAAGTGAAGTTTTTTGACCTCAATAAAAATCACCATGAGTATGTGGCTATGGGTGAGAAGAAGACAAAGGTTGTACGCCTGGGTAACAGGGTAGACGTATACATGACAGCTATACGCTCGCACCTTACTCCTGATAATATTGAAGGCATATATGTAGGTGATGAAGTATATTTCCATGTTACCAACCTGGAACAGGATTGGGATATTCCTCATGGATTTGCAATTAAGAATAACCCCGGAGCGGAACTGCTTGTGATGCCCGGCGAAACTGCCACGCTGAAATTTAACCCACAGCACCAGGGCATCTATCCGTACTATTGTACTGATTTTTGCTCGGCATTGCACCAGGAAATGTCAGGCTATATGCGTGTGTCTCCCAAAGGCAGCAATGTTCCTTTGAAATTTGGTACGGGTATCATCGACTCAGCTAAGACAGCATCAAAATAAATTTACAAAATAGCAGTACCGTTTATTGGGTACTGCTATTCTTATCAGCCAATCATGAAAAAGTTAACGACAGTAGGAAAGATAAGTGTTATTGTAGTGATACTATTCCTGGTATCACTTTGGCTGTATCCCATGTGGCGTATAGACCTCAAAGCTCCGCAATATCCCGGCGGGCTTTCGATGTACATATGGATCAATGACATAAAGGGTGATGTAGACGTCGTGAACGGGCTTAACCATTATATCGGGATGAAGACGATCCACAAATCTGATTTCAAAGAGTTTGTTTACCTTCCTCTGACCATGATGATCTATATGGGGCTGGGACTTATTGTCTTGCTGATGAACAGGAAGATCGGCTACTATATCTGGAGCGGGATATATATCATAATTGCTCTTTTCTCCTTTTATGATTTTTACAAGTGGGAATATGACTACGGGCACAACCTGGACCCTCACGCGCCCATACAAGTGCCGGGCATGGCCTACCAGCCACCATTGATCGGTTATAAAAAGATGCTCAATTTTGAGGTCTTGTCCCAACCCCACGTTGCCGGCTGGTTCTATATCTGTGCGGGGGCAATATTGGTAGGGGTATCTTTTTTTGAATGGAAAAAACGTACGTCAAAATGAGAACTCTAACAAATATTATAGCGTATGCGTTGCTCACGATATTGATCTCTTGTAAGCAATCGCTCGAACCTATAGATTACGGCAGGGACGCATGTGCACATTGCAAGATGACCATTGTAGACAAAAAGTTTGCTGCCGAATTGTTAACGGAGAAGGGTAGGACATATAAGTTTGACGATGTTCACTGCATGAAACAGTATATTAAGGAACACGGTGAAACTGGCCCTAAGGTCAGCTGTTTTGTTGCTTCTTACGATGGCGTATCTGCGGGCTTTTTGAAAGCAAATGAAGCTATATTCTTACAGAGTGAATTTTTCAGTAGCCCTATGAACGGCCACTATGCTGCTTTTGCATCGAGTGAAAAAGCGCGGCATTTATCCGATAGTTTAAAGATCGATGTCTTATCATGGGATAAAGTTGATTGATATGTTTTTACGAACGTTAATTACCACCATATTCTTTTCTTTTGCTTCGTGTTGTTATGCGGCGACTATAGATGTCTATCCCGGAAAGGGTAGCATCCAGTCCAATATTAATAAAGCCATAGGTGGCGATGTGCTATTAATACATCGAGGCACATACAAAGAGCATGATATTTTAATAAATAAGAAGCTAACACTGAAGGGCGAAAATTTCCCGGTTATTGATGGAGAACTTAAGTACCAGTTATTTATTGTGACTTCCGATTCTGTAACAATTGAAGGCTTACAAATACAGAATACCGGCCGCTCAAGCATGACGGATATGGCTGGTGTGAAGTTACTGGATGTGTCGCATGTGATTATACGGGACAACCTGCTTTTGTACGATACTTACGGTGTTTACCTTCAGAACAGCCACTATTGCTTTATATCAAATAATGTGATGCTGGCGAATGCGAAAGATGAAATAAACAGTGGAAATGGCGTGCATGCCTGGAAATCGGGCAATCTGACGATCAAAGACAACAAGATATCCGGGCACCGCGACGGGATATATTTTGAGTTTGTAACCTACTCGAAGATCATTCACAATATTTCTATCAGAAATGTACGGTATGGACTGCACTTCATGTTCTCAAGTAATGATATCTACCGGCAGAACCAGTTTGTAGATAATGGTGCGGGGGTGGCTGTGATGTATTCAAACGGTGTTACCATGATCGGCAACACCTTTCGGCACAACTGGGGAGATGCAGCTTACGGGATACTATTGAAGGAAATTTCAGATAGCAAGATCGAACACAACCTGTTCGTAAAAAACACAGTAGCTATCTACATGGAGGGTACCAACAGGATAGGGGTAGCGTATAATGAATTTGATGAGAATGGCTGGGCCATGAGGATACAGGCCAGCTGCAATGCGAATGTGTTTGAGAAAAACAATTTCCAGGCCAATTCATTTGATGTGGCCACAAATGGTACTATGATGCTGAATACCTTTAGGGAAAACTACTGGGACAAATACGATGGCTATGACCTGGACAAAAACAAAACCGGCGATGTGCCCTATTACCCTGTAAGTATTTATGCTGTTATTACAGAGCGCGTACCGGTAACAATGATATTGTACAGGAGTTTCCTCACCGATATAATGGACCAGGTGGAGAAGGTGCTGCCTAGTATTATTCCCGACCAGTTGAAGGACGACTATCCAATGATGAAAAAATGGGACCTGAAATGATACAGATAGAAAAGCTCACGAAATCTTATGGCCGTTTCAAAGCACTGGATAATGTAAGCCTCGGCTTTGATAAGGGCCAGGCAGTGTCTTTACTTGGGCCAAATGGCTCGGGGAAAACAACGCTTATCAAATCTATCCTGGGCCTTGTTATCCCGGAGACAGGCCTGATAAAAATTGATGGTAATTCTATCAGTAGTGACTGTTCATACCGCTCCATGATAGGCTATATGCCTCAAATAGGAAGGTATCCGGACAATATGACTATTGAGCAAGTCATCAACATGATCAAGGAAATACGCAAAGACTGTACGGTATACGATGATGATCTTATCAAGGGTCTGGGAATAGACAAAGTGAAGAATAAGAGTATGCGAAATTTGTCGGGTGGTACCCGGCAAAAGGTAAGCGCCTGTCTTGCATTCCTGTTTTCGCCCGAGGTACTTATTCTTGATGAACCCACAGCCGGGCTTGACCCTTTATCGACCGAATTGCTCAAAGAGAAGATAATGTCTGAACTGAGCAAAGATAAGCTTGTACTGATGACCTCGCATGTACTGAGCGATCTTGAAGGGCTTACCAGCCACATCGTTTACCTGCAGGACGGGAAACTTATGTTTTATAAAACGGTAGTGGAATTGCAGGATGTAACCGGTGAAACCAAACTTAACAAGGTGGTAGCCCGGATGATGCAGTATCAGTTGCCCGTAAATGACCATGTATTATGAGAACAATAATTAAGTACGTGAGCCTGGACCTGCTGCGTAACAAGACAATACTGATATATACGGCCTTACTCGCCGCGATCTCCATTGGGGTATTGAACATGGACGATAATACCTCGAAAGGCTTGTTAAGTCTCATGAACATTACGCTTTTGTTTGTGCCGCTCATCAGCATTCTGTTCGCTACTATTTACTTTTTTAATTCAATTGAGTTCATTGAGTTATTGCTGGCACAGCCCATAAAACGTAATAAGGTGTTGCTTGCGGAGTACGCAGGCCTGGTTTTGTCCTTATGTGCAGCATATGCAGTTGGGGTAGGCCTGCCCCTTGTGATACTGACCAAACAAATGGCTGCACTGGTGCTGGTGGTAAACGGCCTTTTGCTCACGCTTTCTTTTTGCGGGCTGGCTTTGCTGATATTTGTGCTGTGTAAAGACAAAACACGGGGTATAGGCATCGCAATTATCACAGCGCTTTTCTTCTCATTGCTGTTTGATGGGCTGTTACTCACTTTTATTTATTCGTTCAGCGATTACCCGATCGATAAACCAATAGTAGGGCTGGTTGCTCTTAACCCGATAGACCTTTCCCGCATACTTATGTTATTACAGCTTGATGTGTCGGTGCTTATGGGCTATTCGGGGGCACTGTTTAAAAAACTACTAGGTTCGACCACTGGCAGTATCTATGCTGTAGTGTGTATGTTGTTTTGGGTTGCGGTACCCCTTATTGTATCTACAGTAAAATTCAATAAAAAAGATCTATAGATCGCTCGGTAACCGGCATAAAAAAAGAGAGGAGCAACTGCTCCTCTCTTTTTTATGTTTGATAGAATCAATTCCCCTGTTCTAAGGCTATTGCAGCGGGAAACAGTATGTTATTTTCAAGATGTATGTGCTGAAAAAGATCGTTTTCAAATTCCTGTAGTTTGTAATAAAACAACTTTTCGCTGTTGCATGCTTCGGCAGGTGCATTGTAATCATTGGATAATTTTCTTATATCGCGCATCAGCTCACCTGCAAGTTCATGGTCGCTTTCCATTACCCAGATAGGGTCCTGTACCGTGGCAAAGCCTATTTTGATCTTCCCCTTTGTCTGTTCAAGGGTCTTGATATATGGGAAGAGAATGGATTCTTCCTTTCTCATATGGGTTGCCAGCTCGCATAACAGTGTAATTAGCTTGCTGTTGATCTCCACCAGCTCCGGTTGTTTCGCTCCATGCTTTGTAGCAACTTTTTCTGACAACTCTTTTAACAGTGGGGTGTTATTAGTTACAAAACTGTGATGTTCATTAACGATGTAGTCTGCAAGAAAAGACAAGGTCCATTTGCTGAAATCATGTTGCGCATTTGCTGCCTGCTCTTTTGATAACTGTTCTCTTACCTCCCGGATATCTAAACCCTTTTCAACACAGGCTGCCTCCAACGTTTTCTTCCCGCCGCAGCAAAAGTCCATTCCAAGTTTCTTAAATACTTCTGCTTTGCGTATGTCCTTACTTACAATTTGCCCCAGTGTTTCCGCGCCTGTTACCGGATCAGATTTCTTTATTTCTATTTCCCATACCTCGGGCCCTTTTGCCAGGTATGTCCACGAAAAGCAATTTCCCTTCAGGTTGAGCAGTTGGTAGTACACAGGCTTTGGGTCATGGTCATTGTGTATAATGACTGATTCGCCAAGTGATATCTTATCAAATGCGTCGAAGATCGCAGGATGCTTTTCAGTAGGCTGTAATTGTGTTACGTCAATAAAGATGTTTGCGTTCATGTTATTCTTATTTAGAATTTAGAAATATTGTACTCCTTTTTTTGAAACGATTTTGCTGTCGGCCGGCAGTATATGTTTTTTGCCGGGGTTGTACCTTGCTATTACAAGCAGCACAGCACCGGCAACGAGGCAAATGCTTACAGCCCAAAGCGCTATGGCAAACAACGGGCTGCTGATACTAAGCATAATACCTAGTCCCTGGCCCATTAATGCAATTTCATTCAGTATGATCGCAGTGGCGAAAAGGTATCCTGCAGTGGCGGCAAGCTTTTTGTTATCGAAAAGGCCTGTATGGTAAAAATGAGCCAGTAGGTAAAGGGAAATGAAGCCTAACAGCACCAAATGAAGAAAACCTATTATTATTGGTCTGTTTGAGAATACCAACTCACCAATGACTTTAAATATCGTGAGTGACTGAAAGATCATTTTCAAGACAAATGCCATGAAAGAAAGTCCCACCATACGCTTCGCATGTATGTCAATTTGTTTATAGATTTTTTTTGAAGACAGCATGAATTTTAAGAAGTATATAAGTGCCAGCAATATGGATAAACTGCCCGCCATGGCGAGGGCATAGAATGCCAGGTTTGGGTAGTGCCATAGGTAACACAGGAACATAGATGGAATGACCGATAAATTTAGCGCACGGGAAAAGTTGAAAGCGTGCATCATAGAGACGTGCGGCAGGATATGCTCGACCCTATTTAAGAACAGTGCAAATATGGATAAAGTAAAGAAACCATTGTACTGGAGATGCAAGTACGTATAAATGGCATCCTTGTACAATACAGCGTTTGCTGATTTTGTCGCTATTAGGTGCGCCAATGTGAATGGTCCAACTGAAGATAGTATCATGTAGACCAGGCCGCCGATACACAATAGTTTAACTGTCCGGTTGGCACTCGCACGGTAAAGATCGCGGATGAATGTCCAGGCAAACACATAGGTAACGAATATAAAGACTGTTGAGAAAAGGATGGAGAAGAATGCATACCCCTGCAGTAGAAAACTAAACAACATACCCAAAGCATTCAGTAATATGGCAGCAAGCAGCCATTTGTAGACAGGCCGGCTACTGTAAGGCCGGGGCAATATCTCATATACCATCAATGTGAGTATAGCCAGTGTCACCCAACCCCCAAACGCAAAGTGGGAATGAGCGTGCAGCGTATATTTGAAATCGAGGAAGGGTATGCTGAATAATATTTTGCTACGCAGTATCATGCCTAGAAATGCCACAATGCCAAGATTCACAAGGGCGATACTAAGCCAGTTGCGCTTTGTAATTTGCATTGTTTTTGACAGCTGCGTAATAAAAGACATTTTTGTCCTGTTTTTTTGAATAAAAAAATAAGCCCTACTCCTGGAGGGTTTTTAATACGGACTTGCCGTTTTTTAATTTCTTGCCTAATTCCTCAATGGTAGTTTCTTCCAGCATTTTCTTAAGATTGTTCCTGATCGCTTTAAACTTATCATGAATTGGGCAGGGCTCGGTTTCAGAGCATTGCTTCAATCCCAGGCCGCATCCGGTAAATAATGTTTTACCATCTATGGCTTCCACAATGTCTATCAGTTTCAGTTCGCCTTGTATCTTATCAAGGTAAAAGCCACCATGCACACCTTTTTGTGAACTCAGTATCCTGTTGCGGCTCAGAATCTGGAGGATTTTTGCCGTGAAATGTTCCGGGGCTTCAATGGCCTCATGTATTTCCTGTATGCTCAGCTTCCTCCCGGTCTTGCTTTCGGAAGATATATAAATGACAGCCCTGATGGCGTATTCGCATGATTTCGAGAACATGTTCTAATTTTTATTTACCCAGAATTCGTCTTGCCAGGTGTGTTCACAATGTTTCTTACTTATGTCGTTCAGTTTTACGCCAAGGTGTTTAAGCACCGCGGGATCTACAACTGATTCTATATGTCCAAATAGCTGCCTTTCTTCAAATCGTATATGTTCATCCAGTTTGTTGGCCACCTCATCCAGCAATACGTTACCGGCTTTGGTCTTTAAGGCTGCAATTTTTTCCTTTATCTCAGCATGCTGTGCGAGTGCCATGGCTTTCAATTCATCAGTATCAGGCAACAATGGGAAAAGGTACTCTTCCTCCTGCCTGAAATGCTTTTTCAGATCCGCCTCATAATAGCTTAGAACATAGCCTGCGATGCGTTCCGGGACAATATTGTTTTTAATACCCATTCTTATTTTCCAACACAAAAGCAGCCCATCATGATGCTCTTTGGAGAGTGGCGTCAACTCTTTACTGCGTTTGATCGGTTTCTTTATTGTTGGCTCCATTTCCATGCAAAGTTAACGTTTTTATTATAAAAGACAAGATTGTCTTTTATTGATTGTGCTCTGGTTTTAAATTTTTAACTGCTTTCAGGTATACGGCAATAACCGGCAAAAGTCCTGCGAACACCCCAAGGCCTGCCAGGGAGAATATTTTTAGTGCAGACAGTACGGGCTGCATCATTTCCTGGAAATTGCTCATGTTCAAAACCGTATTTCTGTATCCCTTTATCATACCGGCTGCTATCAAAGCCGCCCAGAAGACTGCAAGGCTTACTTGTGTTATATAGTATCCAGTGGCAATTGCCTTTTTTTGCTTTAGTGGTAGTTCATCCACCCGCAGCATATATCCAATTCCTGCCAGCAATATCATTGTGTTGATCCCTATGGTGCTGCCCATGGCATGTGCAACTGTAATATGGGTGCCATGTGTATAACGGTTAATGGCTGGTATAGACATCATAATGGCGAGTACAAGGTTGGCGTACAGCCAAAACTCAGCTGCAATGAGGAATTTGTAGCTGACCAGGTGCTTCAATTTACGGCGCTCTTCCAGTTTCGATTTGAAGCCGTGTATGATACTGATAAGAAATATCCATTCGGTCATGCTGATAATGTATGACACATGCCTTACCCAGCTAGTAGTAGGCAGATTGTATATATGGTGCCCCCAGTTGAACATCAGGTTGGTAATGCTGAGAAAGTAAAAGAACAAAACTTTTTTATTTTCAGCAATGCTTTTGTCGCCGCTAATCTTGATCATAATGAATAGGGAGGTACCATATATCATTTGATTCCAGGCTCCCACCATTGAGCCATTGGCCTTCCATTGTACCGTTATGTCTCTCAGCAACGATTGGCGGAACCAAGGTATCTGCCATAGGTTTTGCTCTATAAAAGTGACCAGGAAAAATGCGATCCCGGTGGTCCACATTAATATATACAGCGGTTTTCTGTCCGTGGCTTTTGTTAATGACGTCAAATAGCTTGTCATAAGGATCAACCAGCTTGCCAATAAAGGAATACATAAGAATGGAGGGAACTCCCAGTATTCCCGGCCGCCGAACTGCCTGAAAGCGTAAAAGCCAAAGATGGTCAATATTGTAGCTATCCAGAGGCATATAAATATATCGACGGCATTGCTTTTTTTGTTTTCCTGCGCGAATGCTTCCTGTTTATAATATATGATACAAGCAGTGGCACCTGAGATGATCCAGAACAATGCAGCAGATACATGCATTGGATGAAGTTGGTAGAAGGGCAGGTAGTGGTTGTATATTTCAGGATATAAGAAGGCAAATGATGACAATACCCCGAAGGCAAGCGTGGCAAGCAGCAGCAGCAACGTGAATCTTATGTATGTGCGAAAGAGTATGCTCATTGCTGTTTATTGATACTATAGGTACCGGTCCAACGGACGGCACTTGCAGCCACTTTTGTTTCGCCTGTCTTATTCACCCATGAGAGCCATTCGATAACCGCATTGACATCCTCGTCTGGTAATTGGAGATTGGGCATGCGCCCTGTGCCATATTTTATGAATGTGTATAGGTGCTTTCTATCTCTTACAGCTGCAATATTGGTAAGGTCCGGCCCCATGTAGCCCCCAAGGCCATATACCTGGTGGCAGCTTTGGCAGTTATTTTTCTGCCATACGGCCCATCCGTTCCTGGCTATATCACCCGGCGGTATTTTATTGGTGTCGCAATACAGGTAAACCAATACTGTATAGCAGCAAAAACTCAAGAGCAATGATGTGAGTATTATCCGGGTCATTTACAATTAAGGACAAAAATATCTTTAATGCATCGGCAGAACTATGCTTTTGCTCAATCTAAACGATGATCCTTGTCATTATTCCGTGCTCAGAAGAAAAGGAACTTTGCGCGTTTATGAAAAGAATATGGCCACTCAATTTGATAACACGGAGATCGCGTTTAAATACCAGGCAAATAAGGATTTAAAACAAGCCCGGATCCTGTTTTCATTTATTGCCTCTCCCATCTTAACCGGCTTGGGCATTGCAATGACTAAAATTTCACTGGCTCTGCATTTACCTGTAAAATCCTTGATAAGAAAAACGATATTCAGGCAATTCTGTGGTGGAGAGACACTTGCGGAAACAGCAGAGACCTCAAATGTGCTGGGTAAATACAGTGTTGATACCATACTTGACTATGGGGCTGAGAGAAAGCAGCGCGAGCAAGATTTTGATACAGCTGTTGCTGAATTTATCAAAGCCATTCAATTCGCAGCATCGCAACAGCATACGCCATTCATAAGTCTTAAGATATCCGGTATTGCAAAGTTTTCCCTGTTAGAGAAGATACACGCTTGTGTTCCATTGGCTGAGGCTGAAATAGCTGAATGGCAAAAAGTTTATCAACGCCTGGATGAGGTGTGCTGTGTCGCTGCTGAGAATAATATCATGCTGTTGGTAGATGCGGAGGAAACCTGGATACAGGATCCTTGCAACGAGCTTACAGAAGCAATGATGGAGAAATATAACCGCGAAAAGGTTATCGTTTTTAATACCTATCAACTGTATTGCAACGGCACATTATCATTTCTCAGGGCATCTATTGAAAAGGCGGTAGTTAAAGGCTATCTGCTTGGTGCTAAGTTGGTCCGGGGGGCATATATGGAAAAGGAAAGGGAGCGTGCCAAACGATTAGCTTACCCGGACCCTATACAAGCGGATAAGAACAGCACCAACAGCGATTTTAACGTAGCTATACTGTATTGTTTGAATAACCTGGACAAACTTGCATTATTTATTGGCACCCATAATGAAAGAAGCTGCATCAAAGCCACTAAATACATGAAGGCGCTCAATATTGCACCATCACACGAACATGTTTTTTTCTCGCAGCTTTATGGTATGAGCGACAATATTTCTTTTAATCTCGCTATCAATGGATACAACGTTTCCAAGTATCTGCCATATGGCCCGGTCAAAGACGTGATACCCTACCTGATGCGTCGTGCTGAGGAGAACACATCTGTGGCGGGGCAAACCAGCCGTGAGTTAGAATTGATCAATAAAGAGATCAGGCGAAGGAAGAGCCTGGTCCTGTAAGTATTGTTGGCTATAAAAGATGTTTTTGTCCTTTATATGATTGAGATCATATTTTTTTAGTTAACGGGCAGGTAGTTTTACGTGGTAATTCATTTTAAACGCTAAAATTTGAACAAAATGAGATTTTTATCTTTTGCGGCAACAATATGTTTGTCTTCATTACTTTTCTCCTGCAATACAAAGAGTAGTTCAACAAGCGAGGGGAGCCCCGCTTCTACTGAAGTGTCAGGTCAACCATCGTCGCCTTCACAGATTAAGGACGATGTTTCTCAAAAGGATGTGGTGCAGGTAGCCTCCGGGAGCAAAGATCATACTACGCTTGTTGCGGCCATAAAGCAGGCTGAACTGGTGGATGTACTCAAAAAATCCGGCCCTTACACGGTGTTTGCACCTACCAATGCAGCCTTTGACAAGCTGCCAAAGGGCACCCTTGACGACCTGATGAAACCGGAGAACAAAGAAAAGCTAGCCGACATTTTGCAATATCATGTGTCAGTAGGTATCTATAAAGAAGAAATGCTGCAGGATGGCCAGTCACTGGGACAGGTTAACTCACAAAACGTTAAGATAAGCAAAATTGAAGGCAAAATAAAAGTAAATGGCACAGCAAATGTTTTGGCTGTTATTCCGGCCTCTAACGGCCTGGTCTATGTTGTAGATGAGGTTTTGTTGCCACCGAAAAGGTAAAATTTTATTTGACGAATGAAAATGAAATATTTGGAAAAGCTGATGCAACAGCGGGCATGGTTGAATTAACACCGTTCCCTGGTCGTAGCGTGGGTTTCCATATTCCAGACATAAAATACCCATAAACGTTTCAGGGAAGCGTAGAAAAGAATTGACGATGAACAGATCCAATTTACACAATTTCCATATTCCCGTGCTAGGCCTGGCCTACAGTATAGATACCCCCATAAAAGTGGCACGCTTCGGAATATCTTCTGCTATTTCTATTATGGATGACCAGTTGATAGAAAAAATGAGGGCATACTATTCTTTTAAAAACAACGAAACTTACACGCCTATAACTGATAAAGATGATGATTTTCGCGCAAAGAGAATTACTGCTTATCTCAATTTGGTCAGTGATCTTGTCCAAAAGCAAATGGACAAATTGCGGTCGCTGCCGTTTAGCGGAGAAAATGACCTCCTCAAATATTTTGAGCTGCTTCCAGATGCATCTCCTGTGAAATCTAAGTTTGTGCGAATGAATGGATTGGAGGAAGGCGAACAAAAGAAATACTGGCAGGATGAACTGCGAAAAAAATTGGTACCAGGCTGTATTGATGTAAACATTATGGCAAAAGTGGACAGGATTAATGTAGATGCCCGGGGAAATGCGCTCCCGAGTGAATATTCAGATGCCTTGGCAGCATTCCGTGGCTTTGCAAACAGTAATTTAAATTCCTCAGTTGTTTTTTCTGCAGGCTATAACCCCAGGTTATATAATTATGTTGAGCAATTTGCGGACTTTTTCCCTGATGAGCATGTCAACTTAAGAAAGAAGATCATTTTAAAAGTGAGCGATTATCGCTCGGCCCTTGTGCAGGGCAAGATATTTGCAAAGAAAGGCTTGTGGATATCTGAATTTCGGATTGAGTCAGGTTTGAATTGTGGTGGCCATGCTTTTGCTACGGATGGTCTTTTGCTGGGCCCTATACTGGAAGAGTTCAAAACAAAGAGGGCAGAACTCAGGGCTGAGCTATTGGAACTATGCAATAGAGCCAATAAAGAAAAAAGCGGTTGCACATTCCCGGTACCACCCGAAATGAGAATAACGGTACAAGGTGGGATCGGCACCGCCAATGAAAATGAGTTTCTGCTGGAACATTATGAATTGAACGGCACTGGCTGGGGCAGCCCCTTCCTGCTCGTACCGGAGGCAACCAATGTGGATGAGACTACTATCAACGATTTGGCGACGGCTGAAAAGGACGACTATTACATGAGCCAGGCCTCGCCATTGGGAATACCATTCAACAATTTCAGGAAAAGCTCTGCTGAAAAACAACGTATTGAAAGGATTAATAAGGGCCGACCGGGCAGCCCCTGCTATAAGAAATTCTTGTCATCCGATACGGAATTTACAGCTACGCCCATCTGCACCGCTTCGCGCGAATATCAGAACCACAAAATAAAACAGCTGAAGGAAAAAGGCCTTCCCGATGAAGTTTATTCGGTTGAATTTGATAAGATCGTCGAAAAGGACTGCCTATGTGAAGGGTTGGGCTCAGCCGTTTTACTGAAAGGCAAAATGCCATTATCGCACAAGCTATCGGCTGTGACGATATGCCCGGGGCCCAACCTCGCGTATTTCTCCGGTGTGTTCTCCCTCTCGGAAATGGTAGGCCATATTTATGGGCGTTTGAATATTCTTAATTCCCTTCCGCGTCCAAATATGTTCATAAACGAACTACGGCTCTACATTGATCACTTTAGAAAGAAACTTCAACAGAATGCGGGACCGACTGCTAAACAAACCAAATCGCTCGAAACATTCAGGGGAAATTTGTTGGACGGTATTAACTATTATAAGAAATTGGCGTCAGCTTTAAAAAATGAAAGTAGCCAATATATTTCTTTAATGAAAGATGAGTTAGATAAAGCTGCCATTGATTTGGCCTCGGCCGATTTTTAAAAATAACGTAAATAATTTTGATGAGCTAAGGTTTATTTCAAGTCAATTCGGAGTTCATATTGTGACATGTTTTTTTGAGCATGACTACAAATTAAATGAAGGGGTCGCGGAACCTATCGAGTGGCCATATTTTCTAAAATGATGTTAAAACGCTGGCGTCTATAGCCCTATAAAAATCTAAATCTGCTCAGGCTGCGTAAGTAATAGTAAATTTGATAAAATGTTCAAGACACTCAAAACATCATTGCTCTTGCTCTTTGGCTTGCAGCTATCGGCCTGCGCGCAGGATGAGCATTACCCGCAATCAAAAACTTTTAAAGAAATGAATACTCCACAAACAAACGCCCCTACTCAAAAACTCGAAACTGCTACCTTTGGTGCAGGCTGCTTCTGGTGTACGGAAGCGCAGTTCCAGCAATTGAAGGGTGTCGAAAAGGTCGAGTCGGGCTACGCAGGCGGGCACGTCAAAAACCCTACCTATAAAGATGTATGTACGGGCACCACTGGCCATGCCGAAGTGACCAATGTATATTATGATCCCGCACAAATAAGCTTTGATGAGTTGCTGGCAGCCTTTTGGACCGCCCATGATCCTACGCAGCTGAACAGGCAGGGCAACGATGTAGGTACACAATATCGCTCGGTTATATTTTACCACAACGAGGAGCAAAAGAAAAAGGCCGAAGAATATAAAAAGAAGCTAAATGATGAGAAGGCATACGACAATCCTGTTGTCACAGAGATTAGCCCCTTCACAGTATTTTATAAGGCCGAGGACTATCACCAGGATTATTACAACCTCAATGGTTCGCAGCCCTATTGTACATTTGTCATAAAGCCCAAACTCGACAAATTTCAAAAGGTATTCAAAGACAAGTTGAAAACCAGCCATTAATACTGAATACTCCCGCTTTTTTACCAGCCCCTGCCTTATGCGGGGGTATTTTTTTTGTTGCTAAAGCAGAAAAACATCTGTGAATATGAAACATGTTTTACATCCACATATTATAAAATTGTTAAGCCTCTGTAAAGTCGATTTTCCGGTCGAAGTAAGTGCTAAGTTTGATATCCGAAGAAAAAAAAATACGGGATATTTATCTCGTCATCGCTCCGATATCAGGGGATCGCTATAGAAAACGTATGCAATTGAAATTTGATACGAGGAAGGCAGTAAATGTAGTTTTGTTCATACTAAAAAGCCTGGGAGGCAAGGCCGATCCTTTCCGCTTATTCGCAATATTATATGCTGCCGATCTCAAACACCTCGCACAGTTCGATTCCCTGATACTTGAGGACAGCTATATCGCTATGAAAAATGGCGCGGTACCTTTTAATACCTATAGCATGTACCTGCAACTAGGCTGGGATCTGCAAAACGGCAACACTGGTACAAACCTCAAAGAATTTTTTTACATCAACGAGCAAAACTATATAGTGTCCATCGCCCAGTACGATGATAGCTATATCTCCCAATCAGAGGCAGCCTGCCTCTTCGAAGCTATACGCGAAAACAAGAATGAGAGCTTTGAGGCCCTCTGCAAAGCCACCAGGAATCTTGCCTGGCGCGAGGCTGATAAGAACGGGGAAATATCGTTGCTTAGCATGGCAAAAGAGAGCGGCGCCTCCGAAGAACTGCTCAATTACATCAGCCATTCTCTGGGCAAAGGCCCTGCGCTCCGTGAAGACAAAGCAAGCTGATCCCCGCCTGCTACTTCTTCAGCAAGCTTGCTACAAGGTCCGTATACTGCTGCATGGCTTCATCTGCCGCCATGCCGTTTATGGCCTGCCAGGCATCATGTTTTGCCCTGCCTACTATATCAAATGGATTGCCTGGCCCTTCAGCCGGCGCATTGCCTTCTGTAGCTTGTTTGTACAGGCTATATAAGCGCAGCAACGTTTCATTATCCGGCTTTTCGCTAATGGTCTTACTATCTGCTACCGCCTTTTCAAAAGATTCTTTTAGTGTCATCTCTTTATTTTTTTGCGTAAAAAATCCCGCAGCTAAGTTAAGCTGCGGGATGCTTTTAATAAAATAGTTTATTCTACTACTATCTGTTTCACCACGGGCGCATACTCATCATCGTGCACAAATTTTGCTCTTACAAAATAAATGCCTGCTGGTATATTCGTCGTATTCACCTGGTAGCTAATTGTATTTCGTCCGTTTACATCATATTGTTGAACCAGTCTTCCCGTCGCATCATAAATAGACAGGCTGTTTATTGCTTCCGATGATTTGAGATTAATTACATCTCTCGTTGGGTTCGGGAAGAGCGTAAGCTCCGCCATAGTACGTTTTACCCCGGCTACCGATAGCAGGCTGCACACATACCCGTCTGCAAGAAATCTTGTAATAAGTGAGTCAACTGTGTAAAACATGCTGTTGTTTGTATTGTTATTGCTCCATGGCACATGTCCTTGCCCCGGGAAAACCACAGTTTGATGATATACTTGTTGTGAGGTCATAATACCCTCCAATACACCCATGCCGCATAATGTAACGGGGCACGCGCCGCCAAGTGCGTGGCCACAGTTATAAGGTACAGTAGCGTCCTGGTCGCCCTGCGCATTTACAGAGCCTGTATCATGCACGTTTATAAACGAGCTCATATTCAGCGCCCCCGCCAGGTTAATAACAGCACTGATATGGGTGGTGTATCCCGGTATCGGGTTGCCGCTGTCGCCCTCAAAACCTCCATTAAGGTTCATTGCGTTTACTATATAGGGAGGGCATTCCGCCGTGCTTTGTATATAGCCAAGGTGCATATACAATACAGCCCCTGCCGAATTGCCACCCGCAAATATGCGGTTGGTATCTATCCGGTAAAGATTAGCCCCCATTCTGTCCAGCAGGAAATATCGCACGGCAGCTTTACCATCGCTCAGCGCTTTGATAACTTCGTTTATTGCCGTGGCGGAGTCGCCCATGGCCAGGGCATTGGGTACCAGCCTGTAGTCGATGGATGCCGTTACATATCCCCTGTGTGCAAAAAGGCTGCAGAGCCGGGTGATGGTAATATCTGTTGACTTATTCCCTGAGTAAAAGGCACCGCCATGTGCCAATATGATAAGCGGCCTTTTCACTTCCAGGTCACCCGCTGGCTGAAAAATATCCATCTTCAGGTTGTACGGGATAGAATATGTTACGGTCGATTTTGTAATGGTCGGAAAGAAGGTGGTATCAATATACCTGCCGCTGAGGCATTGTGCATTGGCTCTTGCGGTAAACAGCAGCGCAACGCAGAAAAATGCGTAGAGAATTTTTCTCATAAAGTAGATTTGTTTAATTCTAGTAAAAATAACAATTTTTTAATGAGAGTCAACATAGATACGCATTTTATTATTTGCTAATAAAATGCATCCTCGAAATGAATCACCTCTTTTACCATGTCTCGCTCCAGCAGTACGCTAATGGTGTCAAAACGTACGTAGGTATATGTCGTTTCGGCCTCAAGGTAGGCCTCGGCAGCCAGCTTCAGGAAATGTTGCTTTTTCAGGTTTACCGCTTCTTCAGGGAAGCCAAAATTATAGCTGCCTCTTGTTTTTACCTCCACAAACACCAATACATTATCCTTTTCGGCTATGATATCTACTTCCTTCCGGCCAAACCGCCAGTTGCAATGCATGATTTTATAACCCTTTTTTAGCAAAAAGTTTTCCGCTATTTGTTCGCCTTTTATGCCAGTTTCGTTATGTTTGGCCATTGAAATGGAGAAAATATGAAGCAATTGATCTTAGACTTCCCTGCACAGTTACACGAAGCGTTGATAATAGGACAAAGTTACCGTTTCCTTTCAGCGGGAAAAGAGTTTGGCAATGTAATATTGACCGGACTGGGGGGGAGTGGTATTGGGGGCTCCATAGTCCAGAATTATGTGTTCGATAAAATGAAGATCCCCTTTGCTGTAAACAAAGATTATTTCCTGCCTGCCTTTGTCAACAAACATTCCCTCGTCATTGTATCGTCATACTCCGGCAATACCGAAGAAACGATAGCTGCAATGCAGCAGGCAATGAAAGCAAAGGCCACCATAGTATGCATTACATCGGGCGGAAAAATAGCTGAGCTCGCAAAAAAGAAAAAGATCGATTGCATATTGCTACCCGCCGGCATGCCCCCGCGTTCGTGTATTGGCTACTCAATGGTGCAGGTCTTATTTACCCTTGCATACTTTGGCCTTATAAATGGCGATTTCAAACGGAACGTTAAGTCCTCTATCAAACTTTTGAAAGAAGATGAACAAAGTATACAAAAGAAAGCAAAAGCAATTGCAAAAAAATTGAATGGCAAGTTCCCGGTCATCTATGCTGCTTCCGATTACGAAGGCCTTACTGTACGCATACGCCAGCAAATAAATGAGAATAGTAAAATGCTGGCCATGCATGGGGTGGTGCCGGAGATGAACCACAATGAGCTGGTGGGCTGGCGCGACAAAGACGCTAAAAAGGCGGTACTGATCTTAAGAAACGATGATGATTACGACCGTGTGCAAACACGCATCGATATCAACAAGAAGATAATTCACAAATGCACCCCTAATATTATTGAGCTATACTCAAAAGGCAAGAGCTACTGGGAAAAAATATTTTACTTCATCCATGTTACCGATTGGATGTCCGTATACCTTGCCGACCTGCACAATGTAAATGCAACCGAGGTAAAAGTGATCGACTTCCTGAAAGGGCAGCTGGCAAAAGTGTAGTCTCTTTCAATAAAAAAATCCGCCGAATGAATATTCAGCGGATTTTTTTTATGCAGTATGTTGCTTTATTTATGCACGGTCATTTGCAGGTTGATGTAGTATTCTTTCTCCTGGTCTATCGTGTATGCCATACCACCCGTTGCAGGCTGTTGGTACACGGGGTCGTAACCTTTAGCATACAGGTAGTAATTACCCGTGGTCAGGTTGCGGAATGCCGCAATAGGCCTTCCCACGCCTTTCACTGCCGCTAAGGCTGAATCATCGTAGCCTGTTTGTACAGGCGCCTCAACAGCGTTGTATTTAATGTATATCCAGCAGCTGTCTATATCATGCCCCGAATGTTGTGCAGCTACGTTCAGCGTAGCCATACCGCCGGTGGCACCACCGGTTATTTTATTTTTCCGGCATGCTGTAAAAAGAATAGCAGTGCCTGCAACCAGTAAACCAAGAAAGAAGATTTTTGCTTTCATATGCCCTAAGATACCTAATAAGATTTAATATTTATAATGCTTATATTGAAAGCAAGATAATGCAGATGCTTAGATTTCTATACAAATGCCTCCATTTTTTCACCGTAAAACCCTAAAATAAGTCCCGTATCATAAAGAAACACTAAAATTCACCGCATTTAACTTCCTTTCTACCACATTTTATACTATTAAATTATCTTTATCCCCGATCACCTTCTTACCTTTATACATAGTTGAATTGCCAATAAATAAACTGCTTATGACTACAGGTTTAAAAACATTTATTATACTGGCAGGACTGGCGCTTACTTTCAGTTCTTGCAAGCGAAATATCGATTTCACGCCTACGCAGCGGGCAGCATTGATCTTTCACATGCACCATTACATTAATGACACCAAGGTAACCACAGGTACCATGGGATATGACGATTCAGGCAGGCGTTACCAGTTGAGCCAGGCCAGTTTTTACATTTCACAGATCACGCTCCATAATTCAGATGGTACTGATTGGCAGTCTTACGGAAGGTATACCCTGGTAAACCTTGGCGGCGAAGAATATCTTGTTGACAGTGTACCCGTAGGCAATTACAGGTCTATTACGTTCACCGTTGGCCTCGATCCTACCACCAACGCGGGCAATCCTGCACAGCATGCCACAGGCCCCCTGTCACCGCAGAGCCCAAGTATGTACTTTGGCGATGGCCAGGGTTACATATTCATGAACGTACAGGGAAAGGCAGATACTACTGCCGCACAAAATGGCCTGCTGAATACATCCTTCAGCTACCAGGTCGGTACGGATAACCTGGCCCGTAAGGTGAGCATGCCCAATCACTCATTCTCAATGGTAGCTCACCAGTCGCAGATCCTGGATATAAAAGTTGATTACAGTGTTTTTCTGCAATCGCTCAACTTCAAAACACAACCCACAAACACACCATTCACCGACCAGATTTTTGCAACCACTCTTGCCAACCGCGAACAGAAGATGTTCAGTTGGGGCTTATAAAAATATTCTCTGTAAAGATGCCCGCATCCTGGATAAGGGATGCGGGCATCTTATTTACACCCTATTATTATTTGTTCACTACCGTTGATGAACCCGCTGCAGGAACAGATGCTGCAATACCTGTTGGTTTTGGCTTTACTGTGCCTTTAATATGCAGCACCATCTGTCCCTCTTCCGCATCCGATAGAACGATCACTTCTTTGGTAAACGGTCCCGGGTGGCCAGCGGTAGTGTAGGCTACATGTATCTTGTCTGTCTTCCCTGATAGTATGGGCGCAGTAGGTGCTGTAGGTTTAGTGCATCCACAGCCTGCACTGGCGCTTTTTATTAAAACAGGCACCTTGCCTTTGTTGGTAAATACAAAGTCATACGCTGCCGGGTCTCCTTCTGTAAGCTCACCGAAATCATAGGTATCTTTTACAAACACCAGTTTACCTGCCTGCGATGTCTGGGTTTTTGCACTGGCCTGCTGTGCCGCTATCTGTACTTTCTTGTCTTGTGCGCTTGCAGCGCTGGTGCCCATGGCAATGCCAATAAGCATAATGATTGCTTTGTTCATGATCGTGTTTTTTTGCGTTATGTAATTAGAATTTCTGTGCTAGTAACAGTGCTCATTATTGCCACCCGGCGGGCATTGTTGCAGAACGAAGTCGCCCGATTTACTGTCAAATGCAAGGCAGTCTGCATCAAATGAACCTGCCAGTACATCTCCCTTTTTTTGCCCGGAGATATAGCTGAACAGCTCGCCCGCAGTAACTGGTTTTGAATCTGCATTAAAGACCATCATTTCACCAGTAGTCACTTTCTTTATAGTTATCTCATCCACTATAGCCTTGCAACTCCCTGCATTTTTGTCAAAGTGTTTATATCGCAGGCTATTCGCTTCATCCGGCTGTAGTTTACTGCATGTGGATATTATCGACAACTGCCCGTCCGGACATTTAAGCTGCTGGATAATGCATATTTCCATTGGGCTGCTGGTACTGTTACATACAGTTGCTTTATTACCATCTTTCTCATACACGCTCATTTCTTTCCCTGGTCCTTTTCTGCTCTTTACTGCTGGGATATTTGTCTTTTTTACCTTCCCTGTATTTTCGGCAGGCAACTTGCTGTTGCCTACTGTTGCAATATAACTACTTGCTGCAGTTTTTTGTGCAGCTGTGGCGCTTACATATCGTTTGCCAATAGCTTGGTCCTTATGCCTGTTCACCTTGTAATAATTCACCCCCGCTATCCCCACAAACAATAACAACACAGCCGCCACTCTCAACCATTTATTATACGCAGGCAGTGCAATGATTCTATTATTATTTTCGCTTGTTGCAATTCCTTGTTTGAACCGCTGCCAGGCCTCATCCACATTTACAGTGCTCTTTACTCCTATCTTGCTGCACTCATTCCATATCTGCTGCAACCGTTCAAATTGCTTTCTTACATCGCCCTGCACACTTATTGCATGGGCCACACTCACTTGCTCACTTTCTTGCAGCTCACCCTGCAGGTACTTCACCAGCAGCGCATCAGTGATATTTAGTTTGTTCTTGCTCACGGCTCTATTTTTTAACGTTTATGAACAGCATACATAGTAATGGCAGGTAATCGGCCAGTTTTTTTCTCAACAGTCTCAGTGCCTTGCACACTTGGTTCTCCACCGTCTTTACCGATACTCCTAGCTTATCTGCTATCTCCTTATACTTCAACTCTTCAAACCTGCTCATCTGGAAGACCGTTCTGCATTGCTTAGGCAATTCGTTCAGCGCTATATCAATTTTCTCCCTTAGCTCATTCAGCACTGCAGGGTCAGCATTTTGATCAGCTTCTTTATTGGTATCAAAAAAATATGCCTTATAGTTCTTCTTAACCTTGTTATGCTTCAAAAAATTTAGGCTTTGGCTATAAACCGCTTTGTATAGGTATGCAGTGGCATCGCCACCCAGTTCCACTTTGTCTTTTCCTTCCCACAGCTTGTAAAACACCTGTTGCACTATCTCCTCCGCCGCCGCTTCATCTTTTGTTATAGTACACGCATACGAATGCAGGCGCTCAAAGTTTTCCCTGAATAGCCGCTCAAAGATGGCCGTGTTATCAGTTGCGGTATATACTGCATTAACGGCTTCTTTGTCCATTCCGGTCAGGGGATATTGCAGATGAATTATAGCTTCCGGCAAAATATTTTCGCTTTATAGTATAACAATCGAACAGGCGGCATCCACTACTTATACTCAAAAAGAATATGCAAGTTCCGGTTCACTATTATTAAAGACAGTTACTATTCGATCAGGGAAAGGAACGGGGTGTTAATGAAACGAAAAAAGCGAAGTCGTATTGACTTCGCTTTCCGTGCGGCAAAGGAGATTCGAACTCCCATGCCCGTTACAGGCGCTACCACCTCAAAGTAGTGCGTCTACCAATTTCGCCATCGCCGCATTGAGGACTGCAAATATAAAGGAAATTTCAGCACAGCAAAGAACACGAAATTAAAAATCTATCTCCTCCCTTTAGGGAGGGTCGGGAGGGTTTATCTCCTCAAAATAATACGGAAGGTTGTCCCCTTGTCTATCTCAGACTGCTTTACAAAGAGCGAACCATGATGGTATTTTTCTATAATACGCTTGGATAGCGACAGGCCCAGCCCCCAGCCACGCTTCTTGGTAGTATAGCCGGGGTTGAATATCTTCTTTACCTGGTGCTTGGGTATGCCTTTGCCTGTATCGCTTATGTCCACATACACATGGTGGGGCTGGTCTGTTATCCTTACCTCTATGATGCCCTTGCCTGCCATAGCATCCAGGGCATTGCGTATCAGGTTCTCCACTACCCAGTCAAAGAGCGGCCCGCTTATGTTCACAGGCACCTCCTGCTTATTTGTTTGCAGCGAGATGGTCACTTTTTGGGGCGATCTTTTTTGCATATAGTCCACCATGTTCTGCAGGCGGGGCACCAGGTTCTCTTCCTCCAGCTGCGGCGCGCTGCCCACCTTGCTGAAGCGGTCGGCCACCAGTTTCAGGCGGTCTAGGTCCTTCCGCATTTCGGTTACGGCATCGTCGTTCACCTCGTGCTCCTTCAGCAGTTCCATCCATGCCTCTATCGAGCTGAGCGGGGTGCCAAGCTGGTGTGCCGTCTCTTTCGAGAGGCCCACCCATACCTGGTTCTGTATCGACCGGTGCGCCGTGCTGAGCGCTATCAGCACTATCAAAAGGAACAGCAATATGATGGTAAGCTGCACATAAGGGAAGTAACGAAGTTGCATCAGCAGGTACGACTCGCCATAGTAGATGTAGTTGATACCCGAACCAAAATCGGACACTATCGGGTCGTGTTCCGATTTATAGCTGGCCAGCTTTTCCTCCAGTAGCTTGCGCCCGTTCTTGTTATTAAGGGTATCTATGTTTTTTGAGTCCTTGATGTTTCCCCGCTCATCAGTGATGATCAGTGGTATGGTAGTGTTCTGTGTTACGATGTCCGACGCGAAGGACAGGTCCTGGCTGGGCTTTGCATTGTTCAGCGTTTTTATGCCCTCCACCACTTGCTCTACCCTTCTTTTTTCCTCATCGGCCAGCTTTTTGGCCAGCCTGTTGGTATAATAAAGTGTAGCAGTCACTATCGCCAGGGCGATCACGATCAAATAGCTCTTCCAGTTAATATATTGACGCATATGCAGCAAAACGAAAACAAGGTAAAAATATTATGATTTTGAGTGAATAACTATTATTTTTGCCCACGGTAATTTTTACTCATGGACATGCAACAAAATAATCAGGATATACAGGAAATAGATAATCCGGCTGACATTGAATACAACAAGCCATCTAAATCACGTTTTTTATTCCTTCTGGGCTTTTTCGGCTTTTTCATTTTTGCATGGGCCGGTTGCTACAACCTTTGGGAGCACAAGTTCCAGAAAAATGATGATGTAAAAGTGCCTGATAATACCCTTTACGAGCCAAAGTATAAATAATTATTGGCTTACCTTCAGCAATGATCAATTGCCTGCAAGATACCGCCGTTGTCATTTTAAGCTATAACGGCCGCAAATGGCATGAGCAGTTTTTGCCGCTTATAGTCTCCCAGGCCGGTGCAGGTTATGATGTGATAGTGGTAGATAATGCCTCTACCGACGATACCTACCAATACATACTCGACAATTATCCCACTGTAAAGACCGTACAGATCCCTGTGAACCATGGCTTTGCTTTTGGCTATGCCGAAGGGCTGAAGCAGATAACCGCCAAATACTACATCCTCCTCAGTGCCGATTTTGAAGTGACGGAAGGCTGGTTCCAGCCCCTGCACGATGCTATGGAAGCGGATGATATGCTGGCTGCCTGTGCCCCCAAGATACGCTACTGGCGGGAGAAAGAGTACTTTGAGTACGCAGGCGCGGCCGGGGGATTCAAAGATAAATACGGTTACATGTTCTGCCGGGGCCGCATCTTCGATACACTCGAAAAGGATGAAGGCCAGTATAACGACAGCGTCGAGGTCTTCTGGGCATCAGGTGGCTGCTTTGTAGTGCGGGCCGATCTTTACCATAAGCTGGGCGGCCTCGACGACCAGTTCTACGCCCATATGGAAGAGATAGACCTTTGCTGGCG
>DDET01000007.1 GCA_002336915.1 Bacteroidetes bacterium UBA1947 | reverse complement strand
TTCGCGATCCGCGAAGGTGGCCGTACAGTAGGTGCCGGTCAGGTAACTGAAATAATTAAATAAGCTAAACTCGCTTATAAATATTAACCGTCCCGCTCCAAAAGCGGGACGGTTTTTTTTGATATGATTTTTGCCTGCTGTTCATTTGATAACCTGAAATTTATTCAGGTTTTCTCAAAAATTTCCATACCTTTGTCATCCGTTAAAAAGTCAAAAGGTTTAGCTTTTTGGCTTTTTGCTTTAATACAACTGTTGATTATCAATCGTCATCTTTTTTTTGACTTTTGAATTTGACTTTTGAATTTAAATACGGGCATAGTTCAACGGTAGAATAGAGGTCTCCAAAACCTTTGATCGTGGTTCGAATCCGCGTGCCCGTGCAGAGTTTTTTTGACATTTTTAATTATTTGTAATGAGCAAATTTGGTTCTTATATACAGGAAGCCTACGATGAGCTGGTACACAAAGTGACCTGGCCTTCATGGGATGAACTGCAGCAGACTACCATCATCGTGCTGGTAGCTCTTATTATCGTTACCCTGGTGATCTTCGGTATGGACCTCGTATCCGAAAAAACACTCACCATGCTGTACAATATTTTAGGCAAGTAAAGCGCATCCTATGACAGAAGAAGCGATGACTCCCGAAACTACCGGGGGCACTACACCCGGAGAAACTACAGGCACTGCACCTGCAGCCACACAGGATGCTGCACCGGCACCCGTTGCCCCTGCTGCTCCCGCAGTGGAGACCAAGTGGTATGTGTTGCGCGTGGTAAGCGGTAAGGAAAAAAAGATAAAAGAATACCTCGATAAAGAAGTGAAAATAAGCGGTTGGCAAAACTCAGTATTACAGGTTTTATGCCCGGTCGAAAAAGTTTTCAAAGTGCTGAGTGGCAAGAAAGTACTGAGGGAAAAAATATTGTTCCCCGGCTACCTGATGATAGAAGCCGCAGAAGGCAAGCTTACAGACGATATCACGCATACCATCAAGAATATCACAGGCGTTATACATTTCCTGGGCAAAGAAAACCCGACATCATTGCGCAAGTCTGAAGTGAACAAGATGTTCGGTAAGATGGACGAAGTAAGCGAGCAGGGTATAGGCTTCGCGGAACCTTTCATAGTAGGCGAAACAGTGAAGATCATCGACGGGCCTTTCAACGACTTCAACGGTACCGTGGAAGAAGTGAACGACGAGAAAAAGAAACTGAAAGTAGTGGTAAAGATCTTCGGCCGTGCTACACCTGTGGAACTGAACTACATGCAGGTGGAAAAAATAGCATAACCAATAAAACACTTATTATAAAAGAGAACGTCCTGCACAAGCGGGACGTTCTCTTTTATATAGACTTAAGAAATTACTTACCATCACCTCCCCGAAGGGGAGGCCGGGAGGGGTCTCTATCCCTCCAAGTGTATCGATATCACTATGCTTCTTGAATGCAGGCTTTCCAGCGAGTTGGAGAGCTGTATATGCGAGTCTTTATACAGCTGGTCGCCAAGGCCCTGGCTCATCTTTATTTCAGGTGAGAAGATGAAGTTAGGGTAGTAGAACTCAAAGCCCACACCCACCTCTGCACCATAGTCCAGTGCTTTTACTTTCAGCCACTCATCAGGTCTGCGCGAGCGCGCGTTCGATGAGAGGTCATAATCCAGCTTACCACCCAGCATGCCATAGAAACGGAAGTTGCGTATGCGCTCGCTCTTGAATTTGAACTGCAGCGGCAGGTGCATGTATATACTTTCTATCGAGCGGTCGGCAGTGCTGTCGGGGCTCATATTGTATTTAATGCCTTTTTCGGCAAATACCAGCGAGGGTATGAACCTCAGGTCTACGAAGCGGTTCAGCCTCAGGTTGCCCATCAACCCCAGGTTAAAGCCGGGTTTCCATGTGGGCGATGCGCGCCTTATCGTATCTGTTTCGGCGAACGATTGGGTGTAATGTATCTTGTACTGTGAGTAGTTGAAACCGAAAGTGATCCCGAAATAGTAGATCTTTTCATCGTGCTCACTCATGTTCAGGGCATGGCGCTGTGCCAGGGCCCGGGGCATTATCGCCACCGACATGAGTGTAATTAATATAATTAAGCGGGATCGCATCAATTGAACTTTGTACACTAATAACGTGCCGCCACGAAGATACAGTATGTTGATTAATGGAGAAATGAAAACTTTACAAAATCTTAGTATGAAAAACCGCTGCCACGCTTAACTTTGGGTATATCTTACATTATTTTATCACATTTTAAAACTAGGCACATATGTCATTACGTTTGGGCGATACAGCCCCCGATTTCAAGGCGCAGACCACCGAAGGCGAAATAAATTTCCACGAATACCTGGGCGATAGCTGGGGCATACTCTTTTCGCATCCTGCCGATTACACGCCTGTATGCACTACCGAGCTGGGCCGCACCGCACAGCTTAAGGACGAGTTTGCTAAACGCAATGTGAAGGTACTGGCAGTAAGTGTTGACCCCCTGGACAAGCACCAGGGCTGGGTAAAAGACATCAATGAGACCCAGAACACCACGGTCAATTTCCCGATCATAGCCGATGCCGACCGCAATGTAGCCAACCTTTACGACATGATACACCCTGAGGCCAGTGCTACAGCCACCGTGCGTTCGCTCTTCGTAATAGGGCCCGATAAGAAGGTGAAGCTTACGCTTACTTACCCCGCATCCACAGGCCGCAATTTTGTTGAGGTCCTGCGCGTTATCGACTCACTGCAGCTCACTGCTAACCATAGCGTAGCCACCCCCGCCGACTGGAAATATGGCGAAGACGTAATAGTCGTACCCGCGGTCTCCACCGAAGATGCTGAAAAGAAATTTCCTAAAGGTTTAAGAATAGTGAAGCCATACCTGCGCTACACTCCTCAACCTGACCTGGACTAATCACGCGCCCGTCATCGCGAGGAGCCCCCTGCCTGGCGGGCTGGCCGCGACGAAGCAATCTTCAGATGACTAACATACTTAGCTGGATAGGATTACCGAGCCATGTCCAAAGACATGCCTCGGTAATTCCCCCCCTTGTGCGGTGATTCCCTGCCTGGCTGAAGCGATAGTCCGGCTTTTTTGCGGGAGGGGTAGGGGGATGTTCGTTCGAGCTAAGAAATAAATAGAAAAGTACTAGGCTGCCAAGCCCTCTTTCCGCCTTTGCTCACTAACAAACTCCATCCCGAAGCTCAGTTTCTTTGCCGTGGGCGACTTGCTATCTATCATTCGCCAGAAGGGAGCTAGTTTGTTTATGGGCTTACCCTTCATATACTCTTCGTAGGCGTTCTCCGCCACTATCCGCAGGAAGATGCCCGATGTTACCGGGCAGGTATAGTCGGCATGATATTCCGCTGCCAGGTCTGTGCGCATTTGCTGCAGTGTGCTGCTATGCCCTTTGGGTATATTCCGTACATACTCGTCCACTATCATAGGTGTGGCTATCAGCATCTTTACATTCGCGGGTATATCGGCAAAGGGCTTCTCCGTTTTTTCTATTTGCGGCTCGGCGCCCGGTTTCATCTTCTCTGCCCAGGTCTTGCGTTTGTATGCCATAGTTTGCTCTTATTGGGTAAAATTAGCTAAACGCTATAAGCCGGACTATGACTTTCGTCAGCCGTTCTTGGGTGCATGGATTCTCTTTACCCATTGAGCCGCTCCCTTCGAGGACTCAACGGCTCGCGTCGGACAAATACCGCTTTGCTTATTTGTGTTTTTTTGTTCTCAGAGGTGTCGACGCATCTCTCTGCCGCCATAAACTTAGTAATATTCAATAAGCTGCCTATTGATACCCATACTTTTTGTCTGCGGACAAACGGAAATGAGTTTCAAATAATTACCGTTTTTGTCTACTTCACAGTAACCGATGAAATGGTCCTTCACTTCTCCTTTTGCATCGATCCACCTTTCTTGAACTGTATTGCCGTCCTTATTATATACGTAAGTTATTGTCAAACCATCGGACCGGGTCTTTTTCAAAACCCTTCCCTGCTTGTTATTGATATAATTGCTTTCAATGGTCTCTCTCCCAATGGTGAATTTGTCCCAAACAAGGAAGCCGTGTTCATCATATTTATAGGTCCATTTTGTATCACTACTCTTGTGCTCAATTTCATTTCCATTCTTGTCATATAGGCTCACAGAAGAATCAATGCTTGTCGGCGAACTGCCAAAAGTACGGGTGACCACCGTTTTTTTGCGTTCACTAAAAGAATACAGGTAGCTGGATTCCGAAGGTGAAGAAAAGGGGCTGTTGGCAGAAAAAGTAAGTTTCGCTAAAAGGCCGTCACTATTGTAGGAATATTTGGTAATAAAAAAATCATTCCCCGACGTATCCAGTACCTCTATCTTGAATCCCTGGGCATTAAATTTTCTTACCCAGGTACTGCAATGTTCAGCGCCCGTGCTATCCAGTGAACAGATGTACGTAGTGGCCAAATTGACCCTGCCTTTCAACGCCGCCTCTTCCACATCCGTGTGTTTAACAAAAACATGCACTTTATTTGTACAGCCTGATATAGAAATAAGGCTAAGCAGGAGGCCGGGGAAAAATGCTGATCTCATAATTTGCCGCAATTTCAGGGTAATGATTTAAATTGTTTTTGCAACTCCTTTTACTCTATTGCGCTTTCCCTTCGGGGGGCCGAGCCGTCGCCTTTCTTAACGTATTGATCAACATATGACCTTATTTTCCCCATACTGTCAGCAACCGTTATGCCCTTCCTCTTATTCGAGAATAATTGTTTCCAGGAATCTGCATCGGTAAGAGCTCCTTTATCATAAAATTCATGGTAGCAAAAGCCCTTGCCATAAAAATAGTCCCACTCGCCCTGTTTTTTTAAACTGTAAACGGGGTGGCATACCATGTACATTTCTCCGTTGCTCGGGTCTTCTGCGTAGGTGGTATCTGTCGCGTAAGCACAAGGTGCGAACCTGCCGATGACCCGGACGCCGCGAATAATACCTGTAAATAGCACGTTGCCGGACGTATCCGCCGGGGCAAGAAATACCGGGTCGGTCTTCCCGAAAGAAACTCCCTGCTCGTTAATACTGAACTTCGAACCGCCAACCACTAATGTCTTATGCCGGGGAAAGCCTTCCTGGCACAAACAGCTGTACGGAAGAGTGAACAGAAAAAGCATGCATATAATTGATGATCTCATAATTCGCTGCTATTTAAGTTAAAACGATTCATTACTTCTTTATCCATTGAGTCTCTTCTGGCACTCAATTTGTGTCGATAGCTACAGAAGAATTGCTATCTATCGGGTATTTCGAGTAGCTCTTGCAGCCTGCAAGAAAGGCCATGCAAAGTATGATCATATTTACATATCGGCTCATCATCAATTCGCTTTTTTCATCGCTTCATTTAGTGATAAATGGTAACTGCTCACCTTATAAAAATGAACAGTATCGCAATAGAAGGATTTATTGTTTAGGTTTTTAGTGACCAGCTTACGCACAGCGGCGCAATTGGTTAATTTCTTTAAAGTGCTATCGGCCACCACCGCTGCTGCGATAGAATCTTTTGTGACCTTTACCAGCCTTACGAGTAAGTACCCATCTTCTGTCGGCACATCCAGGATTTCCCCTTTATTGTCTAGATGATAATCGCGGTACGTAGTATTAAGAAAATGTTCATTGCCCACTTTCGAAAGATATGCGTCCCACTGTTGATACTGTGGGTTTCTTCCACCTGCATTAAAGTAAGTGATATCATACGTGTTTATCCTTTTTCTCATTTCAGCGATATGCGTGGTGTCATTGATATTCCTCGCATCTGCCTTCATTGCCTCGTTAAGGCTTGCAGTGTCATCTTTGTAATACTCGGCAAAAACCGCTCGTTTTTTACCAGCATCCATATTTCTCCACGATGTCGCCTGGTCTATAATGTCCTGGTGCTGTTGCACCAAAATGAAATTTGCTTTGTCGGTATCTTTTATGGTAGCCCAAAGAAGTTTTTTATCTTTTCCATCGATCTTCCAAATGCCTAAGAGAGACGTATCGGTTTTTTCCAGGGGCCTATTGTCTATCGGGTATTTCGAGTAGCTCTTGCAACCTGCAAGAACAACTAAACAAAGAATAATAAAATGCAGATAGCGGATTACCATGTTTGTGCTTTGTGATAAAACTATAATATTGATATGGAAAATACTGCAATAAGTGGTAAAGTAGATTTTTTCGTGGGTGAAGATCTTCCTCCACTGTTCCGGCTTCTGCCTTCCTTGCTGTTCATCCCTTACCAACTCAGCACCGGACCTTTTTCCTTTTTTCTGCCTTTGTTGGTGTTCTTCACCAACGAACCTCGCGCCAGGCTATTTTTCGATTTTTCCATTTCATTATACCCGCGCCTCATTATCAATATTTTAAGTTCAAAAATAGGAGTATCATACCCTCCGCAAAGGGGTATCATACCCTTCCAAAAGGGTATCATAAAACTTCAGTTTGCCCATCTCAAAACAGCTTCGGAACTTTACGGCTTGCCTAATAACTGCCCCAACAAGCCGGCTTTTCTGGGCAGATATTGTTAAACACTAAACCGCTATCATGAACGACCAAAAACACTCCACCTGCAGCTATCCCAAATGCCCGATGTCCGGCACCTTCGGGCACCAAATGTCCGATTCGGGCCTGCCCGGCCCGATGGTCGGGCACAAATCGGGCACGCTACTTTTATCATCATATGATATGCCTGGCAAGACATTCCGCCCCCTAACACCCTGAGTAAATGCCCGATTTTCATTTTATGCCCGGTCGCCTGCCTCGGGCTCAGCCTACGGCGCATTTAGAAAAACTTACTGAAGTTTAAAGTGTTACGGACTTATAAAAGTCCTGCTGAAGCAAGGATGTGTTCGAAGCTCGAACTTATTTCCCTCTTTAGGGCTAAGCAAATATTTTTAGCTTTCTTTCCAAGAGCCTTGAACTTAGCGCAGCGATCTCATGAACGCCTTTGAAGAGACATTGAGATTGTGAATATTTTTTCTTTGGTTACTTTCTTTTGCATCAAGGCAAAAGAAAGTAACAAGCAGAGGAAGGACTCATAAGATGAGATATCGAACGAGAGCCATAAGTGTCGGCAAAAGATAAAACCGGAAAAAACCAGAAATTTCACCAAAACATCATATGACAATGCCACAAAGCCTTTCAGCGAAATGGCCCACAAAAAACCGGAAACGCATTTTCAACCGGAAACCGGAAAAAAAGATAAAATGAAACATATTTCAGGAACACCAAACAGCACCATTGTCACTTTTATGACATTATTAACCAGTCGGCTGATCAACCATTAAACCAATCAACCCCATTTCACTATATTTGCACACTTCCAAAGCCATTAGGTAACACATGCGCAGCATTTTTATAAAGGAGATCAACTCTTTTTTCAGTTCTATAGTAGGCTATGTGGCGGTACTGGTATTCCTGGTAGCCTGCGGCCTCTTCCTCTGGATACTGCCCGATAGCAGCATACTCGACTACGGCTATGCCTCGCTCGACCGTTTTTTCGAGATGGCCCCATGGCTGCTGATGTTGCTGATACCCGCCATCACCATGCGCTCCTTTGCCGATGAATTCCGCGACGGTACCATCGAGTGGCTCTCCACAAAGCCGCTGACTGATTTTGATATCATTATAGGCAAGTACCTGGCCACACTGGCACTGGTGATCTTTGCTATACTGCCCACCTTTATTTATGTATACACCGTTAGCAATCTATCGGCCATAGCCAATAACCTGGATACAGGTGCTATAATAGGTTCTTATATAGGTTTGTTCTTCCTGGCTGCGGGCTTTACGGCAATAGGCGTGTTCTGCTCATCGCTGGCCAGCAACCAGGTAGTGGGTTTTCTTATCGCATTATTTGCCTGCTACCTGCTTTACTACGGTTTCGAGGCGCTTAGCAAGATACCGCAGCTGAAAGGTGGCTTTGATTACTACCTGGGCATGATAGGTATCTCCTTTCACTATAATTCCATAAGCCGTGGCTTCGTGGACAGCCGCGATGTACTTTATTTCTTATCGGTTATTATCCTTTTCATCTCGCTTACTCGTCTTTCACTTAACCGCCGCACCTGGGACACGGCACAGAACGACTGACGCTTAGTATATGGCAACGAACAACTCATCTAAGAAAAGAAGGTCGCAACAGCGCCAGGCTACTGTAAGGCTGCTGATACTGCTGGCTATTTTGGTATGTGCCAATATGCTTGCTTCGCGCTTTCATTACGGCCTTGATATGACCGGCGAGCGGCGCTTCACCCTCTCGCCCGCTACCAAAACATTACTGCGCAACATGAAGGATGTAGCAGTGGTGGATGTGTACCTGGCCGGCAAAATGCCTGCCGATTTCATAAGGCTGCAGGAAGCAGTGCGCGACCGCCTGCAATCGTTTAAAGAATATGCCGGTGGCAATATCATAGTCCATTTTATAGATCCTTTTGAAGGCAAAGGCGAGGATGAGAAAAAAGACATTTTCCAGCAGCTGGCTGCCAAAGGTGTGATGGGCACGAGAGTGGGCGAGGGAGATGAAGGCGACTATTCGGAAAAGATAGTTTTCCCTTATGCACTTGTGAACTACAAAGGCAAATCGGCACCGGTGCAGTTGATAGAGAACCGGTCGGATGCGAACAGGATAGAGGCGCTGAACTATGCTGAATCGTTGCTGGAGTACAAATTTGCCAGCGCTATTAGCAGGCTTAACAGGAATGTGCCTTACAATATTGCCTACATAATGGGCCATGGCGAGGCACTGGGTTACCAAACATGGTCGATGCTGCGCACACTGGAAAGGCAATACAAACTGGATACTTTTGACTTGACCGCATCTACACACATCCCCAACTATTACGATGCGGTCATCATCAATAAGCCCACCGATACATTCAGCGACAAAGAAAAGTTTAAGATAGACCAGTATGTGATGAAAGGCGGACATATCATTTGGTGCGTGGATATGCTGCGTACCTATATGGATAGCCTGCAACGTAACTCGCAGTTCATTACTACCGATTACAACCTGAACCTTGAGGATATATTATTCCGCTACGGTGTACGTATCAATTCCGATTTTATCGAAGATGTACAGTGCGAGGTAATGCCGATGATATCCGGCACAAATTCAAGCGGGCAACCGACATTTGAATACCCGCCTTTTATTTACCTTCCTTTTTTTACGCCATCATCAAAGCATCCCATAGTAAACAACATGGATGCTGTATTAGGCGTATTTGCCAATAGCATAGATACGATAGCTAACCCTGAAATTAAGAAGACTATCCTGCTGGCATCGTCCAAATACAGCCGCACTACGCCCTCGCCGGTGCGTGTCAACCTAAGTATGATGTTGCACCCGCCAAGGCCCCAGGATATGAACAAGCCCTACCAGCCGGTTGCGGTATTGATGGAAGGCAAATTCCGTTCTATATTCCAGAACAGGTTACCCGCCAGCACCATGCATATGCTTGACTCGATAGGACAGCGCTACAAATATGCATGCGACAGCCCTACCAGCATGATCGTGATATCAGACGGAGACATTTTCGTCAATAATGTATCGCCCAGCACGGGCCCTATGGACATGGGCTTCTGGAAGTACAGCAAAACCATGTACGCCAACAAGAATTTCATGCTCAATTGCCTTGAATATCTTACCGATCATTCGGGGCTATTGGAGGCGCGCTCTAAAGACCATCGCCTGCGCCTGCTGGATGAAGGCCGTGTAAAGGCTGAACGCAAAAAGTGGCAGGCTGTTAATATAGGCATACCTATCGGGCTGGTGCTGGTGTTTGCTTCCTGCTATTTATTCTTCAGGAAGAGACGCTATGAGAAGACAGCTTGATCCTAAAAATCATATAGATGCAAAAGACTTTATTATACCTCGTGCTGCTGGCTGTCCTGGGATTTGGCGTATACTACTTCCTCTTTGGCAATAAGGAGAGCGGCTTTTCAACAAAGGACGCAGCATTCAACGTACGCGATACCGGCATAATAGGCAAGATATTCATTGCGGATAACCAGGGCCAGACAGTGCTGCTGGAACGTACTGCCGGGGGCTGGACAGTAAATAAGCAATACAAAGCGCTGTCATCACCTACCAATACTTTGTTACAAACACTGGCAAGGCAGGAAGCTGCCTATCCTGTGCCTGCAGCCGCGCATAACACCGTCATCAAAGACATGACAGGTAATGCCATCAAAGTGGAGCTGTATAACAGGCAGGGTGAAAAGATGCGCGTCTTTTACGTAGGCGGCCAGGTGCATGCAGATGATGGCTCCTATATGCTGATGGAAGGTGCGGAAACCCCTTATGTGGTAAAGGTGCCGGGCTTTACAGGTTACCTGACGCCGCGCTACCCCATGAAAATAGAAGACTGGCGCGACCGTACCGTATTTGACATACCCGCAGCCAATATCAGGAGTGTCTCGGTGCAATACCCTAAGGAGCCACTCAACAACTTTACCGCAAAGCAGGATGAGAAAGGCAATGTAACCGTAGAGGCCGATCCCGCAGTGATAGGACATAATCAACTGAATGAGCGCAGGGCAAAATTATTTCTTACCTATTTTGAGCGGGTGAATAGCGAAGGTTTCACCAATGGCACTTATGGTATGGATTCCATTTTGCGTGTTACACCCAAGCGCTGCAGCATTGATGTGACAGATACGAAAGGCGAACAGCACCATGTGGATGTGTACTGGAAGCCAATTGGCCGCAGGAGTAAGAACCAGTTGGAGAATAACGCTATCACCCCGGAAGATTATGACTCGGACAGGTTTTTTGCCGTGCTTAATAACAATAAGGATACTGCTACGGTGCAGATATATACCTTCTACAAGTTCTTTCATATGGCCTATGAGTTCTACCAGCCTGATGAAGTGAACAAAGAATTTTCTCCCGTGCCGAAACAGAAATAAATTAAAAAGGTCCCGCCGGGTGAGCAGGACCTTTTTCTATATATTTTGAAGGAGCTTTATCAATTTACCTTTATCCAGTTCTTCGTTTCCCTGTATCCATCCGCATTCATCGTTAAAGAATATACGCCTGAGGGCAGTTTGCTGACATCGAAACTGAAAGTATTCCTGCCTGTTGATAGCTGCTTTGTATATTCCCTGACTACCTGTCCTTCCATATTCATGATATAGAAAGTTGCCGCTGTGTTCTTTGTATAGTCAACTACAAGTTCCATGTTATTCTTAACTGGGTTGGGGTACAGTGATATCCTGCTGTTAGCAGCAAGCTCAGCTACATTAACAGGTATTGGATAAGTTACGTTGGCGGAATCAACTATGCCCAGCCCAAGGTTATAGTACGTTCCTGAAGGTGTAGTGTCCAACTTCGATGGTCTTACAAGATAGTATTGCAAGCCGTTGGTACCCACAGTATCAACATAGGTAGTAGTGGGTATCAAAGACGATATCTTTTGATAGCTGCCGTAAGGTGTTGTGGAACGATATACGTAGTAACCCAATACACCGGCATCGGGCGAAGCCGTCCAGGTCAAGGTAGCGCCGGCATTCAATGGTGCCGATATGGCAAGGTTTGATGGAGGCTTGATATAGTCGCTTCTTAATGTCAGGTCGCCCAGTAGTGCTTCATGTACCCACTTTGCGCCATAGTTGAGATTTTGGGACAGGTACAGGTTTGTATTATTTTGCGATAGCAGGGCAGAGTAACCTATGTTCTCTCCCATGGCCATATGGTGGAACATCCACTGCGGCCTGCCTGACCAGCATATGGTGAGTGCAGGAGTATCGGAACACAAGGGCGCGCGCAGGAAATTGTTGGTCACATTCCAGTCGCCGAAGTAGCTGCCAAAGAGCATGGTGAATATGCCATTTATATTGTTGGTCACGAAATCGTTGGTAACGCCTATCCCACCTGCACTTGTGAAGGAACCGCCGCCACAGCCATAAGACCATTGGTATGATTCAGCATTCATGCTGGAGATATACGGTATGATCTTCACACTGTCAGTGCCTACCAGCGGAGCAAAATTTCTGAACCCACTGGCCGCAAAAGCCTCGCCGCTAAAAGGCCCGAAGTTGTCGCTGATCAGGGCGCGGTGAGCAATATTGAGAGAGTCCATCTTATACACGTGGTCCCTTTTCAGGTAGCTGCGCATCAGCTCTATTTCTGATTTAGGGAAAGCAGGCATATTGCTGAAGTCGATGCGGCTTACCTGCAGCTTGTTGTTGGTAGGCAGCATGTCAAGATCCCATTTACCATCGCCGGGTATATTCTGGTTGGCAGGGTAGCCCGCGCTTATATCATTCACAGTAGCATCGGTCCATACACCATCCATGTTGCCGTAATACACATCGGCAGGCCATGCACCAAGATGGTCGGGGTGCCCGTCGGGATTGATATCACCGCTGTAAGGAACAGCGATATGGCCGACGATAAGCACGGCCCTGAGGCGTGGATTAGCATTGTACAGGTTTTTTATGATAGCATGCACTGCTGTGTCCGGCATGGTGCGCGACAGGTCGCGGCGTATCACTTCCCAGCCATCGGCCCTCAAGTCGTTCCTCAGGCGGTGTAGCTCGGGAGCACAAGAATCGGTAAATGTGGAATCGACGAGTAAGATGATAGCGCCTTTATTGTGCAGCGGCGGCGACTTGATACCGGCAAATAAATACCCTGAGCCTGAAGCAAGGTTGCCATTTGCCAGTACCTGGTATTCATAGTTCGAATCCGCAACGACAGCCAAGTCGGTGTAGGTGCTATCTGTGTATGGCAGAGTGGCTATTGCTGCTCCCCATGAGCCTGCGTTCTTTGCTTTTTTATAGATATAGTAAGTGGGCGTATCGGCATGGCGCACCCAGGTAAGATTAACCTTGGGGGGCGTAACCTGCACAGTTGCAGTTAATTGCACTGCATAGTCGGCTGTGGTTTGGGCAAATGAGGTAGAAAAAGAAAACAATGCAAGTAAAACGAATAGGTAAAGTCTTTTCATCTATAAACAGTTTTGATAAAATTATAATAATTTATTGCTTTTTGATTAAAAATTTTTGGCCGGACGGTGAACATATTTGGCGTGCATGCGGGTAAAACGCGCTATGTTGATTAATTTGCTGCTTCTTTTCTTAGTACTATATGAGCATGGCGGAGCAACAGATCACTACGGACAGGGTATGCGAATGGTGCCACGGAACGTGGCTGCAACAGGCAGGCAGTGAAGCGGTGGGCGATATTGTTACTGACAGCCGTAAGATCAACAAGCCGGAAAACACGTTATTTGTTGCTATAAAAACCCGCGTTCGCGACGGACACTCTTTTATTGCAGATGCTTATGAAAAAGGGGTACGCAATTTCCTGGTATCCCAAAGTGTCGATCTTCAAAATTTTCCCGGTGCAAATTTTATAGAGGTAAAGGATACATTGCGAGGGCTGCAGCAGATAGCTGAGACTTACCGAAAGCAATTTGATATACCTGTGATAGGGATCACCGGCAGCAATGGGAAAACCATAGTAAAAGAGTGGCTGTACCAGCTGTTAAGCCCTGACTATAATATGGTGCGCAACCCCAAGAGCTACAACTCGCAGGTGGGCGTTCCTTTGTCGGTGATGCTGCTGGAGCCACAACATCAACTTGCGGTTTTCGAGGCCGGCATCTCGCAGCCATCGGAGATGGAGCAACTGGAGCGTATCATAAAACCAACCATCGGTGTGTTCACGAATGTGGGTGAAGCGCATGATGATGGGTTTCTGAATAAGCGACAGAAAATAAATGAAAAACTGCTGCTGTTCAGGCATGCCGGGCAACTTGTTTATTGCAAAGATCATCACGAACTTAACGAGTGCCTGTTGCAATACATGCACCAAACAAGGGTATCGGGCAACGAGGTGCCGCTGCAATTATTCACATGGTCGCAGAAAACAAATGCTGAGCTCAGGATACACAATATCCAAACGGAGAACGGGAAAACTACCATTGATGCTATCTACAAAGAAGAGCAAGTATCTATAATCATTCCGTTCACAGACCCTGCGTCCATTGAAAATGCGATACACTGCTGGTGCGTGATGCTGCTACTGGACACGGCTATGGATAAAATAAAACAGCGCATGCTGCAACTGCACGCTGTATCCATGAGGCTGGAGCTGAAGCATGGTATAAACGGCTGCACGGTAATAAACGATACTTATAATTCGGACTTTACTTCATTCCGTATAGCGCTTGATTTTCTTGCGCAGCAGCAACAACATTCACAGCATACGGTTATATTATCTGACATACAGCAGGGTATGGCCCGCGATACTGACCTCTATGACGAGGTCGCGGACCTGGTTGTGCAGCATAATATTAAACGCTTTATAGGGATAGGACCGGCGATGTATAAAAACAAAGCCAGTTTCAGAAAGCACAAAAAATTACGGAGCATATTCTTTAAGTCTACAGAAGAATTCCTGAAGAAATTTTATCTCATTACCTTTGAAAATGAAGCGATCCTTTTGAAAGGAGCGAGGCCTTTTGCCTTTGATAAAATAAGTGTATTGCTGGAGCAGGAAATACATCAGACCGTAATGACGGTGGATCTGTCTGCACTGGCGCAAAATGTAGATGTGTTCCGCTCGTACCTGGAACCCGGTGTGAAAACCATGGCTATCGTAAAAGCATATTCTTACGGCCATGGCAGTTATGAAATAGCCAATGAATTACAATATTCCGGGGTGGATTACCTGGCGGTAGCCTATACAGATGAGGGCATTGCACTACGCAAGACAGGGATAACCATGCCCATTATGGTAATGAGCCCGGATATGGGATCTTTTGACCGCATGATTGCATGGAAGATGGAGCCTGAAATATTCAGCGTGCGCTCCTTCAACGCATTTATGGAGATAGCGCAAATGCTGAATGTGAAAGATTACCCGATACATATAAAACTGGATACGGGGATGCACAGGCTTGGGTTTATGCAGGACGAACTGGACGAGTTAAAGCAATTGTTACGTAACAATCCATATGTAAAGATAGCCTCAATCTTTAGCCATCTTGCGGCCAGCGAGGACGGCACGCACGATGAGTATACGAAAATGCAGGCAGAACTGTTCCGGTCAATGAGCGACAGCATTGTTGAGCAATTATCTTATAAGCCTATGAGGCATATCTGCAATTCGGCAGGGATAGTGCGGCATAAGGACCTGCACCTTGATATGGTGCGCCTGGGCATAGGCCTGTATGGCGTAGACAGTAGTAATGCCATGCATGGGCAGCTGAAGCAGATCAGCACTTTGAAAACGAAGATAGCGCAGATAAAAACTTTGAAGGAAGGCGATACTGTAGGCTATGGCAGGAAAGGCCAGGCAAACGGCCCGATGAGGATCGCTACGATATGCATAGGTTATGCCGATGGTTACCCGCGGGCACTGGGTAATGGCAAGGCACATGTGCTGATACATGGCAAGCCGGCCAAAGTGGTAGGCATTGTAGCCATGGACATGTGTATGGTAGATGTCACAAATATTCCGGAAGCTAATGAGGGTGACGAGGCTACGGTGTTTAGTCCACAGTTGCCGCTTGAACTACTAGCAGAATGGTCGGGCACTATTTCTTACGAGATCATGACAGGCATATCGCAGCGGGTGAAAAGAGTATACGTGCAAGAGCAATAAGGTCCAAGATAAAATCCGTGAATCAACAGGTCGCTCCTAATGGAGCTTTAATATCTCCAACAGAAATTTACATAAATATGGGGCTCCTAATGGAGCCCCGCTCGTACTGAATTCGTGAATATTTCCCGCACTGAATAACACAAAAAGAAAAGCCGCCTGGATAGGCGGCTGTCTCTCTTTTTATTGTTTCTGTTATGTCAACTATTTAGCGATGGTCACTTTCACAGTTCCGGCATTTCCTGTTTCATCTCTGATCACAAGGAAGTAATCACCGTTTGGTAAGTATGAAAGGTCCATGACCTTTTTAGACTGGTTGTTTATATCCTGGTGCAGCAGCCCCTGCCCGGTAATATTGAACACATCCAATTTTACGTTCACGTTGGTTCCCCAATCCAGAACTATCTGTCCAGACGTAGGGTTAGGGTAGATCTTCACGTTCTCCAGGTTATAATTGCCCACCTTCAGCAATGATATTGTGAGGACGTTTGAAGGATTAGAACGGCAACCGTTGCTGATATTAACGCACCAGTAAGCACCTAGGGTTGGCGGATGGTATGTGTTGGTAGCCTGGCCGGGTATCAAACCGTTAGGGCCGTACCATACATAGTTACCTGCACCTGTAGCAACCAGCATATTGCCAATAAGCGACAAAAGCGGCGTAGGAGGTGTCGGCGTCAGGTGCATTACAATCGAAGAACTTAAAGTATCGCTTGTATAACATTCGCCATCTGTCTGGTTTCCGCGGAAGGTAACAACATCACCATCCAGCAAGCCTGTGCTGGAGAATACTGTACCAGTGGCAACCTGAACGCCATTTACCAGCCATACCAGGTTCGGGTTAACACCCATGTTGGACACTACTCCGGTAAATTCAACCAATGAGTCAAGACAACCGGGGTTGTTACCCTGTGTGATGGTCATGCTGAGACTTGGGGTGGTGGAAGGATCAACTGTAACCGTAATGGCATTAGATGTATCGATCGGGTTGTAGATACAAGAGTTGGTTATCGAGATGACTGCTGTAACCACATCATTGTTGTTAAGCTGATTGGTAGTAAATGTATGGTTTGTAGCACCGGGCACATTCACACCATTTATCTGCCATTGTAAGGTTTCACCAATGTTGAGGGTAGTTGCTTCAAAAGTAACATTGTGTGTGGCACATACAGGGAATGTAGCAAGTGTATATATTACCACGTCCTGCGTATCGTAATTAATAACCACTGTTATCGGGTTAGAAATTGCGGTATCAGGTACTGCGCAATTGGCTGTGGAATGCAGCGTTGCAGTTACGATATCGCCGTTATTGAAGGTGCCTGAGAATATGTTTGTGTTATTTCCTGCTGGAACACCGTTCACACGCCATGTGTAGGTAGGTGCGTTACCCGGTGTAGTAGGTGTAGCCTGGAAGGTAAGTACCTGGTTAGGACAGCCGGGGTTGTTACCATTTATCACCGCGATACTATTGGTAGGAGTGATGGTGCCGTGCGTTACAGTAATGTAGTTAGAGCTTCCTGTATCGGGTATAGCACATGATGAATTAGAAGTGATCTGTGCATGTACTGCGTCACCATTGTTCAGTGTGCTAGATGTGAAGGAAGTACCGGTACCGCTTAGCACACCGTTCACATACCATTTGTATGTAGGAGCAGTGCCTGGGTTAACCGCAGCTGTTACGCTAAAGGTAAGCGTATCGCCTGTGCAGCTAACGGGGCTACCCACTGTCATAGCAATGGTAGCGCTTGGAGGTATGATGCCTGAGCGCGTGATGGTGATCACGTTAGAAGAGGCGCTGTCAATACCGCAAGTTGTAGAGAAATATATTTTAGCCATTACCTGGTCGCCAGTTACAAATACGTCGCTGCCGAATGTGCTGGTAGTAACGCCTGTGGCAACGTTGTTGATGAACCATTTGTAAGTTGGGTTCACAACGTTATTGGGTGTAGCCGAAAAATGCAGTGAATCGGAGTTACATGACTGTGGTAAACCATTAAGCTGGGTAATAGCTACAGTGCCACCGCCTGCGCCGGAGCCTACGATCGTGATAGAATAATCTTCCGCCTGTCCTGTTACAACATTGCAGGCATCGGGAGGAGTGACTGCGGCAGTACGGTCTGTAACTACACGCATACGCAGCGGCGTACATGTAACGAGTGTAGGATTAGTGATTACACTAGGCACGGTCCATGAAGTGCTGTGGTTTTCATTGTTCAATGTACCATCATGGCTGTATATCAGTTCAGAAGGAGCGAGCGTACCGTCATTGTTCATGTCGAGGTAAACACGTACCCTTTCTGTCCAGAAACCTGTTTTTACGGCCAGGGTATAAGTACTGCCTGCATCCAGCGTAGCGCCCTCTTTGCAGGTAAGGTCTACGTAAGCAAGGTTGCCATCGCCATTATAACCACTTGATTGATAATCAAGGTAAGTATAGTTACCATCGTTGATCTTTACTTCGCGTGGCCCGGCATTAAATGCATTTCCGGGAGTACTGGTCGCCGTATTACAAGTAGCTGTAGTTGGTGCTGCGCCCGGTGCTTCACCGCCCAAAGAACCAATAAAATTGGTACGCTGGGTTAGCAGCGCATCCATTACCCTAACCTTCTGACCGGGAGTGAACCTGTCAGGACAGCTTGAGTAATCCATGATATTGCGCTGAACGTTGTCATAAGTATTGGTAGGGGGGTTGCAAGGGTTGGGATCTGAAGGGCAGTTAAAAGACGACTGCTTTTCGGGGCGTGTATCACATACCCTGTCATTTATGGTCGCACAGGTAACAGCTGTTTCAACAGGTGGGCATGTTGATGCATCACCGCCTTCGAAGGTATGGTATAGGTTCATGGCATGCCCAATTTCGTGGGGCAATACTTTTTGGCCTGCAGAAGATGATATTGCCAGCATGATGGTTCCGTCATCCTGTGCTGCTGCACCGGCAAAGTACGCATAGCCAGCCACATATGGGCCGGGGCCTGTACCGTCTTCGCAATCTATCTTATTGACAATCCATATGTTATAATAGCGATCAACCGGCCACCTGGACAGGTTTTTGATCAGCACATCGTTAGCACCACCTGTACCAACGCCGCAAGCTGTATAATTTGGAACACTACTTGCATCCACACGCTCAATACCTGTGGTTGCATTGCAGTTAGGGTCGCGCTGGGCCAATACGAACTCAATCGGGATGTATGTGCCACCGCTGTTGGAATCGGGATATCCAGGCCATTTTGCTGCGTATGTCTTGGTCAGGTAATCCACCATCCCAATAAGCTGGGCATCTGTAGGATTGTAAGGGCTGCCTATGGGGTTTGCACCACCCGGAAGCATTACGTGTATCACTACAGGCACCTTATAAGCTTTACCCGCGCTATATGTTGCGGGGCCTACAAGTGCATTCGGCAAATTCATCTGGGCCCAATGAGCCTCCATCTGGTTCACTGCTGCGGCGTAAGCAGGGTCTGTGGCCATGTGCTGTTGATGCACTATATCAAACTTGCAGGATTGCCCCTGAGCGCTGGCCAAAGAACAAAAACCAATACACGCTAAAAAGAGTAGCGTAATTTTTCGTATCATGCTATTATATTTATTTGATAGATATTGAGTTTCGTAAAAATACGATAATCATTAAAATAATGGTAAAATCTTTGAAAATTTCTTTTTTTTCCTAAAAATGATCTAATCCGCGCCTGAAACTTTATTTTTTTATATTAAATCCTATCTTTGCCC
>DDET01000030.1 GCA_002336915.1 Bacteroidetes bacterium UBA1947 | reverse complement strand
GTAAGGTTTTTTCAGGACGGGACATCCCTAAATCCCGGTTCATACAATCTCCCAATCGGGTGTGGATCGGCAATAATCGGGTGCAAATCGGGTGTTCAATCCACATTAGATAAGCATTTCAATAAACTGAAAATCAATCCACTAACTGAAAAAATGTGGATATCGCACTTCCGGTTTTAAAATTTCTGGAAATCGGAAGTTCAATCATATTCTGTCACCCTGAGCCGCGTCGAAGGGCGACAAAGCCAGATCAAGGCTATGGTGCAAATGCTCAGCATGTCATGCCCGCTCGGCTGGGACGGACGGGGATTCGACGCGGCTCACCATGACAGGACGACGATTAAGCAGCATTGATGGAACGATTCTTATTAAGTCTCAACCAATCAACTAAGCAACCAATAAACTAATCAACTAAACAATTATCTTTGAAACAATATGGAGATCGACATTACGCACCTTATATTTTACATAATAGGCTGTATCCTGCTTATAGGTTTTTTTGCGGGTACCGAGATAGCGTTCATTTCCGCCAATAAGCTGAATATAGAGCTGCGCAAAAAGCAGGGCACCTTTAGCGGCAAAACCCTTGCCCGCTTTATGGAGAACCCCGAGGAGTTCATAGGCACCAGCCTGATAGGGGTCAATATACTGGTGGTCATCTTCTCGCTGTTGATGACCCAGCTCACCGACCCCTTCCTCAACAGCCTGCCGGGGCCGCTGCATTCGCAGTACGTGCACCTGGTGCTGGATACCCTGCTGGCTACCTTCGTGCTGCTGGTCTTCGGCGAGTTTTTGCCCAAGGCCATCTTCAGGGCCAAGGCCGAGCAGGTGCTTACCTTCTTCAGCCTGCCCATACTGCTGTTCTACTACATACTCTTCCCCCTGGCCAAGGTCTTTGTGAGCATATCTGAGTTCATACTCAAATACCTGTTCAATGTGCGCATACGCGAGAACCATGCTGTGTTCAACCGTATAGACCTGGAGGTATTCGTAAAGCAGAGCATGCACGGGCATGAGAATGATGTAAAGGAGCTGAACACGGAGCTGTTTGAGAACGCGTTGTACCTGGTGAATGTGAAGATACGCCACTGCATGGTGCCGCGTAACGAGATAGAGGCTGTGGACATTAATACCGAGGTGCTGACGGTGCGCCAGAAATTTATAGACAGCAAGCTGAGCAAGATAATAGTGTACGAAGGCAATATAGACAATATAATAGGCTACCTGCACCACCTGGACCTCAACCGCAGGCCTAAGACCATACGCGAGGTGCTGCACACCATAACGGCTGTGCCCGAGGCCATGAGCGCGGTGGACCTGATGAACCGCTTTACCCGCGAGCGCAAGAGCATAGCATGGGTGGTGGATGAGTTTGGCGGTACGGCGGGTATAGTTACCATGGAGGATGTGCTGGAAGAGATCTTCGGCGATATCAATGATGAGTACGATGTGGAGCAGTATGTAGAGAAGCAGCTGAGCGAGAACGAGTACATACTAAGCGGCAGGCTGGAGGTGGAATACCTGAACGAAAAGTACGGCTTCACCTTCCCTACGGATAGCGAAACACTGAGCGGCTACATAATATCGGAGCACGAAACGATACCGAAGATCAAGGAGCGGATAATAATTGACAAGTATGAGTTCGACGTGCTGCTGGTGAGCGATACAAGGATAGAAACGGTGAAGCTGAAGATATTGCAGTGAGTTGGTTGATTAGTTGATTGGTTGATTGGGTGGTTAAAGAGAGTGGCTTGGGTATGATAGGCAAAAACAAAAAAAAGACATTCAAAACTGAATTATATGCCGGTAACACGTCCTTTTAACCTTGGCAAATGGATAGATGAGCATCGCCACTTGTTGAAGCCGCCTGTGGGTAATCAAAGTGTGTACAGCGATGGTAAGGACTTTATAGTAATGGTAGTGGGCGGTCCCAACAGCCGCAAAGACTTTCATTATAACGAGACGGAGGAGCTCTTCTACCAGTTGGAGGGTGACGTAGTAGTACGCATACAGGAAGACGGCAAAATAGTGGATATACCGATAAAGCAGGGCGATATGTTCCTGCTGCCGGCACGCACCCCCCACTCGCCCCAGCGCGGCCCCAATACCGTGGGCCTGGTGATAGAGAAGGTGCGCCCCGATACCATGCAGGATGCCTTTATGTGGTTTTGCGAGAACTGCGGCAACAAGCTGTACGAAGAACACCTGAACGTGAGCGATATAGTAACGCAGCTGCCCCCAGTAATGCAGGCCTTCTATGCCGATGAGGACAAGCGCACCTGCAAGATATGCGGTACGCGCATGGAGCCACCTGTGCCCGCAAAATAGGCCCATATATCATTTAGGATAATCTTTAAGAGGTATTAGGGAAATAGCGTTAAACAATTATTTTTGCAGTAAGAATAATAAAAACAAAAATTACATGTCTCAGCACGCCAACGAAGCTAAACACGGTACGGAAAAACAGTCGAAAACCTCTATGAGCGCCTCTTTCTGGCTCATTATCATATTAGTGTTCCTGTTCATTGCAGCCCTCAACTTTGTAGAAGTGGAAAGCAAGGGCGGCGAAGGCGAAAAGACCGAGGAGACGATACACCCCGTGGAAAGCCAGAAAGAAGCTACTGCCAACGAGACCATGAAAGGTGAGACAGGCATAGGCAAATCTGAAGGTCAGCCTAAAACGGAAGCCGCCGCCGCAGATACTGCGAAGCACTAAGCACACAATAAATATCAACCGGGGGGGATGCAGATAGAGGATAACATAGCCATAACAGGGGCCGCGGGCTTTATAGGAAGCTACCTGGCGGGATACCTGAACCAACTGGGCTATGAGAATCTTGTATTGGTAGATGACTTCAGCGACGAGGCGAAAGCCCCCAACCTGGAGGGCAAGCAATACCTGCATAAAGTAGAACGCGAAGACTTCTTCGACTGGTATGCCCAAAACCCGGGCGCGGTACAGTACATCTTCCACCTGGGTGCGCGTACTGATACTACTGAGTCCGACTACGAGATATTCCGCAAGCTGAACCTGGACTACAGTAAGAAGATATGGGAGCTGTGCACGAAGAATAATATCCCGCTGGTATATGCATCCAGCGCGGCCACTTATGGCGATGGCGAGCATGGCTACAGCGATGAAATAGAAGATGTATCGGTACTGAAGCCGCTTAATGCTTACGCTGTATCGAAGAATGAGTTTGATATATGGGCTTTGCAGCAGGCCTCTACCCCACCCACCTGGGCCGGTGTGAAGTTCTTCAATGTATACGGCCCTAATGAGTTCCATAAAGGCAGGATGGCATCGGTAGTGTACCATGCCTACAACCAGATAAAAGCAACAGGCGAAGTAAAGCTCTTTAAATCGCACAATCCTGAATACAAAGACGGTGAGCAGATGCGCGACTTCATCTATGTGCGCGATGTGGTGCGAATATGCGTTTGGCTAATGGTGCAGCCACCGGGCAAGGGCCTCTACAATGCCGGCACCGGCAAGGCAAGGACCTTTAAAGACCTTGTAAAAGCGATCTTCAAAACACTAAAGAAACCCGAGAACATCATTTACGTAGATACCCCCGAAGACATACGCGATAAGTACCAGTACTACACCCAGGCCGATATGCATAAGTTCCTGCAAAGCGGCTATGACAGGCCCTTCTGCAGCATAGAGGAAGGCATACGTGAGTATGTGGGTTTCTACCTGGAGCGGAATAGTACATTCTAGTTTTTCCCTTTTTTATTGACAAAAAAGGGCTGCCTAAAAAGGCAGCCCATCCCTGTATATTTATTAGTCTACTTATCTTACCAGCGTTACTTCACCTTTCATTAAGGTCTCTTTGCCATCACAGTCGTACCTGATGAGGTATTGGTATACGCCCATTTCCTGTGCTACGCCGTTGAGGCTACCATTCCAGCCGTCTTTCTCATTGCTGGTAGAGAATACCATCTGTCCGTAGCGGTTGTATACCTGCAGGCTCACCAGTTTGTGCCTGCCGGGGTTCACAATGCGGAAGAGATCGTTCTTGCCATCGCCATTCGGTGAGAAGGCGCTTGGCAGTATGAGTTCGCAGCAAGGCTTGGTAGTAAGCATGATGCTATCCATACTGCTGCAACCGAATTCGTTGGTAACAGTAAGTGTTACCGCGTGTGAGTTGTCGGCGTGTACAGTTACTACCGCGTTGTTCTCATCAAAGTCGAAGAACTGGCGAGGTGCCCATTGGTAGGTGTACCTGCTGTTGTTCACATCGGCGGAGAGTACTACGTCTGCACCTGCACAGAGGTTATCTATTGGCGTACCCACGTTTATCCTGGCGCCCGGGTGTTCGTGCACTACAACAGTGTCGGATACGGAAGCTGAGCAATTGCCGGCGGTACTTACATCAAGGGTTACTACGTATGTACCCGGGTTATCCCAGGTGAGGGAGTAAGGCCCTGCTGCGTGTGCATCAGTTGCGCCATCGGATGTATGAGCACCATTGAACGTCCAGAGGTAGCTGGCTATGGCCATGTTAGCGTAGGTGATCTCCAGGTATTGAGGATCGCCCGTGCAGACAAGGCTGTTGCGCAAGTCTATTTTCACCTGAGGGGCTTGCTTTACATTAATAGTAGCCGATGCTGAAGGGCTAGAGCAGCCATTTTCGGTGGCTATCAATGCAATGGTGTTAGTACCTATAGCATTGAAGCGCATCACGTATGGGCCCTGACCCTGTCCCGAGACGATATTGCTGCCTATTGGCCATACCCAATTATAAGTTGTTGCCTGGCTGCCGTTACCTACATATGTTACAAGCGCTGTGTCGCCTTCGCAAAGCTCATTGCGCGAAGTAACGATCTCTGCTGTAGGGCGATAGAATACTGTGACCGTGAGGGCTGCCCTATCGCTTTCGCATCCTGCAATTGTCTGGCTTACATACCATGTTGTAACATTTGCCTGTGCAGTAGATGGTGTAGGCGCTGATGCCAGTGGTGTGCCCCCTGTCGGCACATCAAACCATTTCAGGCTATCCCCTGTCGCCGTAAGTGCTGCCGGAATATCGGACTGGCAGTACGTGATGTCTTTGGTAATTGGAGGCTGCGGCTTGGTTATTACCGTTACTGTAATTGGCAGCCTGTTACTTTCACAACCGTCCTGTGTCTGCGTTACATACCAGGTAAAAGTACCTGCTGTTGCGGTAGATGGTGTGGGTGTAGTGTACGAAGGTGTACCCCCTGTCGGCACTGTATACCAGCCCAGTGAATCGCCTGTAGCTACGAGTGGTACAGCAGTGCTATCCATCTGGCAGTAGGTAAAGAAAGGCGTTGTTGTAGTTGGTGCAGCAGGTTTTGTCTTGATCAACACATTTTGCGGCACACGGTTGCTTTCGCAGCCTAAAGAGTCGGTCTCGGTCACATACCAAACATAAGTGCCTGGCACGTTCGTAGCAGGTGTAGGACCGGGGGTTACGCCCGTGCCGCCTGAGGGTGCTGTATACCATTTGATAATGTCGTTGGCATTACCGGATACTGTCGCAGTGAGTGGTACCGCGGCATCGAACTGGCAGTATACCATATCGCCGACCAGCGGTGGATTAGGTGCATTGGGATCGGACAAGGTAAATGGCCCAACGATGTTTGACATGCAATTCACTCTCACCACATATATGCTATCGTAAGTGCCAGCTGTGAGGTTATTTATAACATAGTTACCTGCACCATTTGTTGTTATAGCTATGGGTGTAGCTGCCTGGTTGTAATAAAGATCATACGCTGTATTAGGTGTCAGGCCCTGCAATGTAATACTACCATTAACACCACCGCAAATTGTCGGATTGGATGTTAAGGTATTGCTGATAACAGGTGGGGGCGGATCGCTCAGCGCTATGTTCGCGACATTCGATGTACAATTGTTCTGCACCACGTATACATTAGTGTATGTACCGGCAGGCAAGCCGTTTATAGTGTATGCACCGGTACCATCTGCTGTAACAAATGATATATTGGTTGTAGCTCCTGTGTAAGCTAAGGTGTATACGCCATTGGCTTGCAAGCCCATAACTGTAATGGTGCCGTCGGTGCCACTGCAGGTTGTCGGGTCAGTACCTGACAGGTTGATCGAAGGCGTCAGGTTAACTAACACATTGGTAGAACCTGTAACGGAGCAACCAGCAGTTGTGGTGGCGGTAACAGAATATGTACCTGTATACGAAACAAGGCTATTGGTTATTACCGGGTTCTGGTTGAGGTCCGGTGTACCAAATGCAGGGCCTGTCCAGCTATATGAACTGCTAACAGGTGTGGTGCTTACGAAGAGGTTGATGTCATTACCCGAACATACAGGTGAATTGCTGGAAGGCATACCCGCATCGAAAACCGGCAATGGATTGATATTGATCGTTATGCTTGTATTGTAGGTTTTGCTGCAACCGTTCACTGCCTGCACACTTACAAAAGTAAAAGTTGTTGGAACCGTCAGCGGCCCTGTATTCAGCGAGGCGTTACCCGACGAATCAAGCGTTATCGTTTGCGCGGGGCCTGCATTAACTGTATAGCTTACAGTTGCATTTGGTGTACCTATGAAAGTCACCGTATCATCATAACCGGAACATACCGAGGCGGAGCTAACCGACATAGAGCCAGACGGCCCCGGGTCAACTATCACAACCGCATCGGCAGTTACACAACCGGGCGCATTGGAAGTTACCGTATAAACATAGGTGCCTCCCGCAGTTGGGGTAACGGATATAGAGCTATTGGCTACGGAAGGCGTAGCTGCCGCTGCCGGCAAGCCCGCGTTAGCAGCGGGGTTTGCCACCCATGAGAATGATGGTGTGTTTGAAAGCCCTGTGACCTGGACATCATCAATAGCCCACCACCAGTCCCAACCCACGGTGTAGTTAAAGCGGAACATGAAGTTGGGCTGATTAACATAGGCATTTAAATTGATTGAAGCTGCAACAAAGGCACCCGATGCGGCATTCGTTGTAGTAGCGCTGTAGGTCTGTGCTGTGCTCCAGGTCGCTCCGCCATCAATTGACACCTCCACTATATCGGTAGGCCCGATATAGCGCAGGCAGTGATTGAAACTCAACGTAAGCGTTGAATAACCTGTTGTATTTATTACCGGGCTCGTCAGCCTGGTGTTTGCGCCTGAATTACTGGCATCGGCTATCGCAGCTACGAAAGCTGTACTTGTAGGTGGTGCAAAAGTAACGGTAGAAGTACCAGTGTATGTATATGGGAAAGTATGAAAAATAAATGCCGTAGCCGCCGGACCGCTATTTGAAATTGTCATGGTAGGCACACCATTAAAGTTTTCGCTGTATAGCGTAGCATTAACCGGGGGAGCTGTTGCAGTTAAAACCTGGGTTGAGCCGAGGCAGATGTTCGACGTATCGGGACTGGCCGTTGTACCTACTACAGTGACTGTAACCGTGCCAGATATGGAACTCTGGTTGGTATTGGTGCATACTGCTATACAGCGGTAATCTGTATTTGCAGAAACCGAGGGTGCAACGAGTGCAGGAGTAGCAGCAGGCGGGCCTATACTTGTCCAGGTATTTTGTGCAGCGGGTGACGACTGCCATTGATAAGTAACGCCCGATGTTGTAGGTGCAGGGAAGGTAGTGAGATTGAGACTGGCCGAACCTGAGCAGTTAAATGTGTTTGGCGTTGCCGTTGGGCCGCTAATAGACGGTGCCGCATTGCAAGGTACGGGGGGCAGTATGTTGATATTGTCGAGGCCTATGTCAGTAGCACCAAAATCGGATGTAGCCATGAACCTCACTATTGCAGGGTTTGCAACGGCGGGAGTCAGCACCTGGGTGTTTGTCCATGTTGCCGAAGTGGTTTTCGTAGTTAAGGTAGTAAAAGTAAGTCCACCATCTGTAGATACCTGCACAGCCAGCACATCAGTGCCGCTGGTATTTATGTAGTCGAAGCTGATGCTCTTGCTGCCTACGGCGCTGAAATCGACATACAGGTCCAGTTTGCCCTGGGTACCGGAGGTGGCGAGGAAACTATGGAAACGTGCTGAGTGCGCACCTACTGTAAACACTGGTGAATAGGTGCCACTGCCGACTGAACCCCAGGCAGCGGTTGCCCCCTGGTCGTCCCTGCGCCATGAGTTGTTACCGGTAGCAGGGGTATTACCCCATATACTGGAGGTTGGCACATCAGAGGTAGTACAATAGTTTATCCAGGACTCGAAGCTCTCTGTGAATGGCAGCGTAGCAATTGTATGCGGGGTAGCGCTAAGCAGCACAGGAGCAGTCGTAGCTGACTGCCCACTGTTTGTACAGGTAACAATACATTGATAATATATATTACTATTAACAGTAGCCACATAGGTGGGTGTAGTAGCAACATTGGTCCATGGGCCGGCGGCCGTTGGGCCAGACTGCCATTGGTAAGTAATACCTGTAGCATTTGTGGCGCCTGTAAGGGAAAGTGTGGACGTATATCCCGGGCATCCACTGGTAGCTGTAGCATTGATAACGCCAGCCGAGGGAACACCTGAGCATGGGGGAGGAGGAGTCCATTGATATACCTGGCCCGTAGCGGCTTTTGTAGCAATAGATGTAGTAAAAGTGGCAGACGAAGATGTTGGTGCAGCACTCGCGTTATTCAAAGTTTGCCAATCGGTATTCGTATTGAATATCCCAATGGTTGCCGTTGTGCCGGTGTTGGCAGCTGCACCCTGGCTGTAGCAACACTGGATCGTGTTAGTGGTCTCAAACAGTTTTACCTGGAATGAGATCACACCCGGGTTACTTCCAAATGTCCATCTCCAGTCTTTCCATTGAATTGTGAAAACGCGGTTTGGCGCTACGCCAGTTGTAATATAGCTGGCAGTTGGCAAGGGTACACCCGATTGCCCGCCAAGGTCGTCCCACAGGGGCATTACCATAGCCCCTATAGTGACTGCGTTAGCCTGCGTGTTGTTACGGCTCACAGTTGCAGAAGGATTATTATTGCTAAATGCGACCCATCCGTTTGAGCTCGCAGATACCTGGGTATAGTTGGTGCCGGCGAAATTAAATGTAAAGTTGAGCGGGATATTTGTCACGTTTGCATCATCGGCTTGTATCGTGGGAATATTGGTACCTACAATAGGAGCGTATGCTGTATTGAATGCAGAAAATAAGTAAGAGGCCACGGTCTGGCCTGTTGCGTCATTGCTTATAAAAGAAGATAACAGCGCAATGCAGGACGGTATAAATAACCTTGAGAAATGGTGAGTAATGAATCTTCTCATATACAGGGGTTTTTTTGATTAAGTAAGACTAATAGAGAATTATTTTTTCTTTTTTCTGAATTATTAATTTTGATTAAATTTTAGTTAATAAATTATTTGTCTCTTGTAAAGTTCGGTTAATATTTTATAGCAAAAATCAAGCCTAGAAAAGAATGCACTACAACAAAAAGTTAAAATTCTTATTTACAAGTATTTCAATGCTTTATGAATTATTAGATTGGATGAAACGGTAAATTGTGTAGACAAAACGGACGGGAATTGGGACAAAAAAAGCACTTAACGCGAAAAAGGGCCATCTTTTAGATGGCCCTTTTATATTCTTATGGGTACATATTAACGCACTTCAATCACACCAGATGTACTACTGTCTTGTTGCCCCAGGCAAAGAAATGTGAAAGAAACTATTTACTGATCGTCACGGCGGATACAGACCTGTTCATACCTGAGCGCGCTTCGCAGTAGTAAGTACCGGGCGCAAGATTGGGAAGAGGGATCGCAGTACCGGCCTGGTCGCCTTTAACCTGGACCTGTAATATCTTCTGTCCTGTAATAGCATACAGACTGACCTGTACATTGCCCTGCGTAAAGCCCTTGTTCCAGGAAAGATACAGCATGTCCTTCGCGGGGTTAGGATATACCCTTACATCGGTCGTATTGCCTGCGGTAAGCGGCGAGGTATTAATATTGGCGGCCTGATTCTGCGAAAATAATGTCAAGCCTCCTTTCGAGTTGCCTATCACCATTTCATACATGCCATCGCCATCTATATCGCCCGCCGTAACTGTACTGCGCCATCCGTCGTTTATAAACGAATACATAGTATCTATTACAGGGTAATTTATCGTTGTGTTCCCGGTTTGGAACCCGTCGTACCTGTATATAGCCCCGCTTTTGCTGCCGCACAACAGGTAGTCGATACCGGTATTATCCATCCTGCCTATGAAGGGGGCAGGATAATTATTATACGGATTATGGCTGGAATCGGGGTTCACATTGCCAAGCTGTGCATTGCGCAAGGCAAGTTTTATTTGGCCCGGTGCGGAACTTATATTCTCGTAATAGAACAGGTTTCCATACTGGCTGCCAATAATGAGATCAGGCTTACCGTCTTTGTTAAGGTCATATATAAAGGGCGCCGCGGAGGCCAGCACATTTATTGGCACCCCAGCACTGTCTTTTAAATTCATTTGTGTATTTACACTATGCGCCCAATTAGGCTGCGCTGCCTGCGTGGCTGCAGTGTTGGGATAATAGGCAATAGTGCCATCGGTTTGACCAAGTACCAGGTCGTCTTTACCATCATTATTCAGGTCGCCTATTGCGGGGGCAGAACCGGCAATGTTCTCAGCAAATATATTGTTGAGATTGTCATCCTGCAAAGTAAATGAGGCATGGTATAGTATGCTTGTATTTTTATAATAAAGCAGCTTGCTTCTAAAAGTGCCATTGGCCTGGTAGTATCCTGCGGACCCGACTAACAGGTCAAGTTTTCCATCCCTGTCGTAATCATACAGCATGGGGTAAGATGCAGAACCTGCATCAATCATTTTATCCATCAGGAAGGAATCGGACTGGAAAGTAAACACGGGTGCAGCATCGCTGCCGGTGTTCTTGTAAAAAGACAGGCACTTGAAGTTTTCGGTATTATCGGCATGGGGTGAAAATAACAGGTCTTTATCACCATCCTGGTCTATGTCCATCCAAAATGTGGCAGGCCACTGGGGCTCATAAAGCTTGTGCCCGTTCGTCTGCCACATGGTGTCCTGTGAGATCATGCTATCCACCGGCGAGTTGCTTTCCACCTTTCCATTCTTCAGGAACTGGATATCCGAATAAGATACGTTGCCGTCCATATAATCATAGTCGCCATCACCATCGCTGTCAAAGATGCACAGGCAGTTACCTGTATGCCTGTTAGGCCCTCCTGATGGCTTCAGCCCGGTCAACCCGCTGTTATCGCAAGCTACATTAAGATTATGCGGACGGGCAAATACCTGGTCCAGCCTTCCCCAGCAGCGGTCAGCAAGTTTCATGATGATGCTGTCCTTTGGCCAGGCCTCTTCCACCTGGTAGTTTTTATAATAGTACAATTTTGAGCCGCCGCTCCAGTAGGCTATAAAATCAAGGTCGCCGTCACCATCCAGGTCCACCATAGCGGGTATGTCCGATGGCTCAACATATACGTTCACAAAGCCTATAGAGTGAGTATCGTTATTGTAGTATACATCTTTATAAAAGGTAAAGCATAGCTCGTTGTTGGCATTGTAATAGCCTTTGTAGACTTCCATGCCGTATAAACCGCGGTGAAAAAGGTCAGGTATGCTGTCCCTGTTATAATCATCCATTTTCAGATATTCGTCCACCCGTGGAAAATTACGGGCATATTCCGGTTTGAACACATAAAGAGGATTGCCCGCGGTCCCGTTGTTGATGAATGTCTTCACCTGTTTGGTATCGCGTTCATACACCACCAGGTCTTTTTTGCCATCATGGTTCAGGTCGGCCAATATAGGCTGCGGATTGTTAAGGCCGCCGCACCATGCTAAGGTCTGCTCTTGCGACCATGCAAATACTTTCACTCCTTCGTCCCTGAAATATACCTGGCCCTGGAACTGGCCAAAGGCAGTTGTGCCCAGGCAGCACAAAGCTATAACTACGGGTAAGGTCTTTATGCTCATAAATAGCAATGTTTTATTAAAAATACGATTTTTTAAAGCATGATGCTACAAGAAGCCTGCCTGCCCTTGAAAAGACAGTCTTTTACCTTAAAAAGCAAGGCCCTCATGGCTCATATTTACGCAAGGGCGATCCGGGTTCTTTTAAAAAATGCTTATGCACCTGCTTGTCCGCAAAACCCGGGAACAGTTTGTTCAGCCATACAGTAAGCTTACCTTGTCTTGTCATTACCACGGTGCGTTTGCGTTTTTCCACAGCGTTCAATATCAAGGAAGCGCACTCTTCCGCGGTCATTAGTTTTTGCTCGTCAATAGGGCTTTCCCCCTGCGCATTACCGGCGGCGCTGCGTGCAGTATTGCGAATATTGGATGCTGTGAAGCCGGGGCACAGCCACATCACATTCACACCGGTATGCAGCAGTTCGGTCCGCAGTGCCTCCAGGAAACCCTGCATGGCAAATTTTGAAGCCGAGTAGCCCGTTCTTGCAGGTAAGCCCCTGTAGCCGGCTATTGATGAAACACCGGCTATGGTACCCCTATTTTTCAGTATCGATGGCAGCAGGTATTTAGAGCAATAAACAGTTCCCCAGAAGTTAATGTCCATTAGCTCTTTTATTACCTGTAGTTCCACATCTTCAAATAAGGCCCTCATACTTACGCCGGCATTATTGATCAGCACATCTGCCCCGCCCCACTTATTGATCACTGCTTCTGTGAAAGCTTTACAATCATCTTCTTTGCTCACATCGGCGGCAAACATCAGCAGCCGCTCACTGTCGCTCCCGGCAAATGCCGCAGCCAGCTTATCCATATTCCGCGCGCATATTGCCAGCCGCGCCCCCCTGTTTAACGCCTCTTTCCCCAGTGCCGCACCAATGCCCGTTGAGGCACCTGTAACAACAATTACTTTATCTTTTAATGAATACATAAGCAAGTTTACGCGGTAAAGTTAATAGATACATAACACCATAATAAATAAAAGCTACAAGCGCCACAGAAAGATTTGCACATATGTTGACAAATAAAACAAAGCATATATAAACACCACGGCACAATATTTTTTATTTTCACTAAAACACAAACAGAAAACAAAATATATAACAATGAAAGTAATGATCATCATGGGTTCCCAGACCGACGAAGCAGTAATGAACGAATGCCGTAACTGGCTCAACTGGTTTGGGATAGAAAATGATATGGTAGTAGCATCAGCACACCGCAACCCGGACAAGGTGCGCGACCTGATGGTGAACGCGCAGGCCAATGGCTTTGGTGCAGTGGTAGCAGCAGCAGGCATGGCAGCAGCATTGCCCGGCGTTTGCTCCGCTTACACTTCCCTGCCCGTTTTGGGCGTTCCGCTAGATGGTGGTTTGCCCGGTGGTATCGATGCATTGTATAGTATAGTACAAATGCCTGCAGGCTTGCCCGTAGGTACACTGGCAGTGGGTAAGGCCGGTGCACGCAATGCCGCAGCCCTTTGCGCACGCATTTTCGCGCTTAGTGATAAGGCAGTGGCAGGCAAGCTGGAAGAGTTTAAGCAAAACGGGTACAGAATTTGATATGAATATAACATAGCCTTAAGAACAATTAAGGCAAGAGCATAGTAACTTTAGTTTAGATTCATCGCCCTAAAAAAGGAGGACAATTTTGACAGAAGCAATCATTAACCTCGAGACTGTTAACCCCATTGAATTCTTCGGGATCAATAACAGTAAGTTTGACATTCTAAAACGTAAGTTCCCGCTTTTAAAAATCCTTTCACGTGGCTCGCAAATAAAGCTATCAGGCCAACCTGATGAAGTGGCAGGCGCACAAGGTAAGATCGGACAGGTAATTAAATATCTGGAACGCAACGGGCATCTTTCCGAAAATTATTTTGCACAAATTTTGGGTGACGAAGAGCAAAGCGACATCGTAACGCTTGACGATCCCAACAGTAACGACATCCTGGTTTTTGGTCCCAATGGCCGCGTGATACGCGCCAAAACGGCCAACCAGAAACTGATGGCTGCCGCTATCGATAAGAACGATATTCTTTTTGCAGTAGGCCCGGCCGGTACCGGTAAAACATATACCGCGGTAGCCCTTGCGGTACGTGCGCTTAAAAACAAATCGGTACGCAAGATCATCCTTACCCGCCCTGCGGTGGAAGCAGGCGAAAGCCTTGGCTTCCTGCCCGGCGACCTTAAGGAAAAAATAGATCCATACCTGCGCCCATTGTACGATGCATTGGATGATATGATACCAAGCGACAAGCTGAACTATTATATGACCAACCGCGTTATCGAGATAGCGCCCCTCGCCTATATGCGTGGCCGCACACTCGACAATGCATTCATCATACTCGATGAGGCGCAGAACTCTACCGACCTTCAGCTTAAGATGTTCCTTACACGTATAGGTGCATCGGCCAAGGCCATCATCACGGGCGATCTTACACAGATCGATCTGCCGAAGAACCAACGCTCGGGCCTGATTAAAGCTACACGCATCTTGAAGAACATAGACGGCATAGCACAGATACAGCTCGACGAGGCCGATGTGGTGCGCCACAGGCTGGTGAAAATGATCATCCGCGCCTACGACAAAGAGCAGGAGCATGAAGAAAAGCGTGATGAAGAACGCGAAGAGCAGAGAATAAAAGAACGACAAACAAAAGTACAATAGCAGAAAGCCCCGTAAAGGGGCTTTCTTTTTATAATTGCATGTTGGAGAGGAGCCGCCAGGCGGTGCACAGCGTAATTTGTCTTAATTTCACCTTCATCTTTTAATCTTGAAAAATGGCGTCAGAATAAGCATTTATGACTAATAAACTCTTAAGGTGGCTCACCGTCTCCCTGACGCTTATCATATCCCTGTTCTTTACATCACAGTACGGTATTAAAAGCAATACCTTTTATGGCGATGCTTTAGGATATTATCTATACCTGCCCTCCACTTTTATCTATCATAACCTCGCTCATGTTGATTCACTGCCCGGCGATAAAAAGATTCCCGACGGTATTTTAAATAACATAAGGACCCTCGGCCAGTCGCAGCCTGCATACATGGTTAACGGTCACTATATCAACCAGTATACCTATGGGGTAGCATTAATGGAACTGCCTTTTTTCATGGCAGCGCATGTTTATGAGCTGGCAACAGGTGCGCGGGCCAATGGCTACACCAAGCCTTATGAGTATGCCTTAAAATTAGGTGCGCTGGTCTATGCACTATTAGGCATGCTGCTCACCTTCAAGATACTAAAGCGCTATTTTAGCGCCACATTGTCCCTGCTTACAGTCCTGGCCATCTTCACAGGCAGCAATCTTTTTTGGTTTTCGCTCTCGCAGGCCGGCATGTCGCATCCCATCATTTTCTTCCTGTACGCGTTGCTTATTTATCTCAGCATCATCCTTCATGAAAGACCCTCACTGCGCATGTTTATGTTCACAGGGCTTACAGCAGGGCTTATTACCATCATCAGGCCATCCGATATTATCTGTCTCCTTATCCCTTTGCTGTACAACGTGTACAACGGAGAGACTATAAAAAACAAGGCACGCTTCATTGCGGGGCATCCCCTGGGCCTCCTCCTTTTTGCCCTCAGTTTTGCAGCCGCCCTCATACCACAGATGCTCTACTGGAACGCATATACAGGCAGCTTTTTATATTACAGTTACGGCTCGCAGGCATTCCTCTGGTCGGACCCTAAAATAATACCCGGCCTGTTTTACTACAAGAATGGCTGGCTGCCCTATTCGATGATAATGGTATTCTCGCTCACGGGCCTTGTTTTGTATAAGTACATCAAGCCATGGGCATGGTGCCTGTGGCTGCTGGTGCCATTGTATGTCTACATTATTTATTCATGGTACTGCTATACCTATATCAATGGTTTCGGTTCGCGGCCCATGATACATATTTATCCCTTACTGGCACTGCCCCTGGCTGCTTTTATGAGGTACATCTCCGGACGCAAAATGCCGGTGAGATTCATATTCGCAGCGGTATGCCTCTTTTTTATTTCTGTAAATGTCAGCAACTGCATGCAGCAAGCCAACAGGATATTATGCAGCGAAAACTCGAACATGGTATTCAATATGCAAACACTGTACAAAATGCAGCTGAGCTACCGCGATTTTGTCTGCATGGACAACGGAGAAGTGCAACCCCGCAATGATGAAGTGGTTAAGGTTAGCACCCTCGGCTGCCAGGATTATAACGACTCCAGTTCCGATCATTTTGTGCGTGCTGAACAGCCGGCCGGCGGCTATGCATACCATATGCTGAATGGAGAAGAATACCAGCCCCTGCCAATAAAGGTGGCATACGATAAGCAAAAATTCGGTGATGCGCGCTGGCTAAAAGGCAGTGGCAAGTTCAAATGCACCACCGGAGCCTCTGAGTACGAAGGGCATCTTTTAACCATGAACATTGTGCGCAATGACAAGACCATAAAATGGAAAGCCTGTAAAGTAGATAATAAAATAGGCATAGCCGAGGGTAATAGCGATATCCCGAACAAGAAGATCGACATCGACCATTTCGAAGCGGGTAAATGGGGCACCGTCTATTTCTATATCAAAATACCCGAAGACATACAGCAAGGTGATATCATATCCCTGGATATGTGGAGTGTGGGAAAAATAGAGATATACCTGGATGATCTATGCCTTGAGCTGTACAAATAGCGCAACTAATAAAGGCCTATTTCGTTAGCGTCCTGAAGACATCTTCCAGGCTCTGTGTTTCTTTCTGTATACTGCTGATGCTCAGGTCGTGTTGCACCGCCCATTGCATTATTTCCTTTCTCAGTTCATCGGGCTTTTCGGTCAGCAGCTTCCATTTGCCGTCCTCGCTGCGCTCATACTTGCTCAGGTTCTTTAATTGCTTAAATAGCTCCTTTGCAGGCTCCTTTTCAAAGGAAACTATAATGGCGCCTTGTGTATTTACCTGTTTCAGGCTTTCAATATTATCATCTGCCACCAGCTTGCCGCTGCTTATGATGATCACCCGGTTGCACATAGCTTGTACTTCCTGCATGATGTGTGTGGAGAGCAGCACGGTCTTTTCCTTACCCAGGGTGCTTATCAACTCGCGTATCTCCACTATCTGGTTCGGGTCCAGCCCCGATGTTGGTTCATCCAGTATCAGCACCTCGGGATTATGTATCATAGCCTGCGCTATACCCACACGCTGCTTATACCCCTTAGATAACGCGCCTATTTTTTTATGTGCTTCTTTAGTAAGGCCCGTGATGCTGATCATTTCTTCTATACGCTTGGCGGTCTCTTTACCCAGCTTATGTATACCCGCGGTAAACTCGAGGTATTCACGCACGTACATGTCGTAATAAAGCGGGTTGGCTTCCGGCAGGTAGCCTATCTTCTTATGTACGCTCATGGGGTCCTTGCTCACATCTATACCGCACACCATGGCAGTACCATCGCTGGCTGACAGGTAGCCGGTTATCATCTTCATAGTGGTCGACTTGCCGGCTCCGTTAGGCCCCAGGAAACCTACTATTTCTCCCTTTTTAAGGTCAAAGGATATATTGTCAACCGCCTTCTGGGTTCCGTATATTTTGGTAAGCGAAGAAACACTAATAGACATGGGCGCAAAAATACTGATTTTAAAATGCTGTACTGTTAATATCCATAAAAAAAGCCCCGCGATATCGCGGGGCTATGCTATAAGAATATTATTTATTTATAGGCACGTGTGCCGGTAAATGTAATGGTAGTTTTGTATACCGAAGTGTCTTGTGTGGTCACTTCCACCGTCTGGAAAGTAAGGCCATTGGTATTGATCACTGCGGTCACATACTTCCTGTAATTGCCGTTATTCTTTACAATGGAATCTATATCCACTTTGCGGCCGTTGATAAAGCCATATACGGTATCGCGCGTATAGTTCGGTGTATTAGCCTTAGTGTTCATTCTCACTATTCCCAGCTTGTTTGGTTCCGGTTGGGTGAAGATAACCACTGTATCGAACAGGGTAGGCAACACGTCCACAGGATACTTGTTGGTAACACTGGTGCCCCAGTAAGTACCTACAAACCTGTCGCTGGACAGCAATTCACACTGGGTGCCTTCATAACCAGTGGTACATTCGCAGAAGCCGTCTGTACAGATACTATTGTTCTGGCACTTCAGGTCGGCACATTGGTCTTTAACACAGGAAGTATAAATTACTGATGTTGATATACCTAAAAAAGCAAATGCCGTTATAAGCGTATTTTTCCAAAACTTCATGTAGTCGTGATATTTATGCCCTAAAATACGATTTTTTTTCAGCTTCTATAGTTTCCTGGGCATTTTTTTATTGGCCAAAGGCATTCCAGCCCTGCGCAATGAGCTTGTGTTTATTGCCTCCCTTGCTCAGCATATGTGCGCCTTCAGCAGCTTCTGTTACATATCCAATAACACTTATTTGTTCATTCAGCACTATTTTCTCATAATCTTGCGGTGGCATAGTGAACAGCAGTTCATAGTCCTCACCCCCGCTTAGGGCACACATGGTAGGGTCTATCTGGAACTCAAAGGCCATTTCACGGGTCTCGTCGTGTATGGGTATCTTCTCTTCATGCAGTATGCAGCCCACATTGCTTTGTTTGCATATATGCAGCAGTTCCGAGCTTAGCCCGTCGCTTATATCTATCATGGAAGTAGGTTTTATGCCCTGCTCCTGCAGCCAGCTCACAATATCGGCCCTTGGCTCAGGCTTCAGTATCCTGCCCACTATATATGCCCTGTTTTCCAGAGTTGGCTGTACTCCGGGGTTTTCCAGGTACACACGCTTCTCCCGCTCAAGCAACTGAAGGCCCATATAGGCCCCACCCAGCTCACCGGATACGCAGATCAGGTCATTGTTCTTAGCCCCGCTGCGGGTCACAAACTCATTAGGGCTCACCTCACCTACTGCTGTAATACTGATAATAAAACCTTTTTGCGATGTAGTAGTATCGCCGCCCACGAGGTCGACATTGTACTTTGCACAGGCAGCATACACGCCTTCATAAAACTCATCCAGCGCCTCCACCGAAAAGCGGTTGGATATACCTATGCTCAGCAAAATATGTGTAGGCGTGGCAAACATGGCGCAGATATCGGACAGGTTAACCGCCACTGCTTTATAGCCAAGGTGCTTAAGTGGCGTGTACATCAGGTCAAAATGCACACCCTCCACCAGCATATCCGTACTGATAACCGTTTGCTTACCAAACTGGTCGATCACAGCTGCGTCATCACCCACACTCAGCAATGTGCCGGCTTGTGTTATCTCGTTATTTTGAGTAAGATGGTCTATAAGACCAAACTCCCCAAGCTCTGCTATTTCCGTACGTTGGTTATCTTCCATTAATATTTTTTCTAGCTTTTTTTGTTGTGTATCACCTTCAGCATGGCATCATGTATCAGGCCATTGGTTGCAAGTGTTTCTTTATCAAACACTGTATATTGTTCACCGCTAAAATTAGTGATCTTACCTCCAGCCTCCTCAACGATCAGGTATCCGGCCGCTATATCCCATGACTGCAGGTTGTACTCCCAGAAACCATCAAAGCGACCGCATGCCACCCAGCAAAGATCTATAGCCGCAGAACCTAGCCTGCGCACAGGCAAGCCCTCCAGCACGAACCGCTCAAATACTTTTATGGGATGCTCCGACGTCTGCGGCCAATTATAAGGAAAGCCGGTTACGAGGCAGGCGATCTTAAAATCCGTTTTCTTTGATACACTTATTGACTCACCATTTAAAAAAGCACCTTTCCCTTTTTCGGCGAAGAACAGCTCGTTCATCATCGGGTTATACACCGTACCGAACAGCATACTGTCACCGAACTTCACACCTATGCTCACACAGCATATGGGTATGCCATGTGCAAAGTTCACTGTACCATCTATTGGGTCTATGATCCATTGATAGGGAGAGTCCTTTTTCAAGGCGCCCACCTCTTCACTTATAATATCATGCTCCGGGAAGTAGCTTTTGATGATCTCGATAATTTTGGTCTCCGCGTGTTTATCCACTTCGGTAACAAGGTTATTGATCGTATCCTTGTTCTCTATCTTAAAAGTGCCCTGGAAATAATGTTGTATTATCTCCCCTGCAGCTTTTGTTGCTTCCAGTAGTACCTCTTTTATCTCCGCCATGCTTATAACTTTAGTTCTTTGCCTAAATAATAGTCTATAACCTTCAGCTTAAAGATAAGATCGTACTTGGAGCTTACAAGTGTAGCCTCGGCTGAGTATTGGGTGTTCTGCGTGATCAGGTAATCCACTGCGCTGGTAAGCCCAAGGTCATACCTCTTTTTAGCGAAGTCCTGTGCGCGTTCTGCAGCCTCGGCGGCATGCAGTGCAGCATAATATTTCTGTATGGAGTTTACCGCATCGTTGTAGGCCTTGTACACATTTTGCTTCAATGTCAGTTCGGCCTGCGTAATGTTCAATTGCTGGCTGGCTATATTAATCTTTGCTTGCCTGACGTTATACTGCGCCTGCCAGGAATTGAATAATGGAATATTCAGGTTCAGCGAAAGCGTCTGGCGGAAGTTATTGTCCAGCTGTTTTGAAAAAGGCGTGTTCGCTGTTGTATAAGTCGGCACGGGTTGGTATATCATGTACAGGGGCTGCCCGGTCGAATCAGTAGCATATGCCCCGCTGGGCGTATACTGATACTGGCCTGTGGGAGTTACGGTCTGGTATGTGCTGGCATAACTGCTACCTAGTTGGGCACCAATGCTCAACTGCGGCAGTAGCCCACCTCTTGCGGCCCACCATCCCTTTTGCGCTGCCGTCAGCCTGTATTGTGCACTTTTGATACTGCCAAAGTGTTTCTGTGCTTCAGCATAGATCTCTTCAGGCACCATGTTTGAAACCTTTACCTGGTCGGCAACTTTTACATCCGGGGCCTGCAGCTTGAAGGGCGTGGCAAAATCAAGATTAAGCAGCGCCTTGAGATCAAGTATCGCCGAATTATAATTGGAGATGGCGGATATGAGGTTCGCACTATCTGTAGCAACCTGCGATTCCAACTGGGCAACATTCAGTTCAGGCACCCGGCCCACTTCAGCAAACCTGTTGGTCTGTGCCAGCTGTGCTTTCGATAATTCTACCTGCTTTTCGTTCACCGCTATCTGCTCTTCTGCCAGTAATGCACGCAAGAAGCCGGTAGCCACGTTCAATGACACATCGTCCTTTATCTGGTCAATATCAGCTTTTGTTGCACTCAGGCTCCATTTGTTCTTGCTGATCAGGTTCCGCTGCTGAAACCAACCGAATACCAATACGTTCGCGCTGCCGCTCAGGCTCGCAAAGTTGTAGCCCGCATCCACAAAACTATTTGACGTGGGATCAATAGAACGCCCGTTACTCCGGCCATAACTGCCTGTTACATTCGCGGACGGCAATTGCGCCAGCTGGCTTTGCTGTAATGTAAGCCTGGCCAGGCGCTCATTCAGTACATTCTGTTGTATCGTGATATTGTGGTCCAGTGCATATTGTACACAGCGTTGCAATGTCCATACTTCGCCATTGTCCTGGGCAAAGGCGGAACCGGATAACACACTAAATATGCTGAAGAGAAGAAACTTAAATTGCCTGTGCATGGCACAAAAATAGCTGAAATATAAAAAGCGCGGAAAGAATATTGCTTTCAGGCCCAGGCGATCTGCATGTATATGCAATTTGCTTATTTCTTCTTATTGCGCCCGGCCGGTAGCTCCTTGGGCTGCTCAGGGGGTCTATTACTGTCGCTTATCGATACCGGGGCATTGATAATATTAGCTTGTGCAGGATTGTTTTGCATAGCGGCGAGGTAACCAGTATAGCTGCCAAACTGCGACATAAGCTGGAAACCGGCCTTGGTCAGTTCTATTTTGCCCGCGTTGCCAAACCCTACCTTTGGGCTCACCCATCCCGAACTGGTCAGGACACCCCATATCCGCTCTTTCTCCCGGTTTGGCAGTGGAATGGTCATGTGAGACAGTATATCGTTACTGAGATCAAGCGAGTTTTTATCGGCATTCACGTACAGGTACTGTAATACTGCGTCGAATATGCCTTTGTCCATCTCCGTGCGGTTAAGCTCGGGCACAGGCCTTACTTTCAGTCTTCTCAACGCCTTTCGCCCTTTATTTTGTTTCATGTTCTTTCAGATTTATCCGTTGTAGAAGCATGTTCTGCAACGCGGTTCGTACACATCCTTTTCACCAAGCAATATCTTATCATCTATCTTGGCTTTGCGATAAGAATATGTGGCAATATCTCCGCATTTCATACATATCGCATGGAGCTTGGTTATGTAGTCGGCCCTTGCCAGCAGGGCAGGTATGGGGCCAAAGGGCTTTCCTAAGTAGTCCATATCAAGGCCGGCCACTATTACCCTGGTACCCTTTGCGGCCAGTTGCTCCAATACATCCGAAAGATCAGCATCAAAAAACTGTGCCTCGTCTACACCCACTACATCTACATCAGCACTCAGTAACAATATATTATGTGAGTTCTGGACCGGTGTTGAACGGATGCGTTTCTCGTCATGCGATACGATATCATTTTCATCGTAGCGGGTATCAATTGCAGGTTTGAATATCTCTACACTTTGATTGGCTATCTGCGCACGTTTCAGCCTGCGGATCAGCTCTTCCGTTTTACCGGAGAACATGGCTCCGCAGATAACTTCTATCCAGCCTTTTCTTACCGGCGACCTCTGTGGCTCTATGAACATATCTATTAGTTATACTTGCAATAAAGGTAAATAATTACACAATGTAGCAGATTTGGGGAATTAACAAAACCTTGCATATACATTCCTATTTTTGTTTAAATTACAATCATGCAAAGGATCCCAACATTATTGAAAAAGATAGCTGAAATAGCTGAAAAAGGAGATAGTAATTCTATTATAGATATAGACCTGATGCTTGATTATACCAAGGTAGTTTACGCCGACCTGCTGGAATGGCGTAGTCGTAAAACTTTTGTATCGTCCATAGATGCCGGTGGCGGCAATATCAAAAATGACAGGCAATATGTGGAAGCAGAAAACAAAGTAGTCGAAACACCTGTTGTAAAAGAAGAAGTAAAAGCGGAAATAAAAGTTGATCCCGCACTTGTTCCGGAGAAGACGGTTGCGACCGCACCTGTGGCATCAGTTGTCGCTAATACCCCTGGAACAAAACCCAGGACGGACGTACGTCAGTCTATAGGTATTAACGATAAGTACTTATTCATGAGCGAGCTTTTCGGCAATAATAAAGATGATTATGACCGCGCACTGGATACTATAAACAACTTTACCACCTATAGCGAGGCTGAAGAGTGGCTGAATGAAAATATAGATGCCGGGCACGGCAATAGCGATGATAATGATACACTGGAATTATTCCGCAGTGTGCTCAACGTTTACTTCAACACCAAATAATTACTGGAAATAAATATCTTCCGATTTACGTTTGAATATCGGGATATACCAGCCGCCCCTTATGCCGAAAAGTATATCGAGCCTGTGGCCTGCATCGGGGCGCATCACATCGAACAACCAATCGCGGCGCCCCTGTGTAAATCCCGCCGCTATATCAAGGCCTATGTGGAAATTGATCAGTCCGTCCATGCCGAAAAAATTATAACCCACAAACTGCTCCAGGAAGATCCCGTTCGTAAGCCGGTCATAGCCTTTCTCATAATTGCCTCTTAACTGCGGGATGTCGTTGTCTTTGTTATAGAGATTGATCCTGTATTGCATAAAGCCTGCAGTGGTCATCAGCAATATGCCATTGTCGGGGTTCTTTTTCGATATATTGATGATCTTGCCTGCCTGCAGCCCTATCATGTATCCTCTCTGGTAAGCACGTATACTTTCGCTTTGTCCGTCCTGGTTCAAGGTATAGCCCTGGTCATCGAGGATGTTCACTAAAAAAGAGTCTTCTTTTATTTTGGTTCCCAGTATAAAATCCCCCTTCACGCCAAACATCCAGTTCGATTTGGTCTTGTACATAACCGATGGGCCCAGCCTGTAGCTGGTGCCAAAACGTTTCGCCATATCGGCGGCGGGCAGGTCTACATTTCCGTTCACGCCCAGCACAAAGCCTTTTTTGGCCGGGGGCTTGGTAGTGCCGAAGAGTTCGTCTTGTGCCCGGGCACTAAAAGAAAGCGAGGTAATAAGTACAAATAATAGAAAAACGCGCTGCATGTATATTCCGTTCTGTCGGGTAAAAATAGGCTAAATTATATTCCGGTCCGTTCACCGCAGCAATTTTTACACACTACTGACGTTCTTGAAACTTTGACTAATGCAGCCTAAATGCTAGGTTTGTCCTAATTTCAGCTTATGCACGATTTGCAAATGGTTGACCTCAAACGTCAGTACCATAAAATAAAACCGGAGATAGATGCAGCGATACAAAGAGTTATCGACAGCACTGCCTTTATCAAGGGCGAAGACGTAGGTGCCTTTGCTACCGAACTGGCAGCATACCTCGGCGTAAAGCATGTTATCCCCTGCGGCAATGGAACGGATGCCCTGCAAATAATACTGATGGCCCTTGGCCTGCAGCCCGGCGATGAGGTCATTACTCCTTCATTTACTTATATGGCTACGGTTGAGGTTGTGGCCTTGCTGCACCTAAAGCCTGTATTCGTTGAGGTAGATGCCGACACATTTACTATGAACATTGACAGTGTAATGGACGCTATTACTTCAAAGACCAAGGCCATCATACCCGTTCACCTTTACGGGCAGAGCGTGGATATGGAACCCTTGCTGGAACTGGCAGCGGAGCACAATATCTATGTTATAGAAGATAATGCACAGGCCATTGGCGGCAACTATAGCTTCGCCGACGGGCGCACTGTAAAGACAGGCACCATGGGCATCGCTGGCAGTACATCGTTCTTCCCCTCAAAAACTTTAGGCTGCTACGGCGACGGTGGGGCCATGTTCACTAATGACGATGCGCTTGCGGAAAAGCTGCGCATGATTGCCAACCACGGGCAAAGAGTACGCTACACACATGAACTGGTAGGCTGCAACAGCCGGCTGGACAGTATACAGGCAGCAGTATTACGCGTTAAACTGAAATACCTGGATGACTATTGCCTGGCCCGCCGCACAGCTGCCGATTTTTACGATGCTGCTTTTAGTGAGTACCCTCGTATTGTTACTCCATATCGTGCACCTTACAGTCACCATGTTTTTTACGAGTACACCATATTATTAAGAAATGTTGACCGCGATGCAGTAATGAAAGAACTTGCCGCACGAAAGATACCCTCGCAACTATACTATCCCCTGCCCTGCCATAAACAGCCGGTCATGAGCCTGCTCAACCTGCCTGGATACCACCTGCCCATAACCGATATGCTGCAGGACTGCATGCTTTCACTGCCCATGCATACGGAGCTGACAAACGAAGAACTTGCCTATATTTGCGACAATTTAATTGAGGTCATTAACAGCTTAGCATAATTTATGAACGTTGTAGCAACTCCTATAGAAGGTTTATTAGTTTTAGAACCAAAGATACTCAACGACGACAGGGGTTATTTCTTCGAAAGCTACAATTCGGAGACATTAAAGATAGCGGCCGATTTCACAAACATATTTGTACAAGATAACCAGGCACGCTCAGTAAAGAATGTATTACGTGGCCTGCATTATCAAAACGAACCGCATGCACAAACCAAGCTCATCCGGGCACTCCATGGCGCTATATGGGATGTAGTGGTAGACATACGCCCCGGCAGCAAAACATACGGCCAATGGTACGGCGTAGAACTATCGGCGGAGAACAAAAGGCAGTTCCTGATACCACGTGGCTTTGCCCACGGCTACTCTGTACTGAGCGATACCGCCGAAGTATTTTATAAATGCGACAACCTGTATAATAAAGCTGCAGAAGGCAGCATATTATACGCAGACCCAGCTTTGAATATCGATTGGAAAATAAACTTGTCTGAAGCCATTATCTCGGATAAGGACAAAGTGAACCCGCTGATGAAAGACGCAGTGATCAGTTTCTGATAAGAGTTTGTAGCTAAAGCTCCGATTGGAGCTCAGTGTTTGTCGTAGATCATCAAAAAAAATGGCTCCATAGGAGCCACGTAAATTATCTGCAAGGGGGCCAACTCAAAATTAGCTCTTCATATTTACAAACTGCAATGGCAGGTCAAGGCTTGAAGTTCTGCATAGTTGAATGATTTCCTGCAGCTCGTCTATCTTCTTGCTGGTCACACGAATGATGTCATCCATTATGGCAGCCTGCGCTTTTGAATGCTCTTTTATCAACTTCACTATCTTCTTAGCGGCCTCTTTGTCTATGCCATTCTTCACAGGTATGCTCTTGCGAATATATTTACCCGAAGCGGAGTGCTCCTTGCTCATGTCAAAGGTATTGGCTTCAAGTCCCTGGCGCATAGCCTTGGTCAGTATTACGTCCTGTACCTGGCTCAGCTGCATGTCACTCTCCACCTCCAGCTTTATCACCATATCCTTTTTATCAAGCTCCACCGTAATATGGCTACCCTTGAAATCGTAACGGTTGTCGATCTCTTTTTTCGCAACGTTTATTGCGTTATCCAGTGTCTGGGGGTCTACTTTGCTTACTATATCAAATGAAGGCATGCATTAAAATTATAAAGTAAAAATTAAAAAGGCAATACTATACTCAAAAATTCATTGAGCCATCATGCATTGAGCAATTGAGCCATTAACCTATCTTTTCCTCCAATTCCATCATTTTCTCAAACACCGTCTCATGCTCTTTCGTCACCTGCGCCAGCTTGGCACTGCATTGCTTGTATTTTTCATCCAGCGTTACGAACTTGTCCTTATTCGCATACACACCGGGGTCGCCTAGCTGTGCTTCCAGTTCGGCTTTTTCTTCCTGAAGCTTACTTAGTTGAGCCTCCAGTCTTTCAAAGTTCTTTTGTTGGTTTGTATAATCCTTGCGTAGTGCCTTTATCTCCGCATCGTTAGCATTGTTATTCTGTTTGGGCTTTTCTTCCTTCTTTGGCTTCTCTTCTTTCTTTTCCGGCTCTGCCTGCTTTGCAGCAGCCAGTTTGCGTTTTTCGCGCTCCTGCTCAAAGATCACCCACTCATCATAAGTGCCTACGAATTCTTTCACTTTCCCTTCCTCTATGCTCCATATTTTATTAGCCGTCCGGCTAATGAAATAACGGTCATGCGAGACCAGTATCAAAGTACCTTCATATTTGTTCAACGCGTCTATCAGCATCTCCACCGATTGCATATCAAGGTGGTTGGTAGGCTCATCCAGCATCAGGAAATTGCCTTTTGCTGCTATGGTCTTCGCAAGCGCTACCCTCGCCTTCTCTCCACCCGACAGTACTTTTATCTTCTTGAACACGTCATCACCGCTAAACAGGAAGCAACCCAGCAGCTGCCTGAGTTCCAACTCCGTTTTACCTGTGCCCGCCATCTTCATTTCATCCAGTATCTCGTTCTCTATGTTCAGCGACTCCAACTGGTGCTGCGCATAAAAGCTCTCTTCAACATTATGGCCGCCTTTGCGTTCCCCTTCAAAGGTCTCCGCACCTGCTATAATACGCAGCAGGGTCGATTTACCCTTACCGTTCGCACCTATCAGGGCTATTTTATTACCACGGTCTATCTCGGCATTGGCATGGTCCAGTACCGTAAGGTTACCAAAGCGCTTCGTAATATCTTTCAGCGTGCAGATGATCTTGCCCGGTTGTACTGCAATATCAAAGTTGATATTCATTACCGGCATGGTAGTATCCGGCGACTCAATTTTCTCCAGCTTGTCTAGTCGCTTCATGGCACTTTGCGCCTGCGCGGCCTTACTGGCCTTTGCCTTAAAGCGTTCTATAAATCGTTCCTGCTGCCTGATATAATCCTGTTGGTTCTCGAAGGAGCGCTGTTGCATTTCCATGCGTTCAGCCTTCTCTTTCTGGAAGAATGTATAGTTGCCGCTGTATTGGTAAAGGTCCTGCTGCCATACTTCCACTATCTTGGTCACCATCCTGTCCAGGAAGTAGCGGTCATGCGATACGATCACCACGCTGCCGGGGTAGCTCTGCAAATAACGCTCCAGCCACTCTATCGAGGGAAGGTCAAGGTGGTTGGTAGGTTCATCGAGCAGCAACAGCTCAGGCGCCTGCAGCATCATTTTTGCCAGCAATACCCTCATCCTCCAGCCCCCGCTGAACTCATTATAGGGCCTTTGCAAGTCGGCTGTCGAAAAACCAAGCCCTTCCAGCACTTCAGCACTCCGGTGTTCCATTTCATAGCCGCCCGCCACTTCAAAATCGTGCAGGGCATGGCTGTAGTCGTCTAAAAGGTCCGCATCATCGGGTTTGCTTTCCAGCTCGTGGATGATCCGCTCCATCTCTTTTTCTATCTCGTGGGCCTTTTCAAAGGCCTGCATACCCACTTTAAGTATACTATCGCTTGTGGAAAAACTGAGCAGGTCCTGGTTAAAAAAGCCTAAAGTCACATCTTTTGGCTTATTTATGGTTCCCTCATCGGGCTTATATTCCCCCGTCATCAGCCGCAAAAGGGTCGATTTTCCCGCCCCATTGCTGCCCACGAGGCCTATTCTTTCCCCTGTATTTATCTGCCAGCTTGCATCTTCGAGTATTGCCCTCGAACCGAAATAAAATGATATATTTTGTAATGACATTAACATAAGCGCGCAAATTTACAATGATTGCGCTTAGCATCGATGCTTCTTGTATTTTTGCACAAAATTTAACCACATGAGGAACTTACTCATATTCATTGCTTTGTCCTCGCTCTGTATATTTAGCTGCAATAGTCCTGCTGGCAATACAAGCAATACCACGACAGTTGCCTCCCATACAGCGGCTCCTAAAAGCAAGCTGGAAGAAGCCAATACCCTGAACATGGTTGGATTACTTAAAATTTACTATGAGCTGAAGGATGCATTTGTCGCCACCAGTGCAACTAAGGCCGATGCGGCTGCAAATAAGCTCATTAAGTTCACAGCAGGCATGCAGGAAAGTCTGGAGAAAGATCCCGCAAACGGCCCGGCACTCAAGCCGTACCTTGATACCATTACCACTGAGAGTAAAGCTATGGTCGCTATGATGGACGAGTCCTGCGAGAAAAAGCGCCTCAACTTTGAGAAGATATCAGGCGCCATGTTCGGCATGCTGAAGATCGTGGAGCTGAAGAATGCAGGGGTTTACCGCCAATACTGCCCGATGGCCTTCAACGAAAAAGGTGCATACTGGCTCAGCAACGTATCTGATATAAAGAACCCATACTTTGGCGATAAAATGCTGGAATGTGGTGAAGTGACAGACTCTTTAAAATAATTTTGCGTTATATAATCGTTATGCTCGGATCTAATACAAAGGCACTCAAGATCGGTCTTACTTTTTTGATGGTTTTCTTACTGCCATTAAGCCTTTTCGCACAAAAAAAGGTTACCCTCAGTGGTTACATGCGCGATGCTTCCAGCAATGAAACTATGCTGGGTGCTACTATCTATTTTAAAGAGATACAGCAGGCAGCGCAAACCAATAACTACGGTTTCTATTCTATCTCCGTTCCGGCCGGCGTTTACACGGTGATCTTCTCTTATGTAGGCTACGGCACCCGCACCGAGACCATCACCTTAAATGAAAGCAAGACCTTCAACGTGGCGATGGAGAATAAAGCAGTGATGAAGGAAGTGGAAGTAACCTCCACCCGTCGCGATGAGAACGTGAAGAGCACCGAGATGGGCACAGTAAGCCTCTCCGTAGATAAGATAAAAACCCTGCCCGTGATATTTGGCGAGGTGGATATCCTCAAGACCCTGCAGCTTATGCCCGGCGTACAATCGGCCGGTGAAGGCAGCTCGGGCTTTTATGTGCGCGGCGGTGGCCCTGATCAAAACCTGGTACTGCTCGATGATGCAGTGGTATATAACACGGGCCACCTCTTTGGTTTCTTCTCCGTCTTCAACTCCGATGCTATAAAAAGCGTAACACTCATTAAAGGCGGTATGCCTGCCAACTATGGCGGCCGCCTTTCTTCAGTTGTCGACGTCTCCATGAAGGATGGCAATATGAAAAGCTATCATGCCGAAGGTGGTATCGGCCTCATCGCATCGCGCCTCACATTGGAGGGGCCTATCAAAAAAGATAAAGGCTCCTTCATGCTTGCAGGCCGCCGTACTTATATAGATGTACTGGTAAAACCCTTCGCAAAAGGCGCAGCTAAGAATTCAGGCTACTTCTTCTACGATGCCAACCTGAAAGCCAACTATGCCATTACACCAAAAGACCACGTATACCTGAGCGGCTACCTCGGCCTCGATAAGTTCAAGTTCGAGAGCGGAACGGGACAGTTCAAAGCCGACATCCCCTGGGGCAACAACACTGCTACACTCCGTTACAATCACCTGTTCAGCGATAAGCTGTTTTCCAATACAACCCTCGTTTATAACGACTATAAATTCGCCTCCAACTTCGACCTCGGGCAGTTCTCCATCAAGTTGGCATCTGCCATCCGCGACTGGAACGCCAAGACCGACTTCGATTACTTCACCAGCTTCAACCACCACTTCAAAGGCGGTGTAGCTTATACCCACCATACCTTTATCCCCAACCAGATATCCGGCCGCGCCGATACACTGGTGATAGAGCCCAACACTGCCCTCATCAAATACGCCCACGAGCTCGGCGCTTATGTGCAGGACGAGTTCAACGTAACTAAATGGCTTACTGTGAATGCCGGTATCCGCTACTCCTGGTTCGGGCAGGTGGGTCCATACCACTACTACACTTACGATGAGCTGCTCCGCAAGAGAGGCGATAGCGCCTTCTACGAAAGCGGCAAGCTGGTAAAAGCCTACGGAGGCTGGGAGCCCCGCTTCAATGCCAACTTCGCCGTCAGCAAAACATCATCTATCAAAGCCAGTATCACCAAGACCTACCAATACATCCATCTTACATCCAACAACGGTTCTACACTACCCACCGATGTATGGGTGCCCAGCACATACCTCGTAAAGCCACAATCTTCATGGCAGTACTCAGCCGGCTACTTCCGCAACTTCCTCGATGATGCACTGGAGACTTCGGTAGAAGTATACTACAAGAAAATGACCAACCAGATAGAGTACAAAGACGGCTTTGTACCCGGTGCCGAAGACCCTGAGGTGGACTATGTATTTGGTGAGGGCGAGGCATATGGAGCCGAGTTCTTCGTCAACAAGACCCGAGGCCGCTTCACCGGCTGGCTGGGCTACACCCTGTCCTGGACCTACCGCAAGTTCCCCAACCTGAACAACGGCAACCGCTTCCCGGCCAAATACGACCGCCGCCACGACATCTCTTTGGTGGCCAGTTACGAGCTCAGCCAGAAGTTCACAGTTTCAGGAGTGTTCATCTTTGGCTCGGGCAATGCCATAACCCTGCCCACCAACTACTACTTCATCAACGGCGAGCTAAAGACACAGAACAGCGAGATAAATGCCTACCGCCTTTTCCCATACCACCGCCTCGATCTCTCCCTGGTATACAAACCAAAACCTAAAAAGAAGAAACGTTGGGAAAGTAGCTGGGCTCTGTCTATCTACAATGTCTACGACAGGCACAACCCCTACTTCCTTTATGTAAATACAGAGGGTACTGTGAACAATGGCATAGACGTGAAGATCATGGCCGTGTCCATCTTCCCCATACTCCCCAGCATCACTTACAACTTTAAGTTTTAGGCTCACAACTCCCCTCTTTGGCCGCCCCTGTGCGGCTGCAAGAAAGAGGGGTGGACTGCTTCAGACAAAAGATATGCTTCCATGAAACTGAAGCAGGACGGGGTGATGATACAATTCACCTCTTAAAACACCTTGATATATCCTGCAATACCCCTTCAAGATTTTTAAAAACAAGGTCATTCTCAAACCGCAAGACGGTGAAACCTAAAGCCCTCAATCTTTCGTCTCTTGCTGAATCATATTGATGTCCCCCGGTAGTGAAATGGACTTGTCCGTCGAGTTCCACTATTAGCTTTTCTTCAGCGCAATAAAAGTCGGCTATGTAGTGCTCAATGCTGTGCTGCCGGATAAACTTCCTGTGCTTTAGCTTGCTGCCTTTAAGCGCTTTCCATAAAGCAGCCTCAGCAGGTGTCAGGTTCTTTCTTAGAACATCCCTGTTATCTTTTAGCTTATTATTTGAGTGTATGAACTTGCTCATATTATTCTTGAATTATCACCCCGTCTCCCGCTGAAGGAGCGGGATCCACCCCTCTTTCCTGCCTGCGCACACAGCCACCAAAGAGGGGAGTTTTGCCTGGTCTTCAGCCCTTCACCTTATACACCCTCCCCAGCAAATTCAGCAGCGGGCTGGTCATAAAAGTGGTCACCAGTGCCATGATCACCATCATGGTGAACATCTGCGGGCTTAGTATGCCCAGGTCGTAGCCGATGTTCAGGATGATGAGCTCCATTAGTCCCCTCGTGTTCATCAGTACGCCTATGGCCAGGCTGTCGTGCATGTTCTCGCCGCTCAGGCGCGCGGCAATGGCGCTGCCGCCAAACTTACCCAGTATCGCTATAGCTATTATTACACCGCACACGCCCCACAGGCTGCTGTCGTTCAGCAGGCCCACCTGCGTGCGCAGGCCCGTAAATACAAAGAACAGCGGCAGCAAGAGCACCAGCGATACATCCTCTATCTTATCTATGATCACCTTGCGGAAGCTCCACTCCACCGGCATGATAACCCCCGCCATAAAAGCCCCGAACAGCGCATGTATGCCTATCACCTCGCTGCTGTAAGCACATAGCAGCAGCACCACGAATACCAGTGCCATGGTCGATCGTTTCAGCAGCTTGTCATCTGTCTTTAAGCCGGCCATGCGCTTCAGCAAGGGCCGGAACACAGCCAGCAGCACCACCATAAATACCACCGTCGCAATAAGCGTATACAGGGCAGTACCCAGCGAACCCGCCTTCACTATGGCTATCACCACTGCCAGCAGGCACCAGCCCGCTATATCGCCAACGGCTGCACTGGTAAGGGCCACTGCACCCAGCTTGCTATTGGTAAGCCCCCGCTCGCGAATGATGCGCGCCAGCACGGGGAAGGCCGTAATGCTCATAGCAATACCCACAAAGAGCGCAAAGGCATAGAAAGGTATACCCGGCACCGCGTATTTGGTGTACAGGAAGTAAGACATGCCTATACCCAAACCGAAGGGCACCACTATGCTCATATTGCTGATCAGCACCGCCGCGCCCGCCTTCTTCCTTATCAGCGCGGGGTCCAGCTCCATACCTATTACGAACATAAAGAGTATAAGGCCCACCTGGCTCAGCATCTGCAGATTGCCCAGCGATGCCGCGGGGAAAATGAAAGCCGTGAAACCCGGCGCTATAGCACCCATCAGCGATGGGCCCAGCAGTATACCCGCCACTATCTCGCCCATCACCGCCGGCTGACCTATCTTTTTGAACAGGTACGCGCACAGCTGCGAGGCTATAATAATGGTAATAAGCTGCAGGATGAACACCGCCACGGGATGGCTGAAGGCCGCCAGTATCTCCTCCCACTCATGCTGCTGCGATGCCGTGTTCGAGAATTTGTGCACCGGCATCCCTGTCTGCAGCGCCTTGCCTGCATCGAATACAAAATAGGCCCCTACAAGCAAAGCCAGCACCGGAACCACCAAATACAACAATCGCCCTATCTTACTTTTCATCTATTATCCGTCTTTTTATTGTTGTCATCGTGTCCCGATGGCTATCGGGATGTCGAACCACAACCAATCAACTTATCAACCAATCAACCTACTCAACCACCTGGTACAGCGCCATCCCCCTTATCCCCATATCCACCACATGCTCCGGGTTCGTTGCATCTGCCGGTTCCCATTTATGGTCGCCGTTCAGGTCTTCCCATTCAAAGCTCTGGTTGGTGCTCAGGCTCATGGTCACCGTTATGTCGCTGCTTTCATTGCCTGTTATATGCAGCGGTGTGGGGAAGGCAGCAGTGACCACGCAGTTGCCCGCAGGTATGGGCGATGTGTCCGCTATCGGGTTCACCACGGTGGTCGCACCGGCGCCATCGCCGGTGGTCACATTATAGATGTTCTCAAAGCCGAAGTAGCCCTGCAGCTTATTGGCATTCACCGCCACGCTCGAGTCCTTTATCCTATAGCTATGTATATAGCTGTTGAAGCCTATGAACGATGCCAGCGTACCGCTATAGTCCACATTGTTGTACGTAAAGTTAACCCCGTAGTTTTGGTAGGCCAGCGATACCCGCAGGTATTGGTAACTGCCCGCCGCTATATCCTTCAGCGGTACCTTTAGCGCCACCTCGCCCTCATGCACTAGTGTTATTTGGTCAAAGTCAATGGCATCGCCGCCGCCGGCTGTGGTTTGCGCCCCCTTGTACAGTACCGCGCCGCTGCCCAGGGCAGTATAAGCTGTAGGCGCCAGCTCAAAGTAGTGTGCAGCTATCACATTGAACCTCGGGCTCTGCCCCCAGTGCCCCGCCGGCATACTCACAGGCTGACCCAGGTTGCCCAGCCGCGCCTGCGTGCTATCAAAGTGGAACTTAAAGACCAGGTACTTATCCGTAGCCGCAGGCTCCGGCGGATCTACTATCGTTTTGCCGCAGGATGCAAAACAAACAGCTATAGCCAGGCAGGCAATTATGTATGTGTAGCGCATGTACAAATGTATTAAAAAAACAGCCTGATTAAGAAGCGCGGCTGTCACCCTGAGCCGCGTCGACAGCGATAGTCCCGCTCTTCCGCGGGAGGCGACATGCACGCGGCCAATTCCCCCTTGCGCATAGCCCTGTGCCGGGCTGACAGCGAAAGTCCCGCTTTCTGCGGGAGGGCTAGGGGGATGTAGAAGCCTAGCATCCGTGCCGCTGTCATCCTGAGGAACGAAGGAACCACTCAATATATGCACACAGCTAAATAATTATTTCTTTTGCCCCAGCCGCAAAGTACTATCCGGCACCCACGGCGTTGGCACCGTTCATCGTCCGGAATACTATTACTCACGTCATTGCCCGTCCGGCTGAATAGACGGGCGAGGCAGGAAGCAATCTGATAATAAAATTAGAAAGCCCATATGTTGAAAAATGCAGCCAAATTGTCTAAATTAAACCCATCCTTATTTCAGGCACAACCTACACTACAATGAGATTTAGAAGTATCGACCCTAAAGAAGCTACCCGGGAGTTAATAAAATATCGTCCTCTCAGGAATGAAATGGACTTATTCAAGGGTAATCTATCACATTTGCTAGATAATATTGATAGTGACGAGCGTGAAGAACATTTAAAAAATAACATCCGCGATTTCCTTTTGGATACCTTTTATAAGGACACCAATTTTATCAATACAAAGGACGCGAAGGATCTCGTAATACATAATGGCAAAACCAATAAAGAAAGTGTAGGTGTTATTATTGAAGCTAAGCGCCCGGGCAACAAAGGCGAAATGCTTAGTATCGAAAAACCCAATACAAAGGCACTGCATGAGTTGGTCCTCTACTATATGGAGGAGCGCATTACGGGAAATAACATCGACATAAAGCATTGCATTGCCACCAATATTTATGAATGGTTTATTATTGATGCCCAATACTTTGAGAAATTCTTTGCAAGAAACAAAGGATTTGTAAAACAATACCAGGAATGGAAAGCCGGCCAGAAAGTAACCAAAGACACTGCTCTCTTCTACAACGATATCGTAAAGCCTTTTGTCGATTCTCTGGATGAAGTAATGGATGTCGCCTATTTCGATATTCGCACTTATGAAAAGGAACTAAAAGGCACAAATAAAGTAAACGACAAAAAGCTAATTTCTCTATACAAGATCCAATCTCCCTATCACCTTCTACGCAAGTCATCTGTTGATAGCAATACACTTAATGATAAGTTTTATAAGGAGCTATTATATATTATTGGCCTTGAAGAAGCAAAGGACGGAGGCAAAAGTATCATACGTCGTCGACAAGATAGAAACGCTGGCTCATTGATCGAAAATACTATCACACGTCTTGAAGAGGGGGATTTATATCGTATTACAGGATTAAATCAATACGGAAAAGATAAAGAAGAACGAATATTTAATATCGCTTTAGAACTTGCCCTCACCTGGATAAACCGCATTCTTTTCCTAAAGCTTCTGGAGGGACAGCTTGTAAATTATCATCGTGGCGATCAGGAATACCGTTTTCTCGACGCACGGAATATCCACGACTTTGATGAACTCCACAAATTGTTCCATCTTGTTTTGGCGCGCACTTACTCGGAACGTAAGGAAGATGTGAAAGAAAAGTATAAAAATGTCCCTTATCTCAATAGTTCGCTCTTTGAAAAAAGCGAGTTGGAGAATCAAGCCGTAGCGATTAATCAGTTGGAGAACAATCTCACTTTAGCGCTCATGCCTAATAGTGTGTTGCAGGACAAGAATAAAAAAAACGAGTCACTACGAAGCATAGATTACATCTTCCGCTTCCTTGATGCTTATGATTTTGCCAGTGATGGCAAAGATGATATACAAGAGGACAGCAAGGCTCTTATTAGTGCTTCTGTACTTGGTAAAGTATTTGAAAAGATTAACGGATATAAAGATGGCTCCATATACACGCCCGGTTTCATTACTATGTATATGTGCAAAGAAGCCATAAGAAAATCAGTAGTCCAGAAATTCAATGAACATTACGGATGGCAATGTGATACGATCGATGCCGTGCACAATAAAATTGAGAACATTAACGAAGCTAATAATATCATAAATAGCATCAAAATTTGTGACCCCGCCGTAGGCAGTGGCCACTTTTTGGTTTCAGCTCTAAACGAGATAATTGCTATAAAAGCCGAACTGCACATTTTGCAGGACGAAAACGGGAAACGGATAAAGGAATATGATATCGACATCATAAATGATGAATTGGTGATATTGGACGAGTACAACGACCCTTTTATATACAATCCCAATAATAGAGAAAGTCAGAGAATTCAAAAAACACTCTTTAATGAAAAGAAAAAGATAATCGAGAATTGCCTATTTGGGGTAGACATAAACGTCAATTCAGTGAAAATATGTCGCCTAAGATTGTGGATTGAGTTATTAAAAAATGCTTATTACATAGATATTGGTGCACACCAAGAATTAGAAACACTGCCAAATATTGACATCAATATTAAATCAGGCAACTCCCTCTTAAGCCGATACGCACTACATACAGACCTGACTTTAGCACTAAAGAATGTAAATCACACAATACCGGAATACAGAAAAGCAGTTTATGACTTCAAAAACGCTACTGACAGAGAAGAAAAATATAAGCTCACAACTTTAATCAATGATATTAAAAATGGATTCCAAACGTACTTCAGCATACATGACGATCGTAGGGATAAACTCTCGAAAGCACGTGGAGAACTTATAAAACTTCAAAGCGAAACGTTATTTGAGAGTACCAAAGGAAATCTTACAATTAAAAAGAAAATAGAAACTCTAAATGCAAGGATAAAAAAGTTAGAAAATGAAATAGAGGAAATAAAAAACAATGTTGTCTATCAAACCGCATTTGAATGGCGTTTTGAATTTCCTGAGGTATTGGATGATAACGGCAATTTTGAAGGTTTTGATGTATTAATTGGGAATCCTCCTTATATACAACTTCAAAAAATGGGAGAATCAGCCGATATTTTACAACAACAGGATTATAGAACATTTGTACGGACGGGGGACATTTATTGCCTATTTTATGAACAAGGTATTCGCCTATTAAAACCCAATGGTTATTTAGCCTATATCACTTCGAATAAGTGGATGAGGGCTAGCTATGGAGAGAGCATGCGCGATTTTTTCATTACAGATTCTAATCCTTTGCAATTGATTGACTTCGTAAACCTTCAGCTATTTGATGCAGCCACCGTGAATACCAATATTTTAATCACTCAAAAGGCGAGTTATAGTGGGGAAGTACAAACTTGCAGTATTGAAGAAAATGTAAATAGTCTGAAAAATATGAGCGATTATTTTAGACTAC